>JBEKYW010000033.1:0-97877 GCA_049510555.1 Bryobacteraceae bacterium
CGGAAGGCCAACTCGAAGAAAACCAAACCACTTGCACTCCCTCGGAACCGGACCCGTTGCGGCCCGACGAGCCTGACCCCGACTACCCCCTTACCGACCCTCCCCCGGAGACCCCCGGCGCGCCAACCCCCGATCCCCAGCCCCTGGCCCCCGACCCCCGGCCCCCGGCCCCTGCCCCTGCCGCGCGTAGTACACTGAAACTTCAACATGTGGAAATGGTTGCGGCTGGGCCTCCTAGTGGGCGCGTGCGCCTGTGCCGGCAGGGCGGCCGACTGGAAAGCGCTCCCGCCGCAAGGGTATGTCAGCGATTTCGCGGGCGTGATGGACCCTGCCAGCAAGGCCCAGTTGGAAGCCTACTGCGGGATTGTCGAGCAGTCCACCGGCGCGCAAATGGCGCTGGTCGCCATCGCGTCTCTCGAGAACGAACCCATCGAAGACGTGGCCAATACGATCTTCCGCGCCTGGGGCGTGGGGCAGAAGGGCAAGAATGAGGGCATCCTGCTGCTGCTCTCCATCCGCGACCGCCGCAGCCGGCTCGAAGTGGGGTACGGCCTGGAGCCGATTCTGCCGGACGGTCTGGCCGGCGGCATCCTGCGCGAGATGCGCCCCGCGCTGCGCCAGGGGGACTACGGCGACGCCATGATGGCAGCCGCCCAGACCATCGGGAGCGCCATCGCCAAGGCCAAGAACGTGGAACTACAGGCGCGCCTGTCGCGCCGCACGCGCCCGGCGGTTTCCGATTCGTTCCCGTTCCCAGTGCTGATCGGCGGGCTGTTTCTCCTGCTGTTCCTGATGCGCTTGGGCGGTCCCCGCGGCCGTGGCGGGGGGTTGGGGTTCCTGCCGTGGCTGATTCTTGGCAACATGATGGGCGGCTCAATTGGGGGTGGCCGCGGCAGCGGTGGCTTCGGCGGATTCGATTCCGGCGGCGGATTCGGCGGATTTGGCGGCGGCGACTCGGGAGGCGGCGGCGCTTCCAGCAACTGGTGAGGACCATCTAATGGACAAGGTGCTGAACCAACTGGTGGAGAAATTACAGAAAGCTTACGGCGACCGCCTGGTCTCGGTGGTGCTCTACGGCTCGGCGGCCGCCGGCGACCACCACGCCAAGTTCTCCGATCTCAATATTCTCTGCGTTCTGAGCGAGATTACGCCGCGTGAGCTGGGCGCCGGCCAGGACATGTTCCGGTGGTGGCGCGAGAAGGGCAATCCCTCGCCCCTGCTGCTCACCGAGCACGAATTGGCCACTTCCACCGACTGCTTCGCCATCGAGTTCAACGACATCCAGCGGCACCATCGCCTGCTGCTCGGCAAGGACGTGATCACCTCCCTGGTAATCGACCATTCGTTCTACCGCGCGCAGGTGGAGCACGATCTGCGGGCCAAGCTGCTGCGCTTGCGCCAGAAGGCTTCCGGCGTGCTCTCCGATCCCAACCTGCTGCGACGGCTGATGCTCGATTCCGTTTCCACCTTCTGCGTGCTGTTCCGCCACGCTCTGGTCTTGCACGGGGTGGAAGCGCCGTCCAAAAAGCGCGACGTCATCGAGCGCGCGCGGGCACATTTCGGGGTCGATCCCGCGCCGTTCCAGAAGCTGCTCGACGTGCGGGAGGAGCTCGTCAAGCCGCGCGATGTGGAACCGGTCGCCCTGCTGGCCGCATATATGCAAGGGATATCCGTAGTCATCGACGCCGTGGACAAGCTGGAGAAATAGGAGGCTGCTCGTGAAAATCGCCCTGATCGTGATTCTGGTGGTGGTGGTAGTGGCCCTGGTGGCCGGAAGCCAGTACTTCAGCGTGCGCAACAACCTGGTGACCCAGCGCAATGCTATGGACGCGGCTTGGTCGGACGTCGAGGTTGTGCTGCAACGCCGCGCCGACCTCATCCCCAACCTGGTCGAGACCGTGAAGGGCTTCGCCAGGCATGAGACCGAGGTCTTTAAGGACATCGCCGACGCTCGCGCGGCCTTCGCCGGCGGCCGCACGCCCCAGGAAAAAATCCAGGCCAACGACCAGCTCTCCGGCGCGCTCTCGCGCCTCCTGGTGATTGCCGAGAACTACCCGCAGTTGCGGTCCAACGAGAACTTCCTGCAATTGCAGGACGAGATTGCGGGGACCGAGAACCGCATCGCCGTCGAGCGCCGCAAATACAACGAGGTGCTCCAGCGGTACAACACCTCGATCGAGCTGTTCCCCAACAACATTGTGGCGTCGATCGCGGGATTCGCGCGCAATGACGCATATTTCAAGACGGAGCCGGGCGCGCGGACGGCGCCCAAGGTGCAGTTCTGACTATGCCTGAGATCTTTGCCAACTACATCGGCGGCGAGTGGGTCAAACGGGCAGCGGTGTTTGAGGACCGCAACCCCGCCAACACGGAGGAAATCGTCGGCAATTTCGTGAAGGGCACGCCGCGGGACGTAGAGGATGCCGCGGCCGCGGCGGCCGCGGCTCTCCCTGGCTGGTCCGCAATGAGCGGGCCCGCGCGCGGCAACATCCTGTATCGCGCGGCCGGCATCCTCGATCGGAACTTCGAGCGGATCTCCGCTGATATGACGCGCGAAGAGGGCAAGACGCTGCCCGAAGCCAGGGGTGAAGTGCGCCGGTCGATCAACATTTTTCGCTACTTCGCCGGCGAAGGCTCGCGCCTGCCGGGCATGCTGGTTCCTTCCGAGCGCGACCGCGTCCACATGTTCGCGCTGCGCAAGCCGGTGGGCGTGGTGGGGCTCGTCACCCCCTGGAACTTTCCCAGCGCCATTCCCGCCTGGAAGCTGGCGCCGGCCCTGATCTGCGGCAACACCGTGGTGCTGAAACCGGCGTCGGCGGCTCCGCTGAGCGCGTGGCGCATCGTGGAAGCCCTCGCTGAAGCGGGCATCCCCAAGGGCGTGGTCAATTTCGTGGCGGGCTCGGGCGGCGAGTTGGGACAGGCGCTGGTCCAGGCCGCGCCGCTCAGGGCGGTCTCGTTCACCGGGTCCTGCCAGGTCGGCAACTGGTTGCACGCGGAGGCGTCCAAGCGGCGCCTGCGCATCCAGCTCGAAATGGGCGGCAAGAACCCGACCATCGTGCTGGCGGACGCGGATTTCAGCTCCGCCGTGGAAAACGTGGTGAACGCGGCCTTCGCTTCCACCGGGCAGAAATGCACCGCCACCAGCCGCGCGATTGTGGAAGACGCCATCTACGACCGGTTTGTGGCGGCGGTGGTGGAGCGCACCAGGAAGCTGAAGGTCGGCGATGGCATCGAACCCGGCATCGAGATGGGGCCGTGCGTGGACCAAGCGCAGATGGAGACGGTGCTCCACTACATCGAAATTGGGCGCAAGGAATCGGGCGAGCCGAGGTGCGGCGGGAGCAGACTGGCGGACGGCGCGCTGGCTAAGGGGTATTTTGTCGAGCCTACGGTTTTCGTGGACGTGGAGGAAGAGCACACGATCGCGCGGGAAGAGATCTTCGGACCGGTGCTGGCGGTGATGCGCGCCCGGAATTTCGAAGACGCCCTGCGCATCGCCAATAACATTCCGTTCGGCCTTTCGTCTTCCATTCAAACCACCAATCTTTCGCGGGCTTTCGAGTTCATTTACCGGGCGGAAGCCGGGCTGCTCACAGTGAACCTGCCGAGCGCGGGCGTCGAGTACCAGCTTCCCTTCGGCGGCGCCAAGGATTCCAGCTTCGGTCCCAAGGAGCAGGGGCCGGCCGCATTGGAGTTCTACAGCGACTACAAGACGGTCTATCTGAAATACTGATGCATCTCGGACAAGTCAAACCCGATGGAGCGGTGATTGCCGCGGTTTTCGAAGGCGGCCTGGCGCGGCCGATTCCAACCTACACCATGCTGGACCTGATCCGGCGGGCCGAGGCGCAGGACCTTCCACTGGGAAAGCTGGCGGCGCAGCTCGCCAGCCGTCTTCCGGAAGAACTGGCGCCGGCTCTGCCGGTTTATCCGCCGGAAGTGTGGGCCTGCGGGTGCACTTACGAGACCAGCGCATCGTTCCGCGATGCGGAGCACGGCACCCGAGAGGGCATGTACGCGCGCGTCTACCGCGAAGCGCGGCCGGAGATTTTTTTCAAGGGCACGGCGCGCGTGTGCGTGGGACCAGGGCAAGCCATCGGAATTCGCCCGGATTCCCGATTCACGGCGCCGGAGCCGGAGCTGGCGCTGGTGCTGGGCAGCCGCGGGCGCATCGCCGGGTACACCCTGGCGAACGACGTCTCGGCGTGGGACATCGAACGCGAGAACCCGCTCTACCTGCCGCAATCCAAGATCTACGATGGCTGCTGCGCGCTGGGGCCGGTCATCGTTCCAGCCGATGAGATGCCGGACCCATGCCGGCTCGAAATGACCTGCGCCATCACGCGCGGCGGCAGCGCCCTGTTCTCCGGCAGCGTCTCCACGGCCCGGCTGCACCGGCGGCTCGAAACCCTGGTCGAATTCCTCACGCGCGCCAACCACGTGCCGTGCGGCACGGTGCTGCTGACCGGCACGGGCATCATCGTGCCGCGCGAGGCGGCCCTGGCGCCCGGCGACGTGGTGACCATCCGGGTTGCGGAGATCGGCGAACTCACCAACCACGCGGTCGCGCTGGAGTAGCGGCTTGGCGGACATCGAGCGGTTGACCCAGATCGCGGCGGGCTTGAGTATTCCCGGCATCCGGCGGCACATCTTTCTCTGCTGCGATCAGACCAATCCGAAGTGCTGCTCGAAGGAGGCCGGCCTGGAGTCGTGGGAGCACTTGAAGCGGCGGCTCGCGGAGCTGGGGTTGCTGGATCGCGTCTACCGCACCAAAGCCAACTGCCTGCGCATCTGCGAGCAGGGACCGATTGCGGTGGTCTATCCCGAAGGCGTCTGGTACCACTCCGCGACTCCCGAGGTGTTGGAGCGCATCATCCAGCAGCACCTCATCGGCGGCCGCGTGGTGGAAGAACTGGCGTTCGCGCGCAGTGGGGCAGACGATCGGTTTGTGTCGTCTGCCTATCCCCAAACGTGAGAGACCACAAAGAACGAGGATCTACGGTTCTTCCTCTTCCTGCGGCGGCTCGAACGTGTCCAGCAGCTCCGGGTTCTTGGCGAAGCGCTTGAGCACGCGGATGATCTCTCCCGTGCGGAAGCCGGCGCGCAGCAGCCGGCGATAGGCGGCGGCGAGGTCCTTGTCCTCCCGAAATAGCCCCTCGCGCGGCGCCAGCCGGTACTTGCGGCGGATGAAGTCTTCGATCAGGGCTTCCTCGTCAACGCCCTGGTAGACCCTGTGCACCGTTTGTTCGGCCAGGGACGGCGCCACGCGGTGCTGGCGCAGGTCCTGGATGACGCGCGTCCGGCCGAGCTTCCCGTTGGCAAGACGCGCGGAGGCGAATCCCTCGGCGTAGCGGCGGTCGTCCAGGTAGCCGAGGTCCTTCAGGCGGGCCAGCACTTCATCCACGTCGGCGGCACGCTCGGCCCGGCGGCGCAATTTCTCCCGGAGTTCGCCCGTGGAATGGGCGCGCCCCGCGAGCGCCTTGACGGCGTATGTCCATAATGCGCCGCCATCCAGGCGGCGTACCTGGCGCTCCTCCATGATAAGGATTCTCATGGGGAGTATACTGGAAAATGGTTCAAGCTGTCGGCTTGAATGGGAGGAAATATGGAGAAGAGTGGGCTTTCCAGCTTCTTGCTGGGACTCGGCGTGGGTGTCGGCATCGGCATGCTGTTCGCGCCGAAGTCCGGAGAGGAGACTCGCAAACTCATCAAGGGCAAAGCGGGCGAAGGCACCGATTATGTGAAGCAGCGCAGCTCGGAGATCAAGCAGACCGCCACGGAATGGGTGGAGAAGGGCAAGGAAGCCCTGGGCCGTCAGAAGGAAACCATCTCCGACGCAGTGGAGGCCGGCAAGCAGGCTTATCGCGACGCCGTGAGCCCGCGCGAGCCTTCCGGCGAAGGCCCGGCGACGTAACCCAGAACCTGGGGGAAGGATCCTCGCGCGTGACTGAAGACACGTTTCGCATCGTGGTGGCGGCGGCCGTGGCGCTAGCGTGCATGGCGTTCGTGGTGCAGGCCGTGGCGATGTTCGCTCTCTACCGCGTTGCCCGAAGAATGCAGCAAGAGGTCGGGCCGCTGGCGGACCAGGCCGAGCCCGTCATCGGGAAGCTCGGGCCGATGATCGACAAGATCGGACTGGCGGCCGGCAAGGTGGGGCCGGCAGCCGATAGCATCGGAGTCGTAGCCGCCAAAGTGGCGCCGGTGGTCGATGAAGTGGGGATGGTTCTGGCCACCACCAACCGGATCGTGGAAGAGACCCGCCCGCGGATTTCCGAGCTTTCCGGCGAAGCCGTCGAGATCGCCAGATCGGGGCGGCAGCAGGTGGAGCGGATTGGCGAACTCCTGCATGACGCCAGCGATCGCGCCCGCACCCGGCTGGAGCAGATCGACGAAACCGTCGAGAGCGCGGTCGAGCAGGTCGGACAGATGGGCGATGCCATGAAGCGCGCCGCGATGCGGCCGGTGCGCGAAGTAAACGGCCTGGCAGCCGGCATTTCGGCCGCGGTTTCCACCCTGGTGCACCACTCGCGCAAGCCCTCCGTCGATCAAGCAACGCAGGACGAAGAGATGTTCATTTAGCCTCGTCCCGCCGCGCGAATGCCACCACCAGCCGAATCTGCTCATAAGTGATCTCCGGCGGCAGCGCTTCCCGCAGCGGCTTCAGCCATTGCGAGCCGAGCCGGCGCACCACCTCTTCAATCTGGCGGTGGTTGGCTTCTCCCACCCACTCCATGCGATACTCCAGGTGTCCTTTTTCGACCAGGTCGGCCACCATGTTGACCACGGTCGCAAGCTGGCGGCCGCGAATCTGCGCGATCTCTTCGAAGCTCTTGCCTTCGTTCACCAGTCGCACGGTTTCTTCGGCGGGCGAAACCTGCGACACCTCGGGGTGCCCCTTGGGCCCGGCCGCGCGGGCGCCGTTGCGGTAAGCCTCAAAGGCGGCGAAAATCTCGCCTCCGTACAACTCCGCCTTGCGCTCGCCGATCCCGGAGACGCCCAACAGCTCGCGAAGGTTGGTTGGCTGCTTGCGGCACAGGTCCTCCAGCGCGGCGTCGCTCAGCACGATGTAGGCCGGGACGGCCGCGCGCTGTGCCGCGCGGCGGCGCCATTCCTTGAAGAACTCGAGCAGGTCGCGGTCGGGCGGTTTCGGCGCTGCGGGCGCAGCGGGCCGGGCTTGCCCGGCCCCTACACGAGCAGGCGGAGGAGCGGGCGCCGGCTTCGGCGGAGCCTTCGGTTCTTCGCGTGGCGTTGCCGCCTTCGGCTTCCGCTTCTTCTTCACGGCCAGCGCTTCCTCCGATGGCGCCTTGAGCCACTCCGGGATATTTCCGCAAACATCGCACATCTCGCAGCGCTGCCATTTGGGAACCTGGCCGAAGTGCGTGCAGATCTGCAAATGCCGGCACCGGGCGCTCTCGGCGAAGCGCCGGACGGCGTGGTACCGCTGCCAGGCGCGCTCCTTCTCGCCGGGATCGTTCAGCTTCTCGATGAAGTAGGCCAGCAGTCCCGCGTCTTTCGGCTGCCAGAGCAATGCGCAATCGGCGGGCAGCCCGTCGCGCCCCGCGCGGCCCGCCTCCTGATAAAACTGCTCGATGGATTTCGGCAGCGAGGTGTGGATGACGGCGCGCACCGCGGGCTTGTTGATCCCCAGCCCGAAGGCGATGGTGCCCACCAGCACGCGCACTTCGTCGTTCATCCAGCGCTCCTGGTTGCGGCGGCGAATCAGGTTCTCCATCTGGCCGTGGTAGGGGACGGCCGCGATGCGCCGGTCCGCCAGAAAATCCACGGTCTGCTCTACCGCGGCGATGGTCGGCGCGTACACGATCGCGCTCTCGCCCTGGCAGGCGCGCAGGGCCGCCAGCAGCAGGCGCGGGTGCGTTTCCTTGTCGCACTGCTGCGCCACGTAGCGCAGGTTGGCGCGATGGAAGCTGGCGATGTACTTGTGCGGCTCGCGCAGCCGGAGTTGCTCCAGGATGTCGTGCCGGACGCGGCGGGTGGCGCTGGCGGTGAACGCCGCGATCGGCTTTTCGGGGAAGTTTTCCCGGAGCGAGCTGAGCTGGCGGTACTCGGGGCGGAACTCGTGTCCCCATTCGGAGATGCAGTGGGCCTCGTCGATGGCGAAAAACGCCAGCGGCAGCTTCTGCAGCCAGCCGATGGTATCCTGCCGCGCCAGCCGTTCCGGCGAAAGGTACAGCAGGCGGAACGCTCCCTGCGCCGCCGCGCGCATCACGGCGCGCTGCTCGTCGGCCGGCTGCGTGCTGTTGAGAACCGCCGACGGAATCCCCATGTCGGCGAGCTGCGCCACCTGGTCCTGCATGAGCGCGATCAGCGGCGAGATCACCACCACCGTCTGGCCCAGCACCAGCGCGGGCAACTGATAGCACAGCGACTTGCCGCCGCCGGTCGGCATGATCACGGCCACGTCGTTGCCGGCCATCAGGCTTTGGATGATCCGCTCCTGCATGGGGCGGAACGAATCGTAGCCCCAGTACTTCTTCAGGGCTGCGTAAAGGTCGGGCACCGGGTGCCTTGGCTCCTAAAGCCCATGCCCGAGCCATCGGAGCAAGCCCGCAAACACTTGGTCGAATTCGCTCCGCGTGAGCCTACCGAGTTTGCGGAGCGCACGAACGTTCGGATAGGTCGCCACGTTCTGAACAAGGAAGGCTCCGGGTTTCAGGAACGAAACATTGACGGCGACTTCATGTTGGGAACCTCGAAGTGCCGTGGTATGAGGAACCATCGTGATCAGCGCTCGGTCCGTATCTTGATAAGCAACGCTGACCACGAGGGCGGGTCGCACCTTGCCCACCATCCCGGTATCGAACAACCAAACCTCACCGCGCGCCGGCGTCATTTCCTTCCCGGTCCAAGACCGCAAACAGTTCGTCCGCGGCTTGCGAGGTCTCCTCGTCGTCCAGCGGACCGGAATCGAACGGCAGCGAGCGGCGCAAAAACTCGACCGCAAAAATGCGCTTCTCATCCTCCGGCAACGCCGCGAAAGCTTCGAGCAGTTGTGCCGTCTTGTCGCTCATACTCCAAGCCTACCCGTTCCCGAGGCTGTGTATCAAGCGCACAGTTTGCTCCGGCGCCGCATCCAGCATCTCGCGGACCGTCTGATGCGTCAAGGGGTGGCGCAGGCCGGGCGCGAGGTCCGCCAGCGGCGCCAGCACAAAGCGGCGCTCGGCCATCCGGGGATGCGGGATTTCCAGCGCCGCGGTGCGCACCACGGCCTGGCCGTAAAGCAGGATATCGATATCGATGGTCCGCGGCCCTTTTGCCATCGTGCGGACACGGCCAAGCGTGCGCTCGATCTTGTTGATACGCGAGAGCAGTCGCCTGGGAAGCAGACCGGTCTCGGCTTCCACCACCAGGTTCAGGAACCAGGGCTGGTCGGTGTAGTCCACGGGCTCGGTCTCGTACACCGGCGAGGTGCGCAGAACGCGCGCGTCCGGCGCCGAGAGCCGCTCGATGGCCGCCCGCAGGTTAGCCTCGCGGTCGCCCAGGTTGGAGCCGAGGCTGAGGTAGGTGGTGTTCACCGCTCAAAATAGCGCCGGCTGGTCATCGTTGCGCAGCTTGGGCTTCACGTTGAAGTAGTCGAACGCCAGCTCCGTGGCCGTGCGTCCGCGCGGCGTGCGGTTCAGGAAGCCGAGCTGAATCAGGTACGGCTCGTACACCTCTTCAATCGTGTCCGGCTCCTCGGAGATCGACGCCGCAATGGTGTTCACGCCCACCGGGCCGCCGCGGTACTTCTCGAGGATGGTCAGCATGATCTTCTGGTCGATCTCGTCCAGGCCGTAGCGGTCCACGTCCAGCAGGTTCAGCGCGGTCTGCGCCACGGGCTGCGTGATGCGGCCGTCGGCGCGCACCTGGGCGTAATCGCGGACGCGCCGCAGCAAGCGGTTGGCGATGCGCGGCGTCCCGCGGCAGCGGCGCGCGATCTCCCCGGCGGCGCCCTCTTCGATCACCGCGCCCAGCAGGCGCGCCGAGCGGTTCACAATGGCCCGCAGCTCATCCACCTGGTAGGGATCGAGCCGCAGAACCAGCCCGAAGCGGCCCCGCAGCGGCGCGCTCACCAGGCCCTGCCGCGTGGTGGCGCCGATGGCCGTAAACTTGGGCATGGGCAGCGAATGCGTGCGCGCGCCCGGACCGGCGCCCACCAGAATATCCACCCGGAAATCCTCCAGCGCCGCGTAGAGCATCTCTTCCACGTCCGGCAGCAGGCGGTGGATTTCGTCGATGAAGAAGACCTGGTGCAGGCGAATGTTGCTGAGAATTCCGGTGAGGTCGAGCTTCTTCTGAAGCACCGGTCCCGAGGTGGCGGTGATGGTCACCTCCAGTTCCTCGGCGATGATGGAGGCCAGCGTGGTCTTGCCCAGGCCGGGAGGCCCGTAGAGCAGCACGTGGTCCATGGCTTCGCCGCGCATGCGGGCGGCCTCGATGGCAATTCCCAGGTTCTCCTTCAGCTTGGTCTGTCCGGTGAAGTCCGCCAGGCGGCGCGGGCGAAGGCTCGCTTCGAACTGCAAATCCTCGGCCTGGCGATCGCCGGAAATCAGTTGCCGGTCGGGCATGTGCTACCAGCTTACCGTAACAGTTCCAGAGCGCGGCGGAAGAGCGGTTCGAATTCCGCGGGCGCGGAGGGCGCCCCGCCGACCTTGGCTTTGCGCACCGCAGCGTCGGCCTGCGCCCGCCCGCAGCCCAGGTTCAGCAGCGCCGAGAGCACGTCCTGATCGACGGGCGAAAGCGCGGCGGCGGGCGCTCCCGGTTCTTCTCCGGTGGTCGCGGGCAGCTTGTCGCGAAGCTCGAGCACCATGCGCTCGGCAGTCTTCTTGCCGACCCCGGGAATGCGCACCAGCCGCTCCACTTCCCCGCGCCGGATGAAGTTGACGAGGTCCGGCGCCGCCAGGCCGGAGAGAATCTTCACCGCCAGTGTCGGCCCGATGCCGCTCACCGCGATCAGCTTCTCGAACAGCGCCTTCTCATCCTGGGTGAGGAAGCCGTAGAGGGCCAGCGCGTCCTCGCGCACGTGGGTATGGATGCACAGCCGGACCTCCTTGCCGGGTTCGGGCAGGCGCGTGAACGTCGAGACCGGGATGGTGACATCGTATCCCACGCCGCCGGTCTCGACGATGGCCTGGTTGGGATGCTTTTCCAGCAATACGCCGCGCAGTATTGCGATCATCAATTTGATTGTAGTGGTAGCGGCGCCGCCGGGGCGAGCACCGCGGGGAAAGCAGCCTTGTATACTCTAGTTAGCCTCAACGAGTCATGACCACGAGCTTTCTGCAACGAATCAAAGACTTCCTGGTGAGCCTGGGGCCGAGGAACACAATCGTTCGCCTGGCGCTGAGGCTTCACGGCAGGCGGAACGGATTTGTAATTGCATTTCCAAACACTTCAATCTCCATTCGGCGTGGCTCGCGCGAGATTGTCCTGGCCGAGAAGGAGTTCTATAACGTACCCTTTACCCTTGAGTGTTTCGACCAGGCATTTGAGGACATCGAACCTAAGCCAAGGGGGACGCTGGAGGTCTTGGATTTCTCAGCTCCCGGCACACATCGCTATAAGCGACACGGCATTACGCTGACATTTCCCGGAATGCCTGAGGACGATTCCATTGCGGCGTACACGCAGTGGTACACGCCGAAGCCCGGCGACCTGGTGTTCGACATCGGCGCGCACGCCGGATTCACGACGTGCATGTTCGCGCGAATGGTCGGGCCCAGCGGACGCGTGGTCGCTTTCGAGCCGGATGCAAGCAGCTTTGCGTGTCTGGAAAGAAATGTTGGTGATCAGCAGATTTCGAACGTCACCATCGTTCGCAAAGCCATCGACGCCAAAACCGGGACCGCGTATTTCAACGCGGACGGCACGATGGCAGCCGGGCTGGTGGAGTACTTGGTTCATGGCGATACCGGCCGACGCACCGCCGTGGAGACGCTTTCGCTCGAGGATGCTTGCGGCCAGTTTGGCGTGCCGCAGTTCGTGAAGATGGACATCCAGGGCGCGGAAATCGCGGTGATTCAGTCTGCGGCGGAGTTTCTGAAAGCGCACTCGATGCACCTGGCGTTCGATAGCTGCCATCGCATGCGAGACGGGCGATTTACCTGGATGCTGCTCGAACCTATGCTGAGCTCCCTGGGATATGAGGTGGGATCGTCAGCGGATTCTGGACAGATGGTTACCTGGGCCAGAGGGTTTTTCATGGGCATCGATGCGACGTAAAGTGTCTGTTGTCAGTTGCCAAGTTCGTCATGGTTGCCTCTTTCGTTCGGCTTGCGCCGTGACCCTCCGCCCCCACCCCCACGCCGTACAATAATCTCTTGGCCCGGCGAAGATTCTTTGTGGATGCCGTGCGCGGCGGCATGGCGGAACTGCGCGGCGAGGACGCGCGCCACCTCACTCGCGTGCTCCGCGCCGAAGCCGGGCAGCGCTGCGAAATCTCCGACGGCCAGTCGGCTTATCTGGCGGAGATCGCCGAGGCGCGCGGCGAGCGCGCGGTCTTTCGCGTCATCGAGCCTCTCGATACGCCGGCGATGCCCCTCGATATCACCCTTTGCGCCGCGCTCATCAAGTTCGACCGCTTCGAGTGGATCATCGAGAAGGCCACCGAGCTGGGCGTCGAGCGCATCTTGCCGGTGGAGGCAGCGCGCAGCGAAAAGGGGCTGCTGGAAGCCTCCCGCAAGCGGGCCCAGCGATGGGCGCGCATCGCGCGCGAAAGCAGCCAGCAAGCCCGCCGCCTGCGCGCGCCGGAGATTCTGCCGGCCGTCGGCTTCGAGCGATGTCTCACTCAAGACTCGGAACACCGCTACTTTCTGGAGGAGGCCACCGCGCCTCCGCTATGGCGCGTGCTTCCGGCATGCCGGGCCAATCCGAGCCGGGCCGCCCTGCTGGCAGGCCCCGAAGGCGGTTGGACGGACGCCGAGCGGCAGCTTGCCGCCGCCGCGGGCTGGCAGCCGGTTTCGCTGGGTCCGCAGGTGCTGCGCGCGGAAACGGCCGCGGCGGCGGCGATCGCGGTGCTCGTCAACGCCTGGATGGCGTGAGCCACTACAATAAGAGATGGGGATCGGGACTCAGGAGTGCATCCGGAGCTGGATTTAATCGCAAGCATCGTCTTTCTTCTGGTTCAGTGGCGCATTACCGCGGGCTGGCTGCGCCTGGCCGGGAGGCTTTTCTCGGGATGGATACGCGCCGCCGCCCGCGGCGCGGTCTTCGTTTTCGACGCCGTGTTGCTGACCGGCTATTTGTTCAGTCTTTCGGAGATGATGGCGCGTCTGGGCATTCCCGGACACCTCGCCCTGCTGATGGGCGCCGGCGCGCTGGCCTATCTCATCACCGCCACCGTCGTTCTGGCAGTGTACCTGGCGTTCCAAGCGATTGGGAAGCGACTGGGCGCCGAGGTTGACCCGGGCCGCCGGCGCGCGCTCCACGCAGCCGGCAACATCTTGATGGCCGCTCCGTTCGCGGTCATGGGTTATGGAGCGCTGGTCGGGCGCCTGGCTTTCCGGGTGCGGGAACTGGACGTGCCGCTGCCCGGGTTGCCGCTGGATCTCGATGGCCTGCGCATTTTACAGCTCAGCGACATTCACCTGAGCGCATTCCTCCACGAGGCGGAACTGGCGAAGGTGATTGACATGGCCCGCGAGCTGCGGCCGCACGTCGCCGTGGTGACCGGGGACCTGATCTCGTCTCGCGGCGATCCGTTGGATGCCTGCATCCGCCAGCTCGCGCGCGTCAAGTCGGACGCCGGCACATTCGGGTGCATGGGTAATCACGAGCGGTACGCCCGCGCGGAGCGTTATGTCACGGAAGCCGGCGGGCGCGCCGGCATTGGTTTCCTGCGCGGGGAAACGCGCACGCTTCGCTTCGGGAGCGCCGTCCTCAATCTGGCCGGCGTGGACTACCAGTCGTCGCTCGCCAGGGAGAACTACCTGCGCGGAGCGGAACGCCTGGTAGTCCCCGGGGCGGTGAACGTGCTGCTCTCGCACAATCCCGACGTGTTTCCCGTGGCGGCCCGGCAGGGATATAATCTCCTCCTTGCGGGGCACACGCATGGGGGACAGGTCACGGTCGAGATTCTGGATCAATCCATCAATCCCGCCCGTTTCTTCACTCCTTATGTTTACGGGCTCTTCCGCTGGGGACGTTCGGCGGCGTACGTCACCCGCGGCATCGGGACCATCGGCATTCCGGCCCGCATCGGAGCGCCCCCCGAAATCTCCGTTCTGAGGCTGAGAAAGGCGTAAATTAGTTCCCCGTGCGTTATCTCATCGTGAGCGATCTTCATGGCAACTGGCAGGCGCTGGAGGCCGTGGCTCGCGAGGCCGCCGGCGGCTACGACCAGGCGCTCTGCTGCGGCGACCTGGTGGGCTACGGCGCCGAACCCAACCCCGTGGTGGATTGGGCGCGCGCCAATTGCGCCGTGGTGGTGCGGGGCAACCACGACCGGGCCTCCACCGGCCAGGAGGATCTGGAATGGTTCAACCCCGTGGCGCGCGCCGCCGCGCTCTGGACACTCGAGAACCTGACGCCCGCGAATGCCGAGTATGTCCATGGCCTTCCCAAAGGGCCGATTCTGTTGGACGGTTTCGAGCTGCTGCACGGCTCGCCGTTGGACGAAGACGAATACGTGATGGCCGCCGAAGAAGCCGGGCTGGCTTTCGGCTACCTGGAGAGCCGGCTGGCCTTTTTCGGGCATACGCACGTGCAGGGCGGCTTCATCTGGAACCGCTCGCGCGTGGAGACCATCCCGGGCAGCCCGGCGCGCAGCGGCCGGCAGGACATGGAGGTCGATCCCGAATGCGCCTACCTGATCAACCCGGGTTCGGTAGGCCAGCCGCGCGACGGCGACCCGCGCGCGGCCTATGTACTCTACGATTCCAACGCCCGCATGGTCACCTATTGCCGCGTTGCTTATGACGTCGAGACCGCGCAAGAAAGGATTCGAGAGGCGGGCCTGCCGCCGATTCTGGCGGACCGGTTGAGCGTGGGGCGATAGGTGGCGCCGGCGGTCTTGCCGCCGGCGGATCCCAATCCGGACAACCCACCGCTGTTCGTTACCTGCATTGTCGACCAGCTCTTTCCCAAGGTTGGCATGGACATGGCGGGCGTCCTCGAACGGCTCGGCTACGAAGTCGATTTCCCGGAGAACCAGACCTGCTGCGGGCAGCCGGCCTTCAACAGCGGCTACCGCGCCGAGGCGCGCGCCGTGGCGCGCCATTTCCTGAACACGTTCGAATCCAGCGAGTGCATCGTGGTCCCGTCGGGCTCCTGCACGTCGATGGTGACGCATCATTTCGCCGAGCTGTTCCGGAAGGAGCCGGAGACGCTGGCGCGTGTCCATTCCTTGCAGAAGCGGATTTGGGAGTTCTCGACGTTTTTGACCGAGGTCGCGGGCGTGGAAGACGTGGGCGCGCGCCTGGACGATGTGGTCACCTTTCATGACGGCTGCCACGCGCTGCGCGAGCTGGGCATTCAGGATGCGCCGCGCCGGCTGCTGGCCCGCGTGCGCGGCCTGGAGCTGCGGGAGATGCAGCCGGCCGAGGAGTGTTGCGGGTTCGGCGGCACCTTCGCAGTGAAGTTCGCGGAGCTTTCCGGCGCCATGGCCCGCACCAGAATCGACGCCATCCTGCGCACCGGCGCCAACACCGTGGTGTCGCTCGATCTGAGCTGCCTGATGCAGATCCAGGGGGCGCTCTCGCGGGCCGGCTCGAAGGTGCGCACCATGCACCTGGCGGAGGTCCTGGCAAGCCGCTGAGTCCCTATGCCGGCTGAATTCGATCAAAAGATTCACAACACGCTGGCCGACGCCAGTCTGCAACTGGCCATCTACACGGCCACCGGGCGGCTGAAGGACAAGCGCATCGAGACCATTGCGCCCGATGTGCTGCCCGATTACCAGGAGCTGCGGACCCAGGCCAACGCCATCAAGAAGCACGCCATCGAGAACCTGGATTACTATCTGGAGGAGTTCGAGCGCAACGTCGAAGCCCGCGGCGGCAAGGTGCTGTACGCCAAGGACGGCACGGAAGTCGCCGATTTCGTGATTTCTCTCGCCAAGGACCGTGGCGCGCGGCTGATCGTCAAATCCAAGTCGATGACCACCGAGGAGGTGGATCTCAACGAGCGCCTGGAACATCACGGGCTGGAAGCGGTGGAAACCGATCTCGGCGAATTTATCGTGCAACTGGCGCACGAGCGGCCGTATCACATCGTCGCGCCAGCGCTGCACATGACCCGTTTCGACGTGGCCGAGCTCTTCACCAGCCACCTCCACGTTCCCAACGAGACGGTGATCGAGAAGCAGACCGCCATCGCCCGCTCGGTGCTGCGCCAGAAGTTTCTCGCGGCCGATATCGGAATCAGCGGGGCGAACTTCCTGGTGGCCGATTCCGGGGCGGTGGTGCTTGTGGAGAACGAAGGCAACGCGCGGCTCACCACCTCCGCGCCCAGGATTCACATTGCGATTGCGGGAATCGAGAAGGTGATCCCGCGCGCGCAGGACCTGGCGACGTTTCTGAAACTCCTCGGCCGCAGCGGCACCGGCCAGTTGCTCACGGTCTACACGTCTTTCCTCAGCGGCCCGCGGCGCAACGGCGAGATCGACGGTCCCGATGAATTTTACGTGGTGCTGCTGGATAACGGCCGCACGAGGCTGCTGCCCGACCGCGGCAAGCGCCAGTCGCTCTACTGCATTCGCTGCGGCGCCTGTTTGAACGCCTGCCCGGTGTACCGCAAGATCGGCGGCCACTGCTTTCCGTGGGTCTACTCGGGGCCTATCGGCGCCATCATCACGCCGCAGTTCATGGGGGTCTCGCACGAGCCCGGCCTGCCGTTCGCCTCGAGCCTCTGTGGAGCGTGCGCTGAGGTGTGTCCGGTAAAGATCGATATTCCGAAGGTGCTGCTGGAACTGCGCTCCGAGGTCAGGAAGGCCGAGGCCCGCGAGAAGCAGAACCGTCTCGAGAAACTGGCGTTCCGCGCCTTCGCCTGGCTGATGACCCATCCGCGCCTGTATGAAATGGCCGGACGGCTGGCGGCTTCCGCGGCGCCGCCCGAGGGCGGCGGATGGATTCGCGGCGTTCCGGCCCCCATGAACATCGGGCCTCTGCGGGCGTGGCTGAGCCAGCGCGATCTGCCGCCGGCCCCCGCCAGAAGCTTCCGCGAAATGTGGAGGCGCCGCTGATGTCGCGCGACAACATTCTGCACCGCGTCCGCACCGCACTCGGCCGCAGCGCCGGACAGGGGGTGGCCGATCCCCCGCCGGCGCGCATCCGCATCCCCGATGTGGATATGGAGAAGCGCATCTCCACCATGCTGGCGTCGATCGAGGCGCTGGCCGGGAAGACCCATCGCGCCGCCACGCCCGCGGACGCACGCGCGTTTGTCGCCGCCGCCATCGAGGGAAAGAGCGCGGTGGCCTCCAATGCGCCCTACCTCGCCGATTGCGGAATTGCAAGCCTTCCCGGCGTGCGCTCCGGCATCACGGATCGGGAAGAGCTGCGCACGTTGTGCGCCGCGGCGGATGTTGGCATCACCAGCGCGGATTACGCGCTGGCCGACACCGGCACGCTGGTCATGATTTCGAGCATGCATGAGGCGCGACTGGTTTCGCTGCTGCCGCCCGCGCATATCGCAGTGGTGCCGCACGACCGCATTCTGACGGGCCTCGATGAGCTGTTTTCCATCCTCCCCAACCCCGCCGCCGCGACCAGCTCGATGGTGCTGATCACCGGCCCCAGCCGCACCGCCGATATCGAGCAGATCCTGGTTCGCGGGGTTCACGGCCCGGGCCAGATTACGGTCGTGGTGGTGGGATGAACCACTTGCTAAGATAGGCGTTTCCCATGCACGAACATTCCAAATTCTTGCTGGCCGATAGCCAGATCCCGACGATCTGGGTCAACGTGCTGCCGTCGCTTCCGGAGCCGCTGGCCCCGCCGCTGAATCCGCAAACCCGCGTGATGGACATCTACCGGCTATGGCGGGCCACGCCGCTGTACCGCGCGCGGCGTCTCGAAAAGGCGCTCGACACCCCGGCGCACATCTACTACAAGTACGAAGGCACCAGCCCGGCGGGCAGCCATAAGCCCAACACCGCCGTGGCGCAGGCGTATTACAACAAGCGCGCCGGCATCCACCGGCTGGCCACCGAGACGGGAGCCGGACAGTGGGGCAGCGCGCTGGCCCTGGCCTGCCGCCTTTTTGGGATGGAATGCACGGTCTACATGGTGCGGGTCAGCTACGATCAGAAACCATACCGCCGCATGATGATGCACGCCTGGGGTGCGGAGGTTTTCCCCAGCCCGAGCGATCACACCAACTCCGGGCGCGCGGTGCTGGCGGCGTCGCCGGATTCGCCCGGCAGCCTGGGCATCGCCATCAGCGAAGCCGTGGAGGACGCGGCCACGCACTCGGACACCAACTATTCGCTGGGCAGCGTGCTGAACCACGTCATGCTGCACCAGACCGTCATCGGCCAGGAAGCCAGGCTCCAGATGCAGCAGGCCGGAGAAGAGCCCGACGTCGTCATCGGTTGCTTTGGCGGCGGCAGCAACTTCGCCGGGCTGGCGCTTCCCTACGTTCTCGATCGCTTTGCCGGCAAAGGGCCGCGCCTGCTGGCGGTGGAACCTTCGGCCTGTCCCAGCCTCACCAAGGGCACCTTCACTTACGACTACGGCGACACCGCCAAGCTGACCCCGCTCATCAAGATGTACACGCTGGGGCACGATTTCGTCCCGCCCGGCATTCACGCCGGCGGCCTGCGCTATCACGGCGCCTCGCCGCTGCTCAGCCACCTGCTGAAGCTCGGCTACCTCGAAGCCAAGGCTTACTTGCAGCTACCCGTGTTCGAGGCGGCCATCCAGTTCACGCGCGCCGAAGGGATTCTGCCGGCGCCGGAATCGGCGCACGCTATCCGCGCCGCCATGGACGAAGCCCTGGCCGCGCGCGAAGAAGGCCGCGCCAGGGTGATTCTGTTCAATCTCAGCGGCCACGGCCATTTCGACATGGCGGCTTACGAGAATTACCTCACGGGCAAGCTACAGGATTACGAGTATCCGGGCCGGGACGTGGAGAGGGCCCTGGCGGCACTGTAAGGGAGCGGGATGCCGGCAGACGATTGCGCTATCATTGACGACGTGCAGCAACTCCAGCGCATTACCATAGATCCGGAAGTGATGGGCGGCAAGCCGTGTATTCGCGGAATGCGCGTGACTGTCGGTATGATCGTGGAATCCATCGCGGCAGGCCGCACAGTCGAAGATCTTCTGACCGACTTCCCGTATCTTCAGGCGGAAGACATTCGACAGGCGCTCGCGTTCGCTGCCAGTCTTGCTCAGGGGCGCGAGGTCCGTTTGGCCAGTTGATAGATGCGGTTCCTGATCGACATGAACCTGACGCCTCGCTGGGTCCCCGCGCTTTCCGCTGGCGGCCATGATGCGGTTCACTGGTCGGAGTTGGGACCAATAGGCGCGTCAGATCCGGCGATTTGCGACTATGCACGCGGCCACGGCTTCCTGCTAATTGGGAGACAAGTTTTTCAGCGAATCCGAGTTTCCGCGGGCAGGCAGCAGGGTTACGCTCCCACTCATTGGGTTAAGTGAGCAGCATTGGCGCCACAGCAGTCCGCGAAGCACCTCCAGGACTCAGGGCGTAATCTCCGGCCACACGCGCGGGACAAGGCGCAGATCAGGGCGGGAACCCACGCCCGCCGCACGGCTGGGTCCTACTCCGAAGGCTCGGGCCGGGCGGGAGGGAGGAATCGCTTGATGAAATTGGTGTCGAAGCGGCCGGCCTGGAAATCGGGGTCGGCGAGGATGCGCTGATGCAGAGGGATGGAGGTGTAAATTCCCTCGACGATGAACATTTCCAGGGCGCGGCGCATGCGCCGGATGGCCTCGGCGCGGTCGGAGCCGTAAGCGATGAGCTTGGCCACCAGGGAATCGTAGTACGGCGGAACCACGCAATCGGTGTAGGCCCATGTGTCCACGCGCACGCCCATGCCGCCGGGCACGTGGAAGCCGGTTATGCGGCCGGGCGAGGGCACGAACGTCTCGGGATTCTCGGCGTTGATGCGGCACTCGATGGCGTGGCCGCGCAACTCGACCGGCCCGGGCAGGATCTCCGGCAGGAGCTCGCCCTGCGCGATGCGGATCTGGCTCTTGACGATGTCGATGCCGGTGACGAACTCGGTGACGGGGTGCTCGACCTGCACGCGGGCATTGACCTCGATGAAGTAGAGCTGGCCGCTCTCATCCATGAGGAACTCGACCGTGCCGGCGTTGGTGTACCCGGCGGCGATGACGGCTTTTTTCAGGGCGGCGGAGATTTCGGCGCGCTGCCGGTCATCGACCGCGGGCGACGGCGACTCTTCGAGCAGCTTCTGATGGCGGCGCTGGATGCTGCACTCGCGCTCGCCCAGGATCTCGACGTGGCCGTGCTCGTCGGAGAGGATCTGGAATTCGATGTGCCGCGGCGCGGCGATGAACTTCTCGAGGTAGAGGTCGGGCGAAGCGAACGCGGCGCCGGCCTCCTGCTGGGCCTGGGCAAACAGGGGCGGCAGATCCTCGGCCCGGTTGACCTCGCGCATGCCGCGGCCGCCGCCGCCCGCCGAGGCCTTGAGGATGACGGGGTAGCCGATCTGCGCGGCCACCTCCAGCGCCTCTTCGGGGCTGCCGAGGACGCCCGCCGAACCGGGCAGCACCGGCACGCCCATCTCCTGCATGAAGGCGCGGGCGCGCTCCTTCACCCCCATCAGGCGGATGACGCCGGGCCGCGGCCCGATGAACTTGATGCCGGAGGTTTCGCAAACCTCGGCGAAGCCGGCGTTTTCGCTCAGAAAACCGTAGCCGGGATGGATGGCGTCGACATTGGTGATTTCAGCGGCGCTGATGATGGAGGCGGTGTCGAGGTAGCTGCGCGCGCTCTTGGCGGGGCCGATGCAGATGGCCTGGTCAGCGAAACGCACGTGCGAGCTGTAACGGTCGGCTTCCGAGTAGACGGCGACGGTCTGGATTCCCAATTCCTTGCAGGCGCTGATGACGCGAACGGCGATCTCGCCCCGATTGGCGATGAGGACCTTGCTAAACCGCACGGATGGCAAACAGGGCCTCCCCGTACTCCACCGGCTGCCCGTTCATGACGAGCTTGCTTTCGATGATGCCGGAGGTTTCGGCCTCGATCTCATTCATGAGCTTCATGGATTCGATGATGCAGAGGACCTTGCCGGGCTGGACGCGCTCGCCCACACGGACGAACGGCGCCGCGCCGGGCGAAGCGGCCTCGTAGAAGGTGCCCACGATGGGAGACTTCACCAGCGTCAGGTTGGGGTCGCCGGGCTTGTCGCGGTCTTTGTCCTTGGGAGCTTCGGGCGGCGGGGGAGCGGGGGCGGGCATGTGGGGTCCCCCGGCTGGTGGAGCGACTACGAACTCCTGGGGGGCCGCGAAGGCCGCGCGGCGGATGCGGACGCGATTCTCGCCGCGCTGCACCTCCAGTTCGGCAATCCCGGTTTCGGCCGCCAGGTTGATCAGCTCACGGATCTCATCAACTGTCATTCAGGATTAGCTTAACAGAGGTGGGGGTGGCAAATGGCGTGCGCCACGATCGCAATCCGTCGATAAGATATTACCGCCGAGACGCCGAGACACCGAGAAAGCCAGATCAACCGGTTCTCCGCGTGCTCGGCTTGCTCGGCGCGCCAACCTGACGGAGGCGGGAACGGGTGAATCACCTTGGATAGCATTTCACCGATTCGGTACAGACGCCGAGGTGGCCGAGAGCGCCGAGAAACTCTAACTTCTCGGCGCCTCGGCGTCTCGGCGGTGGAAAGTCTTTGGGCTTACGGACGGATTACGGGCCACGACGGCGAGCAAGGTCTGCTAACGGGGCGTGGTCTCGTTCGTCTTACCATGGACAAGCGGAGCTATGGAATCGGTGCTGCAAGATCTGCGGTATGCGATGCGCGTTCTCCGCCGCAGCCCGGGGTTCGCTCTCATCGCGGTAGCCGCACTGGCGCTGGGAATTGGAGCGAACACCGCCATCTTCAGCGTGGTCGACACGGTCATCCTCAAACCGCTGCCATACCGGGAACCCGCCCAGCTCGTACAGCTCTGGATGCGGTTCACCGGAATCGGCATCCCCAACGACCAGAACTGGGTCTCCGCACCGGAGTTCATGGACCTGCAGCGGAACACCAGCTTTTCGCACCTGGCCGCTATCGCCCAGCAGAGCTACAACGTGACCATCGGTGGCTCGCCGGAACGGATCGACTCGGCCGTGGTGACACCCAGCTTTTTCCCTCTCCTCGGCGTGCAGGCGCAGGTGGGCCGCGTTTTTCAACCCGAAGAGGGGCAACCCGGCCGCGAGCGCGTGGTCCTGCTGGGCGACGGCTACTGGCGGCGGCAGTTTGGAGCCGACCCGAGTGTAACCGGGCGAAAGCTCATTATGGGCGGGCAAAGCTACCTGATCGCCGGCGTGCTCCCCCGAGGGTTCCAATACCCGGCCGAGGCCGACGTGTGGACCCCGCTGGTGTTTTCGGCCGACGCCCTGAGCGAGAGCAACCGCGGCAATCATGGATTGCTGGTCATTGCGCGCATCAAATCGGGGTTGAGCTTCGAGCGCGCGCGTGCGGAAATGGCCGCTGTCTCCCACCGCATCATCGAGCAGCACCCTGGATATCCGTACCGGGACTTCAACTTCGCCGTTATCATGATCTCCCTGCTCGAGGAGCAGATCGGCGATATCAAGACCGCGCTGTGGGTGCTCATGGCCGCGGTTGGCCTGGTGCTGCTGATTGCCTGCGCCAATGTAGCCAATCTGCTGCTGGTGCACGCTTCCGGCCGGGAGCGCGAGGTTGCCGTACGCCAGGCGCTGGGCGCCGGCCGATGGCGGCTGGCGCGCCAGTTGCTCACCGAGAGCGTCATCCTGGGGTGCGCGGGCGGTCTGGCCGGGCTGGCGCTGGCTTACTGGGCGGTGCGCCTGCTGGTAGGCCTCAGCGCGACCAATTTCCCACGAGTCGCGGATTCGCGCGTGGATCTTCCGGTGCTGGGGTTCACCATGCTGGTCTCGGTTGCGACGGGTATCCTGTTCGGGCTGGCGCCGGCCTTCCACTTCACCCGCCAGGCCGCGTACGAAGCCTTGAAGGAAGGCGCACGCGGCACTTCCGGCAAAAGCGCTCACCGGCTTCGCGGGGCGCTCATCGTGGCGGAGGTGGCATTATCGCTGATGCTGCTGGCCGGATCGGGGCTCCTGATCCGCAGCTTCCTCCGGCTGCAAGAAGTGGATACGGGGTTCCGCCCGGAGGGAGTGCTGACCATGCGTGTCTCGCTCCCTCCGGAGAAGTACTCGAAGCCGGAGCAGCCACGAACTTTCTACCGCGAACTGCTGGACCGCGTGCGCCGGCTTCCCGGAGTGGATGCCGCCGGCGGCGTTACCGGACTGCCGCTGACGGGAACCGGCTGGTCCGGCACCACCACCATCGATACCCAGGCGGTCCCTGAGCGCGACAGGACGCCCGAGGCCGACCAGCGTCCCGTACTTCCGGGCTATTTCGAAGCCATGGGCATCGCCTTGCTGCGCGGGCGCTACTTTGACCAGCGGGACATCGAGACGTCCGCCCCGGTTGCGATCGTCGACGAGACGCTGGCCCGCACCTACTGGCCCAACCAGGAGCCGCTCGGCAAGCGCATCAAGCAGGGCGGCCGGCAGTCGCAGAACCCCTGGCGCACCATCGTGGGCGTGGTGCGGCATGTTCGCTACCGCACCCTGGAATCGCCCTCCCGCGTGGAGTTCTATTGGCCCTACGCGCAGTCGCCGTTTCCGGTCCGCTCCATGAGCCTGGCGATTCACGCGGCTTACGATCCGCGCATGCTCGCCAACGCAGTGGAGCGCGAGGTCCAGGCGCTCGATCCCGATCAGCCGGTCTACCGCGTTCGCACCATGCGCGAGCTGATGTCGGAGTCGGTGGCCCGCCGCCGGCTTTCGATGCTACTGCTGGCGGTATTCGCGGGCGTCGCGCTGCTGCTGGCATCCATCGGCATCTATGGCGTGATGTCGTACACCGTGGCCCAACGCTCGCATGAAGTGGGCATCCGCATGGCGCTCGGGGCGGGCAGGGCCGATGTGGTGCGGCTGGTGCTTGGCCAAAGCTTGCGGTTGACACTTTCCGGAATTCTTGCAGGGCTTCTCGGCTCCTGGTCTTTGACCCGCTTTCTGTCGACTCTGCTCTTCGATACCGGAGCTACCGATCCGCTGACATTCGGGGCCGTGGCGCTCATCCTGGCGATGGTGGCCGTGGCTGCGAGTTTGATTCCGGCGTGGCGGGCCACCGTGGTCGATCCCATGAGCGCTCTGCGGCAGGAGTGAGGGGACTGCCCTGAATCGCCTGTGCTATCGTCAAGAATCGAAGCCAGTCCATGCCCAAAAAACGAAGAAAACCTCAATCCGCGCAAGCCCCGCTGATCGCCGATGGAATGACCTTGGGTGTCATTGGCGCCGGCGTCATGGGCCAGACGCTCATCAAAGGTCTGCTGACTAGCGGGCTGATCGCCCGCGAGCGGCTCTGGGCGGGCGAGAAGAACGCCGCCACTTGCGAAAGCGCCGGCCGGGCCTTGGGGGTCCACGTTGCCATGGATTTCTCGCGGCGCGTGCCCACCGCGGACCTGATCCTGATCTGCGTGAAACCGCACGACGCTGCGCCGGTCATGACGGCGCTGGTCAAGGCGGGGTTGCGTCCCGAGACATTGCTGATCTCCATCCTGGCCGGTGTTTCAACGGAAAGACTGGAGTCTCTTCTGGGCGCGCGGAACCCCGTGGTGCGCGCCATGCCCAATACCCCGTGCATTGTCGGCGAAGGGATGACCGTGGTCTGCGGAGGCAAGAATGCCCGCGGCCACGACCTGGCGCGGGCGCGGCAGATCTTCGAAGCAGTGGGCAAGTGCCTCCCGGTCGACGAGACGCACTTCAACGCCATCACCGCGCTGAGCGCCAGCGGTCCGGCATATCAGTACCTGATTATGGAGGCTTTCGCGGACGCGGGCGTGCGCGTCGGGCTGCCTCGCCAACTGGCGCTCACGCTGGTGGCTCAGACGGTGCTGGGCGCCGCCAAGATGGTGCAATCGACCGGCCGTCACCCCGCGGCGCTGCGCGACGATGTCACTACGCCGGCGGGTTGCACCATCGGCGGTCTGCTCATACTCGAAGATGGAAGGGTCCGCTCGGTGCTGGCGCGCGCCGTGGAGGAAGCCACCAGGATCGCGGGTCACCTGGGGTAGAAGGAGGCAGGAGTTAGAAGGCAGGAGCCAGGAGCCAGGAGTCAGGAGTCAGAATGGCGGCAGGCGCGGGTTCGCTCCTGTCTTCTGGCTCCTGACTTCTGGCTGCTTCCCGTTCAAACTCCGCGCCGGTGGCCCCACAGGTCCACGTGCAGGCGCGGGCTGAAGCGGAAGCCTTCCTGCTTGCAGATTTCCGCCAGCCACACCGCGCGCTCGCGCAGGCGGTCGCGGTCCGTGCCCTCGGGCATCAGAATCACGCGATTTCGATCCGCCTCCAGCGCTTCGATTAACGCCCGCACTTCGTCCACATCGCCGGGCTTCTCAATCACGAACTTGAGCTGATACGGGTAACGAGCCATCAACTCCAACAGCACTTCCGGCTGGATGCGGAGGCGGTTGTGCCGCGCGGCCCAGCGGTCGTGGGGCGTGGAGTTGGCGAGCTTGGGGCTGATGCTCATCAGGTCGCAGGCCACGGGCTGAAAGACCGTGCCGGCGGTCTCGATGGTGATGTGCAAGCCCAATTCGCGCAGCCGCTCGGTGAGCGGAACGATTTCGGGCGCGATCATCGGCTCGCCGCCGGTTACCACCACGTGCCGCGCGGGGTGGGCCTTCACTTCATCCAGGATCTGACCGAGCGTGAGATCGGCGCCCTCGGGCCGCCATGAGGTGTACGGCGTGTCGCACCACGCGCACCGCAGATTGCAGCCGCTGGCGCGGATGAACACCGAGGGCACGCCCACCAGCGAGCCTTCGCCTTGAATCGAGTAAAACAGCTCAGCGATCTTCAACTCCGGCCTCGGAAAAACCTTTGCGCCGCAGCAGGCACGCATCGCACTGGCCACACGGCCGGCCCTCCGGGCCGGGATCGTAACAACTGAAGGTCAGGGAGAAGTCCAGCCCCAGATCGCGCGCCAGTTTCACAATCTGAGCCTTGGTCAGGCGCATCAGCGGCGTATGGATTTTGAGGCGCGCGCGGCCCTCCACGCCCGCCCGGGTGGCCAGGTTGGCCATGCGCTCGTAGGCTTCGATATATTCGGGCCGGCAATCGGGATAGCCCGAGTAATCGAGGGCGTTCACCCCGATGAAGACATCCGAGCTTTCGAGCACCTCGGCCCACGCCAGCGCGAAGGAAAGGAAGATGGTGTTGCGCGCGGGGACATAGGTGACGGGAATGCCGTGGCTCATCTCGGCCGTGGAGCGCGCCTTGGGCACGGCGAGGCCGCCGGTGAGCGCCGAGCCGCCGAACGCGTCCAGACCGATATGCGCCACCAGGTGCCGCTCCACCCCGATGCTGGCGGCCACTCGCCGGGCGGCTTCCAGCTCGATCTTGTGGCGCTGCCCGTAATCGAAAGAGAGCGCGTAACAGGCGTAGCCCTCGCGCCGGGCGAGGGCCAAGCAGGTGGACGAGTCCAGGCCGCCGCTCAACAGACAGACTGCTTTGGGCATTCCGGTTTCAGTTTAACGCTTGCTCTCTGGCGCCGAGGGTGCACAATAAAGGTATGCGCAGGACAAACAAGGTGTACTCTTACCAGATCAACCTGATCCCGGATGGGCAAAGCGGGTACACCGTTCTCGTGCCGGCATTGCCTGGATGTATCTCTTTCGGGAAGACCGTCGAGCAGGCCACCGCTAGTGCACGCGAGGCGATTGAGCTGCACCTCGAGAACCTTGCCGCGCACAAGGAGCCGATTCCGGTGGGGCACGAAACCGCAACAGTCTTGAATGCTCTGATTCAGGTAACCCTTTCGAATGTCGCGTAAGCTGCCGGACCTCAAGGCGAAGGAAGTTGTCCGGGCGCTGGAGCGGGCGGGATTCGCAAAATGGCGTCAGAAAGGAAGCCACCTCACCATGTTTCGCCCGAGTGACCGCCGCGCGCTGACCGTCCCCATGCACTTCTCTAAGAGCGTTCCCAAGGGTACCCTTTACACGATCATCCACAGTTCCGGAATGTCCGTGGATGAATTCCGCCGGCTCTTGAAATAGGCTCGTGGCGCACGATGGCGGCCGCGCGCGAGGCTCACGCCGCATAGATGTAACGGGCTTGGGAGAGGACGTCTTCTCGCAAGGCCTTCCGAAGCGCCCGTTTGGAGACCAGATCGACCTTTCGCCCCAGCAACTCGGAGAGTTCCCGCTCGGCCGCGAGGTGCTCGACGAGATCTACCTCGGCCCCAGGCAAAAACTCGACCAGCAGGTCGATGTCGCTGTCGGGCCGCAGCTCGCCCCGCGCAGCCGAACCGAACAGGGCGAGTTCCTTGACCTGGTAACGGCGGCAGATGGCAGCGATCTCAGATTCGGGCAAAATCACACCGGGCGCGACGGTCATGGTGCACTCCTCTTCTATTATCGACTGAGCGAGGCCAACGCGCACGCCAATGCGATTTTCAAATTGGCCTGCAAAGGGGGCCAGACAGCCGGTATCATGGTCGTGCGCCCAGTGCGAATCCGATTCCTCACTTCTACTCCGCTGGATATCCGGCACGGCAGCGGCACCTACGTCGGGATTCACGTCCTGGCAAAGGCACTCGAACGTCTGGGCCACGCCGTGGAGATCGAGACTCCGCGCGTCCGCCTGCCCGTGTACACCTTGGAGCGCTTTTGGTTCAACGGGTCGCTCAGCCCCTCTCGGGCCGATCTCACGGTCGGCTTCGATATGGATGGCTATCGCATCGCCGGCAGCCCGTCGCACGTCGCCGCTCTCAAGGGGGTGATTGCCGACGAGGTGCGCTTCGAATCGGGGCTGACGCGCCTCACGATGTCGTGGCAGGCGCGCTGTGAGCGCCTGCACGTAAAGCGCGCGGCCCGCGTCCTGGTCACCAGCCGCTACTCCGGCGAACGGGCGCGGGAGTTCTACGGTTTGCGCGAGCTGCCCGCCATCGTCCCCGAGCCGATCGATCTGGGCGAGTGGCGCCGCTTGCTCGAACTCCACCCGGCCCATTCCTCGCGGTTTACCGTGCTGTTCGTCGGACGTCTGTACCGGCGCAAGCGCGTGGACGTGCTGCTGCGCGCCGCCGTGGCGCTCGGCGGCCGCATCCCGGGCCTGGAGGTCCGTATAGTGGGCAATGGCCCATGCGCGCCCATGCTGCACTGGCTTGCGCGCGAGTTGAAGCTCGAGCAGACGGTAGTGTGGCTGGGCGACATTTCGCGCGCCGGGCTCCTGGCTGAGTACAACCGCGCCGATCTCTTGTGCCTGCCCAGCGTCCAGGAAGGCTTCGGCATCGTGCTGCTGGAAGCCATGGCAGCCGGCAAGCCCATCGTGGCCTCGCGCGCGGCCGCCATTCCGGAGGTGGCGCCGCACGGGGTGCTGGTGGAGCCCGAAAGCCCGGAAGCGCTGGCCGCCGGCATGGAAGCGCTTTATCGCTCGCCCGAAACCCGGGCCGCTCTGGCCAGGGCGGGCGCACAGTGGGTGGAACAGTTCGACGCCCCCCAGGTGGCGCGCCGCTTCCTGGAAGCCGTGGCCGGCGCCGCTACTTATACTTCAACGTGATGGTGAAGGTCACTTGTTGCGAACCGGGATCGCCGCTGGCGGTTACTCCATAGGCGGCGCGTTCCCCGAGATGCGTCCCCATCGGGATGAGGTTCGCGCCAGACGGCCCCGCGAAGGACTGGCTCGCGGCGGTGAACGCAGCTTGAGGCCGGCGCGTGAACAGCACGTAGTACTGGTTCTGGCCGGGCTCGCCCGGTTTCAACTCGGGCGTCTCGAACGCCGTCGAGCGTTCCACGCGGCTGGTCGCGACGGTTCGCCGCAAACCGCCGGGGCCGCTCTCCAGAACAGACAGATAGCCGCTATCGTTGGGCACGAATCGCAGCTTGACGGTCTCGCCGGCCGGCAGTTCCTGGTCCGGATCCACCTCCGCAAACTCGCCGCCTGGCAGTCTTCGCAAGACGCTGTAGCGCACTCCAAGGCGCACCTCAGACCCCGCTGAGACTGGCGCAGCGGGCAGCAGAAGGCTGTCCGTGGCAGCCAGTGCGCGCTGCTGCGGAACAGGAGCGCCCTGATTGGGCGCAGACGGAGGAACCGCGGCCGCCTTCTCCGCGCGGCCCGCGTAGAATAACGCACGCCGAGTTGCGGTTTCGGCGGGCCTTACCTCGGCGATTGCTACCGGCGCTTCGGCGGGCGGCGCCGGTTGCGGGGCCTTCGCCTTCTTCGCTTTGGCCTCGCGCGCCACCCGGACCTGCGCCGGCCCGGTCTGGAGCTCGGGCTTCGCCGGGGCTGCCGGTGCGGGCGGCGGCTTCATCAGCGCCACAGTCACCGGCCGAGGAGCCTGCATGTTCCGCCGCGCCAGGAAGACCCCCATGCCGGCCACCCCGGCCACCGTCACAGCGATGGCCAACGGACGCCGCCACCGGGCCCAGAGGGCGCTCCAACCGGGCTCCGGCGCATCCTCGAGCGCGGCCAGGAGATGCGCCCGCGCGGCCGGGTCGCGCAGCAGGTCGCGCAGCGATTGCTCCCGCGCCAGCGCGTCGAACAATTCCTGGTCGCTCAGCGCGGCCGCGAACAGCGCCTGCCGCTCTTCGGGCGTGAGCGTGCCGGTGGCGTATCCACCCAGCAGCTTCTCGATGTCTTCCCGGCTCATCGCTTCGGCTCCCAATCGCCGCCCATCAATTCGAGCAAGTGTTTGCGGCAGCGGTGGTCCCAGGTGTAAACCGTGTTGATGGCGCCCGCGCCCATGATCTTCCGGATCTCCGGAAAGCTCCTGCCCTGAAGTTTGAGGCGGATGAGCTCCCGGCAGCGCCCTCCCAACTGCCCTATGGCGCGCGTGAGCCGTTCCAGCATCTCCGTGCGTTCCAAATAGTCCGCCGGGTTGGAATCCAGGTCCGGCAGTGGGATGTCGGTGATGGAGACCTGGCTGTACTCGCCGCGCCTGGCCGCCTTCCGACGCAGGCTCATGATCTTGAACCGCACAATCTGGAGGGAAAGCGGCACCAGATCTTCCGGGCGCTCGAGGTGCGCGTACTTTTCATGCAATAGCATGAGCGTCTCCTGCGCGAGATCTTCGGCGGCGTCTCTCGATAGATGAGATGCCGCGAATGCGACAATCCTTTCACGAAGCCTGGCGAGAACCTCTTCGGGCGGCACCGGGGTTTACCGTTCAGAGGCAATCATATCACCGGAGGCTTGCTACAATTCCCCTGTGGCCCGCGTTCTGATGGTTGCCTCGGAGGCCGCACCGCTCGCCAAGACGGGGGGCCTGGCCGACGTCGTCGGATCTCTTCCCTCCGCTCTCCGGGCGTTTGGCGACGAAGCCGCGGTGGTGATTCCGCGCTACGGTTCGATCGATCTCAAGAGCGCGGGGCGGGTCTATGATCGCCTTTCCATACACTTTGGGCCGGCGCGCTATGACACCGCCATTTATCAGGCCCCGGCGGAGTTTCCGTTCTACCTGGTGGATTGCCCGGCGCTGTTCGATCGCCAAGGACTCTACGGCGAATCGGGCGTGGACTATCCGGACAACCATGTCCGTTTTGCGGTGCTGGCCCGCGCCGCGCTGGCGGTAGCGCGGTTTCTGTTCCGCACCGAGGTGCTCCACTGCCACGACTGGCAAGCGGGGCTGGTCCCCGCCTACCTGCGCTCGACGTTCGCCTCCGATCCGACTTTCCTCGGCATCAAGACGCTGTTCACCATCCACAACCTGGGGTACCAGGGCCTGTTCCCCAAGACGGCGCTGGCGCAGGCGGGGCTGGATGCCAGCGTCCACGGGCCCGATGGCATGGAGTTCTTCGGCCGCATCAGCTACCTCAAGGGCGGCATTCGATTCGCCGACGCGCTCAACACGGTCAGTCCCACGTATGCCCGCGAAATCCAAACGCCCGAGTACGGCTTCGGCCTGGATGGGGCCTTGCGCGCCCGCGCGGATGTGCTCACCGGCGTCCTCAACGGGGCGGACTACCGCGAGTGGAATCCGGAAACCGATCCGCTCATCGCCGCCCGCTACTCGGCGGACGATCTTGGCGGGAAACAGGTTTGCAAGGAGCAGTTGCTGGAAGAATTCGGCCTGCCTCCGGACGCCATGAAAGGCCCGCTCATCGGAATGGTTTCCCGGTTTACGCTGCAAAAGGGCGCCGATATTCTGGCGGAAGTGGCCGCCGAGATCGCCGAAGAGGGCATGTGCCTGGTGGCGCTCGGAACCGGCGAGCCGGAGTATGAAGAGTTCTTCCTGAAAATGGCGTCGGACCACCCCGGGCGCATGGCCGTGCGGATCAGCTTCGACAACGCGCTGGCGCACCGCATCGAGGCCGGCGCGGATATGTTCCTTATGCCCAGCCGCTACGAACCTTGCGGATTGAACCAGATGTACAGCTTGCGATATGGAACGGTTCCGGTGGTTCGCGCCACCGGCGGGCTGGATGATACCATCGAGGAAGGCACAGGGTTCAAGTTCACGGAGTATTCCGGAAAGGCGCTCTTAGACGCGGTCCGGGCGGCCGCCCAAGCGTTTGCGGACCAGGACGTTTGGCGCGGCATGATGCGGCGCGGCATGGCGCAGGACTTCTCATGGGGGGCTTCCGCCGCCCGGTATTCGGCCCTGTACCGGCAGTTGGTTGCCGGGGCGGGCGTGAATCCTTTTGGCGGAAAACGATTCTAATAATTCGGGAGATCAAATGGCAGGTCAGAACACGTTAACCTTCACCGATGCGGGATTCGACCAGGACGTCCTGCGGTCGGATCTGCCGGTTCTGGTGGATTTCTGGGCTGAGTGGTGCAGCCCCTGCCGGCAGATGGGGCCCACGATTGACACCGTGGCCACCGAGTATGCCGGCAAAGTAAGAGTTGGCAAGCTGGATGTGGATGCCAACGGCAGCACGGCCATGCGGTACAACGTTCGGGGCATTCCGACTCTGCTATTGTTCAAGGACGGCGACGTAGTGGAGCAGCGCGTGGGAGCGATCGGGAAGTCCGAAGTGCAGAAGATGCTCGATCCGCACCTCTAATCGGCTCTATTGCCTGATCACGATGGGCAGACGGAACCGTCCGTCGTTCCCTTCCTGCTGCGCCTCCCCGCTCAAGGCTTCCTGGCACCTCACGCAATATCGTGCCCAAGACAGCGCGCGCAGCCGCTTGGGCGGGATCGGCTCTTCGCAGGAAAGGCAGATGCCGTAGTCGCCCGAATTCAGCCGGTCGAGGGCTTCTTCAATCAGCCGGAGCTGCACGTAATCCAGGCTGTTCAGATGTAGCGAGACGGTTTCCTCGTTGGAGATCTGCGCCTGGTCGTCCTCGGCCAGGCGGCCCATCCGCGCCAGCATGTCGAACTTGATGCCCAAACCCGACAGGACCTCCTCGCGTTTTTCCAGCAGCATCTCCCGGTAAGCTGCGCTGCTATTCTCGATTACGGCGCTTCTTCTCATCGGCCCTCCTTCCCGAATCCGCTCTTCGGACACGGATACCTTATTGGTTCAAAAAAGGTAACAGAATTCTCGGTGGAAGACAATATTTATTTTCGATAGGGGCGAGGAATATGGTTCTGGCGGCCCAGACGGGCTACCTGCCGGTAAACGGGAAGTAGGGGCAGATCTCTCGGAGCATGTTCTGCGCGGTTGTAGGTGAACTTGCTCTTAAGGTCTTGGGCGGCTACTCCGCCCCATGGCGGCGAAGCCGGCGGCGCCGAATCAGCATCACCGTGAAGCCGCCGCCAGCCAGCCAAAACACCGAGGGTTCCGGGACGGAGGATTCTGCGGCGAACACAAAATTGCCCGCCAGATATTCATTCGGCAACGTCGCGTGTGGCGATTCCTGCCCCTGAATGAGCGTGGGATATTGAATGCCGATCCCCGCGGTTGAGTACCGTCCCGAGCCTGTGAACTGAATCAAGAAGCCGTTGGTTTGCATATTGGGTGGCGCAAAACCATAGGGATCGGTGAGACAGGTTAGGTTCGAGGACGTGTTGTTGAGACACTGCATGTTCCCCAGCAGATCGTTGGAGCTGAAGCCTTCGGCAACGACGCTGTAGTCTCCCGGCAATAGAGTCACGGGCGTGTTCAGGTTCTTGAACCGGAATGCCCCGTCCTGCGTGTCTCCGTTGCCCTGAAACGTCAAGACGGGCGTGACCGCCTCTTGGAGGGCCTGGCTAAAGATCGCCACGCTGATCTGTCCAATGAACCCATTGGACTGGGTGGCGTCGAGGTCCGGACCGAGGTCATCGAACGCCCCCAACGCAGTGACGGAGATAGCCGAGATCACGGTGAAATCCAGGCCGAACGAGACCCCGGGGGCAGCCTGGTTGCCGAGGGCCAGACCCGATGTATAGGCCGCAAGCGGAACCGCCCGCAAGGGAGCCCCTTGCAGCGTCACCCACATCAGGATGGCAAGGGGCGGCAGAAGACACCGCTTCGCCTGCGCCCGGGTCTGCTCGGCAAATCTCGTATGCCCACCTTTCCAACTCAGTCAGGGTTGAGATCAGGCGAGACGAATTCATCGCGCGAAGTCTGCGCCTGGTCCTCTTCGGCCAGCCGGCCCATCCCCGCCAGCGTGTCGAACCGTATTTCGGACGCCGGATACCTTGTTACGTCAAGACAATAACAGAATTCTCGGCCTGAGACAATGTTCATTTTCAGCAGAAATAGGGTCTTAGGTACCAGACGGGCTACCGGAGGGTAAACGGGAAGTAGGGGGAGATTTCCTGGAGCATCTTCTGCTCGGCCGGGGTGAACTTGCCCTTGAACTCTTCACTGGCGATGCGGTCGCTCCGTTCGCTCTCCGACATGCGGTGTAAATTCACCAATTCCGGGCGCAGGACGAGAATACGATCGTCGGGAAGATGGTTAAAAAGCTGGATCTGACTGGTCAGGGTGGCCTGTTTCTCGGGCGGCAGGTTGGCGTACATATTGAGGATCCCGAGCTGGCGGTTCCGTTCCGCGGGCGGAAGCCGGTCAAAATTCCCGAGGGCCTGGCGAAGCCGCACCTGTTGCTGCGCCGGCAGTCTCTCCAACATTTGTTCGCGCCGTTCGGGCGGCATCGCCATCATCCGCAGGACGGGGTTCCCGGGATTCAGAATCCGCCCGGCCCCGGCCTTGGGAATGCCATTCCCTTGCTTCAGGGCACTCTGGGGCAGGGCATTCGGGCGCACTGCCGCCGCCCGCGGCGGAGGCGAGGGCGGAGGAGCCGGCTTCGGTTTCGGAGCCTTTTGCCCCAACAGGCTGGAGGCCGCCGCCAGCCACAGGATTGCGCCGACTTGGGGAGCGCGGTTCATTCGTCACATCTTCGAGTCAGCCACATCCCCCGGCACACGGTGGCTGAACTCTCCGATCATGCGCATGGCGTCCAGAGCATGCTCCACCTGGTCAGGCTGCAAAGCTTCCAACTGCGCGGCCTGCGGCTGCCCCACGGGCGGCGTGCCGGCAGGACGCTGCAACAGCACCCCCGCCATCACTACCAGGCACGCAGCCGCCACGATAGGCAACCCATGGCCGGCCAGTACGGGCCGGAAGGGCCGCATCAACAGATGCCACCACGAGACTTCCCGATCGATGCGCCGGTAGAGCCGCCGGTCGAAATCCAGCGTCACGGGCGCCGCTTCCCAAGCGTCCAGCGCTTCCCAGACCGCTCGCTGGCCGTGGGCGAACTCACGGCAAGCCGGGCAGATTTCCATGTGTCGCTCCAGGATCGCAGTGCTTTCGGCGTCCAGTGTCCGCGCACAGTACGCCAGCAGCAACTCCGCGTTTTCCCGGGTCTCAATCGGGCACTTCATACCAACCTCTTCTTCCCTAAGAGAAGCCGTCAGCGGTCAGCAATCAGCTACACCGCACGGCTGAACGCTGACTGCTGAAGGCTTCCTATCATAACTAAGCCATATGGGCCAAACGAGCGCGCAACGTTTCATACGCCCGAAACAACAGAGACTTCACCGCAGATTCCGAGCATCTCAGCACCCTGGCGATCTGCGAGTATTCCATTTCCTCATACTTGTGCATCAACACCGCCGCCCTTTGCTTCTCAGGCAGCGCCATCACGGCCTGGCGCACTTCGTCAAGCCGGGCCCGGTACACCATGGCCTGCTCCACCGATGGCCTGCTATCCGATACCTGCCGGGCAGGCAGGTCGGAGGAGCCGCCGTCCAACCGTTCCTGCGAACGGTCATTCTTCCCGTCGCGGAGCGAATTCAAGGCCAGATGCGTGGCGATCCGAAACAGCCACGTCGTAAACTTGGCCGTCGGCTCGTAGGAACTCCGCGAACGGTACACTCGCAGAAAAACTTCCTGCGCCAATTCCTCAGCCACGGCATGATTCTGGACCATTCTGTAGAGAAAGTGGACAACGGGAGAGCGGTGCTTCTCCAACAAGAGCCCGAAGCTGGCACCATCTCCTTCCTTGACACGGAGCATCAACTCCGCGTCATAGTCCAGAGCCGCCGTGGCTCCTCCCATACCGGTCTTAACCCGTTCTGGCATCCGAGGTTGCGTTCCGCAAGGGAATAATTCGAAGTTACCCTATTCGGCTTTTAACGAGCGTTCCATGAGCCGCTGGATGGCTTCGCGCGGAGATATCCCAAAGTGTAACATCTGAAACATCTGTTCGGAGATGGGCATCTCGACGGAGTGCCGCCTGGCGAGGTCTGCCACGGCATTGGTGGTCTTGACCCCCTCGGCGACCATTTTCATGGAGCCGACAATCTCATCCAGTTTCCGGCCGTGGGCCAGTTCCACACCTACCGCCCGGTTGCGGCTGAGCTCACCCCCGCAGGTCAGCACCAGATCACCGAGTCCCGCCAGGCCGGCCAGTGTCTGTGCCTTACCTCCCATGGCCACCGCCAGGCGTGTAATCTCCGCCAGACCGCGAGTGATGAGAGCCGCCATGGCGTTATGGCCCAGCCCCATGCCGTGCAACACCCCCGCGCCGATGGCCACTACGTTCTTGACCGAGCCACCAATTTCTACACCTATAGGATCTGAGCTCGCATACAGTCGAAAAGTGGGACCCGAGAAAGTCTCCTGGATACATTCCGAGAGGGCGCGGTCGGTGGAAGCCACCACCAGAGCGGTAGGCTCAAACCATGCAACCTCACGGGCAAAGGTCGGCCCGGAGATGGCCGCCACGCGAGGAGCCAGGCGAGCTTGCAGAACCTCTCCGATCACCTCCGACATTCGTAGAAGTGTGCCGTTCTCGAGCCCCTTGGTGGCGCTGACGAATACCATGGATTCGTTCAGAAACGGGAGCATCTGCTGGTACAGGCCGCGCACCAGGTGAGACGGTATGGCGCTGAGGACGATCTCCGCGCCATCCAACACCGCGGGAAACTGGTTGACGATCTCCACGTGCCGGGGTAGCTGAAAACCCGGCAGGTAAACATCGTTTTCGCGGGTCTCTGTCATGCGCGCGGCCAGGTCGGCTTCGTAGACCCATAGACGCACGCGCGGGAACCGGGGCGCAAGGACAATGGCTAGGGCGGTGCCCCAGCTTCCACCTCCGATGATGGCGAGGCTTTTCACGGCTTGCGCGCTCCGAAACCAAACACGTGCTCCGTTCCGGAACGCAGCCTCCGGATGTTATTACTATGTTTGTAGATTATGAATGCGCCGGCAATGATAGCGGCGATGATGGGCGGCAGCGGCGGATGTACAATGAGCCACATTGCCAGTGGCAAGGTGGCCGCCATAGTGATCGAACCCATGGAAATGTAACGCGTCCAGGCCACCACGACGACAAACACGACCAGAACCGCCCCAAGTGCTACAGGTGTAAGATATAGAAACGAGCCCACGAAGCTGGCCACTGCCTTTCCACCTTTGAACCTCAGAGATACAGGGTAAGCGTGCCCGGCCATGACGGTCAGCGCGGCGGCGCTCATCCAGAGCCAGTCATGGGCGGTGAGGCGGCCGGCAATCCAGACCGCGAGGTAGCCTTTGGCGATGTCGAGCAGGAGCGTGGCGATGCCGGAGGCGCGTCCGGAGGTGCGCAGCACGTTAGTAGCGCCGATATTGCCGCTCCCCGCCGAGCGCACGTCGGCGCCGGTCTTCCACTTGACCAGAAGATATCCGAACGGAACCGCGCCGAGGAGATACGCGACCAGCAGGACCAGGATTGGCATCATGGCTGTGCGAGCGGAAACTCCGCAAGTCTAGTGTACACGGAACCGGACGGCCTCAAGGTGCTCTGGTAGAGAAAGAAGCTGGCCGCTTGGAACTGCCCGAAATCGAGCGAAGGCAGCCCGGCAACGGCTTCGCGCAGCGGTTGAAGATCCACCCTCTCTTTAATCCGCGCCAGGGTCAGGTGCGGCGAAAAGGCGCGCGCCTCACGAGCGATTCCCAAGGCCGCCGTGGCGCGGTCGGTATGGTCGGCCAGGGCCTCGAGTCCGGGCGCGTCGATGCCGCACCAGAACACGCGCGGCGAGTACGGATTGGGGAAAAACCCCACCTTGCGGATGTGCACGGCGATCGGCGGCCGGGATTCCAGCGCCGCCAGCGCGGCCTTCATCTCGCCGAGCCGCTCAGTGGGCCACTCGCCGATGAATTTCGTGGTGATATGGAGGTTCCGGGGAACGCTCCAGTGAATCCGCGCGGTAGGGCGCAGCCGTTCGAGAAGCTCCTCCAAGTTGCGGACCACCCCCGCCGGCAAATCCAAGCCAGTAAATAATCGCATGGGCGCGCTTTCCATTGTACCGGCGGATGAGGGAAGATGTTACCCGATGGGGTTCGGTCCCATTCTCAAGCGCGGTTTCTATGAGCGGCCGACCATCCAGGTGGCGCGCGGTCTTCTCGGCAAGGTGCTGGTGCACGGAAGGGCCGCCGGGGTCATCGTGGAGACCGAGGCGTACCTGGGCGGCAACGATCTCGCCTCGCACTCGGCGCGTGGCCTTACAGACCGCACCCGCGTGATTTTCGGCCCACCCGGCCACGCCTACGTATACTTCATCTACGGGATGTACGAGTGCCTCAATATCGTGGCCGAACCGGCGGGCAAACCCGGCTGCGTGCTGGTGCGGGCCCTGGAGCCGCTGGCCGGAATCGAGATCATGCGCCAGCGGCGGCCGGCCGCTCGCAGGACGGAGGACCTGGCCTCCGGACCGGGCAAACTGACGCTGGCCATGGGGATCACGCGCGCCCACAACGGCGCTAATGTGACGCGCGGCCGACTGGTGGTGTGCGAGCCGGCCGAGGGGCGGGCGTTTGAGATCGGCGTGACTTGTCGCATTGGCATCAGCCAGTGCGCCGAGCTGCCGTTGCGGTTCTTCATCCAGGGAAACCGCTTCGTGAGCGGAAGGTAGCGCCGGCGGCGGAACGCCCGATGCGGGTCTTTGCCGCCGGTGGGGTTGTCGGGACTGGAACACACCGGCGGCAAGACCGCCGGCGCTACGGCTAACATGAAAGTACATGTTCGATTGGAAGCAAGATCCTCATCGGCGCTATAACCCGCTCACGCGCGAATGGGTGCTGGTGTCTCCGCAACGCACCGACCGGCCGTGGCACGGGCAGGTGGAGACCGGCGGCGCGGACGCCGAGCCGGAGTACGATCCGGAATGCTACCTCTGTCCCGGCAATGCCCGGGCCGGCGGCGTGCGCAATCCCAACTACACCTCGACGTTTGTTTTCGATAACGATTTCGCGGCGCTCAAACCGTCCACGCCGGTGGACCGTTTCGAGAAAGGCGGACTGCTCATCGCAGAATCCGAACCCGGCATCTGCCGGGTGGTCTGCTTCCTGCCGCGGCACAACCTCACCATCGCGGGCATGGACCCGGCCGCCCTGCGGAAAGTGGTGGACGTCTGGGTCGAGCAGTATGCCGAGCTCGGGGCGAATCCGGCCATCAACTACGTGCAGATTTTCGAGAACCGCGGCGCCATGATGGGCGCGAGCAATCCGCACCCGCACTGCCAGATCTGGTCGAGCCACGCCCTGCCGAATGAAGTTTCCAAGGAACAGGCGTCACAACGGGCATGGCGCCAGGAGCGGGGCGGATGCCTGCTCTGCGAGTACCTGAAACTGGAGCAGGCCGCGCGCAGCCGGATAGTCGAAGAGAACGATGCCTTCCTGACGGTGGTTCCGTTCTGGGCCGTCTGGCCGTTCGAAACGACGGTGATTTCCAAACGGCACCTGACGGCGATCGACCGGCTTTCGGACGCGGAGCGCGACGGCCTGGCGGCCATCCTCAAGCGCACCACGGCGCGGTACGACCGCCTGTTCCACGTTTCGTTCCCGTATTCGATGGGGTTCCACCAGCGGCCCACCGACGGGGCGCCGCACGACGAGTGGCACCTGCACATCCACTTCTATCCGCCGCTGCTACGCTCGGCAACGGTGCGGAAGTTTCTGGTGGGCTACGAGATGCTGGCCACACCGCAGCGCGACATCACGCCGGAAGCGGCGGCGGAGCGGCTGCGGGGAGTGTGAGGGCGAAGGTTCTACCAGATGGCGCGAGAATAGTGCCGGCGGATTTTTGCGTCTCTGGTGAGGAGCGGCGCCTCCGCAGCCTTGGCATTCGCCACGATTAAACGGTCGAACGGATCCCGGCCCCAGTTCTCTTTCAGCGCGTACTCCACCACCGTCCGGAATGGTAACTCGCAAACGCGAAGACCAATATCCGTTGCCAGCATGTCCACCACTGTCAACGCGGACGTGCGCAGCCGGCCAATTTCGTGGAGTAGTTCCAACTCCAGAACAGCGGCCGGCGAAACCACGAGGTCGCAGTCTTCGATGACCCGGCGAGCAGCTTCTTCGAGTTTGTTCCTCTCATCCTGGCCGAGCCACACGAGGATGTGAGTGTCCAGGTAGACCGTCATTTCAACTCGGTCCATTCCTTGGACCAGTCCATGCCGATGATGTCGTCGGAATTACCTACAAACAACTTCCTTTTCTTCAGCCTGTCGAGCTTGGAGGCGGGCTTCTCGGGTACGATCTTCAAGACCTTTCCCTTGCGGACGACCTCAACCGGCACGCCGGTTTCGATCGCCTCGTCCAGAATCCGGTAGACATTCTCGCGCAGTTTCGAAGCGGTCACGCGCATCTTGGTTCTCCAGGTTTCAGCATATCATACGTACGAGTGGGTAGAGTCGTACGTACGATCAATAAATTCCCTTGACGATGCCGCCGTCCACGGCGATGGACGCGCCGGTGATGTAGCTGGCACGCTCGGATGCCAGGAAGACCACCAGGTTGGCGAATTCCTCGGGGCGGCCAATGCGGCCCAGGGGGCTCTGCCGCGCCCAGCGATCTTCAATCTCCTTCGGCTCGACGCCCTGCTTCGCAGCGAGCGCGCGGGCCAGCTCGATGAGTCGCGCTGTGGCCGTGTATCCGGGGCAGACATTGTTGACCAGCACGTTCGAGGGTCCGTATTCGCTCGAAAGCGTCTTGATCAGCCCGCTGACGGCGGCGCGCACGGCGTTGGAGAGGATCAATCCGTCGACCGGCTGTTTCACCGCCACGGAGGTGATCGAAATGAAGCGGCCCCAGCGCCGTTGTTGCATCACCGGCAGCGTTTCCATGGCCAGGTAAACCGTGCTCATCAGGTTGAGCCTGGCGGCGGCCTGCCAGTCTTCGCCGGTGGTTTCGGCGAAGGTCTTCGAGGGCGGCCCGCCGGCATTGGCCACGCAGATATCGAGGCGGCCGAACTTCTCGACCGTGCCAGCGACGAATTGGCGCACGTGTTCGTGGACCGTGACGTCGAGCGCGCGCGCCATCACTTCCGCGCCGGTTTCGCGGCGGATCTCCTCCGCGGTGGCGTTCAGCGTGGATTCCGTGCGCGCGCACAGGGCGAGCTTCGCGCCTTCCCTGGCGAGCCCCAGGGCAACGGCTTTGCCCAAGCCCTGGCTCGACGCCGCCACGATGGCTACGCGATCTTTCAGTCCCAGGTCCATGGCGTTTACCTCCGGCGCAGATAATGGTCCTGGCCGGTGAGCCAGTCGGTGCGGATGGGGCTGAAGATGTCGAGATCGAGGGTGTCTTCGAGCGCCACAGCGCGATGCGGCACGTTGGAGGGGATGCGCAGAACCTGCCCTCTGGCTACGACGATTTCCCGGCCTTCGATTTCGAATTTCAATGCGCCTTCGAGAATATAAGTGATCTGCTCGCTCTCGTGGTGGTGCTCGGGCACCACCGCGCCCTTGTCCAGGAAGACCTGAGCGACCATGGCCTTTTCACCCGTGATGATCTTCCGGGCAATGCCCTTGCTCAGGACCTCTTTTTCGAGGTCGTCCCAGGTGTAATATTCCATTGCGCCTCCACGCTGGTTCCAAGCCATTGTACACTGCGTGCCGGCTGGGCCAGCGCCGGTCATGCAGGGTGCAACTTAACGTGATCCGATAGTGGGGCTCGAGCCTTCGGTGGTGCGCTAAGTCGGTGTGGCGGCGGTCCCCGCAGAGCATGAGGCCGGATGCTTAACCCGGGCCGCACCCCGGGCGCGACCGGCCCGGTTCCCCGTCCTCCGCGGCCGCCTCGCGGCTGCCATTTCCATCGGGGACCGTGGGCCGCGGCTCCGCCTCCGCTACCTGGGGTCCCACTCCCTCTTGACTCCGTCCACCACGGGGAGTAGAATGGTGCTGGAGGAACCTATGACAAGTGATACCGCAGTCTCCAAGTCCCAGATGGACGAGGAGCTAAGGCGAACCGAGGAGCGGATGGGGCAGGTGGAGCACCTCCTGGAGGACCTACGCATGGAGCGGGAGGAACTTGTCCGGAAAGGTGGGATCATTCGCTCAGCGCGGGAGTTGTTCTTCCCCAAGGGCGACGCCGCGAAGGATGCCGCGGCTGCTCAGGTCCCATCTCCACACCCGGTAGCTACTGCTACGGCAGAGGCGAACTTTGCGGATCTTAGCGTCAGACAGGCCGTAACGGCTCTGCTTAACGAAGCCGGGTACAAATGGACCTCTGTATCTGAATTTGAAAAGGAACTTCGCAAACGCGGCAAGGTCGCCGCGTACAAGACCATCGACACCACCCTGCGAACCAAGCTGACGGACATCGTGGAGTCAAGGAGGGAGAAGGGCAAGAACCTTTTTAGGATCAAACAGTAAAACAAAAGGCCCGCTGGTGTGCGGGCCTCTTGGACCAAATTCGGGGCCAGCTTGGTGCGCCGGACGCCCTAGTCAAGCCGCCGGCGAGGGTTCGACTCCCTCTGGCTCCACCGGGTATCGCGTATGAAACGAACACCCTACTTGTTTTCATACCACATTCGTGGGCCACCAATCAACCGAGATCTTCGATCACACCGCGGACTTCGGGAAGATCGGAGGGCGCGTTCAGGGCGCGCCCTCTCCTTTAGCCTTGGCCCAGCGGGCGAGGGGTACCTTCCTTGTGCCTTCGCGAGGCCGTTCTGCCGTGAGCTTAGCGGCCTGAGCAGGGCCGCCTGCGCTATCCCGCGCCAGGGGGTAGAATGGCATCGACAATGGCAATCTACAACCGGCGACAACTATTCCAGACGGCGGTGGCAGCCGCCGCGCTTCGGGCGGCCGCGCAGACCGCGCCCCGGGGCAAGATGCGGCTGGGTGTCATCCTCGGCATTTCCCCGGACCCCGAAGCGGCCATCCGGCGCGTGCGCGACCTCGGGTTTCCAACTTGCCAGGTGAGCGTGCACGCTACGGACAACGCCACCGTGGCGGCGTTGCGCGGCGCTCTCGATAAGTACCATGTGGAGGCCACCTCGGCCGTGTGCAGCGGTCCGGGCCCGGAGGTCTACGACTTCTACCAGGGGCCGCTGACCATCGGTCTGGTGCCGCGCCAGTACCGCCAGGCGCGTATCGCGCACATGAAAGAGGTTTCGGATTTCGCCCGGAAGGCCGGGATTCCCGCCGTTCAGGGCCACTGCGGGTTCATCCCCGAAAACCCCAATGACCCGCTATACGGCGAGACCGTCGAGGCGATCCGCGCCGTGGCGGAGTACTGCAAGAAAAATGGGCAGAACTTTCGCTGCGAAACCGGGCAAGAGACCCCCATCACGCTGGTCCGGGCCATTCGGGAAGTGGGGCTGGACAACGTCGGCGTGAACTTCGATGCGGCCAACCTGATTCTCTATGGCAAGGCGAACCCCGTGGACGCGGTGGAAGTTCTTGGGCCGTACATCCAGGGAGTGCATGCCAAGGATGGGTTGTACCCCACCGACCCCAAGAAGCTCGGCGCCGAGGTCCCGATCGGCGAGGGCATGGTGAACTTCCCGGCGCTGATCGCCAAACTCAAGAAGATCGGCTACCAGAATCCGCTCACCATCGAGCGCGAAATAAGTGGCGAGAAGCAGACGGCGGACCTGCTCGCCGCCAAGGCGTACCTGGAAAAGTTGATCGGGTGAGGAGACAAAGTCAATGAACGACGAAAACACGGACCGGCGCGGATTCCTCCAGGCAGTGGGAATGGCCAGCGCATTTACGATCTTGAAGCCGCACCTGCTGCGCGGCGTCGCGGCAAATTCGGCGGTGCGCGTGGGCTTGCTCGGTTGCGGCCGGCGCGGCAGTACGGATGCCACCAACATCGCGCAGAATACGGATGCGCGCGTGGTCGCGCTGGGAGACCTGTTTCAGGATCAGATCGACAAGGCCAGGCAGCGCTTCGACAAGCTCGCCGAATCCAAAGGCTATGCCGGGGTGTCGCAGACCTTTGTGGGGCCGAGGGCCTGCCAGCAGATGGTGGAGTCGAAGGAAGTGGACGCCGTGGTCATAGCCACGCCGGCGTATTTCCACCTGGAACACCTGGCGGCGGCGGTGGCGGCGGGCAAGCACGTGTATCTGGAGAAGCCCGTGGCGGTGGACGTGGCCGGGGCGAAGCGCGTGCTCGAAATCGGCAAGAAGGCAGAGGGGCGGCTGAGCCTGGATGTGGGCTTTCAAATCCGCATGGCGCCGCCCTTCGTGGAGCTGGTCAAGCGCATCCACGACGGCGCGCTCGGTGAAATCGTGGCCGCGGAGGCGCACTACAACTGCCCGCAGCCGGAAAACCGCGCCTGGCCGAACGCTTCCGGGAATGCGTTGCGGCTGCGCAACTGGATCCAGGACCGCGTGCTCTCGGGCGACATCATCGTCGAGCAGAACATCCACGTTCTCGACATCTGCAACTGGGTGCTCGAGGCCCATCCGCTGAAGGCCATCGGAAGGGGAGGACGGAGGGGCCGCGGCGCGCCGGGTGACGATTGCTTTTCGCACTTCGCCGTCGTGTTCCAGTACCCCAACGATGTCCATGTCAGCTTCAGCTCGACGCAGTTCGGAAAGGGGCCGTTCGAAGTCAGCGAGCGTTTCTTCGGCACTCGCGGCGCCTCCGAATCGCCCTACAGCGGGCGGTTGGGCATCGCCGGCGACCAGCCCTGGACTTGGGCGGGAAGCGAGCAAGCGCAAGGTGGCGCGTTCTCGGCGAGCGGGTCGTTCTCGGACAATCTGGCCGAGGCCGATTCGGAAAAACAGAAGGCGTTTATCGGCAGCATCACCAGCGGCCAGTTCCATAACCAGGCGGCCACCGGGGTGGAGTCGGCGCTGACGGCGATGCTTGGCCGGCAAGCGGCCTACACCGGCCGCGAGGTGACGTGGGAGCACTTGATGCGCTCCAACGAACACTGGAATTCCGGCATCGACCTGCGCAAGCTGGCGTAGCGGACACCGGCAACCGCACCGGTGGAGGAGGCGAAACTTGCGATTTTCCAGCATGATTACGGCCGTGGATGCTCACGCCTGCGGCGAGCCGGGCCGCGTGATCACGGGCGGCGTTCTGGATGTCCCGGGCAAGAACATGTTCGAAAAGAAGACCTACCTGGAAACGCACGCCGACTACTTGCGGCGCCGCATGCTGCGCGAGCCGCGCGGTTACCCCGCCGCCAACTGCAACCTGATCCTGCCGCCCACGCATCCCGAAGCCGACGCGGGCTTCGTAATCATGGAGCAGACCGAGTACCCGCCGATGTCGGGTACCAACACCATCTGCGTGGTGACCGTGCTCATCGAGACGGGCATGGTCGCGGTTTCCGAGCCGGTCACCCGGCTCAAGCTGGAGACGCCCGCGGGGCTCATCGCCGTGGAAGCCGAAGTGGCGCGCGGCAAGGCGAAGAAGGTCACGTTCCAGAATGTTCCGGCGTTCGCCACCCACCTCGACACCCCGGTGGAGGTTCGCGGCCTCGGCACGGTCACCGTTGACGTCGCTTACGGCGGAATGTTCTATGTCATCGCCGAAGCGGCGCCGCTGGGCTTGCGGCTCACTCCCGACGAAGGCCGCGACATCGTGCGCGTAGCGGAAATGATCAAAGCGGCGGCGCGCGAGCAATTGAGGGTGGCGCACCCCGAAAATCCCGGGATCGCCGGGATCACCATCGCGCAGATTTCCGGCCCGCCGTCGCGGGCCGAGGCGCACGCCAGGAACGCCGTGGTGGTGTCGACCGGCGCGCTCGACTGGTCCCGCCCGGAATCCTGGACCGGCGCGCTCGATCGCTCGCCCTGCGGCACGGGCACGTGCGCCAGGATGGCCGCGCTGCATGCCAAGGGCAGACTCGCGCTGCACCAGGATTTCGTGCACGAAGGCATCCTGGGCACGACCTTCACTGGCCGGCTGATCCAGGAGACGCGCGTCGGACCGTACCGCGCCGTCGTGCCCACGCTCTCCGGCCAGGCCTGGATCACCGGTTTCGCCCAGTATGTGGTCGACCCAGACGACCCCTTCCCCGAGGGCTTCACCGTAGGAGACATCTGGGGGCTGGAGAAATAACGGTCACCAGCTCAGGCGCACGAGCGAGACGCCGTGGCGCGGCATCGGGAAACGGAGCTCCACTTTTCCGTCTTTGGCCCGCAGCCACTCGGGCGAGCGCAGCAGTTGCAACTCGCCCGCGGCTTCCAGCCGCGCGTATTGCTCGGGCGTCGGCTGCGCCGGCGACCCCATCCGCTTTCAGGCCGTATAGGCGTTGCTGTGTTCATCATCGATGCGGTAATGCTCGACAAGCACGCGGGTGGCCGTCGGTGGAATACCCGCAAGCTCCAGGTGAACGGGCGCGGGCGCAGCCGGCAGATCGTCGTCGTGATAATTCCAGAGGAGCGCCGCCATTTCGCGATCGGCGCGCGTGGCCAAGCCATCGATGTCCGCGGCGCCGCGCACCCCCGATTGCAGGATCGCGTCCAGCCCGGCCGCGCCGCTGCTCTCCACCTTGACACGGTCGCCACGCATCAGGCCGGCCATGCGAAAAAGGTTCAAGACCGGCTTGTCGATTCCGTTGGTCGCCAGCGTGCGGAAGCCGTCGAAGTACGGCTGGTCCTCGAACTCGAAGGCCCACGTGAGCATCCCGGCAATATTGGCCTGGCAGCGGTCCGCCAGTTTGAAGATGTTGCTCAGCGCCACCGCCGTGTAGCTCGGATACAGGGCGCCGTTGCGATACACATTTTGCGGATATTGGCGCGCCGAACAAGCCGCGCAACCCTCCGGGTCGGACTCACTGAGCACGATGGGGAGCGCGCGGAATTCCGCAAACTCGTGGATCACCTCGAGTCCCCGCTCGATGTCCGCCAGGTTCTTGCCGATCCCCATCCGGGCGTGGCCCTCCACCACGCGCGGCTGCCCCTTGGCGTGAAAGCTGATGAAATCCAGCGGCGCGCCGCGCTTGCCGGTCACGGCATTCGCGCCGCGCGCGCAATGTTCCAGGAACTGCCGGAGATACGCGGCGGCTTTGGCATTGCCCGGCCCCGTGGTTGCCGGGCCGCCCACGCGCGCCGCGGGGAGCGCGCGCCGGATGGCATCGGCGGTGTAATCGTACAGCTTGTCGTACTCCTCAGGTGTGCCGCGCCAATAGGAGATGTCGGGCTCGTTCCACAGCTCCCACCACCATTGCCCGACCTCCGTCTTCCCGTATCGCTCGACCGAGTGCAGCACCCAGCGCCGCACCAGTTCCGCCCACTTGGTATAGTCCTTGGGGGGATATGACCAGCCCGTGCCGTCGTCGGGCTTCGGCCAGTGCCGCGTGTACGGCCGCGGCTCGGTGGAAAGCGCCTCGGGCATGAATCCGATCTCGACGAACGGCCTGGCATTCGCCTGGATGTAAGTGTCGAAGATGCGGTCGATGATGCTCCAGTCGTAGACCGGCTTGCCGGCGGTGTCCTCGGTATAGGCGTTGGTCGAGCCCCATTTCAAGGCCGGAGTGCCATCGCCGGTCACCAGGAGATGGTGCGCGCGGATCTGGACGGGCACGGGGCTCAGCGCGGCCAGTTCCGCAATGAGCTTCTTGCCGTTGGCGGCGTAGGTGTAGTTGGGCTCGTCGTAGCCGAAGTAGGCGAAGATGGGGCGGAATGGCCCAAGCTTCACTTCGGCATCCACGCGGATTTCGATGGCCGGCTGCGCGCGCGCCAGCGACAGCGCTACCGCCAGGAAACCAATCGCCCGCAGCAGCGGCAGCCGATGGCTTGGCGGGCCGGCGTGGCGAGGCTTGTCGCGAAAGGTTTCCCCGAACACTCGAAAATGGGGCATGCAGTCATGGTAGCGTGAGTCGGCTGTTTGAAAACGCTTGCATGGACGTCCCGGCGTGTCATAATTTTGATTCAGGGAGTCATCATGCACCGGTTGTCCGCGGTTCTCCTGGCGGTTGCCTCCGCCGCATTCGCGCAAGCGCCCGCTGCGCGCATCAAGATTGATATCGATCGCACCATTGGTGAAGTGCACCCGAACGTCTTCGGCAACTTCGCCGAACATCTGGGCCGCATGATCTACGGCGGCATTTACGAGGAGGGCAGCCCGCTCTCCGACAAGGACGGCTACCGCACCGACGTCATGGAGGCCGTCAAGAAGCTCGGCGTCTCGATCCTGCGTTATCCCGGCGGCAACTTTTCCTCGGGCTACGACTGGAAGGATGGCATCGGCCCCAAGGATGGCCGTCCAGTGCGGGCGGAGCTGGCCTGGAACGACCTCGAGACCAATCGCTTCGGCACCGACGAGTTTCTGCGCTACTCCGAGCGCATCGGCGCGGAGCCGTACATCTGCATCAACGGCGGCCTCGGCACCGTAGACGACGCGCGCCAATGGGTCGAGTACACCAACGAATCGCGCCACACCTACTGGGCCGACCAGCGCCGCAAGAACGGCCGGGAAGCCCCTTACAAAGTGACTTATTGGGGGCTGGGCAACGAGATCGACGGCCCTTGGCAGCTCGGCCACAAGAACGCCGAGGATTACGCCAAGTTCGCGCTGGAAGCCGCCAAGGCCATGCGCCTGGTGGATAACTCCATCAAGCTCGTCGCCAGCGGATCGAGTAACTTCGGCGCCGACTGGATCGGGTGGAACCGCACTGTGGTCGCCGCCTTGCGCGACCAGATCGATTACATCTCGCTCCACACCTACATCGGCAATCGGGAGAACGACCTCGAGAGATTTCTTGGCCAATCGCAGCTAAACGTCGACCGCTATATCGAGACCACCGCTGCCGCCATCCGGGATGCGCAGGCGGGGCGGCCCAACCCCCGGCCCATCTATATCGCTTACGACGAGTGGAACGTCTGGTACCGCGTCCACAATGAGGGACATCTGGAGGAGATCTACAACTTCGAGGACGCCTTGGCCATGGGGATGTTCTTTAACTCCTTTTTGCGCCACGCCGATGTAGTCAAAATGGCCAACCTGGCCCAGATGGTTAATGTAATTGCGCCCATCATGACCAATAAGCAGGGCCTGTTTCTCCAGCCCACTTACTTCCCCATCGTCGAATACGGGAAGCAGCGCGGCAACGTAGCGTTGAGTGCGTGGGTACAGGCGCCGTCTTACAGCCTTGACCGCCGGCAGTTGCCTTATCTCGATGTCTCCGCGACTTACAACGCCAAGGATCGCAGTGTGTACGTCAACGTCCTCAACCGCAGTAAGTCCCAGGACATCGCGACTCGCATCGAGAACCAGGAAGGGACGCTCGCCAAAAACGTCGAGGTCTGGCAACTGAACCATGCCGACCTGAAGGCCACCCACACTTTCGGCGACGACAAGAAGGTGGTCCCCACGACGCACCAGCTCGCGGTCTCACTGGAGAGGAACGGCTTCACATACACCTTCCCCGCGCGTTCGCTGACGATCTTGAGGCTGCGGCTGGAATAGAAGGCCATAAGTGGCCGCGAATCATGCAGTTCGGGTGAGATTGACAGGGTAGTGATGATCGATTATGATTTGGGCAAATACGGAAAGGCTCGACCATGAGGCCGAGGGGTCTTCGGTTGCCGACGCCTGGCGTCATGGCTGCGTCTTGAGCGTCGGAGAAGTTAGAAGTTGCAGTTTTGTACACGCCAAGGAGGTTAGCCGATGAGACGTATACTCTTTAGTATTTTCCTGGCCGCCGTGGTATTTCAAACGGCCGCCTTCTCGCAGACAACTTTTGCAACCATTACCGGGATGGTCACCGACCCCAACGGAGCCGTCGTGGTTGGAGCAACGGTCACCGCCACCCTCGTCAGCAGCGGTTATAAATACACCGGGCGCACCAACGAATCTGGTTACTACACCGTAGGCCAATTGTTGGAAGGCGAGTACAACGTGCGTGTCGAATCGCCGGGCTTCAAGGTCTACATGGTAAACGCAGTCCGGATTGCCGCCGAGGAGCTGCGCCGCCTCGACGTCCGCCTGGTGGTGGGCGACATTCAAACCATCGTCGAGGTTCATGACACCACCAGCCTGATCCAGACCGAAGAGGCGCGCATTTCCGACAACAAGGACGCGCGAACCATCAGTCAATTACCGTTGAACCAGCGCTCTCTGTGGGATTTTGTGGGCCAAAACCCTGGAATCGTCCAGGCCGCCAGTTCCACAGCTACGCGCCGCTTCTCGGGCAGCCGCAACAACCAATCGGATGCCTCGGTGGACGGAATCACCGTCAGCAATGGCCGCGACGGAACGCAGATCACCCCGCTGGTCAACTACGTCGAGAGCATGGCCGAGGTGCGGGTGGACATGGCCAATAACTCGGCGGAGTTCGGCTCGCTGGGGCAGGTCACCGTGGTTTCCAAATCGGGCAGCAACCAGATTCACGGCAGCGGCTTCGACTACTATCAGACACCCAAGTTCGTCTCGCGCAACCCGTTCGCCAGCTCGGGAAGCGCGGGCATCACGCACTGGCCCGGCGTCACCATGGGCGGCCCCATGTATTTGCCGCATCTCTATCACGGCAAGAACCGGACCTTTTTCTTCGGTTCTTTCGAGACCAGCCGCGGCAGCATGGTGCATGACCTGCTCAATCCCACGGTCCCGCTGGCAGCCTGGCGGACCGGCGATTTCTCTGGTCTGTTGCCTTCCACCACGGTGAAAGACCCGTCCAATTCGAACACCCCGTTCCCGGGCAACATCATTCCCGCTCCACGCATCAATTCGGTAACGCAAAAGATCCAGAGCCTCTTCTATCCGTTACCGAACTACGGCAACACCGCCGTTTTCGGCAGCCAGAACTTCCGCGAGACGGAATCGCGCCCGTTTGACCCGGCTACATACTGGACCACCCGCATCGACCACCGTATTTCGGATCACGATTTCATCTTCGGCCGCTTCACTTGGGCCCGCCAGTACTCGCGCGGTTGGGACGACAATCTGCCCACCATCGGCCGCGATGTGAACCAGCGCGAGAACCAGGCCGCCAACGTTTCCTATACCCATACCTTCACGTCCAACCTGGTGAATGAACTGCGCTGGGGCTTCGCCTACAACGATCAGCCCCGCAACGGCCCCATCAACGGCCTCAGCGAAGTACAATCGCTCGGCCTGCAAGGCTTGGCGCCCAATCTGCCCGATGAGGCGGGAATGCTGCTGGTAACCTGGAGTGGCCTTGGCCTGCAAAACCTCACCCAACAGGTTTGGCGGCGTCCGGGTTTCAAGAACCAGTTCTTCCAGTTCCAGGATGTCCTTAGCTGGTATCGCGGCCGCCACCAGGTGAAAGCCGGCGCCACCGTGGGCCGCATCTACTATGCCGATGGCAGCGCCCCCACCAACCTGTTCGGTTCGGTGACATTTTCCAACCGCTACACTGGATACCCGTACGCCGATTTCCTGCTGGGGATTCCGACTAGTAGCGCGCGGTCGTTCAACAACTTCGTCGATCACGAATTGCGTTGGTCCTACGACTTCTTCATCACCGATGAGTTTAAGATCGCTCCTACGCTCACCTTGAACTACGGCGTGCGCTATCAACTGGCCCCCGTCCCCACCAACCTCGACGGCTACAACTCCATCTTCGATATCGGCTCCGGTAAGATCATCGTCCCGGCCAGCAGCATCAGCAAAGTCAGCGCGCTGTTGCCTACCGGCTATGTGGGCGTTGAAAGCGCGAGCCAGGCGGGGCTTCCCGACTCGCTGGTCCGCACCGACAAGAACAACTTCGCGCCGCGGATCGGCCTGGCCTGGCGTCCAATCGGAAATAATACGGTGTTTCGCGCCGGATTCGGGATCTTCTACGACATCGTGCCGGAGAGTCCCTCGAGCAACGGCATTCCCTTTGCCATCGATCAGCCCTCCTACACCAACCCGACTCCCAATCCCACGGTGATTCTACCGTTGGTTTATCCCGGCGCCTCGGCTGGTCCCACCACGGTCACTCTGCCTACGGCCCTCAATCCAAACGTCAAAATTCCCTACAGCATGCAGTACAACGTGACCGTCGAACATCAGATGGGCGCCAACGCGTTCCGCCTTTCCTTCATTGGCACCAACACCCGGGAAGGCGTCTACGAGTACAACATCAACCAGCCGCTGCCCAGCACGACGCTGTTTATCAATAAGGGCCGAATGTTCCAGACTTTCCCCTTGATTTACTACCTGACCAACGGCGCCGGGCACCAGTATAACGGCTTCACCGCGGAGACCAAGCGCCGCACCTCGAGCGGGCTCAGCTACCAACTCTCCTATACGCTGGCGCGCGATATCGGCGACGTGGAGCGCGATCAACCCATCGAGAACGCATACGACCGCAAACGCGAGCGTGGTCCTTGGATCGACATTCCGAAGAACATCCTCACGGGGAACGTCATCTACGAACTTCCGTTCGGCAAAGGCAAGCGGTTCGGACGCAACAGCAGCGGCGCAGTAAACGCTTTGGCCGGCGGCTGGTCGCTTTCCGTGATCTTCACCCACCATTCCGGGCGCTTCCTCACGGCGCAATGGACCGGCACCGATCCCACCAACACGGCTTACACCACCAGCGCCACTCCGGCCAGCGTCACCATCCGGCCCAACTGCATTGCCAATCCCAATCTGCCGTCGAGCCAGCGCAGCATTTACCAGTGGTTCAATCTGGCCGCATTTGCGGCGCCGACGCCCGGATCATTCGGGAACTGCGGAAACGGGGTGATCATCGGGCCCTCGCTCAACGTCATGGACGCCGGTTTGTTCAAGGTTTTCAAGGTGAAGGAGCGGATGAACATCCGGTGGGAAATGACCGCGGTCAACTTCCCGAATCACCCCAATTACAACGACCCGGCAACCAACATCAGCTCTACCGCCAGCGCCGGAGTGATCGCCGGCGTGGGCGGCGCATCTACGGTCTCGGGCGCTTCGAGCCCCCTCGATCCCTCGGGAGCGCGGGCGTTCCGCACGGGACTACGTATCGAATTCTAGCGACCTAATGAGACCAACCATTCTGGCAGTGACCGCCCTCCTGGCCCCTGCGCTACTGACCGGGGCCAGCGGGGACGGCTTCGCGAAAATCCCCGCCGGCAGCTATTCGGACGGGCGTTCCACGGTCCACGTCGATGCTTTCGAACTGGCCGTCCATCCCATTACGAACGCAGAGTACCGCGAGTTCGTTCAGGCCACGGGCCATGCCGCCCCTTTGCACTGGGAACAGGGGCGCATTCCAACCGGATGGGAGAACTATCCGGTAATTTTCGTCAACCGGTACGACGCTGAAGCCTATATCCAGTGGCGCACCAAACGCGAGAGCCGGATTTACCGTCTGCCCACAGCCGCGGAATTCACTTACGCAGCCCGTGCCGGAAACGCCGATGCGGTCTATCCCTGGGGGCGCGAAGGCCCGGACGGCAAAGCCAATTACAGCCAGGCAGGGGACCGTTCCTACAACGAGTGGCGCCGCTATCTGGAGCCGGTGGAAAAACGCGCGCCCAATCCTTGGGGGCTCTACGACATGGCCGGCAACGTCTGGCAGTTCGTCGACACATTTCCCTTCCCGAGCTTTGAGGATTACACCTACCGCTTGATGGATCCGGCCAGCCGTGAGCACGCGCTTCTGGGCGGCTCGTGGTATCGGCCGGCGCGCTATCTTCAGTGCGGCTACGGGGGATCCGCCGACTCGGGGCTGCGGCATCCCGATATGGGCTTTCGGGTGGCGCGCGAGGCCGCCGGCACCACCAACTACCACCACCAGACACGCCGCATCGTGGCGCTCTCCCGCGGCCAGGGTGGCGTTTTAGTGAGCTGGCAGTTGCTTCCCGGCGATGCGCCCAACACCGGTTTCCACGTTTACCGCAGCTCGCGGCCAGACGCCGGCGGAGAATCCATCACGGCCCAGGCGGTCACCGATTCCACCAACTATCTCGACCGGCAGCCCCCGAAACGGCCCGCCCTGTACTATCGCGTGCGACCCGTTCTAGGCGGCGGCCGTGAAGGAGCCCCTTCGGAATGGGCCCGGGTTGATCCGGCAGGCGCCGCAACGCAGTTGGCCGCCATTTGGAAACCCACCGTTATGGCCACGAATGGTTCGACCGGAGGCAGCGGAGGGCACAACGGAGGCGGCGGCTTCGTCCCGGTTTTCGGCGACCTGGACGGCGATGGTGTGTTGGACGTGGTCTTCCGCCTCGACAACGCCATTGCCGAACGCACTCCCGACACCGGCCGCTGGATCGAACTCGAGGCCATGACCAGTTACGGCAAGAGTCTTTGGCGCCGGCCGCTCATGAGCCACGAGCTCTCCTGGGGTAACCCGTTCAACGTGCCCGTGGTGGTGTGGGATCTGGATGGCGACGGCAAGGCCGAGGTCATTTGCCGCCTGGAAGAAAACCACCAGCCCTGGCTCGCGGTTCTCGACGGAATGACCGGGCATGTTCTGCGCAAGGTCCCGTGGCGAAAAATGTCCACCGATTTTGCCAAGACATCTTCCCGCATCCACATGGCGATTGCCTATCTGGACGGCAAGACGCCCTCCATCATCACCCAGACCGGCCTCTATGAGAACGAGATTTTCGACGCCTATGACGGCAAGTTGACCAACCTGTGGACCTTCCGCAGCTTGATGGAGACCAGCGGCAGCGGATCGCACCGCATCGAAATTGCCGACGTGGACGGCGATGGCCGCGACGAGATCTTCGATGGCACAACGCTGCTCGGCCCCGACGGCAGGGTTCGCTGGTCCATCTACCGCGGTCACCCCGACACCGTGCAGATCAAGCATATCTTGCCCGATCTGCCGGGCCGCCAGGTCTACTACGGCGTCGAGACCACCGATAATGCCGGCGGCTACGTGGTCGACGCCAAAACCGGCAAAATCATCTGGAAGCACAACCACGATGAGGACCCCACCTGGACGCATTCCCACGTTGGCTGGGCGTCCGATATTTGGGAAGGTTCGCCGGGGATGGAGTTGCTCAACAACCGTGACGGGCATACCGCGAAGGACCTGGTTCTTTTCTCGGCGGATGGCAAGATCCTGATGGAGCCTTTCCCGCAAGGATGGAATCCGGCCAACTGGACCGGCGGCGCCGTTCGCGACCTGATCTCTTCCGACGGCACAAGAATTGGACGTTTCACGGGTCACGCCGTGGAGATGCTCTCCACGCCGGGCCCCAGTCCGCGGCCGGGCAGTAGCTGCGTGATGGCAGGCGATATCTTAGGCGACTATCGCGACGAGATTATCTGCAAGGGGCAGGATGCGGATGGCGCACCAGCGATGTTCGTCTACACCAATACGGAACCGGTGGCGAAACGCGAAGTCACCCACTCCGCCAGCCACGAATACGCGCTATGGTTGCAGCGGAACTTCGGGGGCGGGTACGGCGAATACTTCGAATGGCAGCCGCCGGATAAGTGAGGTTGAAGCCTTTTTCAGAAGGTGAACCTGGTCTGTAACTCCAGGCGCCGGTTGTTGGCGCTCTCGGAGAAGATGCCGCCTCCGGCGCCAGCGGGTTGGTTGGCCTGGCCGAATAGCGGCGAGCTGATATTGCCAATGATCGGTCCGGGATTGTTGTGATTGGCCAGGTTGCGGATCTGCATGGAAACGGTGAGGCTGTAACGCCGGTTGGAGGATGGACCTCCGCCGCTTTGCGCGCCGCCGCCGATCGCAAACGGGCTGGTTGGCGCACCGCGGCCGCCTCCTCCGCCGCCTGAGGGACCACTCGGCAACGCCTCACCCGGCCCGCGGGACGATCCAAAGGTAAATGTCCTTCCCACCCGCATGTTCAGCATAACCTGGCCGGGTCCGCGTCCGAAGTTGCGAGGCAGCAGTGGTTGTCCGGGCGCCGGGTTCGGATCGAGCAATCCATAGGCGGTTCGAATGACGCCCGGCTTGGCGAGGTCGGTCGCAAGTCCGGGCCTGGCGTTGAAGAGCGTGTCGCCGTAGAGGTCGCGCCCGGCGGTGATGTCGAACGGCGGTCCAGAATTCACCGTGAGCAGTGGGTTGAAGCGGATGCCCCATTTGGGGGTGATGGTGCCGCCCAGGGAAACGCGGTGGTGTACGTCGGTGGCGGCGGGAGCATACTCGCCCGCCATGCTGTAAGGGTTCGCCGGAAATGTGCCGAGGCCGTCGGTATTACTCATGGCACGGTTGTACATGTACGATCCCGTGAGCGATAGGTCGCGGTTCACCCTGGAATCCACATTCACGATGAGCTGATTCTGGTTGTACAAGCCGGTGGACTCCATCAGCGCGACCAACCCCGGCCTCCCCAGGGGAAACACGGCGCTCGCGGGAATCGACGGGTTGTAAGTTCCGGGAAGCGGCGCGTTGGCGTCAACCGAGCGCAGCATGTGCAGACCGTGCGAGCTGGTGAAGGTGACGGCGATAGTCGTGTTGAGCGGCATCTGGCGTTCGAATCCCAGGGCGGACTGCATGAGATAGGGGGCGCGCAGCCTGGGACTGATCTGCTGGACGGCCGAGGGTGGAACCGGGCCCGGCAGGGAGGAAACCGGCGGCGGGGTGCCCCCCGGGCCGGGGAAGAAGTCGGGATTGGCGATGACGTACTGCTGCTGGGTGACGCCGTTGTAGCGCTCGGCGGTGAGTGTGTTGCCGAGGCTGAAGCGGTCGTAAAACATGCCAAATCCGGCGCGAATGACGCTCTTCGGCCGCGACTTTCCCGAGCCTCCGCCAGGCGCCCACGCGATGCCGATGCGCGGAGCGAAATCGCGCCAGTCGTGAATGTTGGTCTGGGTCTCATAGCGCAGACCGAGACTCAAGGTGAGGTTCGGCCTCGCCTTCCAGTCATCGCCGGCGAACGCGCCCAGATCGAGTTGGCCTCCTGAGATTACGGGGTTGCCCGCGTTGATGCTGAACTGTACGGCGCCGCCTCCGAGTTGCCGGATCTGCGCGGCTGGGAAGCCCAGTTGCTGAAAGAGCAGCGTCCGGCGGTAGCTCTCGATGGAGCTGATATCGGCCAGGACCGGCTGGCCGGAGGCGTCGAAAATCGGCTGGTTGGCGGCATCCAATTGGGGCGCCAGGCCCCCGCCGAAGGTGAAGGTGCCGGCGAAATTCTGGGGTGATGCGCTGGTTTCCGATGCGCCCCTCAGCCGGACGCCGAACTTCCAGGTGTGCGCGCCCCGCAGGACCGAAGTATAGTTCTGAAACTCGTAGGTGTTCTGGGTATTGGTGGAGCGGCCCAGGGGATTGCCTCCGCCGTTGAATGCTCCCAGAACCTGAATCGCCGCGCCGGGCGAGTTGGCTTGCGAGACGGTGGCGGGGCGAAAGTACTGGAATCGCGTCTCATTCACAACGTCGGCGCCGATCACGGTGGTTTCCGTGACCTGGACGGTGAGGCCGAGGGCGTCGTTGTGGTAGCCGCGGGAAACCAGGTTGAGGCCGCCCACGCCGGCGTTGCGAACGATATCGCGGTTATAGGAAAAGCGCACGGTCAGGGTGTGGCTGGGGCTGAGCTGGTAGTCCATGCGGGGAGTGAAACCGGTGCGGCGCAGGGCGGCGACGGGGGCAGCGGTGAAAGCGGCGGCCATGAGCGTGCGCGGATCGAGGGTCACTCCGTTCACGACATTGCCGTTGTCAACCCACTCGCGGATGGCGTTGAGGTTGAAGGAGGCGCGCTTGCCGAGGGGGCCGCTGACCGTTTCGCGAAGCTCGTCGAGATGGAACGGCGCCTTTTGCGCCGCGTACGCATTGCGCGAGTTCCATTTGTCGGTAGCGAAGTTGTAGCCGAGATCGGCGTGGAACTTGTCGGTGCCCGGCTTGGTGAAGATCTCGATGCGGCCGACGCCCAGCCTGTCGTACTCCGGCGAAAACGGGTTCTGGTTGATGCGGATTTCGCGAATGGAATTCTTGGGCGGCAACTGGCCGCCGCTGAATCCATCGATGAAGATGGCACCGCCGTTAGGCCCGGCGGCCGGCCCGGCGAGAGCCTGGAGATCGAGAGCCAGGTCGTCGGGATTGTCGGAGAGCGCGTCGAGATCGGTTCCGCGCAAGACCACGGCACTGGCATTGGCCGATGCCTCGGTGCTGACGGTGGGCTTGCCGTTTTCCTCGACCGTTACCTCCTGCTTTTCCGCCGCCACTTCCAACACCAGGTCGAGCCTCCGAGGGGCTGCCTCCAGGGAAACGCTCGCCGGTTCGCGGAGAAACAACTGTGGGGCGGACGCCTTGACGGTGTAGTCGCCGGGAGGCAGGTCGGGAAACACATAGCTGCCGTCGCTGGCGGTCTTGGCGGTTTTGACCAGTCCGGATGGTCCGCTCAGGACAACGGTTGCAGTGGGAACGACGGCGCCGCTCTCATCGGTGACCAGCCCGCGCAGGGACGCGGTTTGCGCCGCAGCCGGCACGGACAACCATAGAACGCACATCAGGCAAGGGACGAGCTTCACTAGCGACGTTTTTAGCACATTTTCGGATGTGGAATCTTTGTTCCGCTACTTCTGCCCGTAATACGCCGTGGGCCCGTGCTTGCGGAAGTAGTGCTTGTCGCGCAGCGCCTCGGAGATGGGGACCGCGGCGGGGTTGATCGTCAGGGTCTGCCAGGCCATGGCCGCAAGCTCTTCGACGATCACGGCCATGTGCACGGCGTCCGCCGCCGACTTGCCCCAGCAGAACGGGCCGTGCCCGGCCACCAGCGCGGCGGGGCAGCCGAGCGGGTCGCGGTCTTCCATCAACCGGATGATGGCCGCTCCCGTGTTGGCTTCGTATTCGGATTCGATTTCCGCGGGCGTGAGCGGGGCGGTCACCGGCACCGGGCCGTGGAAGTAGTCCGCGTGGGTGGTGCCGAAGCAGGGGATCTCGCGGCCGGCCTGCGCCCAGGCGGTGGCGTGGCGCGAGTGCGTGTGCACTACGCCGCCGATCGAAGGAAACGCGCGATAGAGCGCCACGTGCGTGGGCAAATCGGAAGACGGCCGCAGACTGCCTTCCACCACGCGGCCATCGAGATCCGCGATCACCATGTCGGCCGGCGTCATTTTTTCGTAGGGCACGCCGCTCGGCTTGATGACCACCAAGCCCTGTTCGCGCGAGAGGCCGCTGGCATTGCCGAACGTGTATAGCAACAGGCCGCGGCGGACCAGCTCGAGATTGGCCTCCAGAACCTCAGCTCGCAGTGCTGCCAACATTCTCGCCTCCTCGCGCGCGCGCCGCCGTCCGGCGCAGCTCGGGCAACACGTCTCCCATCTCGGTCGCCTTGGCCCGCCGCTCGCCGAAGGCAAAGTAGAGCTTGCGATAGAGCGGGTAAAGCTCCGCATACGTCGCGGCGCCCGCGGTTTCCGGCTCGATGGTCGCATAGCCGGGGCACAGCGCGTCCTGGGCCTCTTCGATGGTCCGGAAGGCGCCGGCTGCCAGAAACGCGAAGATGGCCGAGCCGAGGCTGGTGACGTCGCCCTTGGGCACCAGGATGGGCTTCCCCAGCACGCTGGCATACACCTGGTTGAGCACCGGATTCTTCTGCGGGATGCCGCCCCCGTTGATGATGCGGCGCACGGGAACGCTGTGCTCCTCCATGCGCTCCAGGATCACGCGCGTGTGGAAGGCGGTCCCCTCGATGGCCGCGAAAAGCTCATCCTGGGCCGTGTGGATCAGGCGCCAGCCCAGCGTGATGCCGCTCAGCTCGGGGTTCACCAGCACGGTGCGGTCGCCATTGTCCCAGGTGAGGCGCAGCAGGCCGGTCTCCCCGGCGCGGTAGCTTTCCAAGCCCTGCGACAGGGCGGCGACGGTTGTTCCGGCGCGCCGCGCGATGGCCTCGAAGATGTCGCCGGTGGCCGAAAGGCCCGCCTCGATGCCGATGCGACGCGGATCGATCGACCCCGGCACCACGCCGCAGACCCCGGGAATCAGTTCCGGCTTCTCCCCAATGGCCATGATGCAGGTGGAGGTCCCCACCACGTTCACCACGTCGCCCAGCCGCACGCCGGCGCCGATGGCGTCCCAGTGCGCGTCGAAAGCGCCCACCGGAATGGGGATGCCCGCGCGCAACCCGAGTCTCGCCGCCCAGGCCGGCGTGAGGTGACCGGCGATCTGGTCCGAGGTGGCGTAACGGCCGCCGAGCCTGGCGCGCACGCCAGCCAGCAGCGGATCGACCGCCACCAGAAACTCCTCCGGTGGGAGGCCTCCCAGGCTCGCGTTCCACATCCACTTGTGGCCCATGGCGCAGACGCTGCGCGGAACCGAAGCCGGATCGGCGATCCCGCACAGCACGGCCGCCACCATGTCGCAGTGCTCGAGCGCCGTGGCGAAGCGGTCGCGCTTGGCGGGATTGTGGCGGAGCCAGTGCAGGAGCTTGGCAAAGCCCCATTCGGAAGAGTAGACGCCGCCGCACCAGTCGATGGCCTCGAGGCCCCGGCTGCGCGCCGTGGCGGTGATCTCGCCGGCTTCCTTCCAGGCACGATGATCGCACCAGAGATAGTAGTCGTCGATGGGCTCGAGCCGCGAATCCACCGGGATCACGCTGGAGCCTGTGGTGTCGAGCGCCAAGGCCTCGATGGCGCGGCCGTCGATGGAGGCATTCTCGAGGGCGCGGCGCAGGGCCTCGGCCAGCGCCTTCATGTGGGCGTCGTGGCTCTCGGTGGCGTGGTCGGGATCGTCCTTCTTGCGGTGCAGCGGGTACTCCGCCACGCCGGAGCCGAGGCGGCCCTTGACGCTGTCGAAGATGGAAACGCGGACGCTCAGGGTTCCGAAATCTACGCCGGCAACAATGCTCATGGGGACCTTTCGGGGGCCGGGGGCCGGGGGTCGGGGGCCGGGGAAAAGAACTCCAATCCCCGGCCCCTGGCCCCTGACCCCTGGCCCCTGCTAGCTGTGTTGATACACGCTCCAGCCGAGGTAGCGGGTGGCGGCCTCGCGCACGGCCGCAGCCACCGGCGCCAGGTTGGCCGCCACGTGATGCTCGAAGCCGCGCTCGCAGATGTAGCGGAGCAACTCCTGAAGCCTCCGGATACGCACCACGCCGGCGCCGCCAAAGGTTTCCAGCGGATCGTCGGTGAACTCGCCTTCCCCGACGTAACCGTGAATCGAGCCCTCGCGATCGTTGGTCGAAAAACGCGCGAAACTCATCGGCCCCGGCTTCACGCGCCCCTCGCACGTTCCATAAGTGTTGTCGCGCCCGACCGTGCCGGCGATGATCTGCTGGAAGTCCATACGCGCTTCCTTGAAGAAGTGCTTGGGAAGATTGCTGCAATGGAAGCACACCGCCTTGTCGGGGTCGTCTCCGTAATTGTTGTTCCAGTCGAGCAGGGCGCTGGGCGTTTCCGAGGCCAGTTGCAGGGCGTGCATGCCGATGACGCCGCAAATGTCCACCTCGCAGGCGCTGGACATCAGGTTTTCGCTCATCATGCTCATGATGGTGCAGGGCACCACGCCATAGAACTCTTCGAGCGAGGTCCAGCACTGCACGGCGCTGATGGCGACACCGGCCTGGGCCATCCACTCATCGATCACGGCGCCGAGCTTGGCCATCTTGAGCAGGGGCTCGGCCGGCACACCCTCGGTCTTCACGTAGCGCCGGATGGCCTCCAGCTTGGCGACCGCCGCGGGATGCTGGTCGCCCATGCGGGCGATGCGGCCGAGGATCTCGGAAAGGTCGATCGGCTCGACGGAGATGCCGCTGGCTTCGAGGATCTTCTCGCTGTAGCGGACGGTGTTGAAGGCCGCGGGCCGCGCGCCGATGGCGCCGATGCGCAGGCGCCGCAACCCCCGCACCACGCGGCACACGGCGGCGAACCAGTCCAGGTCGCGGCGGAAAAAGTCGGAATCGGGGGCCTCGGTGTGGCGCGTGGTGAGCGAGTAGGGAATCCCGTACTGGGTCAGGTTGTTGCACGCCGACATCTTGCCGCAGAAGCTGTCGCGGCGGTCGCGGATGGTCATGCGGCCGGCCGCATCGGGGGTTGCCTGCACCAGCACCGGCACACCCAGACCGGCCATGCGCAGGGTGTCGGCCACGCCGCGCTCATCGCCGAAATTCGGCAGTGTGACGATGACGCCATCGATGGTCTCGCGGTGCTTCTTGAACAGGTCCGCGCAGCGCGCGGCTTCCGCGCGCGTCTCCACGGCCCCGAACTTGGTGTCCTCCGGGCCGGGCACGACTGCCGCGTATCCGGCCTTCTCGATGGCCGCGATCATCTCAGAGCGCCCGCTCCGGGCGAGATGGTCGGGGAAGAACCCCCGGTTCCCGACGATTACACCGAAGGTCATCATTTCTCCCTCCCTGGCGCAAACCGCAGCGAATAAACCGCGCCCATGACCATCAGCAGGGCGCCCCACCAGATTCCGGCGTGCAGATCGGACCTCACCACGGGGTGCGCCGCCGGATTCCACAGATCGTATATTCCGGCGCCCAGGATCAACACTCCGTAAACCAGGAGCAGGACGCCGATGAAAAACCAGATGGAAATCATGCCAACGCGATGCATCGTTTACCTACCAGAATATGACTTGTAAAACCACAAACACGCCCGCTATCACCCCGGCCCAGAAAATGGGGCGCTGGTACAGCGCCAAGTGGCCTTCCGAAGGCAGCTCCGTGCAACCGTACACCAGGCCCGCCAGCTCCGCCTCGGGCTTCGGCCGCGTGGCCATGCTCACCACCACTGTCACCACCACGCAAATGATCCAGGCCCACAGCGCGCGGAACATGTTCTCGGCCATGGGCTTGGCTTGGGACGAAAGGGCGATGTAGCGCAGCGCGGTGGGGTCCAGGTACACCCACAGCCACATGCCGATGGACGAGAAGGTGCCGGTGAGCAGGCCCCAGAAACCGCCCTCGGGCGTGGCCCGCTTCCATAACATGCCGAGAATCACCGTGCCGAACAGCGGAGCGATAAAGAAACTGAAAAGCTGCTGCACGTAGTCCATGATGCTTCGAAATTGCATCACAAAGTAGGCCGTGCCAATGCTGACCAGCACGCCCAGAATGGTGCACCAGCGTCCCATGGCGACGTAGTGCGCGTCGGGGGCCTGCTTGCGGAAGAGGGCGCGGTAGATGTCGTAGGTCCACACCGTGGCGAACGCGCTGACGTTGCCGGCCATGCCGGACATGAAGCCCGCGATCAGCGCGGTGATGCCCAGGCCCAGCAGGCCCGGGCCGCAATAGCGCGCCAGCATGATGGGCAGCACTTCGTTGTAGCTGTGCCCTCCGGTGGCGATGGCCTGACTCTCGCCCGTCAGGAATCCGGGAGGCAGCACCGCCAGCCCCAACAGGCCCGGCAGAATCACAATGAACGGCACCATCATCTTGAACGCGGAGCCGATGATGGGAGCCAGCTTGGCCGAGCGCAGATCCTTGGCGGCGATCACGCGCTGCACCACCAGAAAATCCGTGGTCCAGTATCCGAACGAGATCACCCACCCCAGTCCGAAGACGATGCCGACCCAGTGGATGCCCATGGGGTTGTCGCCAAAAGACCCCATGGTGCGCCACAGGTGCGTAAAATCCTGGGCCGGGAAGTTGTGGTGGATGCGCGCCACCATTCCGCTCCAGCCGCCGGCCTCGATCAGTCCAATGATGGAAATCAGCAGCGCGCCCAGCCAAATGAGGACGAACTGAAGCACTTCGTTGAAGATTGCCGACAGCAGGCCGCCCAAGCCAACGTATACCGCCACGGTGATGGACGAGACCCAGATGCTGAAGTGAATGTCCCAACCGAGCACCACCTTCAAGACCAAGGCCATGGAGTACATGTTGATGCCGCTCATCAGCACGGTCATGAAGCCGAAGGAGACAGCCGAAAACGCGCGCGCCGGCTCGCCGTAGCGAAGCTTGAGATAACCGGGCACGGAGTGCGTCTTGGAGATGTAGTAGAAGGGGATCATCACGACCCCCAGGAAGAGCATGGCGGGAATGGCGCCGATCCAATACCAGTGGGTGGCGAGGATGCCGTACTGATAGGCGGACGCCGCCCAGCCCATCAGCTCGAGCGAGCCCAGGTTGGCGGCCAGAAAGCTCAGGCCCGCCACCCACGCCGTCATCTCGCGTCCGGCCAGGAAGAAATCCTCGCCCGTCTTGGTGTAGCGCTTCAGATAGAAGCCGATTCCGAGGACGGCGAAGAAGTACAAAACGATGATCGCGAGGTCCACGCCCGACAGGGAAACCAAGCGCGAGGGAGCACTCTCGATCAAGAGAGACGGAGGGAACAGTGCTGCAATCGCTTGCACCTGCCCATCGTAGGGAACGGCAATTATGGATGTCAAGCCCGGAAAGCGGGCTTGCCGCGGCTATCGCGCGGGCGCCGGACCGGTGGATTCGCGCAGCACGAACTCGGGATCGATGACGATGTCGTGCTCGATAGCGGCGGGCTGATCGGGCTCCGGAATCAGGCGCTCGCAGATGATGTGCCCGATGTGTTCGCGCGGAATGTGCACGGTGGTGAGCGCCGGATAGCAGAACTCGGAAAGCTTGACGTTGTCGAACCCGGTCACGGACACGTCCTGGGGCACGCGGATGCCGCACTCACGCAACTCGCGCAATGCTCCCACCGCCGTGAGGTCGTTCACACAGATGATGGCGGTGGGCGCGAAACCGGAGGCCAGCAGCGCGTGCGTGGCCTGCCGGCCACCCTCGAGCGTATCGGCGTCGGCGGCGGTCCGCACTTCGATCTCGGGAATCCGCGCCACCGCATCGAGCACGGTCTTCATGCGCTCATTGATCGGCCCCAGCATGGCATGGTGCCCCACGAAACCCAGGCGCCGGTGGCCCAGGCTGTGCAGGTAGTCGATCACCTTCTCGATTCCGCGGCGGTAGTTGACGCGGATGTTGGTGATGTTCCGCCGCGGCGCGCCGACGTCGTAGAAGACCACGGGAATGCCGCTGTCGGTGAGCTCCTCGATGAGCGCCGGCTCCATCTCCGACACGATGGCGGCCAACCCGGCCACGCGCCGCCCGATCATCAGCCGGACGCTGGCGACCAGTTGCTCGGACCGGTAGTCGGTGTTGGCCATGACCGCTTCGAAGCCGCGGGCATGGGCGCCGGACTCGACGGTCTTATAGATATCGAAGAAAAACGGGTTCTCCAGGTTGGAGACGATCACGCCGATGGTGCGGCTCTTGCCGCCGGCCAGGGTGCGCGCGTGCAGATTGGGATGGTATTTCAGCTCCTCGATCGCCTTGATCACGCGGGAGCGGGTGGTGGTCTTGACCACGCTGGCATTGTTGAGCACCCGGGACACCGTGGCAGTGGAAACCTTGGCTCGCCGGGCCACTTGTTCGAGGTTCATGTCAGTCACTCCATTGTAGCGGCTGGTCAAGAGCTGCAATACTCCGGGGCGGCAAAGAAGCAAGGGGGAGATACCAAAGATTGACAGAGTTCGTTATTTGGGCTAAAGTGAAGGCTGAAACACGGGGGGTATCGCTATGAATGTCTCGCTCACGCCCGAGCTGGAACAATTTGTCAGCACAAAGGTCGGCTCCGGCCGCTACAATTCAGCCAGCGAAGTGGTCAGGGAGGCCCTGCGGCTTCTCGAAGAGCACGACCAGGCCCGCGCCAGCCAGCTTGCGGAATTCAATCGAGAGTTGGGGCAGCGGTTGGCTTCGCTGGACTGCGGCGAAAAGGTTGATCCGGTGGAGTCGCGCGCAAAGCTCCGGCGAAAATCGCAAGAACGCCGGAAGCTAAACCCATGACGGGTTACATTCTCAGCGTTGATGCCGATCTCGACCTTGATGAAGTCTGGGAATACATCGCCGCGGACAATGTCGACGCGGCCGACCGCTGGATAGGAAAACTGTTTGATGCGTTCGAAGCCCTCGCACGCACGCCGGGCATAGGCCATAAACGCGAAGACCTCACCGATTATCCGGTGGTGTTCTGGCCGGTTGGCTCCTACCTGGTTATCTATCGCGCCGAACACCGGCCTATTGAAATTGTCGGCGTCACGCACGGTTCGCGCGATATCCCCGCCTTCCTGCGCTGCCGTCTGCACTGAAACGGGTTCTCTGGCACCCCGGCGGACTGTACACGCCCATGCCTCAGAAGGGACAAGTTCCTGGACGGGCCGAAGCTGGCTGACGCCGAAGGGTGGACACTTTCGAACCTGTTTCCGCGGCCCACTCATTTCATTGGCCCCGTCGAGTTTCTGCCCTTCATCGGGTAAGGACCTGACCATCGTTACTCACATGCAATGTCTTGAACTCCATATTTCCCTTTTTGATGGCTTGCTTAATCGACGATTGAAGGTTCTCCGTCCTCTTGTTCTCCGCGGGGCCAGCTAACAAGACGATGCTATTGACATTACCCTCGGACATGCCATCAAAAAGAACGTATGTGACAGGGTCAAAGATCACCTTTGCATCCTGCGGATCGTATCCCGCACCGCTAAAGATGGGATCAATCCTTCTCAGTAGCTTTTTCGTCGCTCTCTTTCCCGCCTTCGCAGCGGCACCTCTGAGCGCATCCGCTGTAAGAGCAAGCTTCTCATCTTCTTTGTCTAACTGTCGCTCCGCAGCCCTCAAAGTGTCTACGATGGACTGTGGGCGTTTGCCGACGAGATGCACATGCGCCTCTGATAGATAGAAAAGGTGACCGCATTCTACGCATGGGCAAACAGCTAAAATGTGACAGAGATCAGCAAACATCTGCGTTAACCCTGAGACCATTTCTGCCTCCTCACGACCTAGTTGTTTCGAAGGTCACCTTTCCAGACTCGACAATCGTTTTAATATTACGTTGGTTCCTCGTAAGGCGCGCACCGCCGGATTTTACATCGATGAATGAGAGGGCCTCGACCCGATGAACTTTAGTGAGGCCAGAAAATACGAGATAGTCAATTGGGTGGAAAAGCGCCCGGCAGTCGCCCGGTGCATAGTTGAAGCTGGCGAATGAGGGCACAATGTTCTCAACTATCTTACCGAGGTTTACTGCAGCGGCGGTATTTTGAGCGCGCTTTGTCATTCGCTCTCGCTGGTCTGCAAGCTCTCGCTTACGGTCTTTGATCCGCTCTCGGGCCTGCTCAATTGCTGCCAGCGCTGCGCTGGGCGCATCATCATCCAAGGAAAAGAGCACAGCATCGGCTAAGCGGAAATCTTGGCCGCACTCTGGACACGTACCCATAAATCGCTTGTTGCGCTTAAGCTCTTCAATGAAGAGCTTAGAAGGGTTCGGCATGATTGTGCTCCCTTCAAAGGACGATTGTAATCCCCCGGCGTTTCAAAAATGGTCCTTTGCGGGACGAACGCCGGAGCCGCTTGTCGCATCTATTTGAGTGTTGGGTTGTGGGGTTTGTTTGGAATCGCCAACGCGTGCGGACTCGGCAGCGGTAGGCTGGCGTGCCCATCCGGGCGGCAAAGTCGTACTCCGCGCGGAAATCATCGGGCTCCAGTTCCTGGTAATCATCGAGGATTTGCTGTTCGGTGATGCCCGCAGCGAGCCAACTCAACACATCCCATACGGTGATGCGCAACCCGCGGACACACGGCTGGCCGGAGCGTTTGCCCGGCTCGATGGTGATGCGGGAAGTCATTCTTCGAGCATATCATTGGCGCCGCAACGAAGCATCTGCGTTCCGGAATGCTCTATTGAACCTGCCCGCCCGCGCTACGTCGCCATCGGGCCGGCGGTGCCGGTGTGTTTGCCGCGCTCAAGCTGTTGCGCCCATTGGACCAGGTTCTCGAGCAGGTTCCGGATATGTTTCCTGGTGTTCTCATCCTTGAGGTTGCCCTGTTCGTCGAAGCGTTCCGCGGCGTTGGAGATCATCACTTCGGGCCGATTCACCGCGCGCATGTTGAGGTTTACAAACACCTGGCGCAGGTGGTACTGGGCGCGGGCGGTGCCAAGGCTGCCGACCGAGGCGCCCATCACGGCTACCGGCTTGCCGTCCCACGAGTTGTCGCCGTAAGGCCGCGACGCCCAGTCGATGGCGTTCTTCAGCACGCCTGGAATGGAGTAGTTGTATTCGGGCGTGACCAGCAGAACGGCATCGGCGGCGCGGATACTCCGCTTCAACTCCACCACCCGCGCCAGCGGGTTTCTCTCGTCATCCTGGTTGAACGGAGGAATGCCTGCGAGATCGAAAATATCAAGCCGGGCGCCTTCGGGCACAAGCTGCTCGGCGGCTCGCAGCGCGGCGCGGTTGTAAGAGCCCTGGCGAAGACTGCCGGCGATTCCCAAAATGGCGATCGGCGTGTTCATGGAGTGCGCTCCTCTGGCGTGCTGATCACATTGCAGCACAAGTGGAAGGCTTATGCCACTTGCCAGTAGACCGCGTAGCGCCTGTCGAAGATGCTGTTGAGCGGCGCCAGCGTGACATCCTTCCGCTGCCCGGTGGTGCGGAAGGTGAGCGGCTTGTCGCCGGGCTTGATCCACGAAGCGGGATCGGCGGACGCGGCGCGGAAAGTGGGGACCTCGATGGGGAGGCGCTGGACCCGCGGACCCATCGGGCCGGTGATCATCTCCTCCGTCAATCCGTCCGCTCCGAGATCGCCCGCCAGGACCAGCGGACCATAGAGGATCGCCTGCACCTTGGGATCGTCGGGCATGGCTTCGATGTGAAGCTGCATGGGCAACTCCATCTCCACGCGGTCGCCCTTTTTCCAGGTTCGCGTCAGCGTCAGATAGCTGCCGGGGCTGGCGGTCGCTTCCAGCGCCTTGCCGTTCACTTTCACGGTGGGGCCGGAGCTGAGCCAGGAGGGAATGCGCAAGCGCACGGCCAGGTGGACCGGTTTGTCCACAGTGACCGTCAGCGCCGTCCGCGGCTGGTCGGGGAACTGGGTATCCTGGCGCAATCGGAAACCTTTCTCGGGCCAGTTCAGCTCTGACGCAATGAACAGGTTGACGTAGAGGCCGTCGTCGTCGTGCCAGTAGATGCTGTCGTTCAGCTTGGAATACTCCTCGACGCCCGTGCCGGTGCAGCACCAGAACGATTGATCCTCCGTGTTGAACGTCTTCCAGGCGCCCGGCGTGAGCGAGAGGTAATACTGGGTGTGGCCGGTCTTGGGCTGGATGGTGCCGATGCGATGGTTGAGGAGGGCGCGCTCATAGTAGTCGAAGTAGCGGGGGTCCGCGGTCCAGCCATAGAGATGCCGCGCCAGCTTGAGCATGTTGTAAGAGCAGCAGCACTCGGCGGTGGATACGCTCATCTTCAGCTCGGCGGCAAGCTGCCGGGGCTGGCCGAGCCAGGCTTCGCCATTGCTGGTTCCGCCGGTGACGTAGGTGCGCGCGTTGGTGACCTCATAGAAAAAGAAATCGGCGACGTCATGGAAGCGCATGTCGCCCGAGATTTCGTAGCGGCGCGCGGCGGCGATCACCTGGGGGATGTGCGTGTTCACGTGCAGGGGGCGCAACTCGTCACGGCGCGAGGCCAGCGGATTCACGAAGCGCTTCTTGGTATGGCGGTCGCCGGCCTTGGCCCACCGATCATTGTTGGTGGCCGCCGCCAGGTTATAGAGCACCTCGGCCATGCCGCCGTATTCCACGTTGAGGATTTCCTGCATGTGCTCTTCAGTCTTGGAGCCGGTCCACCGGTCGGCCCAGTCCGCCATGCCCTCCACCACCTTCAGCGCGTCCTGGTTGCCGGCGAGGGTGTACATGTCGAACAGGCCGGCCATGATTTTGTGGATGGTGTAGAACGGCGCCCAAGGGAGCTGAGGGGCGTTGGGGTCCGGGTCCCTGGGCCGGCCGGAGAGCGAATCAAGGCGGTCGAACAGCTCGGTGGGGAAGGCGCTGAGATAGCCGCCGCCCAGCTTCTGCTGGCACTTGGCGAGCTCGGCGACTATTTCGTCGGCCTTGGCCTTGGCCTCCCGGTCGCCGGCCGAGGCGTATAACTGCGCGCTGGCGGAAAGAAAGTGGCCCGTGAAATGGCCGCGCAACTCGGTGGCGTGCTTGCCATCCGCCTTCGCCTCCCAGCCTCCGAAGGGCTGGACGGAGCCGGCCGGCAGCCCTGCATTCGCGCGGAAATTGTAGAGCAGGCGATCGGCCGGCAAACACTCGATATAGCCGCGATTCCACCCGGCGGCCTCCGCAAACGGGCTGGGGAGAAGCTTTACCTGCGTCATGGGGAAGGGCTGCACCTTGGCGGGCACATCCTTTCGGGCGAACTCGATGGGCGCCTGGAAGGGCGGCACTTCGGGCGGCGGCCCAGATCGCCGCGGCGGCGGTGGCTGCGGGCTGGGGTTAGGATTCGGCGGCGCGGTTTGCCGTGCCGCTACTGCCGGCGCGGCCGCGGAAGCGGCCAGGACCGTGGCGAAATTGCGCCTGGTCAGGAACCCGGATTCTGCTTGATCGTTCATGGGGCACCTCGAGGAGCCGATGGAATCGGCTACATTATGACACGGGCGCGGGTCGAGATCCTGGCGGAATCGCCCAATTCCCCGGTTGACGGCGTGGCGAGACCTGGTGTAAGCTGCCCGCACATGCCCAAGAAGCAACCCACAACCACCACCAAGCAGGAGCAAGGCTTCGTACGCGGCCTGAATCTGTTCGACGCCACCATGGTAGTGATCGGCGCCATGATCGGGTCGGGCATTTTCATCGTCTCGGCGGATATGTCGAGGCTGATCGGCAGCCCGGGCTGGATGCTGATGGCCTGGGTGCTGACGGGAGCGCTCACCATCGCCGCCGCGCTCTCCTACGGCGAGCTGGCCTCGATGCTGCCGCAGGCCGGCGGCATGTACGTGTATCTGCGGGAAGCGTTCTCGCCGTTGTGGGGCTTCCTCTACGGCTGGACGTCCTTCACGGTGATTCAGACGGGCACCATCGCGGCCGTGGCGGTGGCCTTCGCGCGGTTCCTGGCGGTGGTGTTTCCTCCGGTCGCCGAGAACCGCTACCTGGTGGAACCGATCCACATTTCATCGCGGTACGCCATCTCGCTTTCGACCGCGCAACTGGTGGCCATCGCCGTGATTGCATTGCTCACCTGGACCAATTCGCGCGGCCTGGAGTACGGCAAGATCGTGCAGAACCTGTTCACCACGGCCAAGACGGCGGCGCTGGCCGCGCTCATCCTGGCCGGCCTTTTTCTCGGCTGGAGCGCCTCGGCGGTGAAGGTCAACTTTACGCACTTGTTCCGGATCGGGCCGTACGATCCGGCGCTGGGCGTGGCGGCGGGGAGCGTTTTCGGATTGATGGTGGCGCTCTGCGTGGCGCAATCGGGCTCGATGTTTGCGGCCGACGCGTGGCACGACGTCACCTTCGCGGCGGGCGAGGTGCGCAATCCACGCCGCAACCTGCCGCTGGCGATGGCCCTGGGATGCACGGCCGTGGCCGTGCTGTACCTGCTGACCAACGTCGCTTACCTGGTGGTGCTGCCGCTTCGGGCCATCCAGCAGGCCCCCGCGGACCGCGTGGCCACGGCCGTGCTCCAGGATATCTTTCCGGGCTACGGTCCCACGCTAATGGCGGTGGCCATCATGGTTTCCACGTTCGGATGCGTCAACGGCCTGGTGCTGGCGGGCGCCCGCGCTTACTATGCGATGGCGCGGGACGGGCTGTTTTTCGCGCGGGCGGGCGTGCTGAACAAGGCCAAGGTGCCGGGCTGGTCGCTGCTCATGCAAGGGATCTGGGCCGCGGCGCTGGTTTTGCCCCGCACTTACAACCCGGACACGCACGCCTACGGCAACCTGTACAGCAATTTGCTCGACTATGTGATCTCCGCGGCGTTGTTGTTCTACATCCTGACGATCGCGGGCGTGTTCCGGCTGCGGCGGACGCGTCCGGAAGCCGAACGGCCGTACCGCGTGGCCGGCTATCCCTTCGTGCCGGCGCTTTACATTCTGGGCGCCGCCGTTGTGGTGGTCATGTTGTTCGCCTACCGTCCGGCCACCACGTGGCCGGGTTTGGTGATCGTGATGATCGGGGCGGGCGTGTATGCAGTGCTATCGCCAGCTCGACGAAAGCAGGAGAAGCTCTGATATTCCCGCTATTGACGGACCCCGATGTTTCCATACGGCAGCGACGGCGTGGACGTGACCCTCATCCAGTGGATGCTGGCGATGACTCCGGCGGAGCGGCTCGCCACGTTACAGGACTTCGTGAACTTCGTCTGGGAGGCCAGAGGCAGAGATGCCGGAGAGCCGCCGGCCTGGATAGCAGCCGCAACCACCACCTCAAAGTGCGGTTGACTGGCCTTTTGGCGGGGTGTTAACCTGTTCTGCTAGAAGACCGTCGCCGGTTTCTCCTTATAAATCATGGAAGCCACGCTGCACGCCCTAGGCGGAATACTGCTGAAAGCGGTGCCCACGTTTCTGCTCGTAATTGTGCTGCACTTCTATCTGAAAGGCGTGTTCTTCAGGCCGTTGCGGAAGGTGTTGCGCCAGCGGTACGAGGCCACGGAAGGCGCGCGCAAGCTGGCCGGTGAGAGCTTCGAACGCGCCTCCGCCAAAGCCGCCGAATACGAAGCCGCCATGCGCGGCGCGCGGTCGGAAGTCTACCGGGCGCAGGAGCAGTTGCACAACCGGTTGCGGGAGAGCGAGTTCGCGGAATTGGCGGCGGCGCGGCAGCGCGCCGAAGCGGCGGTCCAGGAGGCCAAGAGCCAGCTCGCCAGCGACGTGGAAGCAGCCAAGGCCGGACTGGCCCGCGATAGCGAGCCGCTGGCAGACCAGATTGCGGAGTCCATCCTCCGGCGGAGCGCCGCATGAAGCGCCTGGCCACTCTCGGCTTGGTTTTTTGTTTCACCGCGGCCCTGAGCTTCGCCGCAGGCAAGGAAGGCGGCGAGGCCGGGGGCGGCAGCCTGCAAATCTGGAAGTGGGCCAATTTCGTGGTGCTCGCGGGCGGCCTGGGCTATTTGATTGGCAGGAATGCCGGCCCGTTTTTCGCCGCACGGGCGGTGAAGATCCGCAAGGACATCATCGAGGCCGGCGATTTGCGCCAGGAGGCCAAAGCGCGCGCGGCCGAAGTGGAGCGGCGGCTGGCCAGCCTGGAGGCCGAGATCGCCGCGCTGCGCGCCGCGTCGCGGCAGGAAGAGCAGGCGGAAACCGGGCGGTTCGGGCGGCACACGGCGGCGGAAATCGCCAAGACCCAGGCGCATGCCGAACAGGAAATCGCGGCCGCCGGCAAAGCCGCCCGCATGGAATTGAAGCGCTACTCGGCGGAGTTGGCAGTGGGGCTGGCGGAGCAGAAGATCCGCGCCCGCATGACGCCGGATACGCAAGACGAATTGGTACGCGGCTTTGTGCGCGGGTTGAAATGACACTCTCCGCCGTAGCCGCGCGATACGCCAATGCGCTTGCGGACGTGGTCACCGCCGGCGGGTCCCCCGTAGGCCCGCAGGATGCAGTTTCAGAGTTGCGGGCCTTCGAGTCTGCGCTTGGCGCCTCCGCCGAATTGCGGAACGCGCTGGTCACCCCGGCGGTGCCGGCCGGCCGGAAAAAGGCGGTGGTGGGACGCATCGCGGATATTCTGAAGCTCTCGCGCATCTCGCGGAATTTCTTGTACGTTCTGATCGATCATCGCCGCATCGCCGCGCTTTCCGACATTATTCACAGCTTCGAGCTGATCGTCGATGAGCGCCTGGGCTTCGCCCGCGCGGAGGTGTCCGCGGCGCGCGAAATGGCCGAGCCGCAACGCGCCGCGCTGAACGCGGAGCTGGAGCGGCTGACGGGCAAGCGTATCCGCATGCGGTTTATGGTGGACGAAGGGCTGATCGGCGGGGTGGTGGCGCGGATCGGCTCGACGGTTTACGACGGTTCGGTGCGCGGGCAACTGGCGTCGCTGGGACGCCGCCTTAGCGCCGAACCCTTGGCAGGGCGGCGGCCCGCCTCCGGCGCACGGGCCCCGCTCCATGGGAGCGAGTAACGGTCAGGACCTGTAACCGGAGAGACCTAATCGAAAGGATTTATGGCTCAAATTCGAGCGGACGAAATCACCAGTATTCTCCGCCAGGAGATTGAAAACTACGAACGGGCCATCGACGTATCGGAGATCGGCTCGGTGATCTCCGTGGGCGACGGCATCGCCCGAATCCATGGTCTCGAAAAAGTCATGGCGGGCGAGCTGATCGAATTCCCGCACGACGTGGCCGGAATCGCCATGAACCTGGAGGAAGACCAGGTGGGCTCGGTGCTGCTGGGCGACTATACGGAAATCAAGGAAGGCGACGAAGTGCGGCGCACGGGCCGGATCATGTCGGTCCCGGTGGGGGAAGCGTTGATCGGCCGCGTGGTGGACGCGCTCGGCCGGCCCATCGACACAAAGGCCCCATCCTCACCACTGAGTTCAACCCCATCGAGCGCCAGGCGCCCGGCGTGGTGGCGCGGCAGAAAGTGAAGGAGCCGATGCAGACGGGCATCAAGGCCGTCGATGCGATGATTCCCATCGGGCGCGGCCAGCGCGAGCTGGTCATCGGCGACCGGCAGACCGGCAAGACCGCCATCGCGCTCGACACCATCATCAACCAGAAGGGCGGCGACGTAATCTGCATCTACGTGGCCATCGGGCAGAAGCGCTCCACGGTGGCCCAGGTGGTGAAGACGCTGGAAGATTTCGGCGCCATGGAATACAGCATCGTGGTTTGCGCGTCGGCGTCGGATCCGGCCCCCATGCAGTACATCGCGCCGTTCGCCGGCTGCGCCATGGGCGAGTACTTCCGCGACCGCAAGCGGCACGCGCTGTGCATCTACGACGACCTTTCCAAGCACGCCGCTTCCTATCGCGAGATCTCGCTGCTGCTGCGGCGCCCGCCGGGGCGCGAGGCGTACCCGGGCGATGTGTTCTACCTGCACAGCCGGCTGCTGGAGCGCGCCGCCAAGCTGAACGACGAAAACGGCGGCGGCTCGCTGACGGCGCTGCCCTTCATCGAAACCCAGGCCGGCGACGTTTCCGCATACATCCCCACCAACGTCATTTCCATCACCGACGGGCAGATTTATCTGGAAGCCGATTTGTTCAACTCCAACGTCCGGCCGGCCATCAACGTGGGCATCTCGGTGAGCCGCGTGGGCGGCAACGCCCAGATCAAGGCCATGAAACAGATTGCGGGCCGCCTGCGCCTGGACCTGGCACAATACCGCGAGCTGGCGGCCTTCGCGCAGTTCGGCTCGGACCTGGACAAGGCTTCGCTGGCGCAGCTCAACCGCGGCCGGCACATGGTGGAGATTCTGAAGCAGGACCAATACCAGCCGTTGCCGGTGGAAAAGCAGATCGTCATCATCTTTGCCGGAACCAACGGCTATTTGGACGATTTGCCGGTTGAGCAGTGCGCGAAGTTCGAAGGGGAGCTGTACCGGTTCGTGGACAACGCGCACCGCGGGCTGTGGGAAGAGATCCGGACCAAGAAAGTTCTGGACGCCGAACTGCGCGCCAAAGTGATCGCGGTCATCGAAGAGTTCAAAGCCCGCTTCATGGGGGAGCAACCCGCGGTAACGGCACATGCCTAGCCTCATCGACATCCGGCGGCGCATCCGCTCGGTCAAGAACACGCAGCAGATCACCAAGGCCATGAAAATGGTCTCGGCGGCCAAGCTGCGGCGCGCGCAGGACCGGGTGATTGCGGCGCGCCCTTACGCGGCCCTGCTGCGCAAGGTGCTGGCGGACGTGGCCGCGGCCGCCGCGGCGGAAGAGCAGGCGGGCGAGAACCCGCTCCTGGCGCGGCGCGCGGAACAGCGCATTCTGCTGGTTCTGATTACCGGCGACAAAGGGCTCGCCGGCGCGTTCAACACCAACCTCATCAAAGGGGCGCAGCGATTCTTCGCGGAGCACGACGGGGCTTCGGTGACGCTGGAGCTGATCGGCCGTAAGGGGCGCGATTTTTTCCGCAAGCGCGGCGCCAGCATCTCGGGCGAGCACATCGGCCTGGCGGCCAAGGTGGTTTACGGCGATACGGCGGCCATCGCGCGACAGGCCATGGAGATGTTCCGCAGCGGCGAGACGGACGCGGTCTACCTGCTTTACAACGAGTTCAAGAGCGTGGTATCGCAGAAACTCACGCGCGCGCGCGTGCTGCCGCTGGAGGCGCCGGAGCAATCGGAGCCAGTGGACTATATCTTTGAGCAGCCGCCGGCCGGGATATTGAACGAGCTGCTGCCCAGGTGCGTGGAAATGGAATTCTACCGTGCGCTGCTGGAATCAGCGGCCGCGGAGCACGCCGCGCGCATGACCGCCATGGAGGCGGCCACCTCGAACGCCGCCGACATGATCGACAGGCTGACCTTGTTTATGAACCGCGTGCGCCAGGCCAGCATCACCAAGGAGATTATCGAGGTGGTAAGCGGCGCCGCCGCAGCGGAGTAAGGACGATATGGCAACGACCAACGCAACTCTGATCGGCAAGGTGGTCCAGGTGGCCGGACCGGCCGTGGACTGCGAGTTCCCCGAGGGCCACATCCCCCTGGTGTACACCGCTATTCGGATCACCAGCGAGGGATTCGAAGGGCCCACCCCGATCGATATCATTTGCGAGGTGGAGCAGCACATCGGCGAAGGGCGGGTGCGCACCATCGCGCTGCAGCCGACCGAGGGCCTGGTGCGCGGCATGAAGGCGCTGAGCCTGGGGCGTCCGGTGGAAGTGCCCGTGGGCAAGGAGACGCTGGGCCGGGTGCTCAACGTCATCGGCGAGCCGGTGGACAACATGGGTCCGGTGAACACCAAGCTGAAGTACCCCATCCACCGCCCGTCACCCTCGTTTGAAGACCAGTCGACCCGCCTGGAAATGTTCGAGACGGGCGTCAAGGTGATCGACCTGCTGGAGCCTTACCTGCGCGGCGGCAAGATCGGGCTGTTCGGCGGCGCGGGCGTGGGCAAGACCGTGATCATCATGGAGCTGATCAACAACATCGCCCAGAAGCACGGCGGTGTGTCGGTCTTCTCCGGGGTGGGCGAGCGCACGAGGGAAGGCAACGACCTGTGGCTCGAGATGCAGGAATCGGGCGTGATCGATCCGCACGACTGGACCAAGTCCAAGTGCGCGCTGATCTACGGCCAGATGACCGAGCCACCCGGCGCGCGCCTGCGAGTGGGCCTCACGGGCCTGACCGTGGCCGAGTATTTTCGCGACGAGGAACACCAGGACGTGCTGCTGTTCATCGACAACATATTCCGTTTCACGCAGGCCGGCTCGGAAGTTTCGGCGCTGCTGGGGCGCATGCCCTCGGCGGTGGGATACCAGCCCAACCTGGCCACCGAAATGGGCGAATTGCAGGAGCGCATCACCTCCACCAAGAATGGCTCCATCACGTCGGTGCAGGCGATCTACGTGCCCGCCGACGACTACACCGACCCTGCGCCCGCCACGGCGTTCGCGCACCTGGACGCCACCACCAACCTTTCGCGCGCCATCTCCGAGCTGGGCATCTATCCGGCCGTGGATCCGCTGGCCTCGACTTCGCGCATTCTCGATCCGCGCGTAATCGGCCAGGACCATTACGAGACGGCGGTGGCGGTGAAGAGCGTTCTCCAGCGCTACAAGGACCTGCAAGACATCATCGCGATTCTGGGCATCGACGAACTTTCGGACGAAGACAAGCTGACGGTGGCGCGCGCCCGCAAGATTCAGAAATTTCTGTCGCAGCCGTTCTACGTGGCCGAGCAGTTCACCGGCGTGGCGGGCCGGTACGTGAAGCTGGCCGACACCATCCGCGGCTTCCGCGAGATCGTGGAAGGCAAGCACGACGAAGTTCCCGAGCAGGCGTTCTACATGGTGGGAACCATCGAAGAAGTGCTGGAAAGCGCCGAGGCGCTCAAGAAAGCCTGACCATGCTGGACTCTTTCGAACTGGAAGTGGCCACGCCCGAGCGCCCACTGGTGCGGGAGCGAGTGACCGAGGCGCAAATCCCCGGCAAGAACGGCTACGTGGGAATTCTGCCCGGACACGCGGCGCTTCTGGGCCAGCTCGGAACCGGTCTCCTGAGCTACGTGGCTGGCGGCCGGCGCCGGTACCTGGCGGTGGCCGGCGGATTTCTCGAAGTGCTGCCCGGCCACGTGCGCGTGCTGGCGGACGTGGCGGAGCCAGCCGGGGAAATCGATGCGGCCCGCGCCCGGGCGGCTCTCCAGCGCGCTCAGGAACAGATCGGCGGAGACGATCCGGCCACCGCGCTGGCGGCCATGGAACGCGCGCAAGCGCGAATTGCGGCGGCGGAACGGAGGTAGGCGCTGGCAGCTAAGAACCATGGGCTGGTTCAACCATTTGTTCCACGAGGTTCCCGGGACCGTTCCGGGCGCGCAGACCGGTGCGCCGGCGCCACCACCCGGCGCCGGGCGGTGGCGGAAGCCCGCGTGCGCTGTTCTTTTCGCGGCTTACTTCTTCCTGATCTCGTGGGACAGCCTGAAGGCGCCCTTTGCGCCCGACGAAATGATGGCCATCTGGTGGTACTGGCATCCCTTGCCGGTGCACTTGCTGCTGTCGCAATTCATGCTCTGGCACGGCTACCTGCGGCCCGTGGGCGGCCTGTTCTATGTGCCCATCTATCTGGCGTTCGGCCTGAACCCCGCGCCGTACCACGCCGTCCTGCTGCTGCTCCTGTTGGCCGGCGCCTACCTGATATACCGCTTCGCGCGCGTGCTGGGCTGCGGAGAACTGCCGGCCGCGATTGTGGCGCTCATCGCCTGCTATCACGGCGGCCTGGGCAATCTGTACTACAACAGCGTCTTCGTTTTCGACGCGCTCTGCGGCTTGTTCTTCTACGCCGCGTTCGTCTACTACGCACGCATTCGCTCGTCCGGCCAGTTGCTCAGCCGGGGCCAGACGGCGGTGTTCCTGGGTCTGTACCTCTGTGCGCTGAACTCGAAGGAGATGGCGGTCACGATGCCCGTCATTCTTCTGACCTACGAATGGCTCTATCACGCGCCGCCGCGCTGGCCGTGGCGAGAGCTCGCCAGGTGGCTTGGCGGTCCGGGACGCGTCTTGTGCTGGTCGGCGCTGCTGAACGTCGTCTTCATTTATGGGAAGAGATTCGGGGCGGAAGGGCTCATGAGCCACACGTCAGAATACCGGCCCGTGTTTTCACTGGCGCGAATGGTCGATTTTCAGGAACGGTACGTGGGCGACATTTTCTATCACCTGCCCCGCTTCGAGTGGCTCGCCACATTGGTGATCTGGGTGGCGGTGACCTGGCTGGCGTGGCGGCGCAACCGGCCGGTGCTCCGTTTCTGCTGGTTCTACGTGCTGCTGACGCCGCTGCCGATCGAATTCCTCAGCGGGCGGGATCAGGCCTGCCTGTACGTCTCGCTGGCCGGTTGGGCGGTGCTCGCCGCGACGCTGTTCACCGACTGGCTGCCCAGCGCCACGCGAGTGGTAGCCGCCGAACCGCTGTTCCGCCGCCTGGAGCCCGGGCGAGTGCGCACCGTGCTGGTGGCCGCGGCCATGGTTCTTCTGGCCTGGGGAAACTGGAGCTACAAACAGGCCGAAGTCGAACCCGTCATGCCGCACCTGGGCGAGCAGACTGCTCAAGTGCTGGCCGAATTCCGAGCTATGAACCCGCGCGTCCCGCCGGGCGCCAAGGTGGTCTTCCTGGACGACCCGTGGCCGGACGTCTTTGACATGTCATTCATCGCCGAACTATGGTTCCGGGACCGCACGACGCGGGTCTTCCTGAACCGGAAGACCCTGCTTCCGCCGGAACAGATCGCCAGTGCCGACGCCGTTTTCACGTGGCGGGACGGGAAGCTGATTCGGGTGCGGTAGCGGCGTGGTTTCGAGGGTGCAGTGAGCCTTAGAATCAAGGAATGGACCGAACCGCGGATACCGTGCGCCTGCTCCAGACGTACCCGCGGGCCCGTCCGCCGATGAGCGCGGCCCATCGGGCGACCTACGTTGAGCATTACCGGGAAAACCGTTCCGGCCAGGGAGTTTCCGGGATGGTCCTCCGGCTTGAGGCCTGGATGCATCGCGAGGTGGCCCGGCGGCCGGCTGAAACCATCCTCGAGATCGGCGCCGGCAACCTGAACCATGTGCCCTACCACTCCTCGGCGCGGGCCTACGACGTGGTTGAACCTTTCCGCGAACTGTGGGAGGACAGCCCGCATCGCAGGCGCGTGCGCGCGATCTTCCGCGACATCGCCGAAATCCCCGAGCCAGCCGCCTACGACCAGGTCGTTTCCGTCGCCGTGCTGGAACACCTCACCGATTTGCCTGGCATCATGGCGCGCGCGGCCCTTCTTCTTCGTCCGGGAGGCGTCTTGCGCGCGGGTTTTCCATCCGAGGGAGGTTTCCTCTGGGGACTTGGCTGGCGTTGCACCACAGGCCTCGCCTACCGTCTCAGGCGGGGCCTGGATTACGGCGTTATCATGCGTCACGAGCACGTCAACTCGGCGCCGGAGATCCTTCAGCTCTTGCATTACTTCTTCGCCGAGGTCGAGTTGGCCCGCTTTCCGCTCCCGTGGCATCATCTTAGTTTCTACACCGTGGCCTCCGCCTCCTCTCCACATCTCGACTGCTGCCGCGCATGGAGCGCCTGCCATTCCGGGGTGGCGCGATGACGGACCTCATCAGCGTCGTCGTGCCCGCCTTCAACGAGGAGCGCAACGTCCCCAGGATCTACGAGGCGATTCGGGCCGCTCTGGCCGGCGAACGCTTTGAGCTGATCTTCGTCGATGATGGATCGTCCGACAACACCGCCGGCCGGATCCGTGAACTGCGCGCCGCCGATCCCGCGGTCCGGCTGGTCCGCTTCGGGCGCAACTTCGGCCATCAGGCCGCGCTGGCGGCCGGGCTGGAATCGGCCCGCGGCGCAGCCGCGATCACGCTGGATTGCGATCTTCAGCACCCGCCGGAACTTTTGCCGCAGATGCTGGCGGAGTGGCGCAAGGGCGCAAAGGTCGTGCAGATGGTCCGGGTGAGGAGCGAAGGCTCCGGCTGGTTCAAGGACCTTACGTCGATGCTCTTCTACCGCCTGATCAACCTCCTGAGCGAGACCCCGGTGGTCTCCGGCGCCGCCGACTATCAGTTGCTGGACCGCGAGGTGATCCAGGGCGTGCTTCAGTTTCGCGATCGCCAGCCGTTTTTGCGGGGCCTGGTTTCCTGGCTGGGCTTTGCGTCCACCCAGATCGAATACACCGCCCGCGCGCGCGGCGATGGCCGCAGCGGCTACAGCCTGCGGAAAATGCTCCGCCTGTCCCTGCGCGCGCTCACCAGCCTCTCCTCCAAGCCGCTGCGGGCCTCATTCTATCTGGGCCTGGTCACGGCGGTATTCTGCATGATCTACAGCGTGTTTGCCGTGGTGGCCATGGCGGAAGGCAAGACGCGGCCCGGCTGGGCTTCGGTCATCGTGGTGGTCACGTTCCTGGGCGCGGTCCAGTTGGTGTCGGTCGGCGTCCTGGGCGAGTACATCGCGCGCATCTACGAACAGACGCGGGGGACACCTCGCTACGTGGTCGTCGAGCGCGACGAACCTGCGGTTCCCGAGCCGCCGCCCGCCGGGCGGAATGCCCAGTGCTAGCGCCGCCCAGGCGCTTGGCGCGGCAGTCGATCCGCCCGCGCAGTACTTGCGGGCTTTCCCGAAATAGCCCCCTGAAAAAGCGAAAGGCGGCCCGCCCCGCGCAAAGCTGCGGGAAGGGCCGCCGGATCTTGCCGCTTCGGCACGAAGGCCGGACGCGAGCCAGAAGTACTAGGTAGTGGAGCGCTTGGCGGTGAATTCGTTGGTCGTCGGCGTGCCATCCCGGCCCGGGCGAGTGATCTTCAACTTCATCTCGTTGCCGGAAACGGCGCCGGTGTACTCCGTCGTCATCGCATTGCCGCCCATCTGCGTGGTGACCTTGAAGGAGATGTTGTCGCCATCCACCTTGCCTTCCGAGATCTGGGTTTCCATGGGCTCGCCGCCGCGGCCAGGCCTGACCACACTACCGGTCAGCTTGCCTGCATCGACCTTCAGGTTGAGCGTCACCTGGGTGGGGTTTCCACCGCCCCTGCCCGGTTGTTCATATACCCACTTGCCGGTAACATCCGCCGCCATTAGCGCGAATGCCGCGACAAGCAGAATGGTAAGTACAAAAAGCAGCTTTTTGGTCATAGTAATAACTTAGGCGTCGCCACTCTCCCGGAGGTTACCGTCCGGGGTGGCGTGTGGGCTGTTCTATTTGGTTCTAAAGCACTTACATTCTAAGCGGCCGCGCTACACGCTCCGCTTCGGCCGGGAGTGAGGGCGGCTTACCGGTACGCGAACAGCATCGCGTACACGATCAGCCCGATCATGAGGAGCCCCACGCCGAGCGCGGTGAAGCCCAGCCGCCGCCAGAACCTCGCTGCCTGAGCCGGCGGCTCAGGCATCAGGCTCTGCTCCAGTTGGCCGCTTTCCACCAGTTCCCGGTATTCCCGCGGGCGGTCGCGCTTGAACTCTTCCAGCGGCATGCCGCCCGTGAAGATCACCGTGTCGATGGGGAATTTCTCCGGGCGAAAGTGGGTGTTGAAGAAATGCACCACGAAAATGAAGCTCACCGCCAGCAGCGCCTCGTCGCTGTGGATGGTGGTGGCCACATTGACCATCCAGCCTGGAAACACCCGCGTGAAGATCTCGGGGAACCAGAGCAGCAGCCCGGTGCCGCCGATGATGGCGACACCCCAGAAGACTGCGAAGTAGTCGAATTTCTCCCAGTACGTCCAGCGGCCGTACTCCGGCCTGGAGCCGCGACCCAGGAACCATTTGAGCGAGCCGATGAACTCGTGCCAGTCGCGCCGGTTGAACAGCATGCTCTCCGGGCCGGCGATGAACTGCCGCCAGCTCTTGCCGCTCCGGCGGCGCTGCCGCACCAGGTCGTACAGATGCAGCCCAAAATAGGCGAAGGTCAGAACCGCGCAGAAACGGTGGATCAGCCCCGCCGCCTCGAAGCCTCCCAGCAAGTGGGCCAGCACCTTGGCCCAGCCCGCGTAAGAGAACTTCAGGGTCATGCCCGTCAGGGCCAGCCCCAGGAAACTGGAGACCACCATCAGGTGGAGGTTGCGTTGCAAGGGCTTGAAGCGCCGCACATACTGGCCGGTCTCCACGCCGCCGCTCCTGGTCTGCTTGCGGTAGTTTAGCGAGCGGGGCAGCCAGGCCACGGTGTGGGCGCCCGAAATCACCATGGTGCCCACCAGCAGCGTGGTCATTCCCCAGAACGTCCAGAACAGGAACGGGTACTTTTTCGGGTCGTGGTGCGTGGCGTGCGTCAGGTACCCGGCAAACTGCCGGTGCGAGCCCGTGTGGCACTGCCCGCAGGTGTTGACGATGTTGTTGCGGCTCAACCGCGAGCGCGGGTCGTTCACCGGCAAAATGTCGTGCGCGCCATGGCAGTCGTAGCACTTCGCGGTCTTCAGATAGCCCAGCTTGGAGACCTTCCCATGAAAGGTCTCGAAATAGGCCTCGGTGATCTGCTGGTGGCAGCGCCCGCACTGGTCCATGATGTGCAGCCGGAAGTCCGAGCGGTCGGTGCGCTGGATGCTGTGCGCCGAATGGCACTCGGAGCATACCGGCAGCTCCTTCGTGGTCTTGGTCACCTCCGGGCTGTGGACGCTGGCGTGGAACACCTCGTAGATCCCCCGGTGGCACTTGGCGCAGGTCAGGGCGATGTTGGCGCGGTTGACGCTCGAGCGCGGGTCTTTACTCGGCAGCTCGTGATGCGCGGTGTGGCAGTCGGCGCAATCCGCGGTCACGGTCAGGCCGCTTTCGAGCAGGCCCTTGCCATGAATGCTCTCCTTGTAGTGCTCCACGATCTGGTTCTGTTTGCCGGTGTACCGCAAGGCCGCTTTCTGCCCCGACTGGTGGCACTTGGCGCACAGCGCCGGCACGTTGCGGGAGAACGTGGGCGAGGCTGAATCGCTCTTGCCGCGGGTGCCGTGCGGGCTATGGCAGTCCTGGCAGGTGGGCGCATCCGGGCTTCCCTGCGCCGCCAATGTCCCGTGCGTGCTCTCGCGATACTGGTTCACTTGGTCGGCATGGCAGATCGAGCAATCCACTTTCTCGGGCATGGTGTCGCAGAGCCGCGTGTGCGCGGGCGTTCCACCCGTGTGGCACTGCACGCAGGAGGTGCGCGCATGCCGCGACACGCTCAGCTCGCTCTGGTTGACGAACAGGGAAACCGTCTGCCCGCCGCGCGTGACTTTCAGGTTCGGGTCGCCGTGGCAGCGCTGGCAGTCGCGGTCCGACATACCTTCCGGGTAGTAGACCTTGCGCACCTTGTGCGGCTCGTGGCAGTCCACGCAGGCCGGAATCAGGTTCGGTCCCTTCTCCCACAGCTCGCCCCGGATTACCTTGCGGTGCACGGTTTCGATTTGCGCGTGGCACTTGGTGCAGGTCTTGGCGATGTTCGCCTTGGCGATGGAGGAGCGCGGATCCGTATGCGGCAGCACGAAGTGCGAGGTGTGGCAGCTCGTGCAGACCGCGGTGACGGTGAGACCCTTCTCGAACAGTCCCTGACCGTGAATGCTGTCCAAGTAATTGCCCAGGATGTTGGTCTGGGGGATGTCGCGCGTCAGGCTCACCGGCGTTCCCTCACGATGGCAACCCCCGCAGAGCTTGGGGATTTCCATCACCGAGGTGGGCGCGCGCGGGTTCGAGGGCCGCAGGACGTTGTGGGTTCCGTGGCAGTTCTTGCAGCCCGGCGCGAGCTTATCGCCGCGCGCCGCTGCCTTCCCGTGGAGGCTCGCCTCATACTGCGTCTGCTCGTCGGGATGGCACGAGCCGCAGTCCACGCGGGCCAGCTTTTCGGGATGCGGAAATTCCTTCTTGGCGAGCTCGCTATGACAGTTGGCGCATTCCAGCGCGGCATGCGGCGAGGCCCGCAGGGTCGCGGCATCGAACGGCGGAGGCATGCCGGACTCCCGCTTGCCCGTGCGGGGCCCGGTATCGTGGCACCCGGCGCACTCCTCCGAGCCCGGAAGGGGTTTGGCCTGCTGGCCCCACAGGACCGTGGCCAGGGTTGCGGCCGCCAGCACCAGGCGAAACAGGTACGCCATCACTGCCGGTCCGCCTCGTGAAGATCAGACGCGGACACCCAGTGCTCCCGGACGCTGCGGCCGTTCAGGAACGATGTATCGAGCGGGTACACGTCCGGATCGAAAATCACCAGGTAAAAGTGCCAGACCACGATGGCCAGGCACGCCAGCACGGCCTCATAGAAGTGCACCGCGGTGGCAAAATCCAGAACCTCCTTGGGGAACCAGCGCAGCGTCAGGTTGTCCGCCCAAAGCACCAGCCCGGACACGCCCATAACCACGCCGCCCCACACCAGGGCCCAGTACTCAGCTTTCTCCATGAAGCAGTATAGCGACAGGTGCGGCTTTCGGGAGCTGATCCCCCAGTTGTAAGTGAAGCTCTGCCAGGCCTCGGAAACGTCCGTATATCGCGGCCAGAGGCTTTTCCAGTGACGGCGCAGTTGCGGATCGACGATGAGCGAGAGCACGTGCAGCACCGCCGTGAACATAAAGACCACGGCGGCCGACCGATGGACGATGCCTCGCACCGACCATTTCGCCTCCCAGCTTAGCATGGGCTTGGCCCACCACTGTTCGGGATACTTGAGCTGAAATCCGGTCCAGGCCAGCACGATGAACGATACCAGCAACAGAGCGTGCAGAAGCCGTTCGAAGGGTAGCACGCGCAGGGGCAGAGGAGCCATCCGGCGCAGCCGCTCCGGTTCCGGCCCGGCGCTCGACCGCAACTTACGGAATTTCCGGATCCAGTCGCCCAGGTTGTGAAGCAGCATGAGCCCGATTACCAGTGGAATCAGCAAGAGATAGGTCTGCCGCACCAGGCGCACTGAGGCCGGTTCCGCACGGCCGGCCCACAGGTGCACGGGCCCCACCGCGAACCGCGTCCCCGCTCCCGGATGGCACTGCCCGCACGTGCGCGGCAGGTTCGCCGGGTTGATGGTGGATTGCGGGTCGGAAGACGCCAGGATGTTGTGCACTCCGTGGCAACTGGCGCAATTGGCCACGGTCTGGGAGCCCGCGGCGGACGCCAGGCCGTGGTACGAAGCCTCGAAGCTGACCACCCTGTCCGCCGGCATCCCAAACTTGCTGCTCAGGCGGACGTTGCCGTGGCACCGCGCGCACGTCTCGGGAACGTTGCTGGGGTACACCAGCGAGGCACGGTTGGTGGGCGCCTGGATGGAGTGCTCCCCGTGGCAGTCCGTGCAGACCGGCGCCTGAGTGACGCCCCGCTCCAGAGCTTTGCCATGCACGCTGGAGAGAAACTGCCGGGAAATTTCGGTGTGGCACATGCCGCAGGTCTCCGGCACCTTCTCGCGGAACGCCTCGGTGCGGGCCGCGGCCAGCTCGTGGGCGCCCCCGTGGCAGACGGCGCAATCCGGGGCAGCGGCGTTTCCCCGCTTCAACGCCAGTCCGTGTACGCTTTGCGCATGCTCGCCCACCTGGGCGGCGTGGCAACGGCCGCAGGCGGGTTTCGGTACGCCTTCGGGATGGGGGTACGCCTCATGTTTCAGGTGGCAGGTGGCGCACGCAACCGATGCATGGGCCGCAGCTTGAAGCTTCTGGCCTTGGTCGTGGCAATCGGCACAGGCGCTCTTCTCCTGCGTCTGGCTGAAGGCCGGCAGGGTACAGACCACAGCGACCAAGAGGCCCCGGCGTAGCACCATTGCAAAACTCCATAAAAACCGGGAGTCAAAGACCTTTTAATCTTAGAATATGTTGCGTTTCCCGTCAAGTGTCTCCATATATTGACGAAAAACCCATCAGGCCCTAAGATGATTGGGGGCTTTGATTTGATAGGGAACCTCCAGAACGGGGACGCCGTCGCCATCGTCGGCGGAGGACCTGCCGGTTCATTCTTCGCCATCCATCTTCTGCGGGAAGCCAGGCGTCTCAGCCGGCGCATCGACGTCGTGATCGTCGAGAAGCGTGGTCCCATCGAGCCGGGCCCCGAGGGCTTTCAGTGCAAGGGATGCAACTTCTGCGCGGGCGGCATCTCGCCGCGACTGGATGAGACACTCCGTGCGCACGGGCTCGTGGTTCCGGAAGAGATCATCCAGGGGCACATCGACTACGTCTGGATACAGGGCCAGTGGAAGAACTTCCGTTTGCGAGTTCCCAAGGACATGCAAATGTACTCGGTATTCCGGGGCTCCTTGCCCAGCAGACGGAGCGGCAGGCAGGCCGGGTTCGATGCGTTTCTGCTGGGTGAGGCGGTCAAGGAAGGCGCGCGCATCCTCGATGGAAAAGTTGAGGCCATTGACTATGCCGCATCGAGAATGCCCCGCCTGACGGTGAGTACCCAATCCGGAGAGAGGGTCCTGCTCGATGCCGCCTTCGTAGCCATCGCTACCGGAATCAATGCACACTGTGGCCTCGACTACCGCGACGATGCCTTGATCGCGTCGGTCCAGCGGTTGAATCCGGCGTTCGTTCCAGGCAAGTCCCGAAAGGCCTTCATTTTCGAGCTTGACGTGGGCGAGGACTATCTCGAGCGCAATCTGCACCGGGAGATCTACTTCATCGAGTACGGTTCCAAGCGTCTGGCCATCGAGCATACCGCGCTGGTTCCCAAGGGCAGGTTCCTGACCGTCGCCATGATCGGCAGGTGCATCGACGAGGCGGTCCTGCCGCGAGACAGCCAGCAGATCGTCCACGATTTTCTATCGCTGCCTCAAATCGAGCGCATTTTGCCGGGGATCCAGGCGGCTCCCCTCGCGTGCGCCTGTGCTCCCCGAATGGCAGTGACCCCGGCCAGATCCCCCTTCGGCGACCGGTTTGCCATCATCGGCGACGCCGTCGGGGCGCGGTTGAACAAAGACGGCCTGTTCTCGGCCCACGTGACGGCCAGCCGACTGGCGCAGACCGTGCTACACGACGGAATCGGCCGGCAGGCCCTCGCCAGAGGATACGGGAAAGCCATCCAGTGGCTCGCGGCAGACAATCGCTTCGGGCGAATGGTGTTTGGGGTGAGCCGGGTGGCCTTCACCGGGCCGGTGGTCAGCCGCATCACCTACCAGGCCTTCGCCACCGAGTGCAAGGTGCGAGACGAGCGCAGCCGGCCCTTGAGCGTGGTGCTGTGGAAGATTGCCAGCGGCACGGCCGATTACCGGGAAGTGCTGTGGGAGATGTGCGGATGGAGCGTGCTGCGATCCGTTCTCGCCGGTGCGGTGGTCACGCTGCGGAACGTGGCGCTGGAGGCGCTTTTCGGCCTGAAATGGGGGGAATACGGAAGGTACCCGACCGTGGTGCTGAAGGAGAAGCGCGAATGGCTCAAGGAGCGCCTGGCCTCGAGCCTGGGAATGGCGCTGGGCGAGTCGCCCGGCTTCGAACGCATGTACGTGATCAAGATCCGGGGCGCTGAGGAAGAGATCCTGGAGGAGTTGGCCAACTTCGGCCAGCCCGGTGCGCGGTTCCTCAACCTTCGATTCGTCGAGGTTCGACAGATTCACGGCCTGCCCAACCAGGTCGGATCGGTGATTCGATACCGCATACCGCTGGTTGGGCTGGGCGCGGAATTGCGGCTGACCAGGAGAATCGGCTCCGACACCTTGCTGTACCAGCTCGACGAACGGCTGGCGGACCACGGGAAACTCATCTTCAACGTGGCGCCCTCCAAGGACGGAAACAGCCGGCTGTCCATTTACGCGGCATTCGACTACAAGAAAGGCAACAGCCTGGCCGGCCGAATGTTATGGAAGGGCGCCAAGGCGATGTTCCCGGAATTCGTGCACGACATCGTGTGGAACCATGCCCTGTGCACCATCAAAGAGGAGGTGGAGCGGAAGCACGACTACGCCCCCGTCATTGTAAAATCGAAGTTTGCCTGATCTCCTCGTATCGGTGGTGATCCCCACCCTGGCTGCGGATTCGAGGCTTGCGGATTGCCTGCAATCCCTCGGGCGGCAGACACGGCGCGATTTTGAAGTGATCGTCGTGGATAACAGCGGCGAAGGTCTGGTCCGGCGCAGGGGCCTGGCGCCGGGCGCGCGGGTCATCGAGAACCCCCGCAACGCCGGTTTCGGCGCGGCCGTGAACCAAGGCTTGCGCGCTTCCGCCGCTCCCTGGCTCGCTACCCTGAATGACGACGCCGTGGCGCACCCGGGCTGGCTGGAAGCGCTGGTTTCGGTCATGGAGCGCCATCCGGAGGCCGGCATGTGCGCTTCGCAAGTGCGCCTTTTCGGTGAGGATTGCCTGGATTCCGCCGGCATGCTGGTGGCCCGCGACGGCAGCAGCAAACAGCGCGGCCACGGAAAGCCGCCGGAGGATTTCCCGGTAACCGAGGAAACCCTCTTCGCCAGCGCCTCCGCGGCGCTCTACCGGCGCGCCATGCTCGAGGAACTCGGCGGCTTCGACGAAGGCTTCTTCCTATACTGCGAAGATACCGACCTCGGCCTGCGCGCGCGCTGGGCCGGATGGAAGTGCCTGTATGTTCCGCAGGCCGTGGTGGAGCACCATTACTCGCACACGGCCGGCCGCGCCTCTCCCTTGAAGGCCTATTACGTGGAACGCAACCGGCTGTTCGTGCTGGCCAAGAACTTTCCGGGAAGCATGCTGCTGGCGGCGCCGTTGGTCTCGCTCGCGCGCTACCTGTGGCACGCGTGGTACATTTTCGAGGGACGCGGAAGCGCGGCCCGTTTCCGGGCGGAAGGACATGCCGGGCCGAAAATGATTTGGTACGTCATTCGGGCGCACGCCGCGCTCGTGGCCAATGCGCGCCGCTTGTGGCGGCAGCGCCGCCAGATCCGCGCCCGCGCGCGCATCACCCCGGCCGTATTCCGGCATCTCATCCGCTGCCATTCCATCAGCGCCAAGAGGGTGGCCGCGCTTTGACTCACCCAACCAGCCCCGATTCCCTGCTGGTGATTGTGCCGGCTTTCAACGAACAAGGCGCCATCGCGGAGGTTGTGCGCTCGGTTCACCAGCACGTGCCCGGCGTGCCGGTTCTGGTGATCGACGACTGCTCCGCCGACGACACCATCCCCGCCGCGCGCCAGGCCGGGGCTGAAGTCCTCGCCCTGCCCCACCACCTGGGCCTGGGCGGCTCGGTGCAGGCCGGGTACAAGCTGGCCTATGAACTGGGATTCGAATACGTGATCCGCGTGGATGGCGATGGCCAGCACGACCCGCGCGACATTCCCCGCCTCTTCGAGAAGCTCAAATCGTCGGGTTGCGAAATGGTGATCGGCTCGCGCTTCGTGGCCGAAAACGGGTCGCGCACGGGGACCGTCCGGTCGCTCGGCATCCGCTTCTTCCGCATGGTGCTCCGCCCCATTCTGGGCAGGCCGGTGCACGACCCCACTTCCGGTTTCGTCGGCGTGAACCGCAGGGCGTTGGATGTTTTCAGCCGCAGCTTTCCGCTCGAATACCCGGAAATCGAGGCGCTGGTGGTGTTGCAGCGCCGCCGTTTCCGGTTCGAAGAGGTGCCCTGCACGATGCGCCCGCGCACCAGCGGCCGCTCTTCCATCACCGCCTTCAGATCGCTCTATTACATCGCTCACGTGCTCTTGGGCGTATTCGTCAACGTACTGAAATTCGATCGCCGGGCCCTGAGGGCACCCCACCGCCCCGGACCGGGCTCCGGCGCTGGAGGATAGATGGACCGCCTCTTGAATGTCACCACCGGCCTGAGCGTTGTGTTGCTCATCATCGTGCTCGTCTCCGTGCGGCGGGCGCACATTCGCGTCGAATACTCGGTGAGCTGGCTGATCGCCGCGGGCGCCATGCTGGTGTTGTCGCGAGCCCGGCCGGTCCTGGACGCCGTCAGAAGATTGATCGGCTTGCCGGATACCCCGCTGACCCTTTTTCTGCTGGCGGGCGGCGTGTTATTGATCATGTTCTTCCGCTTCTCCGTCATCATTTCTCACTTGCGCGACGACAACATCGCCCTCGCGCAGCGCATCGCCATCCTGGAATACCACCTCCGCAGTCTCAGGGAGGGCGCCGAACCGCGAGCGTGAGTTCGAGACCATCATGAAAGCCCGGAAGCGCGAAACTCGAAAGAGCACGCTGGCAACCGCCGCGGCGGCAACCGGTAAGGCGCGGCCTGTCTGGACCTGGTATGCTCTGGCGGCGCTGGCGGCGGTGGTGGTGGTCTTCTGGGCCTACTCGCCGGCGCTCCATGGCGAGTTTCTGTTCGACGACAACGTCCTTCCTTTCTCGCTGCCGAATGCCGCGGCCCCGTTCAGCGCCTGGTTCGGCCAGATCCGGCCGGTGCTGATGTTCACTTACTGGATCAACTCGCGCATCTCGGCGGAAGACCCTTACTCGTATCACGTCTTCAACGTCATCTTTCACTGCCTCACCAGTCTGCTGATTTTTGGGATGGTCCGGCGCTTGCTCGAATGGTCGGGCGCCCAAGCGTCACGGCGCAATCTGCTGGCCGGCTTCGCAGCCCTGCTGTTTCTGCTGCACCCCGCTCAAGCCGAATCCGTGGCCTACCTGGCGGGCCGCTCGGAGGCGCTCAGCGTCCTGCTGGTCTTCGCGTCCTTCACCGTTTTCCTTTATCGTCCGAAGCCGAAGGTCTCCTGGCCCGTGGTTGCCGCGGTCCTGGCGCTGTTCGGCGCGGCCGTGCTGGTCAAAGAGCACACCGTCGTGCTGCCCGCGCTGCTTCTCGTGACCGACTACTGGTGGAACCCCGGCTTTTCCTTCCACGGTATTCGACGCAACTGGAAGCTTTACCTGCCCATGGCCCTCGGCGCCGCCGGGGGGGTGGCGTTTTTCTGGAATCTCATCACCGGGGCCAGCACCGGCGGCACCGCCGGATTCGGAATCACGGACTTCACCTGGTATCAGTACTTCTTCACCGAATGCCGCGCTCTGTTCGTGTACATCGGCATCTTCCTGCTGCCCGTGAATCTTACGGCCGACTGGGATTTCCCCATCTCCAGGACGATTCTGGATCGCGGCGCCATCTTCGGCCTGCTCGCGCTCCTTGCCCTGGCCGCGGTGGCATGGCGCTATCGCCGCCGCTTCCCGCTGGCGAGTTACGGCTACTTCGTGTTCCTGCTGCTGATGTCGCCGACCTCCTCGATTCTGCCCATCAAGGACGTCATCACCGAGCGCCGCCTTTACTTTTCCATGTTCGGCCTGGTGCTGATCCTGGTGGACGTCCTGGGCCGCCTGAAGGTAGACCACCGGGCGCTCGCCGCCGCATGCGCTGCGGTGGCGCTCGTCGCGGCCGGAGCCACGCACGCCCGCGCCGCGGTATGGGCCGACCCAGTCTCGCTCTGGGAGGACACCGTCCGCAAGTCGCCCGGCAAGCGGCGCGCCCATTTCCAGCTCGCCTACGCCTACGACCAGCAGGGCCGTTATGGCTCCGCCCTGGAAGAGTTTCAAAAGACCGCGGAACTGGGGCCCCTCACGCCAGACCTGCTGTTGGACTGGGGTTTGGCATACGACCACCTGAGCCGGTTCGACCAAGCTCTGGCCAAGTTCCAACAGGCGGCCATGATGCGGCCTACCGCGCACGTCTACTCGCAAATCGCCATGGTCTATGCACAGCAATCGCGATGGGCGGAAGCTTTGGAAGTTTTGGCGACGGCTGAGAAGATCGATCCGAACTTCCCCGATACTTACACCTACCGGGGCAAGGTGTATCTCAGTACCAACCAGGTGCAGGCCGCCATCCGGGAGTACCAGCGCGCTCTGGCAATCGACCCCACGCTGGAGGACGCGCGCCACGATCTGGCCATCGCCGAAGGCCGCCTGCGCGCCGGCCATTGATATGCCGCCGCTGCGCATCGGGGTCAACGCGCTCTACCTGATTCCCGGAGGGGTCGGCGGCACCGAGATTTACCTGCGCGGCCTGCTGGCCGGCCTCGCCGGGATCGATCCCGCCAACCAGTACTTCATTTTCACGAATCGCGAAACCGGCCCCGATCTGGTTCCCCAGCGGCCGAACTTCCAGCGCCTCCCGCAGCCCGTTCGCGCCGTTTCGCGGCCGGCGCGCATTGTTTGGGAGCAGACCGCGCTGCCGCTGGCCGCCGTGCGCCATTCGCTCGACGTGATGCTGAACCCCGGTTTCACCGCGCCGATTTTCTGCCCCTGCCCCCAGGTGACGGTCTTTCACGACCTCCAACACAAGCGCCATCCCGAGTATTTCCGCTGGTTCGACCTGCCCTTCTGGGAGTTCTTCCTGTTTTGGTCCGCGCAGGTTTCGCGCCTGCTCCTGGCCGACTCGGCCGCCACCGCCGCCGACCTGCTGGAGTACTACCGTCTGCCCGAGTCCAAGGTGCGGGTGACGCGTTTGGGGGTCGATCCGATATTTTTCGACATCGCCCGCCGCCGCCATCCCGAACCGTTCCTCCTGTCGGTTTCCACGCTGCATCCTCACAAGAACGTCGATGGTCTCTTGCGCGCCTTCGCCCGCTTCCGCCGGATGCGTCCGGAATTCCGCCTGGTGGTGACCGGGATGCACGGTTTCTCCGCCGGCCCGTTGCACGACCTTCGCGATTCCCTGGGCTTGCAAAACGCTGTGGAGTTTCCCGGGTGGATCCCGCGCGAGGATCTTCACGACCTCTACGCGCGCGCCTGGGCATTCATATGCCCATCGCTGTTTGAGGGCTTCGGCCTCCCGCTTCTGGAGGCGCTGGCCGCCGCCGTCCCCACCGCCTGTTCGCGAATCGAGCCGCTTTCGGGCATCGCCGCCGGCGCTGCCCTCGAATTCGACCCGCTGGACATTGACGCGATCGCCGAAGCCATGCTCCGAATTGCGTGCGACGACCCTTTGCGGGCGCAACTGGCCGAAGCTGGCCCGCGCCGCGCGGCGCAGTTCTCGTGGCCGGCGACGGCGGAAGCGACCTTGGCGGCGCTCCGCTCCGTGGCACAGCCCGAGCGCAGGGTATGAAACCGGAGGTTCCTGGCGTGGAGGGGACCTACCGGGACTGATCTCCCAGAATGCCTGCCTAGTGAAAGCCGGTAAGGGGCCGCTAGCTTGTGTTTCGTTCTTAATCGGGCCTATTACGCCGTAATTGCCGCGGGCTGGGCGCCCCGAAGGCGCGCGAAGGGTCTCCGAATGCAGGGAAACTCCTCATCTCTATGGGCAGCCTGCGCCGCTCCCGGATTGGAAGCGGCGCAGCTTGGTCGTTACCGGCGTTCGGGCGTTACTGGAGTGGTGATGCTGGTGCGGTTAGGTCATCTGCATCGCCCGAGTCGTCGGTTTCGGAAGCATTCCCCTCATCGTCCGCAACGGGCGCTCGTGCTGCGGGACCGGGCGCAATCCCATAGATCTGCTTGAACCGTCGGCCCCAGAAGGCGAGCTCATCATCAATGCGCGCGAGGGTGTCGCGCCACGCTCCACACAGTACTGCATCGACGCCGCGGTCCTCGACGAGAGGTCGGCCGTCGTTCCCGAGCACTTGTCCGATGGCCAGAAACGCTTGTTCGAGTTGCTCAATTGCCAGGGTGAAGGCGCCGATGCAATTGTGGTACAAGTCGTCCGGCGTATCTCCTGGTCGTGGCGCGCGGGCTTTGCCCGGCGGCGGGAACTCCCCACGGAGGTAGACGTCATTGATCATGACCTCGCCGGCTCCGTTGGGTAAGGTTCTGATGCCCCCCTCCTCATCGACGGCGCGCAAGGGCCTGTTTGCAGCGAAATCCTGCAATGCTTGGGCGAGTTGATACACGCCTTGGATGGTGCGTCGCATTGCGTCAAGGACTTCTCCGGGGTTGCGACGGTCCGGTTGGGCGTTGTTGAGGCTACCCCGGTCGGCGGCGAGCCTGCCGGAGACGATCAAGGGGTACGCTGCGCGCACCGCAAGTTCCAGCGATGCGGGGCTAGGTTCGGTCTGAGTGCCGCTCCCGATGGCGTTCCGGACTTCCGTGAGCGCGTCGGCGGCGAGGGTCTCAACGTCACGGTCCGTACTGTCCCACGGTTCGCGGTGGGAGGCTTTGCCGAATGCATCGCGCAGATACCGGCGGATTTGGTCGTTCTTGCTGGGATCATCAGCATTGGAGCGCAGAATCAGCGCGGTTGCCAGCTCATCGCACAATTTCGGCGTGATGCGTTTACGCGTAGATTGGCTTGTTACTGCCACGCGGATGGCGCGGCTGACCCGCTCATCCTCGCTCGTGAACAGTCTTACGATGCGTGCGGCGCGCACCGCGGGGTCGTCAGAGAGGTGTGCTGCGCGGGCTTCGCTACGGGTGCAGGAGCCGGCGTAGTAGTCGCGCTCGGTGGCTGAGATGATTCCTTCCCGGTGGAGTTCATCCAAGACCTCGTCCGCAAGAGACTCGTTTTCGGGTCCTTCCCCCCAGGGCTTTGGCGGATCAACGTGGCGCAACGCGACGAGTGATTTGATAGCTGTGGGGAAGGAGGTTGTTGCGGTGGGGTGGCGGCGAAACCCGACGATAATGAGCGCGGGGATGCGCTCGCAGCGCAGCGCAACGCTCTCGTCCCGATTGGGGCCGCGATCGAGGGCCTCGCTGACTTTGCGCAGGTAATTGCGCAGCTTGCTGTCATTATCCTCGTAGGGCGTGTCAGCAGAGCGGATGCTGAGCAAGTCGTGGTCGGCCGTGATGCGCGAGGAACCCTCGGCGGAGACAAGCGCGGTGACGGGACTTGAGCCGTCCGCGTGCTCGTAGGTGGTGACGACGAGCCAGACGGGCTCCATCACGCCCTGGGAGGCGATGGAGGTCCGCCAGTCATTGTCAGCAAGGACATACTTTGTCGCTTGTTGGCACGCCCAGGTGAGGTGTTCTCGGCTTTCGATCTCTACCGCTAGCTGCGCGATGGTCGGGTCGACGCCTCTCGGGGATCGTGGCTCGGGAACGGGGCGGAACCGCGAATCCTCGGTGCCTGTTCCTGGGTCGATGGCGAAGGGGTGCTGTCGTGAGGGGCCGATGCGTGGGTTGCGCGGGTCCGGCATGACGCGCCGTGCCCAGACGCTCGTGCGAATCCCTAAGAGGACGCCGCCGGGCACGGCGATCTCCTCGACGCTGGGATCGGTGGGTTCGCCGATGCTCTTGCGCACCGCTGTCGGGTCCACAACTGCGTTTGCAATGGTTGTGGCCGCGTCAGGAGCGAGCTTGAATGCTTCAGTGATGCGCTCCGCGCACGTCTGGCGTGCCTTTGCGTGCGCATACTCAGGGAGGTGCTCCACGGGACGTGGAAACACATGATCATCAGAATACGGATTCTTCATCGTAGTTTTCCTTTCCAAGTCAAAATTTTTGGAAGGCGTCCCCTAGGTGGGTTCACCTTCGGTCACGCTTGCGTTGTACCGAGGTGCCAGGGGCACGATGAAGTGCCGTTGCGCATCCTCCCTCCACTTACCGAACAACCACTTCGGCGTCGCCAAGGGCGGCAACAATCGCCTCTAGTAACTCCAAGGAGTACGGAAGGTCAGGCTTACTCCGCCTGGGAACTTCCGCGTAACCGCCCAGTGCCGTTGCCGGGACTGGTGAGCAGCTCATTACGACTGCGTCGCGGACACAAATATACTATCATGCATAGTGCGCAACTGTCAAATCGAAGGTTCAACAGCGCTACTTCCGGGGTCGTCTTCAGTCCGGCAACGCGCAAAGGCCACCTTCCCGAGTCCCCATTCCGCGGAAGTGGACGCGCAAAATCCCTCCAAGTCCGGTTGGGCGAAGTTGGCCGCGCCGCTAGGCCTGCATGGATCGTGCGTGTAACACCGCGACCATGTCGCGTTTCCCGCACGCCAGCACGGCCGCGCTGTGGGACAGCCCAGCTCCCCAGGCTGTGGCAGCGGCCCTATACTGTTGGTATGACGTTCAGAGTCGTTCTGGAACGTGATCCCGAGACCGGTGACTACTCGGCGGTGTGCCCGGAACTTCCCGGCTGCGCGTCTGCTGGCGAAACCGAGGACGAAGCCCGCGCGAACATCCGAGAAGCCATCGCACTCTACCTTGCACCCGGCGATTTCGAACTGCCCGAAAATGCAAAGCTGGCCGAGGTGACGATTGGGTGATCGCGGCACGCCGCGGCTCACTTCCGACCAGGTGATCGACATCCTCCGGCATCACGGCTTTCTGCGGGTTGGACAATCCGGAAGCCACCAGAAGTGGCGGAATCCGGCTACCGCGAAGCAGATCATTGTGGCCCACCATCGTGGTCGTATTCTTCCGCTGGGCACCATGCGGGCAATCATCGAAGGCAGCGGCATCGCGCTCACCGAATGGTTGAAATGAGCCGCAAGCGAGGCGGCGGAGGCTAAAGACAAGCTCAGCAGCGCGGCTGATGCGCCGGCAACGCCCGACGTAGCGGCGTAGGCAGACCACTGAAAAGCGATGGTCTGCCCCACTTGCTATATTGTTCCTCGTGGAACTTGCTACCGCGTTGCTGGCCGATCCGGTTTTCCGCGAACACCTGGCGGGACGCGAGCATCCGGAACGGCCCGAGCGATTCGATGCCGTGGTCCAGGGTTTGCGGCAGGCGGGCCTGCTCGCGCGCCTGTCGCACGTGGACCGGCGCGCGGCCACCGAAGAGGAACTGCTGCTTTGCCACACGCCGGAGTACCTGCGAACGGCCAGGCACGACGTGATGTCCGGGCGCCCATACCTGAGCACCGGCGACACCGACATTACGCCGAACTCCTGGGAGGTCGCGGCGCAGGCCGCCGGCGGCGTGCTGAACGGCGTCGACACAGTGGTCGCGGGCAAGGCGCGCAATGCCTTCTGCGCGGTCCGGCCGCCCGGCCATCATGCCACCGCCAGCCGCGGGATGGGATTCTGCCTCCTCAATAACGTGGCTCTCGCCGCGCGCTATGCGCAGCGCCGGCATGGTCTGGCGCGCGTGCTGATCGTGGATTGGGACGTGCACCACGGCAACGGCACCGAGGACATCTTTTACTCCGACCCCACGGTCTTCTACTTCAGCACGCACCAGTGGCCGCTGTATCCCGGGACGGGGCGCGCCGATGAGACCGGCGAAGGCGCGGGCCAAGGGACCACCATGAACTTTCCGTTTCCGGCGGGCTCCGGGCGAAAGGAGATCCTGGGCGCAGTGCGCACTTCGCTGGCGCCCGCGGCGGAACGCTTCCAGCCGGACCTGGTGCTGATCTCGGCGGGGTTCGATTCACGCGCCGGAGATCCGCTGGGCCGCTTCACGCTCACCGACCGCGATTTCGCGGACCTCACGAGCGCCGTTATGGAGATGGCCGCGCGCCATGCCGGCGGGCGGGTGGTCTCGGTGCTCGAAGGCGGCTACGACCTGGATGGCCTGGCATCCGCCGCCGCCGCGCACGTGGAAGCGCTGATGACTTGACGGGGCGCTCCGCTCCCCGAGGTAGGGGCCGGGCATGCCCCAGGGCTGTCCGAATTAGCCGCCCGGGGCTTGGCGATCTGTTGGAAACATTGGACAAGCTGAACCCCGGATAGCGCTTTTCAGAATCAGGTTGCCTGTCGGCCCGCGCCTGCGCTGCGGAGTTGTTTCTCTTGCTGTC
>JBEKYW010000034.1:0-53021 GCA_049510555.1 Bryobacteraceae bacterium
GCCCCTTGCTCGCCTGTTTCGGCCCAGAGGACGCGGGCGATATTAGCGTAGCTCACAGATTTGTACTTGCCTTCCGGGAAAATCCCGAAGACCTGCGCGAAATCTTCCATGTGGATGCGGTGTCCGCCGGGGCTGCGGTCAAAGCGCTCGACGGCGAGGGCGTTGCCAGCAAGGCTTGCAGCATCCGCCGGCAAGCCCTGGATGGAGCTCACCGGAACAAGCTGGATGCGCGGGACCGCAATGCCGATGACGCGCGCCAGCTCCAACATGACGAACCCGTTCTCCGAGACTGCGGCAAAGCGCATCGACGGGAGTTTGACGATCCACGAACCGCCAATACCCTGGGCCGGAATAGTGAGGCCGCCGGAGGATTCCATGACGGCGGAGAACTTTAGTTGAACACCGGCAAGAGAAAAGCGCAGAGCGCCGCGATGACTACGATCTTCATCGCCTCCGCGACCGTCTTTACGTTCTTCACCGCGATCATGAGCTTCGGCATCGTCATGATGATCGTCACCGTCGTGATCGAGTGGCGTCACGGTCACCGCTCCGGCGAGATCTGCGCCCAACGCCGCCAGCAGGAAAAACTCCCGCTCCGGATTCACGCCGGCCTGCTCGGCCAGATAGGTACGCAGATGCCCCTCGGGCAGCAGGTTAGAGAAAAAAGGCGGCACGCGACGATGGACCTGCTGGACAGGGGTCACCAGACCGCCGGTTCGGCTCTTGTAGGACAGGCTCAAGGTAGGCCTTCTGGGGTCGTCGATGTAGTCCTGCTCAAGAGCGAAGAGTTGCTTGTCCCCTGCCAGACGGTGGATGACGCCGATGCGGCGGCCTTTGAGGTCTACACCTAAAGCGGTCAGTTTCTTGGGATCGATGGTCACGATGACCGCTCCTCCTCTTCATCGGGTGCATAAAGAGGACGCTCCTCCTCGTCATCGAGGCCGTGAACGTGTCGGTTGCGACGCTCTCTCGTGAGAGACTGGACCACCGGAACAAGGTCGCGGGGAACTAACAACAGGTCATGATCGAGGACACGAACAAGATCGAGCAGAGTGTCGAAACGAGGAACGACTCTGCCGGTCTCGATGCCTGAGATGTGCATCTGCGGCAAGCCCACGCGCTGTCCCAACTCGACCTGGCTCCATCCCCGCTGATGGCGGGCATCAACGAGTGCTTGCCGCATGGCAGCGGGCAACCCCTTCACACGGGACTTGATGTGCGATGACATATCATCAACCTAAACTGATATGCTATCACATATCCATAGTCGCTGGCAAGGGGGCAACCTGTAATTACATATCGGGCATTAGTATTGATATGCTATTCTATATCAGCTCGCGCCCCGTGTTTACGCTGGTGCCTCCAATGCAGTATCCTCGTTAACCGAAGGTCTCTCATACATGAACCAAGTCAGGCTCGTTTCGAGGGTTCCCGTCCTTCTGGCGGCGGCTCTCATGGCTTTGGGGCCGCTGGCCCGAGTCGCGCAGGCGCAAAACCAGATCACGTCTCCCGAGAAATTCTTCGGATTCCAGCTCGGCAGCGACCGGAAGATGGCCCGCTGGGACAAGATCGTCGAATACTACAACCTCCTGGAAAAGGAAGCCGGCGGCAGGCTCAAGGTGGTCAACACGGGGCCGACCACTATGGGGAATCCGTTCCTCGAAGTGTTCATCTCCTCCCCCGGCAACATGACCCGGCTGGAGCAGTTGCGCCAGGTGAACCTCAGAATCAGCGACCCGCGAGGCCTCGCCGAGCAGGAGGTCCGGAAACTGGTTGCCGAGGGCAAGGCGGTCATCTGCCAGTCCATGAGCCTGCACGCCACCGAAATCGGCGGCACCCAGATGGCGCCGGAGCTGGCCTATGATCTCCTCTCGCGCAAGGACGAGGAGACGCAGCGGATTCTGGACAACGTCATCTTCATCATGGTGCCGTCCTTTAACCCGGATGGCGAGATCATGGTCGCCGACTGGTACGCGAAAACGCTCGGCACGCCGTACGAGGGGTCGAATCCGCCGTGGCTCTATCACAAGTACGCCGGCCACGACAACAATCGGGACGCCTTCCAGACCAACATGGTGGAATCGCAGTACATGGCCAAGATCCTGTTCACGGATTGGAAGCCGGAGGCCTATGTCGACCACCATCACATGGGCAGCAACGGCGCGCGCATTTTCCTGCCGCCGTATGCCGAGCCGATTCGTCCCTATGCCGACCCGCTGGTCTGGCGCGAGTTGAGCTGGTACGGCGCCCACATGGCCTACAAGGAAGAGGAGGCCGGCTTGTCGGGCGTTCTCAATGACGCCGAGTATTCCGGCTGGGGGCATTTCGGATTCCATTGGATCACCCCCTTCCACAACATCGCCGGGATGCTCACCGAATCCGCCAGCGCCAGGCTGGCGACGCCCCTGTACATTCATCCCGACCAGCTTCGTGGCGGAGCGCGCAACCTGCCCACCTACGAGGCCGAGACCATCTTCCCCAACCCCTGGCCGGGCGGCTGGTGGAAGCTTCGCGACATCATCGAGCGGCAGAAAGTCTCCGCCTGGGCGACCCTCGACCTGGCGGCACGAAACCGCGAGACCGTGCTCTGGAACGCCTTCCTGAAGGCCAAGCGGCAGACCGAACGGGGCGCACAGGGCAAGCCGGCCGCGTACCTGATCTCGGCCATCCAGCACGACCCGCTAACCGCCGTGAAGCTGGTCAATAAGCTGCTCGTGCAGGGCATCGAGATCCAGCAAGCGCCCAAGGGTCTCACCACCGAGGACGGCATGACGTACCCTGCGGGATCATTCGTGGTCTCGCTGGCCCAGCCCAAGATGGGCCTCATCCGCTATCTGCTCGGCCGCACCTTTTACCCTGACAACGAGTGGACGCGCAACCGCGACGGCTCACCCATGCGGCCCTACGATATGGCCACCGACACCATGTTCGAGTTCATGGGCGTGCGCGTCGATCCGGCCGGCCAGCCCGTCACCGGAGACCTCCAGAAGCTCACCGGCCCCGTGCCGTCCGTGGGGAAGGTGGCGCAAAACGGGCTTGGCTACACCTTCGAGGGACGGCTGAACGACAGCTTCAAAGCGCTGAACCTGCTGTTTGACAAGGGCGTCGCCGTGCGGCGCATCGATAAGGCCGCGCAAGGTCTCCGGCCCGGCGATTTCGTAGTTGCCGCAGGATCGGAAGCGGTCCTCGCGGACGTCGCCAAGCAGACCGGCGTGGATTTCAAGGCGCTGAAGGCGCCGGTCACCGCAGGCGCTCACGACGTCAAGCGCCAGCGCGTCGCCATGTATCAGCGTTACGGCGGCGGCAACATTGACGAGGGCTGGACCCGCTGGCTGATCGAGCAGTTTGGTTTTCCGTACACCAGCCTGATGGACGCCGAGATCAAGAAGGGCAGCCTCAACCAGAAGTACGACGTCATCATCCTGCCCGACGATTCCACGGCCACGATCACCGGTGAACCAGCCGCTGCCGGGGGGGTGCCCTCTGGGCCCGGCAGAGGCGGAGCCGGCGGCCGAGGGGGTGGCGCAGGCGCGGCAGCCGCTGGCGGGGTGCCCCCTGGGCCCGGCGAAGGACGCGGTGGACGCGGCGGTCCCATGCCTCCCGAATACCGCACTGGCATTGGCGCCGATGGGGTCGCTGCGCTGCGAGACTTCGTCGAGAAAGGCGGAACCCTGGTAACACTCAACGGCGCTGCGAATTTCGCCATGGAGCGGCTCGGTGTGGGCGTCCGCGACGTGCTGGCCGGCAAGACCACCAAGGAGTTCTGGTGCCCGGGTTCGACTCTCAAGGTGGAATTCGATAACACCAATCCGCTCGCCTACGGCATGCCGCCGGAGGGACTGGCCGTCTTCCTGAACAGTCCGGCATTCGAGGTCACCGCCCAGAACGCCGACCAGTATGAGACCATCGTCCGCTACGCCAGCCGCGATCTTCTCGAAAGCGGATGGCTGGCCGGTGAAGAAGCCCTGGCCAGGAAGGCGGCCATGGTGGCGGCCAAGCTGGGCGAGGGCCGGGTAGTGCTCATCGGCTTCCCCGCTCAGCACCGCGCGCAAACCCATGGCACGTTCAAGCTGCTGTTCAACGCGCTGGTGCGGTAACGGAACTCGAGAATTGTGAGCCTGGCGGAGCACTCTTCAAATCAAGAGCCCGGCAGCCGCGTTTCAAGCCCGAAGGGCGAAAGAGAATAGCCCACGGCGCAAGCCGTTGGGAACGGATGCCAGGTTAGCGTAGCCCCGGACAGGGGCGTAAGATCATGCCGCATACCTTCGCCTGTCTGCTCGTGCATGTTATCTTCTCCACGAGAGACCGTGTGCCTGATTTGTCGCCCGACCTGGCTACCCCGCTTTTCCCGTACATTGGGGGGCATTGAGGAGTTTCTCACACTCCTGAAAAAGCACGGGCTGGAATACGATGTGAGGGACCTCTGGGGATAAGCACTCTTACGCCCCTGTCCGGGGCTATGCAACCGTGCATTCCGTTCCACACGGCTTGCGCCGTGGGCTACTATCTATCGCCCTCCGGGCTCGGCGCGTGGTCGTCGTACTACATCCGGGTCGTCCGCGCGAACTACCGGGTGCTCACCTGCCCTCCGCCTCCTCCCACAATCCACCCGTCCGCAAGCTGCACCACCCGGTTCGCCTCCAGGGTCTTTCCCTGTGATGGCAAGCTGCTGACGGCTGAACAGGCCGCTCAGGCCCGGGAAGGCACGAGCAGCTGACGCGTGATAGATTCAGTGGAGGGGCCTCCGCGGGGACGCCCCGAAGCCCCTGGCTGCGGGAGGCAGTTTACCTTGAGAATACAGAGACTGCAAGTCGAGCGGCTGTTCGGTATCTTCGACCATGAGATACCGATGAAGATGGAGGACCGGGTCACGATTATTCACGGTCCGAATGGGTTCGGGAAGACAACCATCTTGAAGATGGTGAACGGACTGTTCAACGCCAGATATTCGGAGCTCCGTGCCATTCCCTTTCACGAGTTCCGTGTGGACCTTGAGGACGGCCGTAGCGTTGTGGTGGCGAAGCCCCCTGCTGACGCAAACAGGTTGCTCCCGGGTTTGGAGGGCCGGCGTAAGCGTCGCCGGGATCGCGACTTGGTGGTTCGGCTAGTGCGAGGGAACAAGGAGTTGGAGAGGACAGAACTGGGTAGCCCCGCAACGGAAGAATGGGAGAGTGTCCAATTCCAAATGCCGTTCGAGCAGTTTGTTCCGGGCCTAGTCCGAGAGGGGCGAAGTATTTGGCGCTACATTCCCACCCATGAGGAACTGGATCTGGAGGAGGTAGTCGACCGCTTCTCAGAACTACTGCCGGTACATAGTTCAAGACCAGAAAAAAAGAATGGAGAGTGGTTGAGGGAAATCCAGAAGGCTGTGCAGGTCAGGTTGATTGAGAGCGAGCGCCTCCGAAGGATTGCGAAGCTGCCGAGGCGAGCACGTGACTACGAAGGCCCTCCTGCGTTGGAGCTTTCCGTGGCTGTACATTCCGGCGACCTAGCCAAAGCGATTCAGACGAAGCTGGCGGAGTATGCGGCTGTCTCGCAGTCGCTTGATCGAACGTTTCCCGTACGACTGGTCGAGAAGATGCAGGCCCGGCCCGGTGAAAGCAAGCTTGCGAGTGCTGATCTCAGGTCAAAGCTGGATCAGCTTGAGGCGAAGCGGGCCCGTCTTCAGGACGCTGGCCTGCTCGATAAGCAGCAAGACTCGAGATTTCAGGTTCCTGAGGAACTGCAAGAAACACAGCGCGTGTTGACCGTCTACGCCAAGGACGTAGAACAGAAGCTCAGTGTTTTCGATGACATCGCAACGAAGATCGACCTGCTCAAGGAGATAGTGAATTCCCGATTCACGTTCAAACGCATGGCGATCGACAAAGAGAAAGGATTCATCTTCAATACCCAGGAAGGGCAACCATTGTCGCCTACGCACCTTTCCAGCGGCGAACAACACATGCTGGTACTCTTCTCTGAGCTCCTGTTTAGGGTCGAGCCAAATTCGCTCGTCATGATCGACGAGCCCGAGATCTCTCTGCACGTGAGTTGGCAACAGCAGTTCCTCCGTGACGTGCAGCGCGTTACCGAACTGGCGTCCTTCGACGTGCTGATTGCAACTCACTCGCCGCAGATTATCCATGACCGGTGGGACGACCTGACGGTTGAGCTCCAGAGTCCAGCGGAGCAAGTGGTGTGAGAGGACTGATCGACGCACACTCTGTCGCCAACATCGTTCGAATGACGCGGGCGGTGAGGCCACGTGCGAGTGCTCTGTTGGTCGAGGGATCCAAGGATGTCCGTGTTTATCGCAATTTCACAGACGAGCACGCTTGCGACGTCGTACCATCGGAGGGCAGGAAGAACGCGCTCGGGGCTCTAGCACTTCTTCGCAAGTCGGGCGAAAGCGGTGTCCTGGTCATCACAGACGCGGACTTTTCAGTTTTGTTTGGGACTCAGATCAATGACCCGGACGTCGTTGTCACAGACGGCCATGACCTTGAGTGCATGTTGGTGCAGTCCCCCGCACTGACGAAGCTGCTGATCGAGTATGATCTTGCTCCCTCCCAGTTCGCACCGGATTTGGCAGTGAGCCTCGCGATGGCTGTACAGCCGCTGGGTTACCTGCGACTAGCAGCTTTCAAGTTTCGGCTCCAGCTTGACTTCAAGGCAATCGACTTCAGAGTCTTCACCACGCCCGGGCTGACTCCCGGCCTCGATGCCAATGCCCTGGTGAATGAGGTTGTTCAGAAGAACCGGCCATGCGGCCGTACGGCGGCTGAACTCCAGCGGATGATGAGTCACCTGGTTAACGCTGCTCACGACCCGTGGGTCGTTGCGTGCGGCCACGACATCACAGCGCTCTTGGCGTTGCTGCTTAGTCGCGTGGTGAAGCGCGAAGTTCCGCCGTCCACTGTCGAGCGTCAAATGCGACTTTCGTACGAGGCGGCGCATTTCAAATCGACTCGGTTGTATGCCCATATTCAGGGTTGGGAGCAGCGCAATCCGTTCTATCGCATTCTAAGGAACCTTTGAGATCCGCCGATTGGGCCAGCCCTCTGGACGTAGCCGCGCCTTGCTGCTACATTTGCCCGTCACGCTTCCGCACTTTCGCACCTCGGTGCGTTTGCTGGCGCTTGCGTAGTTGTTGTGGCTGCGCGCTCGTAGGTTTCCGGTTTGCGCGGAGTCCGCCCCACGATCACTCGAGCCGACGCACGGCAGGTGCGCCGTATCCGTCCGGTAAAACCGTCTTCCCCGTCCTGGCGTCAGTGCGCCCCGCCCTACGCCTTCACACCCCCGCCCGAGGCGCCTCCCACAATCCACCCGTCCGCAAGCTGAATTATCCGGTGCCCATAGGCCGCGTTGGTCTCCGAGTGGGTCACCTGCACGATGGTCGTCCCCTCTTCATTGAGCTTCTTGAACAGCTCCATGATTTCCTTGCCCTGGCTCGAGTGCAGGTTCCCGGTGGGCTCATCCGCCAGAATCAGCTTGGGGTTGGCGATCACCGCCCGCGCCACCGCCACGAGCTGCTGCTGGCCGCCCGAAAGCTGGCTCGGAAACAGGTCGCGCTTCCCCACGATGCGGAACCGGTCGAGCGTGTCGCATACCGCCGCGGCGCGTTCGGAACTCTTCACGTTCCGGTACGAAAGCGGGATGTCCAGGTTTTCGTAGACCGTCAGGTTGTCGATCAAGTGGTAGCTCTGGAACACGAATCCGATGTACTTCTTGTTCAACTCCGCACGGTCCCTCGGCTTCATCCGGTGGACCTGGTGGCCAACGAACTCGAACTCGCCGGTCCAGGCGCCGTCCAGCATCCCCAGAATGCTCAGCAGCGTCGATTTCCCGGCGCCCGAGGGACCCATGATGGTGACAAACTCGCCCTCTTGGATTTCCAGGTTGATGCGCCGCAGCACGTAGCTCCGGCCGAAGCCGCCTTCATAGAACTTCTCGACATTGCGAAGTGTAATCATGGTTTTCCCTATTCATGCCGTAGCGCCGCCATGGGGTCGAGCGCCAGGGCACGCCGCGAGGGCAGATAGCTCGCCGCCAGCGCCACCGCGCCCAACAATACCGAGATGGCCGCGAACGTGTAAGCGTCCGTCGCCTTCACGCCGTAGAGCATGGTGGCCATCAGCCGGGTCAGCCCGAAAGCCGCCGCCAGGCCCGCCGCGATTCCATAACCCGCCAGGCGCGCCCCCTGCCCTAACACCAGCTTCAGCACGTCGCCCGACTGCGCTCCCATGGCCACGCGAATGCCGATCTCGTGCGTTCGCTCGCTCACGTCGCAGGAGATCACGCCGTAGATCCCCACCGCCGCCAGCACGAAAGCGATCTGCGCGAAAACGGCGAAAAGCATCGTATTGAATCGCATCCCGGCAACCGCGCGGTCCACCACCTCTTCCATGGAACGCACGTCGACCACCGGCTGGTCCGGGTCGAGTTGGTGCACTTCACGTTCCGCCGCAGAGGCCAGCGAAAGTGGCGGCCCCGCCGTCCGCACCACCATGGTCATACTGGCGAAGGGCGCCTGCGAGTACGGATGGTAGATCTCGGGCCAGTCCTCGCCTTCCATCCGGTCGGGCTTCACGTCTCCCACAACTCCCACGATCTCCGCCACGCGGCCGTTTTCGTCCAGCAGTGCCAGGCGTCCACCGAGCGGATTCCCTCCGGGCCAGAAGCGCCGCGCCAGCGTGCGGTTCACAAGGATGACCGGCGGCGACTGGTTGGTGTCCGAGGTTGCGAACTCGCGGCCCGCAAGCAGCGGGATTCCCATGGCGCGGAAATAACTTGCAGTCACCGAACGCACCAGCCCGATCGGCCGCTGCTCCAACGCCGGTGCGGGCCGGTTCTCAACGGTGAAGGTCGTGCCCCCTCCCAATCCCGTCAGAGGCAGCGTGCTGGCGGCGCCCACCGCGCGGACGCCCGGCAGCGTGGCGATGCGATCCGCCACCTGCTGGCAAAGGACTATCCGGCGGTCCGGCAATGAATTCCGGCCGCCCGCCAGCGGCAGCCGCAAGGTCAGCAGGCCCGACGGCTGGAAACCGGGGTCTACCGACCGCAACCTCACGAAACTGCGAACCAGCAGACCCGCGCCGATCAGCACCACCACCGCCAGGCCCACTTCCGAAACCACCAGCGCATTGCGCATCATTCGTCCTCGCCGCCCCGTGGTGCCGCCGCGGCCGCCCTCTCGCAGCGCCGCGTTGAGATTGGCGCCTGAACCCTGCATCGCCGGCGCGATGCCAAAAAGAATACCCGTCGCAACCGATACGCCCAGCGCAAACAGAAACAACCGGGCGTCGATTCTCGCTCCCGCCAGCCGCGGGATGCTGGCCGGCCCAAGCCGCGCCACCAGCGCCACAACGCCGCGCGCCAGCACTATCCCCAGCGCCCCGCCCGCCAGCGCCAGCAGCAGGCTCTCGGAAAGCAGTTGCGCCACAATCCGGCCGCGGCCCGCGCCCAGCGCGGTGCGGATGGCGATCTCCTTTTGCCGCACGGCGCCTCGCGCCAGCAACAGGTTGGCCACATTTACGCAGGCCATCAACAGCAGAAACCCCACCGCCGCCATCAATACCAGCAGCGCCTGTTGCACATGGCCCACCAGCTCCTCCCGAAGCGGAAACAGCGATGGGCGCCAGCCTTTGTCCAGCGCCGGATTGGCCTGCTCCAGCCGGCTGCCGATGGCGTCCATTTCCGTCCGCGTCTGCTCGATCCCGACTCCCGGCTTTAGCCGCGCAATCACCGTCAGGTTCCTGCCACTTGCCGTGCGAGGATTGTTGGGGTCGAGCCCCAGCGGCAGCCAGATGTCCACCGCGGAATCCAGCGCCGAAGAACCGGCCGGCAGCACGCCCACCACCGTGTAGCTCTGGTCGCGCAGCCGGATGGCCTTCCCCGCAATCGAAAGGTCCCCGCCGAACCGGCGCTGCCACAACGCGTAGCTCAGCAGCGCGCAATTCGTGCGGCCGGGCTGGTCTTCGTCGGTCCGAAACGCGCGCCCCACCGCCGGCTGCACTCCCAGCAGCGGGAACAAACTCGCAGAAACGCGTTCCGCCCGCAGCTCTTCCGGATCGATGTGGCCATTCGGTCCCCCAGTCAGGTTAATGTGGACCTCCTGAATCGCGGCCAGCGCCTCCAGCGCGCGGCTGTGCTTCCGCCACTCCAGGAAATTGCCGGGCGCGACGAACATCTTCCTCAGGTTCTGTGCGGGGTTCCTTTCCCAAATCACCAGCAGTCGTTGCGGATCGCGAAATGGCAGCGGCTTAAGCAAAACCGCATCCACTACGCTGAAGATGGCGGTGGTTGCGCCCATGCCAAGGGCCAGGGCAACCAGGGCAACCGCGCTGAATCCCGGGGCCTTCCATAACAGGCGCGCCCCGTAGCGCAGGTCCCGGCCAACCGAGTTCATGGCCTGTCAGGTTAGCAGATTCGCGGTCGGTCCGCAGTACTGACCTCAGTTAGCTTGCGCCGCCGCTTCCAACTGGAGTGGATGGAGATCCCCCGCCTGGTGCGACTAACTCCTGGCCGCCTCCAGGCTCTCTTCGACAATCCGCCCGTCGAACAGGCGGATGGTCCGGTCCGCGAACTGCGCGTACCGCGGATCGTGCGTCACCATGCAAATCGTCGACCCCGCCTGGTGCAACTCGCGCAGCAGGTTCATGACCGCCTCGCCATTGGCCGAATCCAGGTTTCCGGTCGGCTCGTCCGCCAGCAGGATCAACGGATCGCCGCTCAGAGCGCGCGCCACCGCCACGCGCTGCTGCTGGCCGCCCGAAAGCTGCGACGGGTAATGTTTCATGCGATGTGACATCCCCACGCGCTCCAGCGCCTCTTGCACCCTCCGCTTGCGCTCGGCCGACGGCATGCCGCGATACGTCAGCGGCAGCTCCACGTTTTCATAAACGGTGAGGTCGCCGATCAGGTTGAACGCCTGGAAAATAAAACCGATCTCGCGGTTGCGGATGCGCGCCCGCTCGGAGAGCTTCAGCCCCGTCACCGGCTTGCCATTCAGGTAGTACGTGCCGTCGGTGGGCGTGTCCAATAACCCCAGGATGGCGAGCAGCGTCGATTTGCCGCAGCCGGAAGGCCCCGCGATCGACAGGTACTCCCCTTTCGCGACATCGATGTGGATGCCCGACAGCGCGTGCGTTTCCACCTCGTCCGTCACAAAAACTTTGCTCACCTTCTCCAGTCGAATCAGCGGTTGTGAGCCGTTGTCCATCGTCATCACCCCTTCTACGAAAACCGCGAGAAATTAGTTCAAACGAATCCGATCGTAATTATCGTACTGTGACATGTCTGAGAGGATCACCTGGTCGCCAACCTTCAGGCCATCCTTGATCTCTATGGTGTTCACCGAACTGCGGCCAAGCTGCACCTTCACTTTGTTGGCATATTTTCCGTCCGGCTCCAGCTTGAAAAGCTGCACCGTGCTGTCCTGCTGCCCGAATACCGGCCGTCCGACGTACACCACGTCGTCGAGCTTGGCGAGTTGGATGGTGCCGTCCACGCTCAGATCCGGACGCGCGCCCGGGGGAAGCTTGCCCTTCAGAGCCACATCCACCGTCACGGTGCCGTTCAAAATCGAGGGGTCGATGCGCGATACACGGCCCTCGATCAGCCCGTTCGAGCCCCCTCCAGCCAGCCGTGTGTCGATCACCGCGGGCTGCCCATAGGCAATATCCTTAACTTGTGTTTCGGCGATTTTCAGCTCGGCTTTCAGCTTGGAGGGCTGCGCCACCTTCCCCAGCGGCGTTCCGGCCATGACCTTCTGGCCTACCTCCACCGGCGTGGGAAGCTGTTGCAGCATGCCGTCGAAGCCGGCTCGTACTTTCAACTGGTCCACCTGGCTCTTCTTCAGGTTGTACTGCCCGCGAAGCTGCTCCACTTTCACTTGCTGGGCCGCCAGTTGCGCCTCTTCCGCGTCGCCGTTGATGGCCAGGCGCTTCTGCTCGAGTTCGACCCGGCCCCCCAGCTCCTGCGCCTTCACCGCCGAGATTTTGGCATCCACTTCGGAGAACAGGCCTTCTTTGGCAAGAGCCTGGTCGCGGTCCGCCTGGAGCTTGGAGGTGTTGTAGTCCGCTCCCACCTGCGCCACCATGGACTGCATATCGAGCTTGGCCTTTTCCAGCGTGACCTTCAGGTTGGCGTAATCCGCCACGGCGGCTTTCAGGCCGTATTCGGCGTCCAGCAACTGCGTCTCGAGCTCCTGGCTGGTCAGAATCATCACCACCGAATCGGCCTTGACCGGCGTGCCCGGGTAGATCAGGATGCGCTGTACCCTGCCATCGGTGGTTGCCGGGATGAGCATGGTCTCCTCGGGCACCAGCGTGCCCAGGCCCCGCACCTCGAGCACGATCGGACCGCGCTTCACGGCATCGATCCAGACCGTGGACCGGTCGACTCCCGGCGCCGCAGGCTTCAAGCGCGACAGCCCGATCGTAATCGCGGGGATCGCCGCCAGAACCACCACCCCAATCAGGATCCGGCGGATCAGTCTCTTCCTGGCAGCGTCTTTGCGCGGTATGTCCATTTCGATGTCCGGGGTTAAGCGGGCACGGCGCCTGCCAATCCGCGCCTGACTTAACATTATGACGTTTCAGAAGATAAAAGGGATAGCCACCGGCTTCGACTGTCCGGTAATGGGACACCCTGTGCCGGCGTGGGACGGGCCCGAGACCTGTCCCGTCAGCGCCCAAACCAACCGGGTCCAACGTTGAGATGGTGGCTGATCGAATCCGGAACCACCAGGAAGAGCAGAAAGCCCACCGTGGCGTGCGCCAGCCCCAGGAAGTAAAGATTCCTGTACCGGCAGTAGATACGCGTGGAGCAGTAACCCGCGGGAAAGGCCACCACCATCAGAAACCAGTTGGGGGTGTGAACTCCGCAGAAAAACGCCGCTGAAATCAGGGACGCCGCCCGGCGTCCCAGCACCGCACGGAACCGGTTCAGAAAATAACCGTTCAGGACGTACTGCTGGAACACTCCCCACGGCACATATGCGGCCCACGACGCCAGCGCCGTCTCCACCCCGATGGGTCGCATGGTATGAAGCAGGATGCCGCACGCCAGCATGAGCAGCGTCAGGAATGTCAGCGCCGGCGCGAACTCCCGCCAGCACTCGCCCATGTTGCGCGCGCGAAGGCCCAGCCACCAGGCGTCCTCCCGGCGGACCAGGTGCGAGAGCAGCATCAGTCCGAGGATCCCCGCCCACGCGCCGCCGTGGCTATAGCGCAGGTTCCAGATATACGCCACGATCATGGCGTAGACCAGCAGCGGCTCCAGAATGGCGAGCTTTCGAACCGTGGTTCCCTCCGTGGGGGCAAGGGACTGAGACGCGGCGGGAGCGGCGGCGGTTGCCGAAGGCATTCGGCGCGAGGGCGAGGCATGCCTCGCCCCTACAAGGGCGCGGTGTAGGGGCCGGGCATGCCCGGTCCGGCCGCTCCCTAGGTGCTCGAAGTCGGACGGCCGCGTCTCAAAAAGGGGCACCGGCGACGCCGCTTTGCACGACACGCCGTTGCCATGGTATAAGCCGGATCGGCCCTCGGACTGCTCCCTCCGGCGCGTGTACCCGTACCGCGCAAGACTGTTTCGATTGGCTTCCCTGACGCTGGTTGCCCTCCACGCCCTAGCCCAAACGTCCAACATCGCCGTGCTGCCTCCCCGGCCGCAGGCGCTGGGCTTTTTGACGCGGCCCTATCAACAGAGGATCGTCCCCCCGATCAATCTCGCCAACTCCAGCCGCCTGGCTTTCCTGATTCGCGCCGGCAATCTCTATTTGACGGCGCAGGACGTGATTGCGCTGGCGCTCGAAAACAACAGCGATATCGAGACCCAACGGTATGGTCCGCTGCTGTTTCGCGAGGACCTTCGCCGCGCGCAGGTGGGCGGCAATCTGAGGGTTCACTTCCCGCACTTTCATCATCCGCTCCGTTTCCGCGGCGGATATTTGTTGGTTGGCAATCGGTTCGACCTTCCACCATCGCCCGCCGCTCCCAAGCGGACAAATCACGTGCTAATTGAGGCGGACAGATCACATGCTAGCAACACCTTTTTACTCCGCCCTTGACACGAAGGGGGCTGTTGGGTCTAGAATGATGCAACTGAGGACAGAAGCACCGTGCAGGTACCCGCGGCCTACGCCCGACAAAGCCCACGCACGAAGTGCAACCCGACATCCCTGACGACCGGAAAGCCGAAGTCGCTCGACCAACTTCGGGAGGCGTTGGGTTCGCGCCATTTACGGCCCTCGCACAGAACGACCCTATGCCCACTGCCTGCGCCCGCGGGTACAGGACATCGTGGCAGGGTCACTGCGCGTCCGATTTCGGGGAGGAGCAACGAGAATCCGCAGGGAACGGTGGGTTATTCTCATTGTAGTTTCTCAGAACTCCGCACCTTACGCAATCAGTCCAATTATTGGTTGGCTGATAGAAAAAGGAGAACATGATATGACAACAGGCAATGACAATTACGATGGCCCCGACAAGCAGGGAAACGATACTGCTCACGTTCCATATGCGCCCCCACCTCCCCCGCCAGACCCAATAATCCGCCCGCGTGAACCTTCCGATGGACCGCGTCCCGATGAGCGGCCAGGGGAGTCGCATCTCCCCGTGGAGCCGCGTGCAGAAGACCCGCCGCCAGAAACACCTGTCGAAGGTCATTGACTTGCGACAACCGGTCAACTGTCCGAGGTTGCCAACCAATGTGCTCTTCGGCGGTGAAGACGCCTCGGGAAGTTTCTGGTGAAGGGCTGAAAGGAGATCGTTCTCTGCTCCTGTGATTTGCCCAAGCTCATCATTAGTCTTAGAGAGAAGGAGTTCCGGATTATGCATAGCGGGAATAGAAGCGCTGCTCTAGAGGGTGGACTTGCCCTGGGGAACGCTATGGCAGCCGGCAAGATCAGCGATTTAGGTGACATATTCGGAATGCTGACCAAAGCGCTGCATACTTAGGCAACTCGGAACTGCATGATGGAAACCTTGACCTTAGAAATGGAAACAGGACGCCAATCCTGCAAGAGGAGTGAAGATTGGAACTTCGGAAAGATTGAGTACGAATGTTGTTGCGGACCGTGGCTGTCATATGCGTTTCGACCGCATGCCTATCTGGGGCTGAGAGCCCCACGGGTCTGTTGCGGACGATCTAAGAATGGATTCAGGCCGCGAAAGAATTAGTGCCCAAACCAGCCCGGCCCCACATTGAGATGGTGGCTGAGGGAATCCGGAACCACCAGGAAGATCAGAAAGCCCACCGTGGCGTGCGCCAGCCCCAGGAAGTAAAGATTCCTGTGCCGGCAGTAGATACGCGTGGAGCAGTAACCCGCGGGAAAGGCCACCACCATCAGAAACCAGTTGGGGGTGTGAACACCGCAGAAAAGCGCCGCCGAAATCAGGGACGCCGCCCGGCGTCCCAGCACCGCACGGAACCGGTTCAGAAAATAACCGTTGAGGACGTACTGCTGGAACACTCCCCACGGCACATATGCGGCCCATGACGCCAGCGCCGTCTCCACCCCGATGGGCCGCATGGTATGAAGCAGGATGCCGCACGCCAGCATGAGCAGCGTCAGGAATGTCAGCGCCGGCGCGAACTCCCGCCAGCACTCGCCGATGTTGCGCGCGCGAAAACCCAGCCAGCGGGCGTGCTCCTGGCGGAGCACGTGCGAGAGCAGCACCAGTCCGAGGATCCACACCCACGCGCCGCCGTGGCTATAGCGCAGGTTCCAGATGTACGCCACGATCATGGCGTAGACCAGCAGCGGCTCCAGAATGGCGAGCTTTCGAACCGTGGTTCCCTTTCAGTCACCGATCATAGAACGTTGACTGATCCCACCGGGTGGGGCTTCTGCGCCGGAGGCGGGGTGCCCTCTGGGCCGCTGCCCTGCCAAGGGCCTAAAAGAAGAAATGCTTGGTCCAATCCACCATGGCGTGCAGCGCCGCCGAAGACAGCACCGTCGACGCTCTCTGGAAGACCTTGCCGTACGCCACGCCCGCAATGGTTGCCAGAATCATGTAGCGCCAGTTGGGCAACGGTTGCGGTCCGTTGTCCAGGTGCGCGCAGCCGAATATCAAACTCGCCGCCAGCAGCGTTCGCCAACCCGCTCCGAAGCGCTGCATGACGAGGTTCTGGATGAGCGAGCGGAACAGGATCTCTTCCGGCAGCGCTGTCCCCGCGAAGATCAGCCCGAAAGCTCCGGCCATTCTGGCGCCGGTCGCGGCGGTGGGCCAGTGCGGCGGCGGAATGAACCCGATGGCGATCCCGACGACCATCAGAACCGGCGCGGTGATGGCATATGCGGCCAGAGGCAGCCCGAAGTCGGACCTCCGCCGTGGCAGGTTGTACTTCACCCCTGGGAATGAGCGAAATCCGGTCAACAGCACCAGGCCCAGGAGAATGGCAATTCCATACGCCACGCTGTGCAGGAATCCCTGCGCCGGGCGCGGCACCAGGCGGGCGCCGGCGGCGAATTCCAGCGGCAGCCAAAGCAGCAGGATGGCCAGGAAGTCAAGCGCCGCCGGCCGTGGATGGAACCCGGCGGGGCGACCTCTGGGCCCGGCCCACGCGCAAACCACCGGCGCGGCCGTATACCCCAAGACCAGAAGCGCCAGTGAGATGCTGAACGCGCCGGCCAGCGCGGCCGCGCCGCAGAAGATGGCGAGGAGCAGAAACGGAACGGCCCAGATGACCGCTGGGCGGGCATGTAGCGCGCCCCGCACACGATTCTGAACCGCGGGCAGGAAGAAAGCGACGACCGCTGCCAGCAGCAGCGCCAGAACCAGCGTTTGCATGGTAGCGCCGGCGGTCTTGCCGCCGGTGTATTTAGGACTTGAAAAGAACCGGCGGCAAGACCGCCGGCGCTACACCTCTACTTGACTGCGATTCCCCGCGCGTCCAGCAGCTCGCCCGTCTGGGTCAGCAGGTTCAGGAGATTGAGCCGCACGCCGACCTGATTGGTCACCACAGCCGCTTCCGCTTGCACCAGCACGTTCTGCGCGTTGATCACGTTTTGGTTGATTTCGGTGCCGAGCTGGAACTTGGTGTTCTCGGCATCCAGGTTCTTCTGCGCGAAATCCATGGCGATTTTTGCCAGCTTCAACTGCTCTTTGGCGCCCTCCAGCTTGGTTACGGCATTCAGGATGCTCAGCCGGATGCCCTGCTGCTGGTTGCGCAAGTTGAGCATGTCGGTTCTCTTCTGGACGGTCGCGGTGGCCATGGTCGCCGAGGCGCTGCGAGACTTGATGGGAAGGTTCAGGGTAAGACCCGCATAGTAAGTCGGATACCCGAATCCGAACATCTGGCCCAGCGCATCGGCGATGCCGCCCGGAATCACCGCCGTCGGACCGCCGGCTCCGACTATGGTCGAACGGCTGGGGTCGAACATGCCGCCAGTGCCGTTGGATTGGTAGTACATGGAAAAGGAGAGGTTCGGAAGAAGGCCGTTCTTCGCGGACTGGATCGAGAGGTCGTCCGAATCCAGCTTCTGCAAGGCCTGTTTCATTGCCGGATGGTTGGCCAGCGCCTTCGTCACCGCCTGCTCCCGATCCACGGTCATGGAATCGGCGGGCCCGAGGTCCACCGACTCGGTGAGCGAGATCGGAAGCTTACGGATCTCCGGGTCGAGGTCGGCGCCGGCCTGGTGACGCAGCGCATCCTCAGCTTGGGCCAGATTGAATTTCGCTTGCGATACACTCAGCTCGGCGTTGGCCAGCGACTGCTGCGGGTTATAAATATCGAGTGGTGACAGCGCCCCGAGCTCCAGTTGTTTCTCCATGTACTTCAGGAACTCGGCGGCATTGTTCCGGCCGCTTTCCGCCACCCTGACGTTCTCGCGCGCCGATATCACGTTCCAATAGGCGGTCTCGGCGGTGTTCACCAGGCTCAAGAGCTGCTGCCTCAGAACGTATTCCGATACCCGGTAATTGCTCTGCGCCGTCATCAGGGGAATCCGGTTCACATACGAGCCGCGGTTCTGGATCAATGGCTGGGTGACGCTGAACCTCATGTTCGCCGTCAGTGACGGGTTGTAATTGTTGTAAGAGTTGGTCTGGGAGCTCTTCGCCCCGGAAAAACTCGCCGTATAGTTCATCCCCGTTGGCAGCGTCTGGGTGTACTGGAGGCTATAAGGCTGGTTGAGCGATTTCGTCAAGGAGGCGGCATTTTGAGCGGTGGTCGCATTCGTAGGCACGGTGGTGGACCGCGTGGTGTTAAAGCTCGCGAGGGCCCTCGGATCCCACACCCCGAACGCCGCCTGGATGTTGTTCTTGGGGATCTCCAAACTGAGCAATTGGAGCTGGATGTCCGTGTTGTTGGCCATCACCAGCTCCAGGTAGTGCTTCAGAGAAAGCTCCAGCTTGTCGCCGGCCACGAAGTCCTTCAGCAGTACCGGGTCTTTCAATTCGACCTTGGTCTGGGTCTTCTGAAATGTCTCGCGAAAGTAGGACGGCTTGGGGAACGACGACGTCTGCGCCAACGCGCCCGCCGTCAGGAGAATGCCTGTAAGTAAAGTTCGAAACAGCATAGTTCTACTCGTAACGAATGGCCTCGATGGGATCTAGTTTCGCGGCCTGAACCGCAGGATAAATTCCAAACAACAGTCCGATGAACACCGACACCCCGAACGCAATCGCGATCGAAGAACCGGTCACCACCGTCGACCAGCCCGCAGCCGACGCAATAATCTGGGACAATGTGAACCCGAAGGCGATGCCGATCAGACCGCCGGCAATCGAGATCAGAACCGCCTCGGTCAGGAACTGGCGCACGATGTCGCTCTGGCGCGCGCCAATCGCGCGGCGGATGCCGATCTCGCGCGTCCGCTCCAGGACCGTCGCCAGCATGATGTTCATGATGCCGATACCGCCCACCAGCAGCGAAATGCCGGCGATGCAGATCATGACAATGTTGAAGATGAACTGGGTTCGCCGCCGCTCCTCGAGCAGCCCCGCGGGCACCACCACGGTGAAATCGCCGGCGTCCTTGTGGGTCGCCTCGAGAATGGCGCGCACCACGTTGGACGTTTCGATGGAATCGACGCCCTGCCCCACCTTCATGTAGATGCCGTCGATTTCGTCCTTCAGAAAGCTGGTGTTGTCCTCGAACCGCCGCATCACCGTGTTGAGCGGCGCAATCACCATGTTGTTGCGGTTTACGGACTGCACGCCTTCCACTTCCGCGTCGCTGCCGGCCTGGGGCGTCAGCACCCCGATCACTTGCAGCCACGTGTCGTTGACCTTCACGTACTTGCCGACGGCATTGTCGTAACCCAGCAGGTTCACTTTGGCGCTTTCGCCCAGCACGCACACCGGCGCCGACGCCTGGTTCTCTTCGTCCGTGAAGAATCGGCCGGCAATCAGCTTCAGACTGTTGATCTCGACGAAATTCGGCAGCACCCCGATGAGTTGTGGCGGCTCCTGGCTGGTCTTGGGCAGCAGCTTCTGCGGCTTGAACCGTTTGCGCGGCGTGATCGCCACCAGGCCCTGCACGTTTTCCGAGATCGCCCGGAAATCGCGGAAACTCAGCCCCGGCGAAACGGCGCGGACGGTCTGGAGCTCGTTACGGTCCACCGCTTCATGCGCCTCCACGATGATGTTGTTGACGCCGAGCTGATCGATGAAGCTCATCATCTCCTTCTGCGCGCCGGCGGTGATGGAAAGCATGGCCACTACCGCGCCCACGCCGAAGATCATGCCGAGCATCGTCAGCAGGCTGCGCAGCTTGTGCGCAAACAGGCTGGCCATCCCCATCTTCAATTCGGGAATCACGTGCGAAAAAATCATCATGGCTATTTCCCTCCCGGCATGCCGCTCACGGGGTTGCCCTGCGATTTCTTTTCGCCCTTTTCCTTCTTTCCCGACTTGTCGGCCGTGGGATCGGAAAGCGCCACGATATCGCCCGCACGCACGCCGGAGGCCAGCACCATCATGGATTCACTCTGCTTGACGAGCTGCACTTCCCGGGGCTCGAATCTCTTGTTCTTCTGCTGCACGAACACCGTCGGTTTTCCGTTCCTTTGAAAAACCGCCTGGGCGGGGACGTGCAAGGCGTCCGGAATCTTCTCGACCACGATTTCCACGTCGGCCAGCAGCCCGGGCCGCAGCAGTACCTGGACCTGCGAGTCCTGTTCCGGAGGAAGCGGCAGTTTGGCGTTGGTGCGCTCCTCTTCCGTGTATTGCGAAACGCTGTACCGCTTGACCAACTGTTCCAGGGTGCTGTCGCCCGCGCGGCCAATGGCTCCCTGCCGGCCGCCCTGGCCCGCCCCGCCGGAGCCGCGGCCTTCGCCGGTCCCCGATCCTTCACCCTGCCGCCCGCCGCCGAAGCCGCGGCCTTCGCCGCCCCGCCCGCCGGCGCCCCGTCCCGAGGGCGCTTGACTATTGGCCATCGCCTGGGTGAACTGCTCGATCAGCTTCCGGCGCTCTTCCGGAGTGCCTTTCTGAGCTTGTTGGATTAACTGCTGCATCTTCTCGCGGTCGGCCTGGGACATGCCGCCTTGCCCGCGTCCGCCACCGGACCCGCCTCGTCCCCGCCCGCTGCCTTGATCCTGGTTGACCTCCGCGCCCGGCATTCCGCCCGGCACCCCACCCTGCTCGGCTGGCGCGGCGGCGAAGATCGAGCCGCGGGGTCCCCCCAGGTTTTTCTTGGCGTTTTCCAGCGCCGTCGCCATGATGCGATCGACGTCGGCAGGCTTCATCCCCAGTCCCGCGAGCAGTTGCCGCATGTCCACCGAAAACACCACGTCGAACTTCTTGGAGGGATCGCCGGAGAACACGTCCGAGGTAGCCGTGCCGCTCATGGCCTTGATCTTGCCGTGGAACTGCTTGTCCGGAATGGCGTCGAGCTGCAACAGCGCATCCTGGCCTTCCTTCAGGTTGGCGCGGTCGAGTTCGCCGACCTTGGCCCATACTTCCACTTCGGAAAGGTCCAGCACGTCCGCCACCGGCATGCCCGGCTGGAGCGTGTCGCCTTCCCGGACGTCGGGCATCTGCTGGCCGAAGTTGAAATTCCCGGCGCGGTTCTGCCGGATCGCCACCAACCCGGTCATCGGCGCCAGGGACTTGGTCTGCGCGATGCGATTCAATTCCTGCGTCACCGTCAGCAGGCTGCGGTTGCGTTGCTCCTGGTAGACCGCGAGCTGCGAAGCGAACTGGTCCTGCCGCGACTTGGCGTCAACTTCCAGTTGTTGCTGCGCGCGCTTGGACTGATCGAGCATCAGGATGTTCTTCTTGGCGTCAATGGCGTCCAGGATCGGGTTCTCTTGCACGTTCAGCTCCGACCGCCGGACGTCGTAACGCGCCGACAGCAGGGTCACCGCATCCTGGCTCGCCTGGATCGCCTGGCTGGCTTTGACCTGTTTGATCTGCTCGTCCACCTGTTGCACCCCCAGCCGCGCCTCTTCTAGCGCCGCCTGGCGCTCGGAATCGTCGTACTCGATGACGAGGTCTTTCTCACGAGCCAGCGATCCCATGGGAGCCAGCCGCGTGATCTGAACCGTGCCGAACAGGTTGGGCGCCATCAGCGTGGACGACCGCACGGCGTGCAGTTCTCCGCGCGAGAAAGCGCGGATTACCACGTCGCCGCGTTGCACTCTGGCCGTCGCAATCTGTTGCTGCCGTTCCGGCAGTTGTTGGAAGAACCGGTAGCCGCCATATCCCGCGCCCACCAGGACCGCCAGCCCTAACAACCGAATGATTACCTTCTTAAACATGTAGAACCATTTCCGCTCCGGAAACGCTCCGCAAACCAGGGCGCTCCCCCGCGCGTTTACAGCTTCTTTTTCGCCCTCTTGGCCGCCTCTGCCGGGCTTTCGAGCGTCACGATTTCGCCTTCCCTCAGGCCGTCCGTCACCACCATGTCTTCATCGTTGCGCCTGCCCACCTGGATGGGCCGGACCAGGAACTGCTTGCCGATCTGTACGTAGGCCGCGGGCTTGCCGTCCTTGTCGAAGCTGGAGCGAATCGGAATGAGCAGTTGATTCGGCTGCCGCTCGATAATGATCTCGGCGCTGCTGCTCATCCCCGGCCGCAACCGGTCGTCCAGGTTCTTCAGCGTGGCGCGCGCCGGGAAAGTCTTCTCCGGCGTCGAGCCTCCCTTGTAGACCAGCGCGGCGATGGGGCTGATCCAAGTGATTTCAGCCGCGAATTCCTTGTCCGGAATGGCGTCCACGCGCACCCGCACGGCCTGGCCGAGCTGGAGCTTGCCGCGGTCCACCTCTTCCAGACTGAGATCCACGTACATCTCGGAGAGCTCCGGGATCTCGGCGATGGCCGCTCCGGTCCACACATTGTCGCCTTCCTTGAACGGCGGCGGCGTCTGGCCGAAGGTGCCTTGCGAACGGAAATTCTGAAGCACGTTCACAATGCCGTCGGCCGGCGCGCGAAGCTGCATCATGGTCAGGTAGCTCGCGGCCAGGTTCAAATCGGCGACGGCCTTGTTCTTACGCTGGCTGGCCCGGGCGAGGTCCGATTCATTTCCCACCTGGTGCGCATTGATAGTGGACTTGACCTGCTGCAATGAGCCTTCCATGACCCCGACCTGAATGCGGTTTTTTGCGCCATCCACCACCGAGAGCACCTCGGCCTTGCTGGCGTCCAGCCTGGAGCTCTCCACTCCGTACTCGGCCTGCATCTTGCTCATGGCGTCCGCTTCGCTGTTCATCACCTGGGTCGCCTTCAATTGCTCGATGTCGCCGTCCGCGGCGCGCACGGAGGTGGTCCGCTCAATGACATTCTGTTCCTGCTGAATGGCGTCGAATTCTACAACGACGTCGCCTTTCTTGACCGGCCTTCCGTTGTCCGCCAGGTGGACAATACGCAGGCCCGGCACTTGGGGAGCTGCAAGGATGGTCGAATGGGCGCTCTTGACGGCGCCGCGCGTCCGCACGCTGATGATGAAATCCGCGCGCCTCACGCGCGCCACCGCGACTTCCACCTCGGTCGTCCCCGTGTAGCGATAGGCCGCATACAGGCCGCCGCCACCTAGAGCCAGCCCGACGATCCAGGTGATGATTTTCACCCTTCTCGGGTTCGAGCGCCCCAGGCGCTGCTTGGGTCTCAGATCTTTCGATGCCATAATGCTTTTCTCGATGGGTAGCGCTTTCTCGAAGTGTTTCTCAAGAAGCTTTCGGGAGGCCGTCCGCGATACGGGCTACATGGGCCGCTGGAGCGCTATCACGTCCCCTTTCTTCACACCGGAATGAATCGCCACGGTCGTGAAGTTCACCACTCCCAGTTCCACCGGTTTTCGTATCCAGCCCTCCGGGCCTTGCAGGAAAACGACCGGGCTGCCGCTTTCCTCAAAAACCGCCTCGCGCGGCGCCAGCAGCGTGTTTCTCTCGGAATTCAGCACGATTTCCGCGCTTCCCGTGAGATCCGGGATGACACGTGAGTCGGTTCGGTCGATCTTGAGCCGCACAGGAATCTCCCCGACATAGCTCGCGCGGAAGGTACTGGTTTTGGAAAGCGCGCCGATGCCGATGAGCGTGCCCGGCATCTCGATATCGGGATAGGCATCCAGCCGGATCGTGCATTTCATTCCCAGCCGGAGCTTCTCGGCATCCACCTGGTTGACCGCGGCGTTCAGGACCATGGAACTCGGGTCCACAATCTGCATGAAAGGCTGGCCGGCGAAAACCTGGTCGCCTTCCCGGATCTGCCCGAATTCGCCATTGCGCACAATGCTCTGCATCACCACAATTCCGTCCATGGGGCTCTTGATGGTCATTCTCTGGACGTTCATTTCGGCCCGTTTGAGCTCGATGGCGGACTGGTCCAGGTTCAGTTGCTGCACACGGATCTGCGCCTGCTGCTGCTCGATCACCAGGGACGCTTCGTAGAGGAGTTGCTTATAAGTGGCGTCGGTTTGCTCCGCCGAAAGCTTGTACTTCTCCGCGTCGATGGCGGAACGGACCGGCGCCGTTTGCAGGTCCAGAAGCGCTTTGTCCCAATTGGCCTTTGCGGTCAGCACGGTTTGATCGTGCGCGTCTCTGATAGCCGCCAGGTTGGCGATCATTTTGCGGACGAAGTTCTGCGTCTGGATCACCGAGTCTCTATAGTCGTCCAGCCGGTTCTGCTGCATCTGCGGATCGAACTGGGCTACCACGTCCCCGGTTTTCACGTGCAGGCCAGGCTTGGCGAGCGTCATCAGCACCAGGCTGAAATCGTTCATGGGACCGCCGCCGCCCAGACCGCCGCCGCCACCGCCGCCGCCACCGCGGCCGAAATTAGCGTCGGTGCCGCCGCGGTTCATTCCGGTCCGGCTGCCCATGATGCGCGGCGCCAGCAAAGCCGCGAAGTTCTGCGCGGCCACCGTGCCACTCACTCGCACGGTGGAGTGAAGATCGCCGAGCGAGACCGCTACCACCGGCACGACGGTGGTGGGTGGTCCCCCTTTCCCGAAAGCCTTCTTACCCGATTCGGTGTTTAGATAGAGTGCGATTCCTCCGCCAAGTACGGCTACAATCAGGGGAATCCCCCATATGGCAGTCCGCCGTCTCACCGGAGGTTTGGGCGTTACAACTGCCGGACCAGGGGCAGGCAGCGGTGGAACAGCCTGGGTTTCGCTGCGAGAGCCGGGATCAGGCGCGCTGCTTGAGAGAGATTGCATTTTTTCCTTCCAGCCCAATGGGCCCCGTTACAACGGTGATGTTGTTTCAACGGTGAAGACGCTGAGCAGGTCGCAAAGGTTATCGCCGCCCGGCCAAAAGTTCACTTTTTTCGGACTTGGAGCACCGCTATTGTGCCCACACCAGGCAGGATGAAGTCGCCTGGTGTCGAAAAACACCACACATGCAGCCTGGTTCGGAAAACCGCCAGGACAGCCTAAAACAACACATCGAAATCGGCCGTGAAGCGCCGCCCGCGATGGCCGAAGAAAAATCCGTATGCCGGGTCGGCAACGTTGGCGTGGAGGGCCTCCGGGTTGAAGTGGTTCGTCAAGTTGAAGCCGCTCACCGACAATCGAACCGAGTATTTCGGATTCACCTTAAAGTCCCTCGAGATCCGGGAATCCAACGAGAGGAAGTTCGGGAACCGGTGCTGGTTGGGAACTCCGACATAGTTTTGAGCCGCGTCCGTTGCGAAGTACGGGAACCCATTTCGATACTCCACCACCGGAGCGATCCGGAATTTCCGCGGAAGTTGCACCATCCCCCAAGCCAGAAAGCGATTGGGCAGATCGGCCGGCAGATTCCCAAACTGGTTGCCGCGGATGATCGGAACGGGGAAAGTGCTCAAATAATTGTTGAAGTCGTTCAAGTCGCCCCGCGCCCGGCTGCGGACGTAAGAAAAGAACAACTGGCGTCCTTCGCCTTTCAGCCGCATGCGCGCGGTCACCTCGAATTGGCGATATCGGGATTGCCCCACACCCGAGAGCAAATACGCGCCGGTGTTGGTGTCCGGGTCGGGCGCCACGGAATCCAAGATGACCAGGCCGTCTGAATAGTTCTGCAAATAGCCCGCCCGGAGCCGCAGAAATCGCGTCACGGGCTGCTCCACCTGGATACTCCAGATGGCGCTCCGGGGCGAGAAATTACCGTCGATCGGGCTCTGAAAAAGGAACGGATGCTTGACCTTCACTTGCCCCAGGGTATTTAAATAGAGAAATGGCCCGGCCGAGACCTCGCCATCGGCCCCGTACATGGTGATGACCTGGTCCGGGTACTTATTGAAGCAGTAAACGTTCAGGGGGACGCGGTCATAAAACAATCCGAATCCCGCCTGGACCAGAGTGCCGGTATGGGCCAACGGGCTCCACGCAAACCCCGCCCGCGGCGCCATGCGAAACGCTCCCGATATCTGCTGCGATTCCGAGCGCATGCCGAGCTCCATGGCCAGCCGCGGGGAAACCACCCAGTGGTCCTGCGCATAGAACGAGTACTCGATATCCGAGATCTGAAACGTGCGGCTCCGGGGGAAGTCAATCGTTTCGATCGGCTGTTCCATCGGTCCCAGGATGTCCACCGTGTGCTCGGAAAGTTGGCCATCATCCGAGCTTCCCGCGAGATAAGACCCGACCTTCAGGTTGTGCACCCCCCATCTGCCGAGGGGAGCGAAGGAGTAGACCGACGCCCCGCTGTACCGTGTCGCGTCCCGGTTCTGTCTAGCGAAGTAGTTCCCGCGATTGCCCACGGGAGTGATGGTCAGATCCTGGTCGCCTTCTGCCCAGACCCCCGCGTCAAAACGCGTCACGGAGAACGCGTTCTCGAACAGGCCTCCCAACAGGGTGAGCCGATCGGCCACCGTCCCGGTGTAGTTGTGCGTGCTGGCGTCCGGCGTAGTCGGTTGCGGGTTGAAGTAATCCATGTTCACGTGGCCCAGGCGTTGGGGGGCCGCGTGAGCCGTGGCAGTCACCAGGTGTCTGTCCGAGACGATCCAGTCGAACTGCGTGAAGGAGTTGATCCCTTCCTGTAGTTTCTGGTTTTCCGGAAAGGGCAGAGTATAGACCGCGGTCTTGCGAATCTCGTATTCGAAGCCTTCCGACAAGTAAAGCTTGTGCGGGATGACAGGCCCTTCGAAATTGAGCCGCGGCGTGGCGTCTTTGAGGCCTCGCAACTGGTAGCTGCGAATGCGGAAGTCGGGGAGGGGATCGTTCAGTTCCCACTTCCATTTGTCTCCGCCCCGACGCGTCTCCACCGATACCAGACCCGCCGTAAACCTCCCGAACTGCGGGAGATAGGGCGTCTGGTACACGTCCAGGGCTTCGACGCTGTCGATCGGAACCGTCAACCCGAACTGTCCCGTGGCGGGGTCCGTGACGTCGGCTGAGTTCACGATCATAGCAGTGCGGTGCTCGCCGCTCGCCGAAACCATCAGCCCGCCTCCCGGCTCCCGGACCACGCCCGGGAGCAATGGCAAGGCATCCGCCACCGTAGCCGGACGGCTGGGCAGTTCCTTGGCGGCCTGCCCCCCCAACTGGGTGGGGGCCGACGAGCCCACTTCCACGGGAGCAGCCTCACCCTTGACATCGATGCTCTCCCGGCGAGCCAGGGGAACCAGGGTCAGCTCGATGGAAATAGAGCCGCGCTGCGCCAAGTCGAGGTCCGGCTTTTGCCCCGGCTCGAAACCCTCTTTCGTGGCAACGATCGCGTAGCGGGCGGGCTGGAGTTGCCTAAACCCGGCGTGACCCTTCTGATCCGTCTCGGCTGAGGCCACCACCTCCTGGCCAACCAGGAGCTGGACTCGCGCGGCGGGAACGGCGAGACTGGCCTGGTCGAAGACGAACACGTCGATGACCGGCCCCGCCGGAGACTGGCCGGCCAGCGCGGCCGCCTGCCAACACAGCAGCATCGCAATGCGAAATCCGCGCAGCCCTGTCACCCTATTACTCGATTCTCACTCCGGTTTAGCACAAACCGCGGGTGCCGAGGTAGTTGTAACGGCCTATCTTTGGGACACCGCAAGATACATCGGGGCCACGCTCGTGAGCCGTCCGGCCCATGCTATCGTGAAAGACGGTGTCGTCGCCACTGAATTTCCATCTGGAGCAGTATGAGGGGCCGTTGGACCTGCTGCTGGACCTGATCCGCAAGCAGCAGATCGACATTAAAGACATCCCCATCGCCACCATCACGGCGCAGTACCTCGAATACATGGAAAAGGCGCGCGAGATGGATATCGACCTGGGCGCGGAATTCGTCTACATGGCGGCGACCCTGATCCACATCAAGTCCAAAATGCTCTTGCCGCGCGACCCGGCCCTGGAAGCGTACGGCGAGACCGCGGAAGATCCCCGGCAGGAACTGGTGGAACGGCTTCTGGAACACGAACGTTTCAAGAATGCCGCCGAAATGCTCCAGCAGAAGCGCCTGATCGAGGAGAACGTCTGGTCGAATCCGCAGATCAAGGCTTTTGTTTCCGAGGATGACGATCCCGGCCTCGCTGTCACCCTGTTCGACCTGGTCAAAGCTTTCGGCGAGATGCTGGAACGCGCCCGCAACCGCCCCGCCTACGAGGTGGAGAGCGGCGACGTGACCGTCTCGGAAATGATCCACTATCTGAGGGATCGCTTCCTGGAGGCGGGGGAAGACCAACCGGTCTTCATTCTGCGGATCTTCGAAGAGCAGCGCAGCCGCCGCGCTATGATCGCGCTGTTCCTGGCCGTGCTGGAGATGGTGCGCATGCAAGCCGTGGTGGTGACTCAGAAAGACCTGTTTGGCGAGATCGCCCTGAAGCGGCATCATAACTTCGACGCCGTGTTTGCTTCCGATGAGCCCATCGCGGCCATCGAGAAAGATTACGTCTGATAAAGCATGGAACCCGACGAGACCCAGTCGCAACCGGCCCTCTCCATGGAGGAACTGCTCGAATCGGAGGGCGCGCCGCCGCCCGTTCCCGTGGAGGACGCGCAACTGAAGGCCGTTCTGGAGGCCATTGTTTACGTCGCCGAGGAGCCGCTGACGGTGGCGCAGATGGCCGCCGCGCTCAGCCAGCCCCTTGAGCGCATTCAGACCCTGCTCGGCCAGCTTGTGGCGGAATTCGAGAAGTCGGAGCACGGTGTCAGCATTCGGGAAGTGGCCGGCGGCTTCAAAATGACCACCAAGGCGGAGCATCACGAGGCCGTCCGCAGCTTCGTCAAGAGCCTCAAACCGCCGCTGAAACTCTCGCTGCCGGCGCTCGAAACGCTGGCGGTCATCGCCTACAAGCAGCCCGCCACCGCGCCCGAAATCATGGAGATCCGGGGCGTCCAGGGCGCCAGCGTTCTGAAGACGCTGCTCGACCGCAAGCTGATTGCGGCCGCCGGCCGCAAGAACGTCATCGGCAAGCCGATCCTCTACCAGACCACCAGGGAGTTTCTGATCCAGTTCGGGCTCAAGGACCTGAGCGAGCTGCCATCGCTCAAGGAATTCGAGGAGATCCGGCGCCTGGCATTCGCCGGCGAGGAGCAGGTGGGGCAGCCGGAAGGGTTGCCCGGCATGGAAGAGGCGGCTGAGCAGCCGGAACGCGATAGCGCGCTGTCGCGGCCCGCAACCGGGGTCCCCGACCTGCCCAGCCAGGAGAGCTAATGGCGGAAGAGCGGCTCCAGAAGATCCTCTCCCAGGCAGGCGTGGCGTCCCGCCGCCAGGCGGAGCAAATGATGGTGGCGGGCCGCGTCACGGTAAACGGCGCGGTGGTGACCGAGCTGGGCTCCAAAGCCGACCTCGAGCGCGACCACATCAAAGTGGACGGCCGCCTGATTCATGCGCCCCGGCGCCTGGTCTACATCGCCCTGAACAAACCCAACAACACGGTGACCACGGCCAGCGACCCGCAGCACCGCGCCACGGTCATGGAATTGCTGCGCGGGGTGAAGGAGCGGGTGTACCCGGTGGGGCGCCTGGACTATCACAGCGAAGGCCTGCTGCTGCTGACCAACGACGGCGCGCTGGCCAACGCCATCATGTCGGCCGCCACGCACCTGCCCAAGACCTACGTAGTGAAGGTGAACGGCTCGCTGACCGGTGAACAGGAACAGCAGTTTCGGGAGGGCATCCCGCTCTCCGGCCGCCGCACCATGCCGGCCGGTTTGCGGCTCATCCAGCGGGCCGAGAATCCCTGGTACGAGGTGCGGCTCTTGGAGGGCCGCAACAACCAGATCCGGCTGATGTTCAAACACTTTGGGCTCCTGGTCGAGAAGCTGAGGCGGGTGCGCATCGGCCCCCTCGAACTGGGCTCCCTGAAACCCGGCCAGTTCCGGCACTTGACCGATGAAGAGGCGCAAAAATTGAAACGCGCCGCCGCCCGCACCATCCAACAGGAAGCCGTATGAAGCAGATTTCCGAGATCCTGCATGCATGCCGGACGATCGCCGTGGTGGGTCTCTCCGCCAAACGCTACCGTCCCAGTTATGGCGTGGCGGAGTACATGAAGCGGGCCGGATACCGCATTATCCCGGTCAACCCCAACGAGACCGAGGTCTTGGGCGAGAAGTGCTACCCCGATTTGGACTCGGTTCCGGAGCACATCGACATCGTGGACATCTTCCGGCGCGCGGAGTTCGTGCCGGAGATCGTGGAAGCGGCGATCCGCAAGGGCGCGAAGGTGATCTGGATGCAGGAAGGCGTCATCCACGAAGAGGCCGCGCGCCGGGCTGAAGGGGCGGGGCTACAAGTAGTGATGGACCGCTGCATCCTGAAAGACCACCGGCGGCTGGCCAGTCACACAATTTCGCAAAATTCTTAAGCGCGTTCACATCAGGAGGATGGCGGGAAAAGTGTGCTTCGGCGAGACGGTTCGGCAACCGCCCCCGTGCCATGATGGAAGCGGAGGGGAAGAGTTTTGGGCAATTTGCCCAAAAGTGATACCTAAACCCTTTGTATTCAGTCGGGGTTTGGGCATTTTGCCCAAAACCTCCCAAATCGCCATATGAACGACCCTTTGGAAGAGGCATCCGCCGCCGGCCAGTCGGCGCCGCGGGACCTCGAACTGGGCCAATGGCTGGGACGCCACGAGGCCCTTGGATTAATCGCGGGACGCTGCTCCGCCGCGGACGTCGAATGCCTGCGCCGGATTCGCGATGAAAAGCTGTATCACGGCGTCGCCCCCAACTGGGAGGAGTTTTGCACCGAACACATCGGCGCCAGCCGCCGGAAAGTGGATCGAAGCATCCACTACCTGGAGGAGTTCGGTCCGGCCTTCTTCCACGCCGCGCAGCTCACGGGCATCACCGCCGAGGAATTTCGCGCCATCGCTCCGCACGTGAGCGCCGAGGGCGTGCGCTTAGACGGCGAAGTCATCGCCTTCGTCCCCGAGGAACGCCGCCGGGTCGTGGCCGCCATTGCCGAATTGGGCCGGCGTACCGAGGCCAAAGCCCCACCGCAGCCGCCGCCCTTCGCCACCGCGATGAAGCGTTGCGAGGCCGCCGCCAGGATGTTGGAGGCCGTCTCGGAAGAACTGGACCCGCTCGAAATGCTCGCATTAGAGGAAGCAGTCAGCCGCATCCACAACGCCGCATACGCCCTGGGAGTCCGATTGGTCGCACTGTGACGAGGCGGCGGCTCACAGCCACTTCTTCTCGTCCCACTGCTTGAACGCCGCCTCCGTCAGCCGCTCCAGGCCGGCGATCAACTCCGGTTCCGGTTCCGTCTTGAAGTTGAAGCACGTCTTGCCCTGCATGCGCTTCTGGAGCGCCGGCGAGATGCTTTTCGCGAGCGTCGGGCACATGTAGAGCGGCATGAGGTGGAAGCTCACGTACGCCTTGCCCAGCCGCACCGACCCGAAGTACAGGGGCTGCCCTTTGTGTTGATGGAAGGGCGACTCGGTCTTCGTCAGCAGGGTGTACTCAGTGGGCGTGTCCGTCTTCACTCTGAGGCGCTTCGCGTGCCTGGCGAGTACCGGTTTCAGTGCGGCGAATACAGCGGCAAAATCGGCGGCCATGCGGTACAGTGTACTCGAAATGGAATGGCGCCAACACGCGGCGGGATGTAAAATTCGCAGTCCGGCGCGGTAGACTGGTTTCGGAGGGCCGGAGCGTGCCATTTGATCGAATCTCCATCGACCCGAACGTGGCTCACGGCCAAGCATGCGTGAAAGGCACCCGTATAGCCGTCCACCAGATGGTTCGCATGCTGGCTAATGGCGACACTGTGGATGAGCTGCTCGCCGAGTACCCTTCCCTATCTCGAGAGGACATCATGGCCTGCCTTGACTACGCCGCCGCGCTAACCGAAGAGCAGATCACACCGATTCAGATCGCCAACCTCTGACGAATGAAGATCCTGCCGTGTGGCGCACGCTTCAGCGTGCCGCGCCGGCACTCTTGCCGGCGCTTGGCGAAGGGCAGCAGCGCCCAACCGCGTCTCGGCAAGAGTGCCGAGACGGCACGCAAGAGTGCGTGCGCCACGACGCTCCCTATCGCGGCGCCCCCAGCAGCTTCAGATCTCTCAGCACGCTGAGCATGCCGGGCACCAGCGTGATCACGAACAGCACCAGAATAAACAGCACAGTGGGGAACAGCATCTTGATGCCGGCTTTACCTATCGCGGCTTCGGCGCGGAGACGGCGGCGCGTGCGCAGCGCATCGGCGTAAACTTTCAACGCTTGGGCCATGCTGGTGCCGAATTTCTCGCTTTGAATGATCATCGCGGCGAGCGACTTGATATCTTCAATGCCGGTGCGGTGCACGAACTGGTTGAAGGCGGTGCCGCGCTCCTGGCCGGCGCGCACTTGCATCACTACCGTGGCGAATTCGTTGGCCAGCTCGGGGTAGATGTACTCCATCTCCTCGCTCACCCGCATCATGGCCTGATCCAGGCTGAGGCCGGTGCCGAGCACGATTCCCAGCAGATCCACCGTATCGGGCAGGGCTTCCTGGAGCTTGCGGCGGTAACGCTTCACCATGCGGTAGAGAACCTGCTTGGGCAGGATGAATCCGATGATGAGAACCGCCGCCAGTCCGCCGATCAGCGAGGTCGGAGGGTTGTTGCGCTGGAGGTAGATCAAGCCGGCCGCCAGCGAGAGCGTGAAAAGGATCACCAGGATGGTGTAGACCGCCAGCGCCTGTTTGCGGCGCACGCCGGCCTGGTTCAGCAGTTTCTCGGTGCTGCGCATCCAGTCGTCGCCGCCGGGGAGCAGGCCCACCAGATAGAGAAAGCGGTCCAGGCCGCGGCCGGCTCGCTTGCGGCGCGCGGCGCGCGCGGCTACCACCATGGCCTGCGACTGCAACCCTTCCAAGCGGTCGCCGAGGGGGTCTTCCTGGTTGCGAAAAAGCTCGGCGCCGGTCCAGATCAGTAGGGTGAGCGTCGCGCCGGCGAGCAGGAAGAAGAGCAGGTCGGTCAGCATGCCATCCTCATACCCGGATGTTGGCGATCTTTCGGATGATCAGAATGCCCACGATCTCCAAGATAATGGCGGCGGTGAAAAACTTGCTGCCGACCGGGTCGGTCCACAGCAGCCGGATGTATTCGGGCTTGAGGATGTAGAACCCCAGCCCCACCACGATGGGCAGCACGCACAGCAGGGCGGCGGAAAAGCGCTGCTGCGCGGTGTGGGCCTTGAGCTTGGCCGCCATGGTCAGGCGCTCGCGCACCAGGGTGGCAAGGTTTTCCAGCACTTCCACCATGTTGGCGCCGGTCTGCCGCTGGAGAATCAGGCTGGTGATGAAAAATTTGAGGTCGATGAGGGGCACGCGCTTGCCCAGGCCGTGCAGCGCGGGCTCCACCTGCGAGCCCAACGCCAGCTCTTCCATGAGCTTCTTGAACTCCATCTTCACGGGGTCGGCGGTCTCGTTGGCGATGGTCTCCAAGCCGCTGTGGATGTTGTGGCCGGCGCGCATGGTGCGGGTGAAGAGATCGATAGCGTCGGGCAGTTGCTCCTCGAATTTGCGCAGCCGCCGCCGGCGCACGCGAAAGATGTAGACCACCGGCACGCTTCCGATGGCGGCGGCCGCCAGCAGCCGCACGAGCAGCAGGCTGGAGCCGGCGACGCCCAGGACCACGAAGCTGGCGCCAGCCAGCATCAGGCTGAAACCGAAAACGTCGGCCGCGCGGTATTTCAAGTTGGCCTGGGAGATGATCTCCTGCAAACGGCGCAGCATGGCGACCCAGGTGACCAGGTCGCCCAAAAAGGCGAACGTGCCGCGCTGCTCCCGCCGCAGCAGCTCCGGCGCGCCCTTCGACCGGCCGCGCATGTGGGCGCGCAGCTCGCGCAATCGTCCCCCGAGCATCCGCGAGGCTTCCTGTTCGGGAACCGACCAGACGTAATAGCCGGCGCCGAACAGCGCCACGGAGAAGATCAGGAAGGCGGCCAGCAGAAACATCTATCTTTCTTTCACCTCGTGCTCCTCCTCGAAAATGGAGGCCGACAGATGAATGCCGTAGGCCTTCATCCGGTCCAGGCAAACGGGGTGCGCGCCGGTGGCGCGGAAACGGCCCAGCACCTTGCCTCGCTTGCTGATGCCGGTGCGCTCGAACTCGAAGATGTCCTGCATCTCCACCAGGTCGTTCTCCACGCCCACCACTTCGCTGATGCCGGTGGCCTTGCGGGTGCCGTCGGCCATACGGGCGGTGTGCACCACGATGTTGATGGCGCTGGCGAGCTGCTGGCGGATGACCTTGTCGGGCACGTGCTGGCTGGCCATCATGACCATGGTCTCGAGGCGCGAGAAGGCGTCGCGCGGCGCATTGGCGTGCACCGTGGTCATGGAACCGTCGTGGCCGGTGTTCATGGCCTGCAACATGTCGAGCGCTTCGGGGCCGCGCGACTCGCCCACGATGATGCGGTCGGGGCGCATGCGGAGGGTATTGATCACCAGGTCGCGCTGGGTGATGGCGCCGGCGCCTTCAATGTTGGGGGGGCGGGTTTCCAGGCGCACCACGTGGCTCTGCTGCAATTGCAGCTCGGCGGTGTCTTCGATGGTGACGATGCGCTCTTCCTCCGGGATGAAACGCGAAAGCGTGTTCAGCATGGTGGTCTTGCCCGAGCCGGAACCGCCCGAAATCACGATGTTGAGCCGCGCCTCCACGCAGCCGCTCATGAAATCGAGCATGCCGGTGGTGAAGGTCTCGTTCTTCAGCAGGTCTTCGGTGGAGAGGATCTTCTTGCCGTAGCGCCGGATGCAGACCACCGGCCCGATGAGGGAGAGCGGCGGAATCACCGCGCAGACGCGCGAGCCGTCCAGGAGGCGCGCGTCCACGATGGGCGAAGAATCGTCGATGCGGCGGCCCACGGCCGAGACAATGCGCTCGATGATCATGCGGACGTGGGCCTGGTCCTTGAACCGAACGTTGGTTTCCACCAGGCGGCCCCCGCGCTCGATGTAAACGTTGTCGAAGCCGTTGACCAGGATGTCAGCGATAGAGGGGTCCTTGAGGAGCGGCTCCAGAGGGCCAAGTCCGAAGACTTCATCGAGGATCTCCTCGATGAGCTTCTCGCGCTCGCCGAGCGTCATGGGGAGCGCTTCGTCCAGGATGAGCTTTTCCACCACGGCGCCGATCTCCCCGCGGACGCTGTCCTTGTTCAGGTCCCGGAGCTGCTCGGTGGTCAGAGAATTGACGAGCTTGTGATGGACCTGGCTCTTGATTTCGAACCAGCGGTCGGCCCCCGAGCTGGCCCGGACGAGGCTGCGGCTACCCAAAAGGACCTCCAGAGAAGGACAAATACCGCTCTCTTACGTTCGCGGCTCTGAAAGCAACGGTCGCGGCTCTGTATGCTCTTTTCATTCTACTCAGTCTTTGCCGCGCCCTGGCGGGCCGTAGCCAGGGAGTTCTTCTTTCCGCCGGTGGCCTTGTCCACAAAGGAGCGGAAAATCCGGTCCAGATCGGGCGCCTGCTCGCGGTTCGCCACCAATGGGCGCGCCTTGTTGATGGACGCAATCACCGCCAGCGACGCGGGAATTCCATAGAACACCGGCTGGTTCAGCGTGGACTGGATCTGCTCGAGCGCGGCCATGTTGGGGTTGATCTTCTTGGTGTACCGGTTCACCACGATCTTGATCTGGTCCTGATTGAAGCCCATCCGCATCAGAAAGGCGATGTAGCGCTGCGCGTTGCGGATGGACGGGAATTCCTGGTCGATCACCAGGAAGACCGCGGCCGAAATCTGCGCCGCCGCCAGCACCACTTCGTCGGAAACGGCGCGGCCGCCATCGATCACAATGGCGTCGTACTTCTCCACCAGGAAGGTGGCGAACTCGCGGAACATGTGGTCGCTGAAATGGCCGTGTTGTTCCAGGGCGTCCGGCGGACCCACCAGGAAGAAGCCCAGCGGATCGCGCGTGACGAAGCCTTCAAACAGCGCCTGATCCATGCGTTCGAGGTTCTCGGCCACTTCCATGAGGGTGTACTGCGGGGATGCGCCAAGCTGCATGGCGGCGTCGTTGCCGATCCAGTCGAGGTCGATGAGGACGGTGGAAAGCCGGCGCTGCGCCAGCACCGCGGCGAAGTTCACGGCCAGCGTGGTGGCACCGACGCCGCCCTTGGTTCCAATGAAGGTATAGAGCCTGCCGAGCTTGCTCTCGCCCGCCACGGCGTGCCGGGGCGCGCGCTCCAGGCGGCCCATGGCGTCGCGGAAGTCGGCGCGCTTGATGGGCTGCAACAGAAACTCGTTGGCGCCAGCGCGCATGCAGGCAATCACGGTCTCGCCGTCGGCGTGGAAGTTGGAGGCGATCACGAACAGATCGGGGGCGGCCTGCTTGACCTTCTCAATGGCCTTGATGGCGCCTTCGGGATCGCCGGAGATATCCACGATGAGGCCGGCGCTGGGGTTCCGCTCCAGGTCCTGCAACACCCGGATATAAAGGTTAGCGGCGATCTCTTGATACTCCGCGACCGCTTTCGCGTTGGGAACATTGAGAAGGTTGTCGCGAACCATCTCGCGGAAGTGCTCGTCGCTGGAAGCGATCATCAGTGCGGTGTTAGGCAAGAGATCCCCTTTCTCATGGCAGGCAGTTCCCCGATTCGTCGCAGCCGGCGCTTTCCATGGGCAGGCTGGTGGTGAAGGGCGGAATGGTCACCGCGGGCAGCTTGAAGAAACTGGAGAAGCGCGTGAACTGGTAGTTGGTGATGCTCACGCTCACCGCGTCCGGCACACAGCCGGCGTTGCAGTCGCCGGCGCCACAAGTGAAAGGCGCCAGGGTCCCGGTGGTCAGGTCGGCCTGCAAATACTGAACTTGGATTCCCGCGACGCCGTTCTGGAACTGATTCATGTCGATCATAGGCGGCACATGCGTTCCCATATACCCGCTCGGCGGGAGGACGTTGCTGGCATCGGACATCCAGCAGTGCGTGGCGGCGTATTGCGCGCCGTCGCGGGTGAAATCGGCCACGCTATGCCATACCCACAGCATCTCTGAAACGAAGACGATCATGAAGGTGAGCGGCAGGGTCACGCCGGCGTAGAGCAGGGCGAATTCGCTGAGGGCCTGTCCGGAACGGCGCCGCCTCACGAAACGCCTCCGAAGGGCACGGCGGCCGCGGGCTTCAACAGGATCGGATCCACCAGGAGAAACGGGATGCGCGGCTGTACCTGGTAGCCGTTGGGGATGGTTACCACGACGTAATCGGGCCGCTGAGCGCCCACCGCGTTATCACAGCCGCTGGTGTCGCACGAGCCCGGAACACCGGTGGTGGGGTCGATGCATTCGGTGCTCACCGAGATCATGTCGGGCGTGAGATTCGAAACGAGCGGCGTTCCGGAGCCGTCGGAGGTGCCGGTGAGCGCGAACTCAATGGCCCCCTGAATGACCGGATCGCCGGCATCGGGGCAGAAGTTGACGCCGTTCTGTATCGACACGGAGCGCGCCACGGTGTACACGATCTTGCGGAGCGAGTAGTACAGGTAAGTGATCTTGCCGAACTGGATGACGCCGGAGATGAGGAGGAGTAACACCGGCATCCACATTGCCAATTCCCAAACCATGTTGCCTCTGCGCCGGCGCCTCATTCGTGCAGCACCACCTTTCCCGGGCCGGAGGGCACCGGCACGGGGCACCCCAGTCCGAAGTGGTCGTCGAACCAACCCTGCTGGACCGGCGCGGGGCTGCCGATGTACTGGACCACGAAGCGCCCGTTGGGATCGACGGGATTCAGGTAGGATCCGTCCGGGTTCGGCTCCAGGAAGAACTGGCGGAAGCCCAGCACGGTCATGGTGCCGGTGGTGCTCGTGGCCAGCACGTCCACGATGGGAACGGTGATGATGCGCCGCCTGTTCCCGGTATAAGAAGTGTAGAGATCGGCCTCGCCCGTGACCAGGTCGGTGTCGGGCTGGAAGGCCGCCGAGAGGTCGGCAAAACCCGTCACATCGGCGGAGCATGCGGCCGGGGGGGCGGTGTTGTCGAAGCGGGAGTACAGGCCGCAGAGGGCTTCGACCACGCTGTTGGTAGGCGCCAAGGTGGTGGTGCATCCGGCGATGACCAGGTCGGGCCAGATCGTCTCGGAAACGTCGTTGATACCGGCGCAGGCCAAGGGCACGGGAGATCCGGTGGGGTTGGGATCGGACGATGCCACCAGCCCTTGCGCGCTGTCCTTGTACAACTGCTGAGTCTCGTCGAGGGTAGTATTGCTGGTGTCGTAGCGGTTGATGATGGTGTACTGGACCACCGTGCCGATCAGGGTCGCCGGTCCGGTCGTGCTGCCGCCGGAGCGGGTGCACTCGAAGACGAAGGTGTAGAGCGTGCCAGCGGTGGGGTCTCCGAAGCCGAAGTTCACGGTGTCAGTGGGATCGAGCGCGGCGACGGCGAAGGGATCGATTCCGCAGGCGACGCAGAGAGGCGAGCTGATACCCGCCAGGGCCTGGGCGGCGATCGGGGTTTTGCGCGACTGCCCCACCGAGAGAATGCTCCAGAAGAGCAGCGGCGCGTCGGCGGTCAAGCTGATCTCGACGTGGCGCGCGGTGGTGCCGTCGGCCTGGGTGCCGGTGCTGGCGGACGAGCCGGTGGCGTCGGCGACGGTGGCGAAATAGGCGGGGGCGTTGACCGTGCTGGTGAGGTTGCCGCTGGTCTGGCCGATCACCAGCGAGCCGAAATTGTACTTGTTCCCGAGGTGGTTGGTGTCGTCGAGCGATTGTTGCGCCACGGCGGCGGCGTTGTCGAGCGACGCCGAGGTGCCGACGAGCTGCGCGGCGGCGGCCAGGGCCATGGCGTTAGCGGCCTGATTGAGCTCGCCACGGATGAGATAGAGGCGGCCGAGGTCCACGGCAAAGCCCATCATGCCGAAAAGCACGGGCACCATGATGACCAGGAGCTGCAAAGACATGGAGCCGCGAGCACCGCGGCTACTGCTTGGGTATCTGCTGGCCACGGGGTCCTACAAACTCCGGCTGGTTGGCGGGGGTGGCAGGCGGCGGCGTGCCCTTGCCTTTGGACGGCTTGGCCTTCTGATCGGCCACCGCGGGGAGGAAGGCCGAAGGCATGTCCGGCAGCTTGGCCTTTTCTTCGGCGCTCAGCGGGCGCACGAAATGCGGGGTAATCACCACCAGCAGCTCGTCATTCGACTTCTGCGTGCTGCGGCTGCGAAACAGCTTTCCCAGAATTGGGATGTCGCCAAAACCCGGCACTTTTGACAGGGTCTCGGTCACTTGCCGGTTGATCAGGCCGGCAATGGCGAAGCTCTCGCCGTCTTTGAGAAGGACTTCCGTTTCGGCGCGGCGCTGCGCGAGCGCGGGGATGGTGAAGCCCTGTAGCGTGACCGCGTTGGAGAAGTCCAGCGAGCTGACCTCCGGCGCCACTTTCAGGTGGATGGCGCCCTGCGGCGTGATGGTCGGGGTGAAATCCAGCTTGACACCGAAGGGCTTGAACTGCACGGTGATGACGGGCGCGGTGGCGCCGCCGGTAGGTGTGGTGGTGATGGTCGGGAAGGGGAACGAACCGCCCGCCAGAAAGCTGGCGTCCTTGCCTTCCTCGCAAATCAGGTTCGGCTCAGCCAGAATCTGAAGCAGGTCGCGCTCCTCCAGCGCCTTGATGGTGGCGCCGATGTTGAGATCGGGCCGGAAGGCGAACAGATTCAAGAGATCGGAAAAATTGACCGTGTTGCTGGTAGGCGTGGCGCTGGATATCGCGGTGAACCGCGGCGGTGTGAACTGCTCGGTGCCGGTGCCGCCGATCATCTTACCGTTGGTGCTGAAGAGGTTGAAACCCACCTGTGTCAGCGCCACGCGGTCCACGGCCGCGAACTTCACTTGCAGCAGGATCTGGCGCGGGTCGGGCGGGGGCGGCGCCTTCAACAGGTTGATCACGGTCTTGGCACGTGTCTGCGCCATGCCGGCCAGACGCTTGGAATCGTCTGCGCTCTTGACGGAGCCTGCCAGCACAATCGTATCGCCGGAGCCGGTGACGGTCACGGCGGCACCGTTGGCGCTGTCCTCGATCTGCTTGCGGAAGTTGTCCCAATCGGAGGTGTCCTTGGTGACCTCGATTTCATAGCGCGCCGGGTCGGAGCCGGTCTCCCAGATCAGGAGCGTGGTGTGGCCGGGGGTCTTGGCGCTGACCATGATTTCACGAGGCGAGATCACCACCGCGTCGGCGATCTTGGGCTCGGCGATGGCCACCTTCTGGACGTCTCTCTGGAACTGAAGCAAGTCACCGCGGCCTTCCACCAGCGTGATGTCCCGGGCACGGCCGGTCTGCGCCAGACCGGAAGGGTTTCCCGTCCAGCACCAGGCGGCGAGCACGGCGGCCCAACACAGCTTATCCGCAATCTTCATCGAAAGAGTTCCTGGACGTGCTTGTCGCCGCGGTAAACGTCGATCACCACGCGGGGCTTCTCGGCTTCCTTCTTGCGGCGGGCTTCTTCCTCCAGCTTTTCCTTCTCCTTCTGGGCGTCGTCGGCCTTCTTCTGGTTCTGCCCGGTCAGCTCCTGCCAGACCTTCGGGTCCTCGAGGTTGGCCTTGGCGATGTTGGTGGTGCGTCCCAGCCTGGCGCGGGCCAGGCGGGCGCTGATCATGGGGTCAAGCACCTCGGTGGTGACGGGGCCGGTCGAGGGCGACTGGGAGGCATCCAGCGGGTTGCGCAGCGACAGGCTGATCTTGCCTTCATTCTTGGCGAGCTCGAGCTTCTGGGCATCCTCCGGCGACAACACCAGCGTCACCACCGGCGACTTTGGGGCGCGCGGGTCCACCGTCTGGCCGGTCTGCGTGACGCGGCCGGTGGAAAGCACTCTCACGTCTTGCAGGATGGTGGCGGTGGTGGCTTCGGCCATGGAGCCGGGGCGGGTGAAGAGCACGTCCACGCGCGAGCCGGGCTGGATCAGCCCGGCCACTCCGCTGACGTCCGTGATCTGCACGGAGACCGCGCGATAGCCGGTTTCAATGGTGGAAGAGACGCCTTCCACGGAGGTGGGGGCGGAAAGCTTGGTGTTCACCACCGGCTCGTTGGCGCTCATGGGGACAAGCAGCACGCGGTTCACCGCGTTGGCCGTCTGGAACACAGCACCTTTGGGCACGTTGCGATCCGGGTAATCCACCAGCTTGATGTCGCCCTGATGCAGCAGCGTGCCGAGCGGCATGTCGTGCGCAGCCACTACCACGCGCACCTGTGCCTCGACTTTCGGAGCCACGGTCTTGGCGTACAGGAACCAAGTCAGACCCAGGGCCGAGAGCCAGGCAGCGCCGAAAAGCAAGAGTTTCTTCTGACGGTCCATTCAGTCCTCGGGCGCACACACCGGTACTGGATAAAATCCACCGATGCTCTGTTGTAACACGTTCAGCATGGTTAAGTTCCGCCTTTGGCGAGCAGAGTAGCAGTTTGATCGCGGTAGACCGGTTTCCAGCCAAGCTGTTCCAGGGCTGGGACGAGCGGGTAATCGTCGGGGAGAAGCGCATGGGTGAAGTGGAAAGACTCCCAATACTCGCGCCAGCCGGGGCGAACCTGGACCATCCGGCCGTACTGCTTGAGGAATTCCGCGCCATAGAGGTCGCTCCGGCCGTCGAAAAACACCTTGCGGACGCCCCGGGAGCGGTAGATGAGGTATCCGCCGAACTTGTCGGGGGCAAACAGGCGTGCCGTAGCGGGCAGGCGGGCGACCTGAGAGTACGCCGCGACGGGAAACTGGTCCGGGGGGAAACCCGTGGCTGCCTGGATGGAAGGAGTTCGCAGCAGGAAGAAGGACGCGATCAGAACGAGGGGCACGAGCGCCAGACCCGAGAACCGGGCATCCAGAGCGCGCAGGCGTCCGGAGTAGGCCAGGAAACCATCCAGCACGGCGGCGCGCCGGAGAGCGCCGGTGATGGCGGCATTCGCCAACGGCAGGATCAGCAAGGCCACCATCGGCAAGGCGCGGGCGGAGCGCAATCCCATGGCGGAGATCAGCATGGCCAGCGCGAAATGCTCGGGTCGCCGGCCGGCCAGCGCCAGCGCGCCGCCGGAGATCCCGACGATCAGGGTGACGATGATCGGCCACGAGCCGGCGGCGTGGTAATCGAAGCTCTGAAACTCGCCGATGCGGGAAAGGAGATCGGAATCCGTGAGGTAGCGAAAAACATGCGCGTAGAGATGCCAGCCGTAAGGGTTAGCCAGCGGCGCAATGGCGGAGATGAGAGCGGCCCAAAGGTACCAAAGCGCGCCACCGCGCCGGATCGCGCAACCCGCCGCGTAGACGAGCGCGACGAGCGGCGCAAAAAAGAAGCTGGCGTGGACGTTCGCCCACAACGCCGTGAAGATGGCGACTTCGACGGCGTGCCGGAAGCGGAATGGCGGGCGCGCACGCTCGGCATAGAGAAGGGCGGTCAGAAGAAAGAGCCAACTGAGGACGTGCGGCCGGGCCAGCCAATGTAGGTTGCAGGTGGAGAGCAGCAGAGGCGCCATGGCGCACGCCAGCAGAAAGCTGCCATCGAGCGCCCACTGGAGCCGGAACCAGAGCCAGACGCCCGCGGCCATGGCGGCGGCATAGAAAAGCGCTACTCCGGAGAGGCCGGCGGCGCGATGCGCGGCGCCGGCGGCGGCGTCCGCCATCCATTCCCACGCGAACCAGGGCTGGCCGGCACGCGTGAAGGAATAGGGGTCGGCGCGCGGCAACTCGCCCCTGGCCAGGATGGCCTCGCCCGTCCGGATGTGCCATCCGGCATCGGAATCCCGAAACAACTTCTGATACCCCTGGAAGAGGAACAGGCAATCGAAGAGCGCCACGCAGGCAGCGATCAGCGCCACGTCAGGCAGCAGCCATGCGAAGCGTACCCGCGACCGAGGCAGCCGCCACGGCTGCCCTGGGAGCTCCTTGACCGGCCGCACATCGAATGTCCGAGGCTACGGGGCGGTGGCGCCGATGCTCGACAGGTCCCCGGTAATGCTCTGGTAAAGGCTGACCACACCTTGTGAGAGCTGGTTCACGGTGGTGATCAGGGCCAGCCCGACGGCTGCCACAATCAGGGCGTATTCCACCAAGTCCTGTCCCTGTTCATCACGAATAAAACGGAAAAACAATACTTTCATCATTCCTCTCCGGTTATGGGGCGGAAGCGGTCTTGACCGTATCCGCCCGCGAATCTTCCAAAGGTCCCACGAAAAGCCTGCGAAGAGCGGCTCTCCATCGCCGCCAGCGCGATTCGACCGGCTTGACGGCGAGCGTGGCGGGGCGCCCGTCCAGACGGGACACCAACTCGAGGTTCTTCAATGCAGCCGGGTGAACCCTATTGTAGCTCAAGGCTATCTCTAATTCCTTCCGGGCCTTAGCATAGTTCCCCTTTTCCATGAGCACGGCTGCCAGATTATTGTGCGCCGTGGCGGGGTCGGACGCGGACTGCCAGCTGGCCAGCGCCTGATCGGTTTCATCCAGATTGGCGAGAGCCAAGCCCAGATTGTTACGAGCCAGGGAGGAGTGGGAGTTGAGCTTCAAGGCTTCCCGAAATTCCTCGGCGGCTTCGGCGTACTTCTTTTGCATCAACAGGTTATAGCCGAGGTTGTTGTGCAGATAGTCGAGTGAGGGGGCCAGTTCGAGGGCCTTGCGGTGGGCCGGCTCGCCGAGTGGCCAGAGGCCCGACTCATCGCGCAGAATGCCCAGCCAGGAGAAATACTCTGGGCCGGTTTGGGCGTGGGCCTTCAGAAACGCCACCAAACCGTCGATGGCTTCGGCACGGCGGTTCATGTCGCGCAGGGCGCGCACGAGAGCCAGTTGGACCTCACCGGATTCCGGGAAGCGCGCGGCTGCCAGGCGGCAGATTTCGAGGGCTACGTCCGGGTATCCGCGCTCGCGGTAGACGGCGGCCAGCTCCAGACGGATGGGGATGTTCTCGGGATCGGCCGCCACTTTCTCGCGCAGTACCCGCAACTGGTAGTCGCCGTCGCCGGCGTCTATGGCATTGCGAATCTGCCGGTCCCACACGCTCTGCGGCGCGGGCGGGGCGCCCCCTGGGCCCGGCGCCGTGACGACCCGGGTGTGCTGGATGCAGGACGCCATCAGGAATCCCAGCGCCGCGAACCAGAGTCGTCGTGTCATGCGCTCAAGCCATCTTCTCAAACGCCAGCTCGTCGCCGGCTTCGGTGCCGCTTTGCCGCACCGTCCCGGCTGGAAGCTCCAGCACGGAATGAGCCCGGAGACAGGCGGAGAGCCTCCACGGTGGCACCGCGCTCCTCGCCTTCCGAACCTTCCGGCGTTTGTCCAGGTACACCAAATCGATCGGAAACTTCATGAAAAACGTGTGGACAGATTCGCAAGGGACAATCCACAAGCCCTCGCCCGGCTCCAACCGCTCATGCTTCAATAAGCCGGTACGCCGTTTCGCGCTCGTATCAGCCACCTCGGCAGCGTGAGCCAGGACGGTGTTGCGGGTCTGATTCCGCACTAATACTTTCAATTTTGAAGTACTATAACACGAGATCAGGGTGTGTGTTGCGGGGGGGCCCCAAGGGGCACCCCCAGAAACTTCTCTCTTCTGGCCGGGTTTAGGTAGTACTATAAGGAGTTCTGCCGCGTCTTTGGGAAGGATAAGCACGTGAATTCCCGGTGTCTCAGGTCTCTTACCACGATTCGGCTCGGTTTGGCGATGCTGGTTCTGTGTATGCCCACGGCGCGGCTGGCGTACTCCCAGCAGACCGTGGGCGCCACGTTCGGCAATGTCATTAAACTGCCAGGCGGCACGCCCTCGGACATCGTTCTCGACGAAGCGCGCCATCGGCTGTACCTGATCAACAACAACACCAGCCTGGTCTATGTTTTCGACTACACGACCAACCAGGTGGTGGGCACCATGCCGGTGGGGAAAACGCCGCTGGCGGGCGCGATGTCGATGGACGGCAACTGGCTGTACGTCACCAGCAGCGGGAACACGTCGCTGAACGTGATCGACTTGACCCGCGGCCTGGTGACGCAGACCGTGGCGCTGACCTCGGCGCCCCAAGGGGTCGAGGTGGGCAGCGACGGGCGCGCGCTGATCAGCATGGTCGGGACGGGAGTGGTTTCAGGCGTTCCGCAGGGTACGCTGGCGGTGTTCGACCAAAACCAGGTGACGGGGGCGCAAGTCCAGTACGTCAACGTTCCGGCGCTTCCCACTACTCCGGCCCCCTTGCCGGCGCCCACGCTGACGCGCCCGACCACCACGTTCAGCGGCAAGCTGCTGCGCACGCCGGACGGAAACTACATCGTCGGGGTCATCACCCCCACCAGCTCCACGACGTACGTCTTCGTTTACGAGGTGGCATCGGGCGTGATTCTGCAAAACCGCACGATATCGGGCGCGTCTTCGGTGCTGTCGATGGCGCCCGACGGCTCGCGGTTCATGGCCGGGTTCACCATGTTCGACATGGCCACCCTGGCGATCATCGCGCAGCAGAACAACGCCAACGCCCCTTTCTCATTCACCGGGGCGGTCAACACGTTGCAGAACATCGGCGGCAGTGTCTTCTCGCCGGACGGCTCGACGCTTTACAGCGCGTTCAACACGGCGGCGACGTCCACGCCGCCTCCGCCGTCGCAGTCATCGACGCTGCTGGTCAACGATCCGACCAACCTGGGCATCCGGCTGGGGATCAAGCTGCCGGAGAGCATCGTGGCCAAGATGGTGATGACGTCGGACGGATCACAGGCCTGGGGGCTGTCGGATTCCGGGCTGGTGCACATGCCGCTGGGCAACCTGTACAATTACCCGATCCTGGCGCCGCAGACGACGGAGGTCTTCCTGGCGATGGACGACTGCGATCGCGGGGTAGCGCAGGGCACGCTCCAGATCAATAACCTGGGCAAGGGGAAGCTGACGTTCAGCGTGGCTACCAACACTGGCTCGGCGCTGGTCTATTCGCAGTCGAGCGGCGTGGCGCCGGCGACCATCACGTTTTCCATGGAGCCGGGGCGCTCGGGCGTGGTCCGGCAGGGCGGTACGAATATCTGGACGGGCGCCGGTACCTCGCAAGGCACGCCGTTCAACGTGACGCTTTCGTCGCCCGAGGCCATCAACATTCCCAATATGATCCGGGTGTACATGAACTACCGGCAGTCGGACCAGCGGGGCGTGATCTTCCCGGTTCCCACCGTGCCCAACAATAGTCCGGGCGGCACCACGGGCAACACGGCCGGCAATGAAGGCCTGAAAGACGTCCTGCTGGACGAGCCGCGCGGCAGGCTCTACATCACCAACTCGGGATACAACCGGATCGAGGTGTTCGACATTCTCCAGCAGGTATTCCTGAACCCGATTCCGGTGGGACAGATGCCGCACCAGATGGCCATGGGCACCGACGGAAACACGCTGTACGTGGGGAACACGGGCGGCGAGTCGATCAGCATCGTGGACCTGAACCAGGAGCGGGTGACGGGCGGCGTGGTCTTCCCGCCGGTCCCGCGCAGCGGCACCTCCAACGGGATTTACCCGCGATCGCTGGCGATGGGCCTGATCGGCCTCGAATTCATCATGTCGAATGGCACGCAGTGGGACGTGGTGGGGAACACGGCGCTGCCGCGGCCGGCGGATCCGGTGGCGCCGGTGACGCTGTCGTCATGCCCGGCGTGCGGGATGATTGCCACGCCGGATAACAGGTACATCCTGACGCTTTCGGGAAACGGGACGGCCTACGTTTACGATTCGAACCAGGACAGCTATGTGACTTCGCGGCTGCTGATCCCGGCTCCGATTACGGGCTATTACGGCGTGCTGGGCGCTGGTCCCGGAGCAAACTACTTCCTGGTGAACGGCCTGATTCTGAATACCTCGCTGACGACCCTGGGGGGCTCGGCCTCGCCGGGCGCGACCACGGTCACCCCGGGCGCGCCGGGCGGCGCGCCTCCCAGCGCCACGATCGTGAACACCGGCAACCGCAACGTGACGGCGGTGGCTCCGTTGAACGACCACGCTTTCCTGTGGCTCACCACTCCGGTGCGCCAGAACATCACCACCGCAACGCGCGACGATTCGCGCACCACCCTCCAGATGATCGACCTGAATGCCGGCGCGGTGTCGCTGGTGGGGCCGGTCCCGGAGAACCCCGTGGTCAGTGTCTTCGGCACCACCAGGTTCAACACCGACCCGCGGATGATGGTGGCGGATTCGGCGGGCACGACGGCGTACGTCATTACGCTCTCGGGGCTGAGCGTGATCTCGCTGGCGCCCGCCGGGGCCAACACGCAGCCCATGATCAACACCGGCGCGGGCGCGATCGTGAACGCCAGCGACGGGAGTACGAACATCACGCCCGGCTCGTTTATCACCATCACCGGCAAGAACCTGGCTTCCACGGCCGTGGCCAGCACGCTTCCGCCACCGACGGTGCTGGGCGGCTCCTGCGTGACCTTCGGCGACATTTCGCTTCCTCTGCTGTCGGCCTCCAGCGGACAGATCCAGGCGCAGGTGCCCGTTACCATGCTGCCCGGAACGCAGGTGGTGGAAGTTCGTTCGCTGGCGACGGCGCAGGACAGCGCTCCGGTGATCATGACGGTGAAGGCGGGGAACTGAGGGAACGGGGGCCGGGGATCAGGCGGGGCACCCGCCGGTTCTGCGGGTCGGGGCCAGGGGTTCGGTGCGCGGGGTTGTTCTTACTCCCAGCTCAGGACTACCTTGCCGGAATTGCCCGAGATCATGACTTCGAAGCCTCTCTCGAACTCCGTGTAGGGGAAGCGGTGCGTGATCACCGGGGTAATGTCCAGGCCGGATTGCAGCATGACCGTCATTTTGTACCAGGTCTCGTACATCTCGCGGCCGTAGATGCCCTTGATGGTGAGCATGTTGAAGATGATGGTGCGCCAGTCGATGGACATCTCTCCGGAGGGGATTCCCAGCATGGCGATCCTGGCGCCGTGACTCATGTTGGCGATCATGTCGCGGAAAGCGGCGGGGTTGCCGGACATTTCCAGGCCCACGTCGAAGCCCTCGGTCATCCCGAGCTGCTTCTGCACATCCTGGAGCCTGGTTTCGCGCACATCGACCGCCAGCGTCACTGCCAGCTTGCGGGCGAGCGCCAAGCGGTAGGGGTTGAGGTCGGTGATCACGGTGTAGCGCGCGCCGGCGTGCCGGGCCACGGCGGCCGCCATAATGCCGATGGGGCCGGCACCGGTGACCAGCACGTCCTCGCCCAGCACGGGGAAGGAAAGGGCGGTGTGGACGGCGTTGCCGAAGGGGTCGAAGATGGCGGCGACATCGAGGGGAATGGATTCGTGGTGGCGCCAGATGTTGGTCATGGGCAGCGCGATGTATTCGGCGAACGCGCCCGGCCGGTTCACGCCCACACCCTGAGAGTGAGCGCACAAGTGGCGGCGTCCGGCGAAACAGTTGCGGCACCGGCCACACACCACGTGGCCTTCTCCGCTGACGAGATCGCCGGGGTGGAAATCGGCCACATTGGAGCCAATCTCGACGATCTGGCCGACAAACTCATGGCCGACCACCATGGGCACGGGGATGGTCTGTTGGGCCCACTCATCCCACTGGTAGATGTGCACGTCGGTGCCGCAAATGCCGGTCCGCAGCACCTTGATGAGAACGTCGTTGATGCCGATTTGGGGGACGTCCACTTCCCCGAGCCAGAGACCCGGCTCCCGCCTGCTCTTTACCAGCGCCCGCATACTTCTACGATAACAACAAGCGGTGAAACATCTGTTGCTGTTCGCTGCCGCCACGGGCTACCAGACGCGCGGCTTCGCCGGGGCGGGGTTTCCTGATGGCGCGACATATAAGGACGTTATCATACGGTTATGTACCGCTCGCTTTCGTCCCTTGTTCCGAACGCATCTGACCTTCTCAAGCTAGAGGTGGAGGAGTTGGCAGGCGTGCTGCTCGCCCATCTGAACAGCTACGAGAACGCGAGCGGGCCAGTCGTTCAGCGGGGAGTCGTGCAGTACGGTCGAGTGAGCCAGTCAAATTTCTTCCGGGGTCTAAACTCTGGCCCGTACAACCCCAAGCCTGAGTACGGGGATCAACAACAGGAAGTGAACCGGGCGCTTCTGGAGGCTTGGACTTGGCTTCAGAGTGAAGGGTTCTTGGTGATAGACCCCGCTCCAGGTCCCGGCTCTTTCTTCATCTCACGTCGCGCACAGCGGTTGAAATCCCGGGAGGATTTTGAGGCCTATCGCAAGGCGGGTATCCTCCCGAAAGGGCAGATCCACCCAGTGATCGCCAGTAGGGTCTATCCGGCCTTCCTGCGCGGCGAATATGACACTGCGATTTTTCAGGCTTTCCGAGAGGTCGAAGTCGCCGTCCGCGAAGCGGGGAGTTTCGGCCCTGACGATTACGGAACAGACCTGATGCGGTCGGCGTTCAAGCCATCAGAGAAGAAGGGACAAGCTACGACGCCGGGGCCGCTCACTGACGGGGCGCTGCCAATCGCAGAACAGGAAGCGATGGCGAATCTGTTCGCCGGCGCAATAGGTCTTTACAAAAACCCCCAAAGCCATCGTCACGTGCCCACGCACGCAGAGGACGCCGCCGAAGTCATCGTTTTCGCCAGTCACCTTCTCCGGATTGTTGACCGGCTTAAACCGCAATCATCTGGAGGCACACCATGAGCACTGAAATCATCACCGTCACCATGCCGCGCGGCTCTGTTTCAAAGCTCACTCTTTGTGAAATGTCAGGCGGGCTTCAATTCACCACGTGATCGGCTGTTCTTCTTCGCTGCTGCCGCGGAACGCGACCGGGCGCGAGGGGGGCGGGGGCCTTGACTCTCCATGGCCACCCGCAGAATACGATTGATGCGCGTCTGGTAACCCCTGCCGTGGGCCTTCAGCCACTTCAGCACGTCCGAGTCAAGACGGATGGTGAGTTGTCGCTTCGCCGGCGGCCATGCTTCCGTTGCCTTGGTGAAGAAAGACTTGTCGAGCGGCGGAATGTCCGAATAGTCAATCTCGGCATCCTTCATGCGGTCAATTCTCGCCAAGTCGCTTTTGATAGATTCTTTGCTCACGTCGGTTTGCCTTTCTCATGGAGATGATCCGCGTGGTGTCTCCGCCGCGTGGCGCGTGGGCAATAACAACCACTCGACCAGCGAGCAGACCCAAGGTGATAAGCCGCACCTCTCCATAATCGAAGCGGCTATCCACGAAAGTGACGCAAGGCCCGGTCAACACCTGTTCAGCGTCCGCGAAATCCAGCCCATGCTTGGCGAAGTTGCTACGATTCTTCGCTTCGTCCCATCCGCATATCATCATCTCACAGTGTAGCTACTTTTGTAGTTACATGCAAGCAAATAATCTTCGGGCTTGCCGCCTGTTCAAAGAGGTAATCGTCACCGTGAAGGAGGGGCAGCAACCGATCCCATTGCCGGAAGGCTCGAGCTACCTGGGATTCATTCTTGCGCGAGGGAACTCGGTGCTCGATACCCTCAAGCCTTCGACCCCGGCGGGACGTAATCCGGCGGCAGGGCCGAGCCTTCGCCGAAGAAATAATCGTCCATCTGCTGCAACAGGAATTCCTGGGCCTCGCGGGTGCCGAGGTTGAGCCGGTACTCGTTCATGATCATCTTCATGCGCTCCACCCACATCTTCCAGGCCTGCTTGGAAACGTTGTCGAAGATCTTCTGCCCGAGGGGATGGCCATCGAAGGGCACCTCATCGAGGCCCTCCATCTCGCGCTGAAACTTTACGCAAAACACGCGCCGGGCGCCAGGCGGAATCGCTGCTTCCCGGGGGCCAAGTCCATCGCTTCCAGATCCCATGGCGTCGAATCTCCTCCGACCAGGATACTACGGGCGTTCCCGGCAGCGATGCGCGAAGCTGCCCGGAGGGCGGGAAGAGCAGCTTCTCACGATGCCATACCATGTTGGATGAGGAGTTGGATGAGGACTCGACCATGAGCGGAACAGTGTCTTTGGCAGTGTTGCATGAGCTGTTCGACTACAACTATTGGGCGCGCGACCGGCAGCTTCAGGCGTGCGGCGCGCTGGATCAGGAGCAGTTTCTGCGTCCGATCGGCGGGAGTTTCCCGTCGGTGCGCGAAACCCTCGCGCACCTAGTGGCGGTGGAGTGGATCTGGCTCGAACGCTGGCGCGGCAAGAGCCCGCGGACGCTGATCCCGGTGGAAGAGTTCCCCACGCTGGCGGCCGTGACGGAGCGCTGGAGCGCCGTGGAGCGCGAAATGCGCCCTTACCTGGCTGGTCTCGACGAGGAGACGTTGGGCCGTACGTTCACCTACCTCAGCACGCGAGGCGAGAAGTGGACCTATCCGCTATGGCGAATGATCTACCACCTGCTGAACCATCAAAGCTACCATCGCGGCCAGGTGACCACGCTGCTGCGGATGCTGGGAGTCGAGCCGCCACGGATCGATTTCCTGGTGGGGCAGGACGTGGGGTTTCGGCTGGTGGGCTAGCCCAATGCGGTCCACTTGAAGGACCGGCATTCCGACATTTTCCGGATCGGCGTTTCACGGGATCGATCCTCCAATTCGCAGATATGAACTGCGGTTCCGTGGATTAGCTACTTTCCAGAAGGCCCGTATCTCGGGAGCTTCAGGCGGCGGCACTTCCACGAGACGCCGACTTTCGCCCCAGTGACCGCATATCGGTAGAGACCGTGGCGTCTTTCGCTTCTCAGAACCCCTGTTCATCAGGCAGATCGGCCTGCAGATCCCGATTTCGGAGGGAACACTCCGTGCGGCCCCCATCGTACACTCGGAAAGAAGGCTAGTTGGATTCATCTATGTCCGCATCCGAAATTCGTTTACCCGGGTTCCTTGCGGTCGTCGTTGTCGCCGCCCTGCCGGTCACGGCGGCAGACATCGATGCCCGAATTCAGCGCGTCGAACAGGGCCTCCGCCCCGGTGCTGCAATCAGCGGTCAGCCCCAACCGAAATGGACCATCAGGGAGCGCCTAAGGTTCTACAAAGTGCCCGGGGTCAGCGTCGCTGTGATTGCCAAGGGCAGAGTGGAGTGGGCGCGCGGCTACGGTGTCGTCGCCGAGAATGGCAAACCAGTGGACGCCCAGACCCTCTTCCAGGCTGCGTCCGTCAGCAAGCCTGTGGCCTCCATGGTGGCCCTGCGCCTAGTCGATGAGGGCAAGCTCTCACTGGATGAAGACGTCAACCTCAAGCTCCGCTCCTGGAAGGTGCCCGAGGACGAATTCACCAAAACCCAGAAAGTGACTCTGCGCCGCCTGCTCAACCACAGCGCCGGCCTCACGGTTCACGGATTCGGCGGCTATGCGGCGGACGAGCCAGTGCCATCGCTCCTCGATATTCTGGACGGAAAGAAGCCGGCCAACTCTGCGCCCATTCGCGTCGACATCACCCCCGGGACACAGGGCCGCTATTCCGGCGGCGGCTACGAAGTCATGCAGCAACTCGTCATGGACGTCACCGGAAAGCCCTTCCCCCAGCTCGCGCAGGAGTTCGTCCTCGGTCCGTTGGGCATGACCCGCAGCACCTACCAGCAACCCTTGCCCGCACACCTCAAAGCCAATGCCGCCGCCGGTCACGGCAACGATGGCGTCATGCTCAAAGGACGCTGGCACACCTACCCGGAGATGGCTGCGGCGGGTCTGTGGACCACGCCTTCCGACCTTGCGCGCTTCGTGCACGAACTCCAGAAGGGCGGCCGCGTGCTGCAGCCCGCCACGCAGCGCGAGATGCTCACCAAAGTCCTCGGCGACTACGGCCTGGGCCTCGGTCTTTCGGAAACCGCCGGCCACAAATCGTTTTCGCACGGTGGCTCCAACGCTGGTTTCAAGTGCACTTTGTTCGGATATCTCGATAGCGGCAGCGGTGCTGTGGTCATGACCAACGGCGATGGTGGCTCGGCGCTCGCTGATGAGATCCTACGCAGCATCTCCGCCGAGTATGAGTGGGCCGACTACAGAACTAAGGAGCGTACCATTGCCCGCGTCCAACCGGATGTCCTCCAGGCGTACGCTGGTCTCTATGTCCTTGCGCCCGGGCTTGAGGTCACCGTCACCTATGAGAACGAAAGGTTGTTCGCCGCCACGCAAGGGAAGAAAGTGGAGCTTTTCCCCGAATCCCCCACTTCTTTCTTCTCTGTCGAAGCCGACGTGCCGCCGATCCGCTTCACGCGAGCCAGCGATAACTCCGTCGAAATGTCCGCTGGCGGCGCGACCGCCAAACGCCAGGGTCGGTGACCAGGCGTTGTTGTAGTACAGGCGCGCCACTTGGCCGCACAACGCTAGGTTCTTATCGGAAGCGCCCCGGCGTGATGCCTGACAAGAGCGTGTAAAGTCCGCGTCGGGGCGCTTTCGATAAGAGCGTTAGAAGGAAGCCGCTGGCGCGAGCGCA
>JBEKYW010000035.1:0-52724 GCA_049510555.1 Bryobacteraceae bacterium
TGCGCTCGCGCCAGCGGCTTCCTTCTAACGCTCTTATCGAAAGCGCCCCGACGCGGACTTTACACGCTCTTGTCAGGCATCACGCCGGGGCGCTTCCGATAAGAACCTAGCGTTGTGCGTCAACGTGACCGCGCCCTGCCCAACCTCCGGTTGGCGCGTGAATCGACCGGAACAGCCGTTTCGCGTGTATGAAGTCCAGCGGTCCACCCCGAACCTGGCCGCGAAGGCGTGCATTCCAATTGCCGTCTTCTTTGGCGCCGCCGACTATTTGCCGTAGGCCAGGCCAAAACCGAAAACATATTTGTCGCTCACGCGGTTCTTGTAGGCGTAGTCGAACGTCTCCGCGTACCCTGGAACGTCCGGAGCATTTTTGTCCACGGCCGCTTGATCCGCCGGTATCGTGAGAGGGAGTTTTCCGGCGGGCCTGAAGCGGCCCCTCACCACGTCCAGCAGCGCCTCGGCCTTGACGTCGAACGTCGCCAGGACCGCGGCCGCGCCGGGTTCCACCTCGTTGATGATCCAGGGATTGATGAAATTAATCACTAGTACGGTCGGCTTTGCCGCCTCGATCTGTTTCACCTTGGCGACGTCAACACCCGTGAGCGGGCTCAGCGCGATGTCGGCATAGTCGTGCTCGAGCCGCTGGTACACAGTCGGGCGCAACCATAACAGGGCCACGTCGGCCTGGTCGATCGAGTCCACGATCTGCACCGACGGATCCTTCGCGAGCAGGGCCTTAAGGCCGGCGGTGCCGTTGACCGCGGCGGCGCCTCCTCGCCCGGCGAGCTCGCCGCGGCCGCCCTTTCTACCGGCGCCCTGCGAATTCGCCGCCTGTCGGGCTCCTGCCGCACCCGGACCAGCAGCGCCCCCCACCCCATCGAACTGGCCGCGGCCCCCCGCTCCACCACGACCACCGAAGCCTGCGGGCTGACCGGCCATGACCTCCACATAGAGCTTCCTGGCGCCCGTCAGCGGCAGCAGTTTCCTATCGTTGCGCAGGAGGACGATGGACTTGCGGTGGGCTTCGTCAGCCCGCGCCGCGGAAGCCGGCGAACTGGCGATCTTGTGAGCCGCTTCGGGATCCGTGTAGGGGTTCTCGAACAGCCCCAACTGGAAGATCTCCTTGAGCAGAAGCGCTACCGCCGGGGTGAGGTCCGATTCCTCCAGCAGGTGCTGGTGCACCGCATCCAGGAGCCCCTGCGGATTGTTGCTGTCCGAAAAGAGGGCCACTCCGGCTTTCACCGCTTTCGCGAATCGCTGCGGTGTGGTGAGTTTTTCCACCCCGAAAGCATTGTTGGTGAGAACTCCGCTGTCGGTATTGACGTATCCTTTGAACCCCATCCGTCCGCGAAGCAGCCTCGTGAGCAGTGTCATATTGTAAGCTCCGGCGACTTCTTCGAACTGGTGCTTGCCCGACTGCCACCATTCCTTGGGAAGCTGTTCCCCACTCCGGTCGTTGGAGGGGTTGTTGTAGTAGCTCATAATCGAGCTCGTGCCGGCGTCCACGGCAGCCTGGAAAGGAGGCAACTGGTACTTGAAGAAGCTGCCGGGCGTGGGATACACGGCCCACTGCCCCCAGCTGTTGTGAGGATCCAGGCCCTTGTCTACGGCCCCATCCCCCGGGAAATGCTTGATCGATTGCGCTACCGACTCCGGCCCGAGAGCTGGCCCCTGGAAACCCAGCACGATTTCCCGGGCGATCTCCGCGTTCCATTTCGGGCTTTCCCCGAACGTCGTCTGGATACGGTACCAGCGCGGCTCGGTGGCGACATCCACCTGATATCCGTAACACTTCTGGATCCCCGAGGCGCGCCACTCCCCACGCGCGATCTCGGCGAACGCGCGGATAAGCTTCAAGTCATTCGTCGCCGCCAGCCCCAGCGTTCCGGGCCAACTGGAGAACTCGCCAGCCGCCTCGGCTTCCTCGTACACCAGGTTGTCGCGAACGTGGTTTCGGGGGTTCGAGGCAAAGACAATCGGGATGCCCAATCGCGACTTTTCGGCGAGTTCCTGCGACGTGTTCGCGCGTGCCGCCAGTTCCCGGGCGGTGAGGTTATCGCGGAGGATGAGGTAGCGGATGTGGCGCTGGTTGAGAAAGTCGTCCAGAGAGTCGGCATTGAACGAAGCGATTTGCATCAGCCCCGCCTTCTCCTCCAGGGTCATCCTGGAGAGCAGGTCCGCCACGCGCCTGTCGACCGGCAATCGCCAATCCTCGTAGGGGTCGAGCACGCCGTTGCGGTTCAGATCCTTGAACGAAAGATTGCCGACCTTCAGCCAGGGGGCGACCCGGGCGTCGATCTTCGGTTGCTTGGGCGCGGTGCCCGCCGCCTGCATTGACGCAATCGCGAGTGCTACGGCCAGCGCGAGCGCGACTGAAACTGAAGTGAATGATCTTCCGCCCGACATTTCCATTTCGCTCCTAAATCGCTATCGTAATCCCGTTCTGGCTCGCCGTGCGGCAGCAGCGGGCACATCGACCACGTGGTTCTGGAATTCCGGGTGGTTTGTCGGCCACTTGGACAAAGCTCCCCCGAGGGCGTTCGGGGAGATCACGGCCACGTTTCCCCCAAGGGGACTTGGGGCTCCCTTCAGGCACCACTGTCGCCGTTTGGGCGTTGCACATCAAGGTGCAGCTACGCCGGGAACCGTCGGTCCAGTTCCCCGAGTGCCTCCGACACCCTGTAGACATCCAAGTCCATGAGGCGCTCGAATATGTCCGTCCCGCAAGATCGGGTTTCCGGCGAACGCTGCAGGGTCAGCGCAATATCCACCAGATCTTCTCCCGAAAGTGACGACAGGGTGCGCCGGTCCGCAATCGCCGGGCCGCACTCGGCTAGAAGCGCGGTTATAACACGACACACGCGTTCATGCTCAGAGCCGTCTTCCATCAACTCCTTGAGCCTGTCGACCAGAACCCCGGTACGACCGTACCGCAGAACTAGGGGATGCTCTGCAACACCGTCCAGAAGCTGCTCCGTATAGCAATCAATTAGCAGCGGCTCCGAACGATTAAACACCGACAGCCACGCCTCAGCCAAGGGCGGATCCATACAGGGTAGGAGCGTGAGGAGCACGCTTGTGGCGATGCCGCGGGCGCGCGGCACACCCCATAACTCGCCGCAGAGGAACGCGAGACCACAGCGCTGGCGCTGTAAACGATCATCGCTGCGTCCCTCAGCAGCGAGAATACGGCCAACCATTTCACGGCAGCGGGGATCATCCGGAACCAACGCGTGCCGCAGCATCGCGATCTCCGCGGCAGCCAGAGGTCCCTCCTCCCACGTTCCACCTTCCCAGTTTGCCAGACAGAGGTGGATCACAGCAGGCCGGAGCCATCCGTGCGCGCGGCCCAGAAAGTGGACAAAACCCTCGGTGTTTATGATCCCGGGTTCTTTCTGCAGCAGCCGCCAGATAAAGTCGTTGGCCCGTTCCGATGGCGCCTTGTCAAGATAAGTAAGCTCCCGCTGGGCGAGGGTCTCCCACACTTCAGGAGCCTCCAGGCGGTCCAGATGTCCCTCTAGCACTCTCAACCAGCCATTCGCGTCCATGGGAACGCGGCAGAGGTAGCCCATGAAGAGCGCGTGAAGCACTGGGTAGTTCCCGCCCGGAAGAATGCGGAGTCCACCTTCAAGGAGAATGCTACGGATACGACGTGGATCAGTGTCTTCGGATCGCGTCGTCGTTCTGCTGTGGTCGTCCTTGGCGTCCTCCAGCCAGCCTTCCAACAGCGCACAGGTTTCGTTGTTGAGGCCGCTGTTCGTCGGAGCGATCTTGGCCAGGGCCCACGCCACGGCCTGGCGAAACTCGTCCGTCTTGAATCCGCGTCCTGCGAGCTGATGGATTGCCCGGATCAATGGTTCCAAACGAGGCTGCTCGGCCTCTGATATTCCGCGAACGGCCTCGGCCGCGTATCGCTCGTGATGGCCTGGTTCCAACTGGTTCAGTAACTGCAACGCACGCGCTTGGTTGGTTTTCGCGAATTCGCCGAACGCCCGTGATGCCTCCAGGCTTCCACCTTTAAGGAAATCGCGTGGATGGTGCCACCCGGTGCTGTCGTGGAGTTCATCGAATAGGTTCAGCAGGTTTGCATCCGACGCTTTCGCCATCTGCTCCGCCGAGACCGGGCTGGAAATGATGCCCCCTTCGATTTCGCGCTCTTTATCCGGCGTGTGCGGCAGCGCGCGTTCCTCCTCCCTCAGCAGCTTGGCACAACCCGGCGACAGAAAGCCTTTAGGGAACGCCCGCAGCAGGCGAATCCGATGCTGCCGATTCCAGCGCAGACGATGACGTCGGTTGTCAGCCCTGTCGTCCGAGTCCGGCCTATCATACTCCCACGACAAGATGGCTCTCTCGAGCGCAAGACGCGTGTCGACGTCGACCAGTGGCACGGCAGCGGCGATCAGCTCACGAGTTTCGGCGTGCACGTCCGAGTGCGGCCCGAGGGCAAAGCGGCGCGCATCACTCAACAGATAGGCTGCTACTCTCTGCGCATGATCTGGAATCACCAGTTTCATACCGCGAGCAAGCAGACGGTGAACCACCAACATGTCGCTATTTACGTGTTGATCCACAAACGCTAGAAAGTCGCTTGGGGCGTTGCGTGCGAAACCACAAATGGCCTTCTCGACCGCCATGGCTAGATCCCGATGCATGTGCCGCTCGTCGCCTATGAGATCGAATATCGGATCCCAACGGTAGGCACAGAGATGCCGGTTCTCATTCCGCTGGTGCCGCGCGAGCACATGCAGAAACCATGGCCAGATCTGCTCGATAAACGCGAGGGGCGCAGCCTCAGCTACGTCACCCACCCCGTGCCAGCGTGAAGGGTCGGACACGATAGCCTCGACAGGTCGCGAAGGTGCATCGGCGTGGACTATCTGATATGTGATTCTCTCTGAGTCTGGAGCATCTTCTGGAGGGGGGTCTGGGATTTGAATGGGCGCCGCCTCGGCGCGTTCGAGTGCACCCCAAAGCTCGGCAGCAAGGATGCGCGGAGCCAAATCCGGCCGGCTCTTCGCTGCAGCCGAAGCGACCATGCGGCCGAAGGCGTCCTGGTCAGGTGTGCGCCGGATGGCCACCTCTGCCACCCGCAGTGCGCGTTCATCCCAGTCTTTCAGTTCGCACAGCGTATGAATGGTGAGCTGATCTCGACGTGAATAAGGCAACCAATAGCGCTCGATCAGTTCGAGCGCCGAATTGCGATCAAAGTTGAGCGCTCGCCGGAGCACCCATGCGGCGTGCCAAGCCGATTGGTCGTCGCCCGACATCAAGTCGGGCAGACGCACTTGTACCTTCGCGAACCATGCCGGATTCCCTTCGATTGCCCGAACCACCTTAGACCGCAGGCGGGAATCGTCCAAGAGGGGCAGCAGCCAGCCGCATTCAACGGGGTCGGGGTCGGGCACCTGCCCAAGGAATCCTATGAGCAGGTACCGTATATGGCTCCTCAGTTCTTCTCGGCGCCACAACGCGTGGACCTCGCGGTGGTACCCGTTCCGGTCCGCCTCTCTGAGATAGTGCAGCGCGCTCCAGAGTATCGGTCGGACAAAAAGGGCGTCCTGACGTTGCATAACGTATTCGGCCAAGCGGACGTAGCGCGCAGCAAACGCTCTGGCGCGGAGAAAATCAAACAGTGTCTGATGCCGAAATCCGACTCGTATCCCGTCCGGGCTATAACTTAGCAAATCCGTGGCCACCAGCCGATTCAGTTCGGCCTGTTCGTCCTGGAATCGGGCGACCGGCAACCACAGTTCCTCCTCGGTTGCCATGGTCCCAGCCAACCTTTCGAGAACCTGCATCGCAGCCGGCCCCCACGGCTGCTGCAGAACTCGCTGGCGAAGCACAGCTTCCAGCATGGCGTGATAAGTCCGAAAGCTTGGTGCGTCGTTGCCAATGGCCAAGTGCTGAACGAACAGATTCAGGTGCTGGGGCCGACAGAGCAGCCGGCGAACCTCGGGCGGCCAATTACCCGCGTCGGTTCCTATGGTCGATAACACCGCTCGCACATCTTCCCATGGCAGATCAAACACTCGTACGGGGTGAGGCTTCAGAGAGGTCAGCCGGAGATCGTGGCGAAACTCGAAGTCACGGCAGGACAGAACAATGTGTATATCATCTATCCCACGCAGCTGATTGACAAGACCCAGGAGGACTGTCAAACGCGCAGTGTGTTGATCCATGAGCTCGGTCAGCGCATCGACTTGGTCGATCAGCAGCACAACCGTACGGTTGCCCGCCAGTTGCCGCACACAATCCACCAGAGAAGCAGGGAGGCCCAGATAGTCGTCCAGTCGTGCAAGCGTGTCGACATCTCTCGGGATCAGGTCCGCCTTGATCGCGAGGAGAGCCACGCCCCTTTCTGCTAAGTCGGCCCCCAACCTAGCCACCAAGGCCGACTTGCCCGATCCAGGGTCGCCCAACAACGCGGTGAAGCTATGCCGCCCATTTTCGAGTGCCGCCTTCAACTCCGAGAGCTCTGGCCGTTCGATCCACCGTCCTGCGGTTTCTTTCGGCCAGCCAAGCAGAGGCTGAGATGCGTTACCGAAGACACGCATAATGTCTGGATCGTCGACGGCAACCGCCCCTTTGGCATCGCAGACCGCTGCTAACCCTGGTCCTGGGTAATCCTCGTGCACCCCCGATGTCTCAAAGAACCGCTCCAGTTCCTTTCTCGACAACGCGCCAGTCTCGACAGCTGCGCTGATGTCCGCACGCAGCCGCTCCGTCTTCGGTTCCTGCTGAAAGCGCCTGCGTAGCTCAGCGACTCGTGCCTCATGTTGACTTGCCTTGCCCAGGATGATCATCGTCCGCGCCGGGGGGTACAATCGATCCGACTTCTCCCTGTTACATCGAGCGCACGCCGGAACAAGGTTCAAATCGCAGCGAAGGTCGAATCCCTCGCCTAAACCATAACCAGACTTCACAGCAGCCAGCTCGAGCGGTCTTTCTAGCAGGCTTTCCGGAATGACGTGGTCAACAACGAGATCGAACCAACGAATGGATTCATCGCAGTATGCGCATCTACGTTTGTAGGCGTCCCAAAATGCCCGACGGTCGGGATGCGAGAATCGCTGTTTCGCCATACAAAATCGGGAAACTCAATGTTAGCTGAAGCCGCTCGCGATAGATAGTCGAGCATCGGCTCTCTCGTCACGTCACTGGCGCAGTGCCTGCATGCCGAACCCAGCCGAGGTTGACCGCACTGAGATGGCCGACCTGCCGGCGTAGTCGCTAGCCCGGATTTGTGCCGCTCACGGTCCCCAAACGGCGTTCTGGGAGATCAATCCCTTGACGTCTCCTCCACGTCAACTGGCCGGAAAACGCTCAAACTGCGGATGTGCGTAGGCCGGACCCGAGGCCAGCCGTGGAGCCGATTCCACTCGCCACGCCGGCGCGGAGCCAACTGAGGTACCGCTCTCTTACGTTCGCGGCTCGGCCTGTACGTTCGCGGCTCCGCCTGACGTACTCCTACGCTAGGGTAGTGCGTCGCAAATTGCATGGAGTATGATCTCCTAAAGGGCAAACCGGGTACAGGCAGCGAATTTCGCAAAGGCGGCGAAATTCGAGCCTGGCCCCGCTTTGCAGCGCATTCCAGCGCCAACCTAGCCTTGCGCGCGCGGCTTTAATGCTGTTACTATCTGCCGCGGTGAGGCAACCATGACTTACAAATTCTCCCTGACTTTGGCCGGGCTGGCGTTGATCGCGGCTGCGGCGCCAGCGCCACAACGAGCTGCCACGTCGCAGGGCGAAATCACCGCGGCTCTTCCGGTGATTCCCAGCGCCAAGTTCAACCTGCTGGATTACGGGGCCAAAGGCGACGGCAGGTCTCTGAACACGGAAGCCTTCAAGAGCGCCGTGGCCGCCATCGCCAAAGCCGGCGGCGGGCATCTCATCGTGCCAGCGGGAACTTTCAAGACCTTGCCTTTCGCGCTGACCAGCCACATGGACTTGCACCTGGAGGCCGGGGCCATCATCAAGGCGCCGGATACTTTCGAAGAGTACGGCATTCCCAACCCGAACCTGCCCCGTCCAGCGCAGGCAACGCCGCCAGCGGGTGGACGCGGCGGATTCGGCAGGATCGCTCCGTTAATTACCTGCCCCAGTGGCACAACCGACCTGGCGATCACCGGTTCGGGCACCATCGATGGATCGGGCGCGATGTTCTGGATGTGGTCGGATAAAGCCGCGCGCCGCTATCCGCCCGGCCGCGCCGTGGTTCCGCGGCCGGTTCTGGTCTCGCTCGTGGGTGTCGAGCGGCTGCACGTCGATGGGATCACGCTCACCAACTCGCCGTCGTTCCACCTCGCCCCGAGCGGGCAGGATATCACCCTCGAGAACCTGCGCATCGTAGCTCCCAGCGACGGCCCCAATACCGACGCCATGGATCCGGGCGGGGAGCGCATCGTGATTCGCAAGTGCGAAATCGACGTGGGCGACGACAACGTGGCGATGAAGAACGGCGGGAAAGACGTTCTGATGGAGGACCTCACATGCTTCCACGGCCACGGCATCTCGATCGGCAGCGCCACGCGCGGCGGCTTCAGTCACATCGTCGTTCGCCGCTGCACCTTCAATGGAACGGACAACGGTTTGCGCATCAAGTCCTTCCGCGGTGGCGGCGGCGAAGTTCACGATATCCGCTTTTCCGATATCGTCATGAAAGACGTGAGGCGGCCTGTCGACATCAACATGCTCTACAACGGCAATGCCGGCCTGGCCACCGATGTGGGACCGCGCCAGGCCGCGCCAGGGGAGACCCAATACATTCCCAATTTTCACGATATCCATATCACCAACCTGACGGTCACGCGTTCCCCTGTGGCCGGCCGGATTTTGGGACTGCCCGAACAGTTGGCCAACGCCATCACATTCACCAACGTGAGTTTCCAGAGCACGCGCGGGTTTCTGGTGCAGGACGGCAAGGACATCGTGTTCGAGAAAGCGAAGTTCGACGTCGCCATGGGCGAAGCGCTGGTTCTGGACAACGGGTCGGTGAGATGGAACGGGACACAGAAGAGCGGAACCAGCGGTGGTCCGCCGGATCCGTTTTATTGAGGCGGAAGGGGCGGGCAAGCTAAAGCATGCCCCACCGGCGGCACGCGCAGTGTTGGTGGGGCATGCATAAGCATTGGCCGACCCAGCGGCAGGGATGTTACAATCCGCTTTAAGCACCAAGGAGAGAGTCGCGTGGCTTCCTTCATTCAGAACCGGTTTGAACAAAACTTCATCACCACCTCGGTGGATTATGTGTTCAACTGGGCGCGCAAATCGTCCATCTGGCCGCTCACCTTCGGACTGGCGTGCTGCGCCATCGAAATGATCGCCGCCAGCACCTCCCGCTTCGACATTGCGCGCTTCGGCGCGGAGGTCTTCCGTCCCAGCCCGCGTCAGGCCGATCTCATGATTGTGTCCGGCACCGTCACCCTCAAGATGGCTCCGGTCCTCAAGCGCATCTGGGACCAGATGCCCGATCCCAAGTGGTGCATTTCCATGGGCGCCTGTTCCAGCGTGGGCGGTCCGTTCAACACCTACGCCGTCCTCCAGGGCGTCGATAAGATCGTGCCCGTTGACGTCTACGTCACCGGCTGCCCGCCGCGTCCCGAAAATCTCTTCTACGCCCTGCTCAAGCTCCAGGACAAGATCGATCAGATGACCACGCTGGTGAAGCGCCCCACCGAGGTGCGCCTCGACGAGTCCATGCTCGAGAGCTTCCGGCAGCAGGTGCGCATCGCCCAGATCCAGAACCCGGCGTAACCGTGTTCTACAAGGATTCGCGCCAGATTTACCGCGTCTCGGAGCTCGACGGGCTGGCGTGGCTGGTGCATGGATTCGGCACCCGCCTTGCGCGTGTCCCCTCTCTGTTCGGCCATCTCGCCACGCTGCGGCAGATTCACTCGGCCACCTGCGTGCCCGCCGCGGGGCGTTGCGGGGTGCTCGGCACAGGCGACGCGCTGCTCGAGAACACGCCCGGCTCGGTAGTGGCGGTCAAAACCGCGGACTGCCTTCCCATTCTGCTGATCGATGAGCGACATCGCGCGGTGGCCGCGGTGCATGCCGGCCGGCGCGGAACCGTCGCGCGCATCGCCCAGCGCGCCGTGGAAGCCATGCGCGAGCGGTTCGGCGCGCTGCCAGCCGAGCTCCACGCCGCCATCGGCCCGGGCATCGGCAAGTGCTGTTATGAGGTGGGAGCGGAGGTGGCCGGGCAGTTCGGCCAGCAGGGCAGGGCACATGTCGATCTGGCCGAGGCCAACCGGCGGCAGCTAGTCGATGCCGGTGTAACGCCGGAACGCATCTACGCGTCGAACTTATGCACCATGTGCCGGCCCGAGGAGTTTCACTCGTTCCGGCGCGACCAGGAAGCGGCCGGCCGCTTGTATTCATTCGCCGGAATTCGCTAAGCGGTACATTAGAATTGAGGCCATCACATGTTCACGTGGATTTGCCCGCAGTGCGGGCGTGAAGTTCCGCCGGCGTATGCGGATTGCCCAGATTGCGCTGCCAAAGCCGCCGGGCCCCAAGGGCACCCCGGCGCCGCAGCCCCGCCGCAGCCGCCCGCCGGAACGGTTCCGCTCTCCCAGGCCGCTCCATCCCCGGCATACGTGCCTCCGCAGCCGCCCCCGGTGGCTCAGCCCTACTATCCGCCCCCGGCAGCCCCTCCGGGACCGCAGCCGTACTACCCGCCGCCACCGCCGGCTCAGCCGTATTACCCGCCACAACAGCCGCCGGCTCAGGCGTACTACCCCCCGGCACAGCCGCAGCCGCGGCCGGTTGGCCCAGGCCGCTTCGTTCTCCCCGTCTGGCTGTTGACGGTCGTCTTCGCCCTTGCCTTTGTGGGACTCGTGGTCGGCATCTATTGGGTGGTTCAGGCCATGCGCGGCGGCAGCCAGCCGAGCGCGCCTCCGGCCACCGTCGAGAGCCCGGCGGCCAAGGCCGGCGCCAAGACCAACCCGTTGCAGAGGTACATCGAGGTATCGGGAGTGCGCTTCGTCCAGGATGCCAAGAAAAAGACGCTGGCGAAGTTCGTCCTCATCAACCACTCCGAAGCCGACTTCACCGGCCTCGCCGGCAACGTGACCATCTGGGGCCGCACGCAGAAATCGGAAGAGGACGCCGAGGGCACCTTCTCTTTCACCACCAACCTGGGGCCCATGGAATCCAAGGAACTTTCCGCGCCAGTCAATACCAAGCTGCAAATCTACGAGATGCCCGACTGGCAGAACGTCACCATAGACCTTCAGATCACCGCCCCGGCGGGGGCAGGCTCTCCAGGTTCTGGCGCGCCTCAGTAAGGCCGGGATCGATCTCGAGCGCGCGCTGGAAATCCTGGCGCGCGGCTTCCGTCTGCCAAAGCGCTTCGAGCGCCACGCCGCGGTTGTTAAAATTGCGCGCGTCCTTGGGATCGAGCGCCAGCGCGTGGCCAAACTCCTCCAGCGCCGCTGCCGCCTGGCCCTCCGCCAGCAGGATCTTGCCGGTCTCCGCCGCCACCGCCGGATCGTAAGGAGCCAGCCTGCGCGCCTCCGCCAGCAGCTCCAGGGCTTCCGCGGCCGGCACCGCGCGGGCCAACTGGATCTTCGGCCGCACTTTCTCGGGCGCGCGCCGGACAGCCTCGCGCCACAGCCGTTCCTCCGTCATCCATACCTGGGTTCGCCCCACGCTGACGCCTGCCAGCGCCGCCACCACCACTGCCGCGAGCGCCGGGGTCCTCACCCGCGTCAGAAGCCAGCCGCCCGCCGCGGCGAATCCGAGCATGGGAAGGTACATCCGCCGGTCCGCCGCCAGATCCGCCGCCGGAAACACGCTGGAGCTCGGAATCAGCAGAATCAACCCCGCCAGCAGCCACCTGGCAGGCGCACTCTTGCTGCCGTGCCGCCACGCCGCCATCGCCAACGCCGCAATCGCCGCCCATGCCAGCAATCCCAGCCAGACAGCGGGCACGTGGATATCGGGGTCCACCGTGAATCCGTAAGGCGCCGCCAACAGGCGCACATAACGCCAGATTACCGGCCCCTGCACCAGCAGATATTTCCACAGCGATATGCCCGCGTGAATCCCCGCCGGGGCGCCCGGCGTCACCGCCGCCGCATACACCACGCGCGCCCCCGCCGCCACGGACAAGCCGAGCATTGCCACAATCTGGGATCGGCCCCGCGGCTTGCCGGGTGTCAGCCACATCAGCGCCAGGGGGAATGCCGCGCATTCCTCCTTGGCCAGCAGCGCCGCCGCGAACCACGCCACCGCCGCCCACCGCCGGCCCGTAATCCAGCACAGTAGCGAGGCAAAGCACAGCAGCGCGGCCAGCACAATGCTGCGTCCCCATACGTAATTCACCGCCTCGGCCTGAAGCGGGTGCACCGCGAACAACGCCGCCGCCGCCAGCGCCACGCGCTTAGAGGCGGCGCCCTCCGGGAGCAGCCGTTGCAAACACTCGTACGCCAGCAACACCGCGCCCAGGTGCAGCAGCAGGTTGAGGGCATGGTATCCGAGAGCGTCTTGTCGCCCGGCCTGATAATTCAGCCAGAAGGTGAGGTTGGTGAGCGGACGGGTCCGCCGCCAGCCCCAAACCTCCAGCCACCCCCACCCGGACCTCAGGACCGGGTCGGAGAAAATGGCATAATCGTCAAAGTGAAAGCCCGAACCGAGCGAAGCGCCAAAAGCGGCCAACGCCGCGGCGAGCAGAAGAAACCGCGCTCGCATGACTCTCTACGAGCTTACGTGAAACGCCCGAAAACCGCAGCCCAGCGGCAGCAGCGCGTCGCCGAAATCCTGCGCCACCTCGACCAACTGTACCCGGCCGCCACCTGCGCGCTCCACCATCACAACCCCTGGGAATTGCTGGTGGCCACCATTCTCTCCGCGCAGTGCACCGATAAGCGCGTGAATGAAGTGACCCCCGGCCTCTTCGCCAAGTACCCCACGCCCGCGGATTTCGCCGCCGTGCGCCCGGAGGTCCTGGCCAACGATATCCGCAGCACCGGATTCTTCAACAACAAGGCCAAGTCCATCGTGGGCGCGGCCAAGAAGGTGGTTTTCGAGTTTGGCGGCCAGGTGCCCAGGACCATGGAAGAAATGCTGACCATCCCCGGCGCTGCTCGCAAGACGGCCAACGTGGTGCTCGGCACGGCCTACGGCATCGCCTCCGGGATCGTGGTCGATACCCATGTCCAGCGCATCGCGCAGCGCCTCGACCTCACCACGAACACGGACCCCGTCAAGATCGAACAGGACCTCATCGAGATCATCCCCAAAGACAAGTGGATTCTCTTCGCCCACCAGATCATCCTGCACGGCCGGGCCTTGTGCCAGGCGCGCAACCCCCAGTGCGCCGCCTGCGCCCTGAACCCGATCTGCTACGCCAAAGACAAGATGGCATGAGAAATCGATCTGCACAAGATCGGGGAAGAGTCCTACGCGGAGTTCCGTCCCAGTTCGACCTGACCAACGACGAACTCGCGCTGGTTGGGACGGCCCACACGCAAAGCGGGTCAGCTTTCCGCTTGCCGGCGCGAGAACTGGCGCGCCGCAATCAGCAGTACCCCGCCCAGAAACACCAGGCCGGTGGCCGGTTCCGGAACCGTCGGCCCCGAGTTAATCTGGAACGCGGCAATTCCAGACCCATACAAAGCGTCTGGAGCAGTGGGATGGTCTCCGCCGTAATAGGCATAGGTTCCGAGGTCCGAAGTCACCACCCAGTTCGCGTACGTTGTAGAGGGTCCCGGAAGAACCACCAGCCAGTACGTCAAACCGGTCGTGAGCGGCGAATACGAGCTGAGTGTGACATCGGTCATGCCGGAGGGGGGGTCAAATCGCGGTGCCAAAGCCGCCGTGTTGCCCTCCGCAAGTGTCGAGCTTCCTGGTGTGCCTCCATTGTCGGATAGAAGGAGAACCTTTATGGAAGAAGAGCTGTAAGTGTAATACAACATGAGGTTTGCTGAGACCGCGCTGCCGCTCCCTGTCGCCACGAAAGAGAAGCCTAGGCCGGTGTAGCCCCACAGAGTATCGCTGCTGCTGACATAATAGTTGTACGATCCAGTGTTTTCAGCTAGGTTAGTGTAGACAATCCCCGCCCTCGCTTGGCCTGCCGTCAAAAACGCCAGCAAAGTTAAAATGCCAAAGAACTGAGCCACATAGCCCATCGTTGTCTTCCTCCACCTGGGCGTCGCGCACAAAACCTGAGCCTGGAAACGACCTTCCGCAGCCTCTCATGCGATTCGCTACATTCGGATCTAAAGACCTCGGATCATTATCCGTCCTCCATGCCTGCCTGTCAAGGCGAACACGGCTCTGCCCCGTGTTAATCTCAGGTATCAATCCAACCCCTGAGGGCCTGATATGTCTCATCTATCGATTCGCGATCTCGATCTCAAAGGCAAACGAGTTTTCATCCGCGTGGATTTCAATGTCCCGCTACAGAAAAACGAAAAGGGCGACATGGAAATCACCAGCGACAAGCGCATCAAGGCGTCGCTGCCCACTATTCGGTACGCGCTGGAACAGGGAGCGCGCGTCATTCTGGCTTCGCATCTGGGCCGCCCCAAAGGCAAACCCAATCCGGAAATGAGCCTCAAGCCCGCCGCGGCGCGCCTCGCGGAGCTGCTCGGCAAGCCGGTCAAAATGGCGGCCGATTGCGTCGGGCCCGAAGTGGAAGCCCTGAAACCGGCGCCCGGCGAAGTGCTGCTGCTCGAAAACCTGCGCTTCCACCCCGAGGAAGAGAAGAACGATCCCGAGTTCGCCAGGAAGCTGGCGGCGCTGTGCGACATTTACGTGGACGACGCGTTCGGCTCCTCCCATCGCGCGCACGCTTCCACCGAGGGCATGATCCGGTTCGTCCCCCAGGCCGCGGCCGGCCTGCTCATGGACAAGGAGTTGAAGTACCTCGGAATGGCCACCACCAACCCGGCCCGGCCCTGCGTCGCGATTCTGGGCGGCGCCAAGGTGTCGGACAAGATTGAGGTCATCGAGAACCTCGGCAAGATCGTGGACAAGCTGCTCATCGGCGGCGCCATGGCATACACGTTCCTCAAGGCGCAGGGCCGGCCCACCGGCAACTCTCTGGTGGAGGAGGACAAGGTCGAACTGGCCAGGAAGCTGCTTCTCGACCTCGGTGGCAAGCTCATGCTGCCGGTGGACCACGTGGTGGTTTCCCAGATCGCGGCGGGCGCGGCCAACCAGACCGTCGATACCATTCCCGAAGGCCGGATCGGGGTCGATATCGGGCCGAAAACCATCGAGAATTTTGCCCAGGTGATCGCCGGCGCCAAGACCATCATCTGGAACGGCCCCATGGGGATCTTCGAAAAGCCGCCTTTCGACAAGGGCACGGTGGCCCTGGCGAAGGCCGTCGCCGCTTCCGGCGCGACCTCGGTGGTGGGCGGCGGCGATTCCGAAAAGGCCATCAAGGCCGCGGGTGTGGCGGACAAGATCTCACACGTTTCCACCGGCGGCGGCGCGTCCCTCGAATTCCTGGCGGGAATCCGGCTACCCGGGGTGGCGGCCCTGGATCGCTGAGGGCCGCCCGAACTACCGCTTTGTGCCGGCCCGCTGTGCGGGTTCGCTCAGAACGTGGTGGAAGACGTAGGAACTCTGCACCGGGATGCCTTGCTTGAACGCCACCTTCAGCACCGCTTGGAAATACCGGGGGATCTCGCCGGACGGCGTGCGCAGGTGTCGCACCAGCTCTTTGGCCCGCAAGGGATCGGTGAGCCATGCCGCGGCGGCAAAAGTGTCCGGCGAGGCATTCCCGGCAATCACCAGTAGCTCGCCGTTTCCGGAGAGACCCGGCGTCCGGCTGATGAGCGCGTGCGTCTCGCCTTCGGATGGCTTCTCCGGAGCGAGGTGATCCTGGAGAAACACGGGTTCTCCCGGCTGCGGCTTGTGGTTGCGAATCCCCTCCGGCTCGATCACGATGTCTTGCGCCAGCGCCGCGGCCTGTAATTGAAGATTGAATTTCGGCGGCCCTACAAACACCACGTCGTCATCCACCACCTGCTGCCACGAGAGGATACTGCTGCGCGTCAACAGCACGTTGCGCTTGCGTGTCGAGAGCAGTCTCGACAACAGGAACGCCGCGCTGGCCTCGCCCGCCCCTGTATATGCGTAGGACGCAAACATCCCTCTGCCGCCCAACGCCTTGGAGACCGCCGTGAATCGCTCCGATTTCTCCATCTCCTGCCAGTCATTGACCTTCGGGTCGCGGAAGAGGCCAAAGTCGGGAAACCGGACAAACATGGGAGTGCCCAGGCATACCAGCAAAGATCGGTTGCTCTGCAGGAAAGGACCCCAAAGGCTTTCCAGTTCCGGAGTCCACCGCTCGGACACCACTTCCGCCTCACGGTGCAGGCGGATCAACCCGATCGTGGAAGCGGCCGCCCAGATCGTCGCCACGCCCAGCGCCATACTCAGAAGCAGAATGGTCCGTCGCGGGTTCCGCGGTGCCCCCTGCGTGTGATCCACTGCCGCGATTGGCTCGAAACTGAGTTTGAAGGCCCCCTTGGGCAGATTTACCCGGATCGGGTCACCCGCCGCCTCCGTCTGGTAATACGCCGCCAGCTTCTGCCGCAGCCGGCCGGCTTGGAGCCGCACAATGGAGTCCTGTTTGGGATCATAAGTGGCCGGCTTTCCGAAGGCTTCCAGCCCGATGGTGTACTCTTTCAGCCGGTCGGCCTCTCCGGCAATGGACTTTTCGGCCAGGTATTGAAGCAGGCGCCGGTGAACCTCTGAGGTTTCGAACGTCTTGCTTTGAATCAGACGCTCGACCTGCGCGCGCATGTCCTCTACTTCAACGCTCATCGAATGCTAATGTTAACACCGTTACCTACCGCGTTACTCACCACTGCGCCACACCAAGTTATCCCCTAGGCACTATCGCTTTTGAGGATCTCATTGTACGATTTACCGAACGCTTCACTAAGGGGAAGGCTTGTACGCGTTTTTGGGACCGCAGCGTGAGCCGGGCGGTCGGGTCACAGCCCGAGGTTTGCATCGGGCTTAATCGTAACAATGGCGGCGCTTGCCGCCGGGGATTTGTCGGGCAGTTCGGCGGGTGAGCCGAAACCCGATGTCCAAGAACCCAAGGGAGGATTAGCAATGAAAAGTCGCATTTTCTCGCTTATTGCGATTGTGTGCCTGTTGGCCAGTGTGGTTGCCTGGTCGCAGGAGACCCGCGGCACCATTTCGGGCAGAGTCACCGACCCCTCCGGCGCGGTTATTCCAGGCGCCCAGGTGGTGGTCACCAACAGCGCCATGGGAACGAAGACTTCTTTGAAGACCAACCAGGACGGCTTCTACCAGGCGAGTTTCCTGATTCCCGGCGTCTACCACATTGAGGTCACGGCGGCGGGCTTCAAGAAGGACGTTCGCGACGGCATCGAGGTTCGGGTCTCGGACCGCCTGGAGGTCAACCTGGCTCTGGAGCTTGGTGCTTCGGAGCAGACCGTCACGGTGACGGCGGAGACGCCGCTTCTCAACACGCAAACCGCCGCGCTGGGGACGGTGATCGATGCCAAGCTGGTGGCGGACATGCCGCTGGAATACGGCAACCCGTTCATATTGATCGGAGCCGCCAGCGGAGTCAGCTTTCAGGGTGACGCACGGCTGAACCGGCCGTTCGAACCGACCCATATTGCGAATTACGCCCTGGCCGGGACGCGCGGCGACATGAGCGAAATCACCATAGACGGCGCGCCCACGTCGGCCACCGCCAACTCCAACCAGATCATCGCCACCTACGTTCCGCCTACCGACATCGTGGCGGAAGTGAAGGTGCAGACCGCCACGTTCGATGCGCAATTCGGGCAGACAGCGGCCGGCGTGACCAACTTCTCTCTGAAGTCGGGCACAAATGCCTTTCACGGCACGGCCAGCTACTCGTTCCAGCGGCCGGGTTTTTGGGACAGCGATTTCTTCAACAACGCCCAGAGCAAACCGAAGCCGCCATTCAGCTTCGACCGCTGGGGCGGCACGTTCGGCGGCCCGGCGTACATCCCGAAAGTCTACAACGGCAAGAACAGGACTTTTTTCTTCTGGGGCTACGAGGGTATCCACGACGCACGGCCGCGGCACGACGACACCCTGAACACCGTCCCGACCCCGGCCGAAAAGACCGGTGATTTCTCGGCCCTCCTGAAAGTCGGCTCCAGCTACCAGATCTACAACCCATTCACGCGCACCGGACCGGTCAGCGGTCGCTATACGGAGAGTCCCTTCCCCAACAATATCATCCCGCCCTCGCTGATCAGCCCGATCGCCAAGAACATACTGAGTTACTTTCCGGCCCCGTCCAGCCCCGACACCGCCGCCGCAGATGGCACCAACAACATGGTGGATTCCAGCGTGACGGAAAAGGCCAAGTACTATAACCATAGCTGGCGCGTGGACCAAAACGTGAGCGACAAGCAGCGGATCTTCGCCCGCGTCAGCATCTACCGCCGGGACAGCACCTACAACAACTACTTCAACAATCTCACCACCGGCATCACCTTCCAGTTTTTGGCCCGCAACGCCGTGTTCGACGATGTGTACATGCTCTCGCCGACCACCGTGCTGAATACCCGTTATAGCTACAACCGTTTCATCCGCGTCCAGGAAAACAATCTCGAGTCGGTAGGATTCGACATCACCAAGCTGGGCTTCCCGGCATCGCTTGCGGGCCTCATCCCCAAGGACCGTGCTCGCTTCCCGATCATCAACATGACCGGTTACATTCAAACTTCCCCGTCGACCGGTGAGTACAGGCCTGTGAATACTCACGCGGTCAGCGCTACCCTCACCAAAGCCCGCGGCACCCATTCCATCCGCACGGGCTTTGAATTCCGCGCCTACCAGGAGACCGACCACTTCTTCGCCGCCAACCAGACCGGCCAATTCAACTTCGACGCCACCTGGACTCGAGGGCCGCTGGACAACTCAGCCACCGCTCCCGGCAGCATAGGCCAATCGGTCGCGGCGCTTCTCCTGGGCCTGCCCTCCGCATCCAGCTTGATTGCCCGCGTGGCGGACTACGCCGAACAGTCGAATGCGTGGGGCTTTTTTGTGCAAGACGATTGGAAGGTCACCCCGAAGCTGACCGTGAACCTTGGCCTGCGTTATGAGTTCGAGCAGCCGCTCCACGAGCGCTACAACAGAAGCGTCCTGGGCTTCGATACCACTTACGTGCAGTCGTTCTCAGCGGCGGCGCAGGCGGTATATGCCAAGGCGCCGCTGGCGGAAATTCCGGCCAGCCAGTTCAAAGCTACTGGCGGGCTGACTTTCGCCGGCGTGGGCGGCAATCCCAGCGGCCTGTACAATACCCCTAAAAAGAACTTCATGCCGCGCGTCGGCCTGGCTTACCAGATCGATGGAAACACGGTGTTGCGCACCGGCATTGGGATCTACTACGGTTTCCTGGGCGAGCGCCGCGGCGATGTCGTCCAGAGCGGCTTCAGCCAGAATACCAACATGGTCCCCACCATCGACAACATCAACTTCATTGCCACGCTCTCCAACCCGTTCCCCAATGGCGTTCAGAACCCGGTGGGAGCGGCAGCGGGACCGCAGACGTTCCTGGGACAAAACATCTCCTACTTCAATCAGAATCCCAAGATCCCCCGCGTGATGCGTTGGGAAGTCGGCCTCCAGCACGCGTTCAAAGGAGGCGTCATGCTGGAGACGAGCTACACGGGCAACAAGACCATCCACCTGGAGATCCCCATCGCGGGCAATCCCCCCTACGTCAACCTCAATGCCTTGCCGCTCCAGTACATGGGTAAGGGCATACTGCGCGACAACACCCAGAACAACTACCTGACCGGCAGCGTCACCAACCCATTCTACGGCCTGGGGCCGGCCGGAAATTCGCAAGCCACTTTCACCGTCAACACCATCGCCCGCTCCGCCCTGCTGGTGCCGTATCCCGAGTTCGGCTCGGTGAGCACCAGCGTCAACACGGGCTACTCCTGGTATCACGGCTTCCTGGTGAGTGTTGAGAAAAGGTTTGCCAAGGGCTACACCCTGAGCGGGAACTATACCTTTTCCAAGTTCATGCAGGCCGACGAACTCCTGAACGCCGCTGATCCGATGCCGGTCCGCGTGATCTCCGAGCAGGATACGCCGCAACGCTTTTCGGTGAGTGGCGTCATGGAACTGCCGTTTGGCAAAGGCAAGCCCTTCCTGAGCGGCGTCAACCCGGTGGCCTCACGGCTGGTGGGCGGGTGGCAGCTTACGGGAATCTGGGGCTACCAGGTGGGCTTGCCGCTGGCTTGGGGCAACGTCATTTATTTCGGCAACCCGAAGGACATCGTGTTGCCCCCCGACCAGCGCACAGTCGATCACTGGATCAACACGGCCGGCTTCGAGAAGCTTTCCGCAAACCAGCCAGTGGGCAACCAACTGCGGACCTGGCCGCTGCGCTTCTCCCAGATTCGCGGCCGGAACGGAAACAACGTGGACTTGGCTGTGAGCAAGAACACCCGCGTCACCGAAGGGAGAAACATCCAATTCCGGGCCGAGTTGCTGAACCTGTTCAACCATCCCGGGTTCCCGGGTCCGACCCTGACGCCTACGTCCGCCACTTTCGGCCAGATCACCGCCTCCAATCAGGCGGGTTATCCGCGCCGGCTGCAGTTGACGTTGAAGTACATCTTCTAGGCTCGTGACACCGCTCTCTTACGTTCGCGGCTCCGATCCGAGCCGCGAACGTAAGAGAGCGGTTCCCCGCAGTACTACCACCCCAGGTTAATAACGCAATCCTCGCCCGCTTTCACGTGCACTCGCACCTCGAAGTTCTTCCGCGCCGCATCGTAGAACCACGTGCCGCTAACCATCGCGCCGGGTGAAGCCGTCTCGCGGTACTTGACATTCTGGAACCCTACTTCCGCGGGCTTCTCGACATGGTGCACCACCCACTGGTAATCGTGATCTTTCTTTGCCTCGATCTCCAACCGCATGATGTCGCCCGCGGGTGCGGCGTGGACTTGCGTGTAATCGCCGATGTCGCTCTCCAGCAGGAAGAATTCAGCCGCCAGGGTAGGGAAGTAGTGCAAGGCGATCCCCGCCGCGGAATCCAGCGGCACGATCGAGCCGTTGCGCGCGAACACCGGCAGTGACTTGGTCTCCACCGTGATGGCGCGGCGTCCCTGGGAGACCTCGTTGGTCTCGAGGTTCGTCCACATGCCTCTCGGCAGATACACCCCGCGCTTGCCGCCGGGTTCGTAAATCGGCGCCACCAGCATCTCATCGCCCAGCATGAATTCGTCGGCGTGCCGCGCGCATTCCGCATCGTCCGGAAATTGAAACGGCAGCGCGTGCCAGGTTGGGTGGCCGTGGTCGCGGATCTCCAAGGCGTAAACGGCGAAAAAGCTCTCCAACTGCTTGCGGAAATCGCTGAGGCCCACCGGCCCGGGCGTCACCTTGGGAACCAGGGATCCCAGTTGCCGCGCGCGCTGGACTAACTCGGGCGCCGCCTTGGCATAAGGCGTCAGGTCGAATTCCGGCTCGAGCACCGCCGACATAGCGCCGTGCACCAGCCGCAACAGCGAGTCCCGCAACGTGCTCCACGAACCATCAGTGAACCTCTGATGTGCGTCCGCTGCGCCGGAGGTGCCCTGCCGCCCTGCTAAGGGCCCCGCTGCGCCCGAGGCGCCCTGCCGCCCTGCCAAGGGCTCCGCTGCGCCGCGCACCGCCTTGTGCTCCTCGAAGATCTCCTTGGGCGTAGGGCCGTAATAGAAGAAGTAATCGATGCCCGGCGCCTGGATGCGGTACCGGTCCGCCGCGGTGAAATCGAAACGGTACGAGCCGGCGCCGGCGTGATACTCGCCATACTCCGCCGTCGAGATCAAGAACGGGATCTCGGCTCGCACCGCCTTGCCGCGCAGACCGAGAACCGGGTCAGTGCTGGGACCCAGCCCATAGAACTCGACGCCGGCCAGCGCCTGGCGCTCCCAAGTGACTCCGCCCGCCGCCGGGGCGCCCGCTGGGCCCGGCTCGGTCAGATCCGTCATCAGCGGCGCTCCATCCACACGGCGGACGCGCACCAGCAGCCCGTGCTTCTGAATGCCTATGTCGAGGAATTTCGACCGCAGCCGCACCGCGCCGGGCGCATCGTCGATCTCCACCGGCACTGGCTCCCGATCCCCCGCCTTTATCTCGGGCAGAGGCCCCTCCAACGCGCGGCGGAAGCGGAACGTGCTGGGCGTCACCCACAGCAGCTCGGCGCTGCCGCGGTCCAACTGAAGCTCGATCCGATTGCCGTGCGGGACACACGCCAGCAGCGTCGCCACCGCCGCCAGCGCTTGTGCCGGCATCAGAGCAGCGCCATCTCGCGCTGGATCTCGCCGGTGACCCGCGCCTCTCGCTCGCCCACGAACATGTTGATCTCGGAGCGGACGCCGAACTCCGCCAGGTAAATGCCCGGCTCGATGGAAAAACACGTCCACGGCGTGACGCGGCGCTCGTCGTGGGTTTCCAGATTGTCCATGTTGGCGCCGTTTCCATGCACTTCCTGGCCGATGGAATGGCCCGTGCGGTGCGGGAAGTACGACCCGTACCCGCTGCCCTCGATCACGCCGCGCACCGCATCGTCCACCTCCCAGCCGCGCAGCGGGTAGCCGGCGGCGATGGCGCTTTGGACGCGCTGGATGCCCGCGTCGCGTGCGCTGGTCACGATGCCGAACACCTTGCGCATTTCGTCCGATGGGTTGTCGCCGCAGAAGGCGGTCCAGGTGATGTCATAGTAGACCGCGCCGGGACGGTCGAGCTTGGCCCACATATCCAGCAGCACCCAGTCGCCGCGGCGGATGGGCGAGGTCGCCTCCTCGGTCGGCTCGTAGTGCGGATTGGACGCATTGGCGTTCACCCCCACGATGGGGCCGTGATCGGTGACAAGGCCGGCCTTGGCGAACCCCTCGCGCACGAAGCGCTTAACATCCACCTCCTGGAGCGGGGCGCCGTTGCGCGTGCGCTCGCAGATCAACCCGAAAGCCTCCGCGCGTATCCGATCCACGCGCCGGCCGGCCTCAAGGTGCGACTCCAGCGCCTCCGGCGTCCAGCGCGCTTCGAACGCCTGGATCAGCTCCGCCGAGCTGGCCACTTCCACCCCCAGGCTGCGCACCAGCTCGACCGTGCCGGCGTCCACCATCGCCACATAGGGGATGGCGCATTGTGGCGAATACTGCATGGCCACGCGCCGCAGCCCCGCCGTGAGCCGGCGTAGCCCCTCTACCTGCTCGGTCCACCGGGAGTACGGGATTCTCTCGCCCGGCAGCGTCCCGAGCACTCCCAGCTCGATACGGTGCACGAGCCCCCGCGGCTCGCCCTGCGCCGGAATCATGTAATACCAGCGGCGCGTCGGCGTGGCCGTGGGGGTGATGCCGAGCACGCGGTAGGCCAGCGGATCGCGCAGGTGGTGGTCGAAGAACAGCCACCCGTCCAGTTTCTGATTGCGGATTTCCCGCTGAATGTTTTCGAGGTTCATAGCTTTGTACTGGCCGCCTTGCTGAATTCTTCCTGCGTGACCCCCTCAATCTCCACAACCTTGGTGCGGCTTGTCAAGCCCGTCACGATGCGCACCCGTGCCCGCGGCACGCCCGCCAACTCCGCCAGGAAGCGCACGCACTCTTCGTTGGCCTTGCCCTCGACGGGCGGAGCCGCCAAGTCCAGCTTCCAGGCTTCGCCCAGCCGCCCGGTCACGGCCGATCGTCGCGCACGCGGATGCACCTTCACCGTGAGACGTGCCATCGCACCTGCGCTCTCAAATTAGCGACCCCCGCGGCCGCGCGCGTGTCCACTACCTCGAAGGCCACGGCGTCATCCAGCCAGTCGTGGCTCGACCCGTCGGCGTTCTGCGTGGCCACCGTCAGGGTGTACTGCTGCGGCGTCAGCCAGCATTCCAGTCCGAAATCGACCTCCAGTTCGTCGCCCGTCTGGAAGTCGCCCAGGCGCGCGTGCTCCAGCCGGGTGTTGGTGCCGTAAACGTCCATGCCGATGCGCGTGCGGATCAGGATCCCCACCATGGGGTCGGACTTCGCCTGGTGGAAGCGCGAGCGCACCCGCACGGTGATCGGCTCGCCGCCCACAACCGAAGTGACCGCTTCGCCGCGCACGTTCAGGATCTCCACGCTAAGAATTTCGCTGCTCCCGTCGCCATGCCGGAAGCTGGCGCGCATGCGGTCGTCTTTCTTCGTCTTCGACTCCTCTTTCGCCAGCACCAGCCCGATGTAGCGGTTGATCACGTCGTTGGGCGCGCCCTCGGCCGCGATGCGCCCGTTGAGCAGCAGGATGGCCCGGTCGGAGAGTTGCTTGACCAGGCCCAGATCGTGGGAGACGAACAGCACCGTGATCTTGCGCTCGCGCAGCTCCTGGAACTTGCGCACGCACCGGTTGGCGAACACGGCATCGCCCACCGCCAGGGCTTCATCCACGATGAGGATCTCGGGATCGACGTGGATGGCCGTGGAAAACGCCAGCCGCACGTACATCCCGCTGGAATACTCCTTCACCGGCCGCCCGATGAATTCGCCGATTTCGGCGAAGCTCTCGATGGACGGCATGGCCTTGTCGATTTCGGCGCGGCTCAGCCCCATGATTTCGCCGTTAAGATAAACGTTTTCCCGCCCGGTGAATTCGGGGTTGAACCCGGCCCCCAGTTCCAGCAGCGCCGCGATGCGCCCCCGCGTCACCACACGCCCCGAGGTGGGTTGCAGGATGCCGCAGACAATCTGCAGCAGGGTGCTCTTGCCGCAGCCGTTAGGCCCTACCAACCCCAGTGTCTCGCCCTTCTCGACCGCGAACCCGATCTCGCGCAGCGCCCAAAAATCCGTATGCCGCTGTCGGCTACGCGGCAGCATTTCGCGCAGCCGGTCCGCCGGCCGCTGGTACAGTCGATACAGCTTGGAGACGTTCTGAACGAGGACCAAATCTGATGGTAACGCCGGCGGTCGCCTTTTGCCGCCGGTGCCTTTCCGCGGGGCAGGGAAGACTTACTGCGCCTGCGCGACGGACGGCTGGAAGCGCCGGAGACGGATCGTATTCTCGCGCTTCCGGGTCTTGGCGATATCGTACGAGGCCTGCATGCGCATGAGCGTATCCATCCTGATGCCAAAGACTTTTTCGATACGCAGCGCCATATCCCCGGACAGGTCGGCCCTGCCGTTGAGCAGGCTGGACAAGGCGGGCCGGGAAACGCGAAGCACCCGAGCCGCAGCCGTCACAGACAAACCCCGCGGCTCGATAACCTCGGTCCGAATGAAATCCCCCGGATGGGGCGGATTCAACATACGCATGGCGGCAGTCTCCTTTCGTTCCTAATGGTAATCCTCAAGATTCACGTCACATATCTCGCTTTGGGCAACGTCAATACGGAACATCAGCCTCCGATTGCGTGTGACGTGCAGACTCCATATGCCTTTACGATCGCCGGTCAGCATGTGCGCCTTCCAGACCGGGAGAGAACGCAATTCCTCGGGGTCTTCCATGTCCTCAAGGTACGCGAGCATCTTCCGGAGCTTGTCTACGGAATCGGGTGGCAGGTCTTGCGTCCTGTCCTCCTGGTAGAGCCGCTTCAGCCCCTTATGGACAAAACTCCGAAGCTGCACTCTTAAACTGTAGCCTGTTGCTTAACGCTTGTCAAGCTTGCTGTTGCCCAGTTGCAGGTGATGAGATCCTACTCGTCCCGTCAGGGCACCCGCCCATCACCTGTTTCGGCCCGCCAGCAGGCGCTAAACCATCCAGCAAGCGAGTGGTCTGGCGAAAATTAGGCCACTCGCATAAACTCAAGTAAGGAGATGCCACCTCCCATGACCACAGACGAACGCCTGGACCGGCTCACCGAACGCCACGAAGCCCTGACCCAATCGGTCGAACTCATCACCGCCGACATCCGCAAACTCACCGCCCTGATGAGCCAGACAGACCAGTTCATCAACCAACTAGCCCACATCGCCGCCGCCCACGAGCGGCGAATCGAGCGGCTCGAAGGGCCGCAATGACAGACGCCCAACACTGCGTTACGCGCCTCGAGGAAAGACGGGACCGCCGCCCATGAGCAACCGCCAACCACTCCCGGAAAAGGACCGCAAGGCCACAGACAAGATCCTCCGGGAACTTGCGGCAGCCACCACCGCCACCGAAGTAAGAAGCAGACACGCGGGGCACTGGCCGCAGCCGACGCCCCGCGCGTGCGCGCTGCCACATGAAGTGCCCCATCCTTAAGGCTGACCGCTCGCAGAAGACCAAGTCCTACTCCTCCCGCAGCGCCACCGCCGGATCGATCCTGGTCGCCCTCAGCGCCGGGAACCAGCAGGCCAGTATCGCCACCAGCGCCAGGATCGAAGGCACCAGCACGAACGTCATGGCATCGCGCGGGCTGGTCGCGAATAGCATGCCTTCCACCGCGCGCGAGCCGCCCAGCGCAATCGCCATGCCGGCGAGCACGCCGATCGCCACCAGCCGGATGCCCTCGCCTAGAATCAGCATCTGCACGCTGGCCGGGGTTGCGCCCAGAGCCATGCGCAAGCCGATCTCCCGCACCCGCCGGTTCACCGAGTAAGAGATCACGCCATAGATTCCAATCGTAGCCAGCACCAGCGCCAGCCCTCCGAATACGCCCAGCAGGCCGGCGGAAAGCCGTTGCGCCCACAGCAACTCGCGAAGGATGCCTCCAATACTCTCCGATTGCAGCAGGAGGTTGCGGTCGAGCGATTGCACGTCGCGGCGGACGGCGGCCGAAACCGCCTCGGGGTCGCCCTCGGTGCGCACATACAGGACAGCCATGGGGAAGTAGTACTGGATCAGCGAACCGTAGATGAGCGCCTGGGGCCGCTCGCCGATGGTCTGATAGTTGGCGTTCCGCGCCACACCCACCACTTCCGCCGGCGCACTCTCGCCGAAAAACCGGATGCGCTTTCCAACTGGGTTTTCGCCGGGCCAGTAAGCCGCGGCCGCGGCTTCATTGACGATCACCACGCGCGGCGTGGTCGGAGCGTCGAGAGGGCTGAAGTCCCGCCCGCGCAGAATCGGAATTCCCACCGTCCGGAGGTATCCGGGCCACACCACGCTTATCAGAGTCATGCGGCCTTTTCCGGAGGCGGTGTCCTCCTGGCCTTCCAGCAGGACGGTTCGCTGCAGCGAAACGTGAAATGGAACATCCATCGCCAGGGTGGCCGATTTCACTCCGGGAACAGCCCAGGCCCGTTCCAGCGCCTGCCGCTGGAACTCGCGGCCGCGGCCTTCGTTGTACCCCTGACCGGCCACGTTGAAAGCCACCACGCCGAGCCGGGCGGCGTCGAAGCCCGGATCCGTGCGGTTCGCATTGCGCAGGCTCCGCACGAACAGGCCCGCGCCCACCAGGGCAACCACCGAGAGCGCCACCTGGCCCATTACCAGTGCCGAACGCGTGCGCCGGCCTCCACCCGCGGAACCGCCCTGCCCGGTGCGCTCCTTCAGATCCCTGGCCAGGTCGCTGCGCGTCGCGCGGAGCGCGGGGACCAGGCCGAACACTAGGCCCGTCAATACGGAAATTGCCAGGTTGTAAGAGAGCACCCGGCCGTCCACGTCCAGATGCACGCCAGCATGGGTGAACATGGGCGGGCGCATCGACCACAGGATGTCGCGCGCCCATCGCGCCAGCGCCAGGCCGGCAACGCCGCCTGCCAGCGCCAGCACGATGCTTTCCGTGAGGAGTTGGCGGATCAGGCGCCAGCGGCCCGCTCCCAGCGCCAGGCGGACTGCGATTTCCTTGCCGCGCCCGGCGGCGCGCGCCAGCAGAAGATTTGCCACGTTGCCGCACGCAATCAGCAGAACCAGCCCCGAAATAATCATGAGCACGGTCCCGGCGCTGGTAATGACTGGCCGGGTCTTGGGACTGATCGCGGCTTCAGAGACCGGCGTGAGCTTGACGCGCCGTCCTTGGTTGTCCTTGGGGTACTGCCGCTCCAGATCCTGTGCGATGCTCTCGAGGCCGGCTTCGGCCTGCGCAAGGCTCACCCCCGGTTTCAGCCTCCCCACAACCGAGAACAACAGGAACCGCCGCTGGTTGACCCACGCCACGTTGGGATAGACCTGTTGGTACATCATCATGGGCACCCAGACATCCGCCGCGGTCAGCTCATTCAGGCCCTGAAAACCCGGCGGCGCTACGCCCACCACGCTGTATGCCCGGCCGTTGAGGCTGATCGTCCGGGCGGTCACCTGGGGGTCCCGGCCAAACTGCCCCGTCCACAGCCCGTAGCTGATCACCGCCACGGGGTACGCGCCCGGACTGGCGTCCTCCTCGGGGAGAAAGCCGCGGCCCACCACTGCGTTCACGCCCAGCGTCGTGAAGTAGTTGCCGGAAACGATTTGTCCCATGACCAATTGCGGGTCGCCGAAACCTGTCAGGTTGAGGCTGAGCGACGAGTATAGGAGTAGGGAAGAGAAGACTTGGTTGTGGTCCCGATAGTCCTGGTAATTCGGGTAGGAACAGGGCCAAAGGCCGGGATTGCGCGGGTCCAGCGTGTTGAGAGCGGCCAGCCGCCACGGCTCTTTCACCGGCAGAGGCCGCAACAGGACGGCGTTGAGCAGCGTGAAGATGGTGGTATTCGCCCCGATCCCCAGCCCCAGCGACAGCACGGCAGCCACCGCGAAGCCGCGGTTCTTCACCAGCGCCCGCAGGCTGTAGCTAAGATCTTCCAAAACCCCCATCATCCGGCTTCGATAGTATACAACACGGCTCAGGGGGGGGTACTGCAACTTGCGATTTTGCAGTTTCTTGCTCCATTCAAGTGTTAAATGAATTCAAATACTGTAACCATCACATTATGAACAAACTATGAACATAACCAGAATTCGTAGGGGCCGGCCATGGCCGGCCCAGGCCGCTGGGCTGGTTCTGCCGGGCCTTGCTCGAACGCAGCCAGGGCGGTGGTTTTCGGCCACCTGCTCGTTTCCATCGTTTCTTGTAACTAGTTGATAACAAATTAGATTTCGTTTGGCATTTGCATTGCGACACAACCGGCGTAGTTTGCGGGAGGCTTTGCCATGAAACGGATGCCTTACTCTCGATTGTTGGTTTTGGCGGGCATGGCCCTGCTATCGGCCGGAATGTTCACCCCCGTCCGCGCGCAGGATCCGGACGACCTTCAGCGCGGCGTAGCTCGCATCAGCTTGATGAATGGTGAAGTTTCCGTGCGGCGCGGCGATTCCGGAGACTGGGTGGCGGGCGTAATCAACGCGCCCTTGCTCACTGCCGATCAGATTGCCACGGGGCCGAATTCCCGCGCCGAAGTCCAGTTCGACTCCGCCAACATGCTCCGCATCGGCGCCAACGCCGAGATCCACCTGACCCAGTTGGAGAATCGCCGCTACCAGATGGACCTCGCGCGCGGCACCGCCACCTTCCGGGTTCTGAGGCCCTCCGACGCCAATGTGGAACTGGACACGCCCAGCGTTTCCGTACGGCCTTCGAGGCAGGGAACTTATCGCATTACGGTGAAGGATACGGGCGAGACCGAAATCACCGCTCGCGCCGGCGCGGTCGAGGTCTTCACGCCGCGCGGATCCCAGTGGGTCAGTGCCGGGCAGACCATGCTCGCCCGCGGCACGTCTGCCGATCCCGAGTTTCAGATGGTGGCCGCCATCGCCTACGACGATTGGGACCGATGGAATGATGATCGCGACCGTGCTTTGACCCGGTCCGCCAGCCCCCGTTATGTTGGCCCGGGCGTGTATGGCGCCGAGGATCTCGATCCCTACGGCACTTGGGGTAACGATCCTGACTATGGCTATGTCTGGCGGCCCACGGTGTCCCCTGGGTGGGCTCCGTATCAGTACGGCCGCTGGGTCTGGGAGGATTGGTATGGGTGGACATGGGTGAGTTATGACCCCTGGGGCTGGGCGCCCTACCATTACGGCCGCTGGTTCTGGCGCACTGGTTTCGGCTGGGGCTGGTATCCGGGACTGATGGGCGTTCGCCACTACTGGTCGCCGGGGTTGGTGGCCTTCTTCGGATTCGGGGGTCGGGGCATAGGCTTCGGGTTTGGATTCGGCAACATCGGTTGGGTTCCTCTGGCCCCGTATGAAATGTTCCATCCTTGGTGGGGCCGCGGCTATTATGGCGGCCGGGCATATATCAACGGAAGAATGAATATTACCAATCTAAATATCACAAACACTTATAGAAATGCGCGTGTGCCAAATGCCATTTCGGGGGTCAACGGAGCCGATTTCCGGGCCGGACGGTTCAGCAATATCGGCCATTTCTCGGGTAGCCAGATCGGCCAGGCCGGCGTGGTTCACGGAGCGATGCCGATCACGCCGACGAGCGCCAACCTGCGGTTCTCGGATCGCGCGGTGACTAATGTTCCGCGCGCCAGCGGCAACACCCATTTCTTCACCCATCAGCAGACCAGCCCCGCGGCGCGGGTGCCGTTCGCCGAACAGCAACGCGCATTCGAGCGGTCGGGCGCTGCCACGGCCAATCGTTCGACGGCTGGCGCTCCTGCCGCGGCGCAGGCAGCGCCCGCGCAGAGAAGCGGCAACGCCCCCATGACGCAGAACACGCGGCCGTCACAGGCCCCCTCGTCAGGCTCCGCGCCCGCGCAACAGAACCGCGGCGGCTGGCAGCGGTTCGGCGAGCCGGGCGGCAACCAGTCGGCGCCGCGCAGCCAGGCCGCGCCGCAGAACAATCGCGGTTGGACGGGATTCGGCAATCCGGGTTCATCCAGCGGTGCTCCTCGGCAGGAGTATTCGCAGCCTCGGTCGGGGTATGGTGGCAACCCCAGCTATAGCGCTCCGCGATCCAGCGCGCCGCAGTCTTTGGGGATTGCGCCTCCGGTGGTCCGGGAGCGGCCCAGCGCTGGCGGCGGCAGCTACAGCGCGCCGCGCAGCTATTCGGGCGGTGGCGGCGGCAGCTATAGCGCGCCGCGCAGCTCTTCGGGTGGTGGCGGCGGCAGCGTGAGCCGCCCCTCAGGCGGAGGTGGCGGCGGCCACTCGTCCGGTGGCGGCAGCAGGGCAGGAGGCCGCCGGTAAAAGGTTCCTTGTGAGAGCATCGGTTTCTTCCCATGGGCCCGGTCCTGATTCAGCAGGGACCGGGCCCTTTTTTCGGCTCCAGACAAAAGTTTACATAATATCCGTTATCGGAAGCCGAAATCGGGGCCCTGGCCGACGTCGCGCCAACCCTGAAGGAAGCGGAGCTCCGCGCCATCCTCGAACTCACACGCCTACAACTCCGCAACCCGGGAGGCGTCCGCATCAGCAGCCGCGACCTCGCAAACCGTTGCAAACTCTCGCGCCCGAAGCTGCAGGCAGCCCTCGACTCGCTAGCAGCCCGCTGCCTCATCACCACCAGGCAAGGAACGACAACCACCGCAAGCACCCACCGCGTCAACATCCTCGAAACCGTCAAAATAGGTGGCACCTTTAGGGAGCCACCCCCCAGGCTCCCGAAAGACGCTACCCAGGCTCCCCTCTGGAGCCAGGGTGGCTCCGAAGGGGAGCCACCCCCCACCGGAAACACGGCACTTGCGCGTGCCGGTGCCGCCGTCGATGTTTCGACGGCCTTGCCGCCCGAGCTCGATCGAGTGCTAAAATCCAAACCGTCAGACTTCGATCCGGAACTGCTCGCCTTCACCCGCCGATACCTCCACAGCTTCTTCACCAAGATAGGCGTCGACGACAACCACCGCCGCTTCCTCGACACCAGCGCAGCTCCGCACCCGCCAGACGACAAACTGGTAGCCCAGCTCCTGGCCGTCGCGGAACCACCACGCCTCTACGCCTGCCTGGACAACCTGGTGAGAGAACAAGGCCACGAACCCTACAACTACCCGTGGTTCATCGCCGTGGCCCTCCAGCGGATCCACGGAATCACCTGGCAACAGACCAAACAAGCCCGCGCCACGCTCCGCGACGTAAAGCGCAAAGCCCACCCCGCCCCGCCCGAACAGACCGGCCTCGAGTTCGCGCAGGACCTGCGCCGCCAGGCTACAGCCGCCGCGAAAGGCATCCGATGACTACAAACGTGCTCACCATCACCGAAGCGAACAGCCTAAGAGCCATCCTGCGCCGCGAACTCTCCCCCGCCCCGCGCGCTTCGGCCCAGGCCTCGGCCGAAGCCGACATCCGCCCCGGCGACGTCGTACAGATTAGGCCGTTCGCATCGCCCACCTTCGGCGGCATGCTGGCCATGATCACCAAAGCCGGCGCCCACGAGCTCCGCGCCTACCTCCTGCGGCCGCATCGCGGAGGATGCAGCGACGCCTGGCTCAGACTGAAGCACTGCGAGGTCGAACGCGTAGGCCGCGGCTTCTGGCCGGCAGACGCAACCGCCTTCGCCGCCAGGTGCGAGGACCAGGGCACCCCGCGCTGCGCCCGCCTCCTCCGCCAGCGCGCCGCACTCGCCGCCAGGCTCAACCGAGACGCCGCATGACACTCCACAAAGGCCAGCGACTCATCATCCACGGAGACGCCGGCACGTGCCAGGGCGAAGTACTCCACGCCGAGGAACCCGCCACACTCCCCAGCATCAGCGGCGCCCCCGAGGTCGAACGCGTCCGAGCGGCGCTGGCAGAACTCGGCATAACCGAGCTCGCCCTGATCGGCCACAAACACGACGGCCGCGACGTCTGCTTCATCGCCCTGGAGAACGGCGCCGGCCAGTGGCGCGACACCCACGGCCACAAACTGGCCATCACCCCAATTCACGGAGAGTGGGAGATCAAGGACCCGCCATGCGAAGACAACCCCGCACAGTAAAACCAGTCCGCATCATGGACGGCGAGCATCTCGCCGCCGTCGTGACCAGCGAAGCCGGCCAGATCACCATCAGGCCCGAACCCGGCTGGAAGATCACCACCGCCACCATCAACGTCACCATGCGTAGAACGAACACCCGCAAGGAGCACCGCACCAGCGCGACCATAGGAGCCAGCAGCCTAAACGAGGACAGCACGCCATGATGCTCCAACCAGCGCTAACAGACGGCAGCCGCCGAACCGCCACCGAGCTGCTCGACGACGACGGCCGCCACGTGGCCACCATCTACGCCCTCCGCGACGGCATCCACATCACCTGCGGCGCCTGGTACGAGATCGACGGCGCAGGCATCGCCCTCGAACGCGAGCAACCAACCGGCCTACACGTGGCATTCACCCGCAGGTAGCACCAACCGCACCAGCGCCAGCCGCCGCTCGAGCAACTCAATCGCAGCCCCAACCCGAGACCGCGCCCTGCGCAACCGCACCAGCTCGGCCTCGATCCCCGCCGCCGCGCGCCGAACCTCCCGCCGCGAGGCCTCGCCCGCAGCCTGCGCCGCGCGCATCTCGGCCTGGCGCGCCTCACGCCCCACCGACGTCCTCAAACTCAAGCGCCCTCCAAGAAGTCCGCAGCGATCGCAGCCGGATCCACCCGCCGCCGCCAGGCCGACCGGTGAAGCCGACCACCCACCGGCATCACCACCACCGCGCCACGCGCCACCGGCGCAGGCGCACGCCGCGACGCCAGGACCTCGCCCAACGACAAGTCCAACACCGCCATCACAGCATCACACGCACGCGGACCCAGCCGGCGCCGCCCCGCAAGCCAGTTACTCAGGTGACCCTGAGACCCACCAACCAAAGCCGCCAACCCCGTAACACTCACAGCGCCGGCAGCCACGCGCAGCCGCACCAGCGCAGCCAGCGCCGGAGAGAAATCACAAACACCGGGCCCCGCCACGACAATTCACACCTCCAGGTCTCATTCTCACCCCGCCCAGCTGCTACCGTGTAACCAGGAGGCCCACATGAGCCACCGCGACCGCACCGCCGCCCCCACCGAGCCACCCGCGCAGCAGAAACCCTACCTACCGCCGCCCCACGACCCCAACCAAGACGAAGCCGCCGCCCTCGAGCGCCAGCTCGAGCAACACCAGACCATCACCACCAGCCCCACACCAGACGACTCGAGCAACGCCGAATGAAGGCCAACCCACCAGCCCCGAAACCACCGAAGGCGCACCCGCGCCAGACCATCAGGCACCGCAGCCAACCCGGAACGTTCAAGAAGCCACTCCAACCAGACGGCCCACCCCAACAACTCACCGACGCCGAAGACGACCGCGTCCCAACCTCCAGAGACTGAGCGACCGCACCAGCGCCAGGTCCACACAGCGCGCCACGCGAGCAGCTCCGCGCCTTAGGCCACTCGCGCGCCAGGCCGGCGCCGGCCCGCACTCGCCAACTCGCCGCATCGCCGGCGCCGGCAAAGGGCGGCCAACACCAGGCCGCCGCGCTTTCCGGCACGCGCCCTGCCGGCTCCGCAACTGGCGAGGCCCTCAGCCCGTCCCCTTCGCAGCGCCCCCAAGCATAGCGCCGCACCCTACGCCGTCAAGCCCCGTATCTTTCCTCCACTTTTTTCAAACCGGCCGCACCAGCAGCGGCCTGAAAAAAGTTGAGGAAAGCTGGCGAAAAGCGGGCTTGACTGCGCAGGGCCCGCGGCGCACCGGGTAGGTGCGCCGCGAAGCTGCCACACAGAGCGGCCCAAGGAGAAACCCATGTCCAACACGCAGGCAGTACAAACCCTCACGCACCTGACCGGCGGCTCACGCTACCTCTTCGCCAAAGAGCGCGAAGCCATCGCCCACGCCGTCAACACACTCCAGGAAATCGAAGCCAGCGAACGCCAGTATGACGAATGGTGCAACCAGCAGGAAGCCATGCAAGTGGCGCGCGAACTCTGCAGCACGCCGGAACTGCTCGAAGCCGCGCCCTGGTGAAAAAAGCGGGCAACCCCTTTTTGCTCGGCTCCCCGCGCCGTCGCTGCGCGACGGCTGGGCGACACCCGGCCAGGAAGCCCGAAAAAAAAAGAGACAAGACCACCCGCGCGCGATCACCGCGCGCGCGGGTGGAACGCGAGATACTGAGGCCATGGCGAAAAAGAAACTGCCAGCCGCGCTCCAGGCCAACATGGACCGCATGAAGCTACACCAGCCGCTCCTCAAGGGCCCGCAGAAGAAGAGGCCCGCCAAGTAACCCGCGACGAACGCGCGGCAACCCCGGCCGCGCTGGCTGCACGCGCCCGCCAACACGCCGCGGCCGAAGCGGCCTTGCTGTCGGGCGCGAACACCGCTAGGCCACTCACATAAACCCGGTGGACGACACCAGCTCGGCTCGGCCGAGCGCGATCACCGAAAGGCATAAGGAAGCCCGCGCCGGAAGTTTACGTAAGCAGGTTACCGGAAGCGGCAAGGCGCGGCTGCGCAAGACCACCTCCGCCGCCGCTTCCGGTAACCGGGTCTTACGTACCCGCCCACTCGCGGCGCGCCCGCAAAAGGCGCGGGTGCGGCGCTCGGGGAACTTCCCGCGCGGCCCCTCCTCGCTGCCGCTCCTTGATCGCGCGTTGCGCCGCGCACCACGCCGGCGATCACGCCAGCGGCAGCACTCAAGCCGCGGCGCGTAGGCCGCGCCCACAGTGCCGCGGCAGCGAAAGAAAAGCCCCAACCACCGCGCCCATGGGAACGCCGCGCGGCCGCGCGGCGCCAGGCCGCGGCAAGGCAGCCACACCACGCACCCCGGCTGTTTCCCCCACACGCTGAAAACCAAAGATCGCACGCCCGGCCACGCTGTCCAGCCGCGTATCTTTCCTCCACTTTTTTAAGACGCCGGCAAAAACAGCCGGCAAAAAAAAATTGAGGAAAGCTGGCGCGCAACCCGCTGGACAGACTAACGCGGCCCAACCCCAGGGCCGCTGCCAGGGCGTGCCGAACACTCCTCACAAGCAGCGTGTGGGGGGGTAAACACCCCGCGCAGAAAAGAGAAAACCAATGGCAACAGCCGCAGCACCGCTCAGAGAACGCGTTTCCTTCCGCATCGGAGAAACGCAAACCGTAACCCTCGACGGACCCGGACTCCCACAGCAGGGCCGGGACGGAAGCACCGAATACCGGTACATGCTCCAGGGCCACCGGATCATGTGGGTACCAGACCAGGTCCACCGCGACATCGAACGCGCCGTAGCCGGCCAGCTCAGCGCGACCCTCGAAATCACCAAGGCCAAGGCCGGCCCGTGGCTCGTAGTCCACATCGTGGACGAACCGCAGCCAGCGCCAGCAGCCAGGCCCGCGCCGCGAGGCGTGCCAGCCCGGGCAGCCGGCCCGCTCGCCACGCAGCAAGAGCAGCTCGCACACATGCCCGGCGAGCAGCCCTACAGCGCCAGCATGTACACCGCGCTCTGCGCCGCCATCCGCACCGCCGCCGCCGCCGAAGTCTTCGCGCGCGAGATCGGCCGCGCCGTCGCCTTCGAGACAGGCGACATCCGCGCGATCGCAGCAACACTCTTCATCCACGCCACAGGCGGCAGCCGATGAACCCGCATCGCCCGCCACACCCGCGGGCGCGCGAGCTCCGCGAGCTCGCCGCCATCGTCGCCAGCATCGAAGCCAACCAACTCGACCACCCCGAATACTGCGAAGGAATCGCAGAGGCCATCGTCCACAACGAACTCAAGCGCCTGGAAGCCGAAGGCGCAGACGAGGAGACCACCGCATGAGCCGCCTCACTGACTACGCCGCCGCCCCGCCCACCTGGCAGGAGCACGTCGAGCGCGAGGAAGCCGCCGCCCGTAGCCAGCAGGCGCGCGAAAAAGCCGCAGAGTCCTGCCGCGCCGATGAAGCCGACGCCTACTACCGCGACAAGCGCCGCCGCCACCCGCAAACCGCACCCAGCCAGTGGCCTAGCAAAAGCTAGGCCACTCCGCTACACTCAAGAAAGGAGATGCCACCTCCCATGACCACAGACGAACGCCTGGACCGACTCACCGAACGCCACGAGGCACTGACCCAGACGGTGGAACTCATCGCCGCCGACATCCGCCAACTCACCGGCCTGATGAGCCAGACAGACCAGTTCATCAACCAACTCGCCCACGTCGCCGCCGCCCACGAGCAGAGAATCGAACGCCTCGAAGACCAGCAATAAGAGCCAAGCACGCCGCTGGTCGACCCGGCTCGGTAAGGCAGCTTGCGAGACCGACGTTCCAGGAGCTGCACCAGCACGCGCCAGGCGACGGCCTAACCGCCGCCTGGCGCGACCACTCCTCAGGCCCGACAATCAAAGCATGGCAAAACTCACAAAGAAAGAGCGCGACGCGCTACCGGCGCGAGACTTCGCGCTCCCGGCCACGCGCCAGTTCCCAATCGAGGACCGCGGCCACGCCGAAGACGCGCTCCGCATGATGGGCAACGAGCCGCCCAAAGTCCAGCAGCAAATCAAACGCGCCGTCCACGAGCGCTATCCCGACCTCGGCGGCCCAACCAAGGTAATCACCCACGGAAGGAACCTCGCCGGCAGGCCACCCAAATAAGGTGGCCGCCTGAAGCCTGCGCTACGAGCCTGAGAGCGGCGGCGCGCCGGCATTCTTGGCGCCGGCGCCAGACCAGCGCCGGTTCATCGGGGCTCGCCGCCCCGGACCCCGCACGGCGGTCGCGCCAGCGGCCGCACTCGCTGCCTGGCCGCCCCTACGCAGGCGCGCACAGCCGCGGCAACCGCAGCCGCGGCCACGCGCTGGCTCCGGGCCGGAGCTCCAGACTCAACACTCCGAGGCCTCGGCCGACGCCGGCGCCTCCTCTTCGCACCCCTGCCGGCAGAAAGAAATCAGAGTGCCGTCGATCTCGACCACCCGGCCCACCACCTGGCCGGCGGGATCGTACACCCAACCGAGGTCGTTACCATCCGTGGTCACCCGCTCCACCAGGCGCGAGCACGCCGGGGCGCCCTCCGCAGCAGCGACCTCGTAGAGATCGTGCGCGATCCACTCGCCCTGCTCGAGCGCGCGGTCCACGCGCGACTCATCCCGCGTCCACACCAGCCCGACCTCACACCCAGGCCCAGGGCCACCCACCACAAACCCCGTCTCGAGACGCTCCACCGCACGCAGTAACTTCATGGCCGCTCACCTCTCAACCGCTCATCCAACACCCGGCGCACCCGCGCCGCCACACCCGGAGGCGCTGCCGCCAGCCCGCCCGAGGCCTCCAGCGCCTCGATGCGCACCACCAGGTCAGCAGTCTCGATCGACTTCCGCTGCAGCTCCAGCAGCGCCATGAACTCGCGAGCCTCCGAAAGCGTGATCTCGCCGGCAGCCGCCCGCTCGATCACCACCGCCGCCGCCCGCACCAGATCAGCCGCCGACTCCGCCGACGGCAAGACCAACTCCACCGCGCGATCGCGCGCCGCGCGAACCGGCAGCAACCGGTCAACACACAGCTTGAGCGCCACGCCATCGCCCTTCTTCGCCATCCGGATCACCCGCTCAATGATGCCCGGAGCCTCCGCGCTCAGCAGATCCGCGCACAGCGCCGACGTCCGGTTACGCGAGCCACGCGGCCGCCCCTTCGGATTCCCGGACCGCCCGGGCCCGAACCGGCCCCGGATCCGGACTACCTGTTCCTCTCCTGTTTCCACAGCGCCCCCAACCCATCAGTACCACGCCCGCGAAGCCCAACCACCTGTATTCACCAGCAGAAAACACGAAGCCCGAACCCCACCCATCGGCTGCAATTTCGGGGCCACGTAGCTCGAGCCACGCCTAGGCCACTCGCCACAATCCCGCCCGGGCGCCACATGAAATCCTCCAACACGCGAAGCGCCCGCCGCGCTAGGCCACTCGCGCTATTATCCAAGCATGACCATGAAGGAACTCTACCAGCAGCAGACCGGAGACAAAACCGCCCACCAGCGCCGCATCGACGGCCAGCTCCGCAGGCTCGACCCGCGCCGGCAACGCATCCTACGCCGCCGCATCGCCGGCGCCAGCCTCGGAGAGATCGGCGCGGACGAAGGCTGCACCTACGGCAGCATCGCCAGCGTCATCAAGAAGAGCATGGAAGCCGTCAGGAAGGCCATCGCCGGGGAGCCGCGCTTCAACCGCGTGGGGCATCCCGGAGGGGCAAGCCCCGGCAGGCACAAAAAGCAATAAGGAACCTTAGCTTTTTTGAGCTCGCCGACCCCCGCCAGCACGCCAGGCTGGGCCGCGCGTAAGACCCGCCGCCCGCGCCGCGCTCGCTGCGCTCGCACTCTCGCGGCTGGGCTCCCCACCCGGCCGCCAAGGGCGGCCAGGCGCCGAAGACGGCGCGGAAGAAGGCCGGGCTTGCCACCGGTCCGCAACCCCGAGAAACCGGAAAGGTCGCGCCGAACCCGGCCCGCTGTCCAGCAGCCTCAACCATTGTCGCGGAGTCACAGCACGCCACGCAACGGGTCGATGTCGAAGAGCCTAGCCGGGCGCACGTAGCGCCCCATCATCGCTGCCGACTTGTGACCAGTGCGCTGCATGATCGCCACGTCCGAAGCACCAGCAGCAGCCGCCGCCGTGGCGCAGCCAGCCCGCAATGAGTGAGCGCCGTAGAGCCGCGGGTCCAGCCCGGCACGCGCCGCCGCAGCCTGCACCAGGTCACCCACCGACTCACCAGTCATCCGCTTCCGCAGGATCGCATCGCCCGGCTTACTCAACTGACTGAAGAGAGGACCAGGCCACCCGCCACGCTCCAGAATCCAACGCTGCAGCAGCACCACCGGGCACGTCGCGCGATGGCGGCCGCGGTGGACGCCGAGCAACCAGCCAGCGCCCGCCTGGTCAGTCTTACTCCGAGCAACCTGCAGCACCAGGCCCTCACGCTTGATCGAGACGTCCGCCAGGTCCAGCCGCACCAGGTCCGACCGCCTTAGGCCGCTCGCAAAGCCGACCACCAGCAGCGCCCGATCGCGGCAGCCGCGCGGCCCGTCGTCATCGGTCGCCGCCAACAGCCGGCGCAGTTCCTCGACGCCAAGAGCGGCCTTCGCGCGGCGCGGCGCCGTACCGAGCTCGCGCCCGATCCCCGCCAGGACCTCGCCCACCTCAGCCGTCGCCGGCGACACCAAACCCGCCGCCAGGTGCTGAGCGTTGATCGACGACACCCGGCGCCGGATGGTGGCCACCACCCGACCGCGCCCCGCCAGGTCCACCAGATACAGACTCAACGTGTCCGGAGAACACGGCAGCGCCGCACGGCCCGCCGAGTCACACCACCGCGAGAAGTCCAGCCAGTCCCAAGCGTAAGAGGCCCGCGTGTTCTCCGCCCGCCTCCGCTCAGCCATCGCAGCCCGCCGCATACGAAGCACCTCGAGATCCAGACCGTAATCGAACAGCCGGAGCTGCTCAGGCTCCGGAGGCACCAGCGCCAGGCCAAGCCCCGCGCCAGCACCAGAAGGCGGTTTCTCCCAGGAAAGCACCCGTGGCATAGGTGAACCCACATCCTACACCACCCGAAAGCCAAGGGCCTAGCGCCCGGCAGCATACTCATGTATTATGCGGAAGACGGCAGAGCGACCCATCCAGCCACCCCGCCGCCACCCGGGGAAAAGCGATGCCACAGCGCCAAGAGCGGAGAAACCATGAACCAGCCAGCCGGCCCCGACGCCGACCAACCCGCTGAGCGACCCGCTACGGACTATCCGTTATCGGAAACGAAAATTACCACCCGCCTAACTGCGGATTCAGTCCGACCGCCCGATAAGCCTCCAGCAGCGCGCCTTCGGCCGGTCCGTGCCTGGGAGGTCCACAGCGGTTCCCGGGCTCCAGTTCCACCAGTATGTGGAAGTGCTCCAGCACCGTGCGGCTCTGGAAAACGCCCCCGATGTGCGCCACGTCCACCGGCTCGCCGGGCTTCCACAATTGGGAACGGACCGCCGCCGCTAGCATGGCGAGCTGCACCGCCGCGCCGTTCAGGATCTCCATCGCCACGGCGTCTCCTGCGGTCGCGGCCGCATCTGCCAATGGCGCCAGCGCAGCCACGCGCGACCGTGGCCATTCGGCAGTGTAAAAGAGGTGTAGCGCCTCGTTGGCGGTGCGCGACCCGGTGGCCTCGAGCAGTGCGCGGCGCAAGCTGGTAGGCGGTCCCCAGCCTTCCTCCATCCGTAGCGCGGCGCGCAATGCGTGGCGGGCGATGTCGAATCCCCCGCCCTCATCGCCGTAGATGTAGCCCCAGCCTCCGGCGCGTGCGGTCCGCCCGCCGGCGTTCCGGCCGAAGGCGATCGAGCCGGTGCCGGCGATGACGGCGATTCCCTGCCCCGTGGCGGTGGCCCCCGAGAGCGCGATGGCGGCATCGGTCGTCACCATCAAGTGTTCGGCGCGCAGCACACCGGCCAGCATCGCCCGCTTGTCCTCCGGGCCGCCGCTCATGCCGAAGCAGGCTGCTTCAAAACGGACGGTCGCGGCGTCCAGCCCTGCCCCGGCGCACGCGGCTCTGAGGCTCTCGTCCACGGCCCGCTCGAACTTGGCGCGGCCTTCAGCGGCGCCCGCATGGTTGCATGGGCCGGCCTCGCCGGCGCCCAAAACGCGGCCGCTCTCGTCGCCGATCAGAGCCGTGGTGCTGGATTGTCCGCCGTCCACTCCCAGAAACAGTCTCATGGCAGTTGATAGAGCCTCGCTCCTTTATATTCGCCCATCTGCCGGATGCCCCATAGGCCGATATTGCGCCTCAGGTCGTCCGCGCCGAATTCGCCGTCGAAGACCAGCAGGTAATCAATACCCCGCCGCTTGAGCTCTTCAGCCGCGGCGCGGCGAAGGCCGGGCGGAGCGGGCGCCTCGCCGGCCCGCGGCTCAGGCGCCAGAAGCTTCCATTGGCCGGCAGCATCCTGCCCTTCCAGCTTGAGCCGTATGCCCCACTGGTTGGGCGCAGTTTCAATCAGGACGGAGTCGGCCGGTTCGGCGTGGCTGAAATCCGCTTCCACGAACTGGCCGGGGCGCAATCTCTCGCCGCATTTCCAGAAGGTCACCGCCTTGCCGTCGAACGCATTCTGGATGCCCCATGGGTACGGTTGCGCGTGGAAGCGCCACCCGGGCTGGCGCGGCAGCTCGCGCGTGCCATCGAACACGCGCAGCTCATGAATGCTCCACAAGTCGGCGCCGCTGTTGGTCTGGACCACGCGCACGGCTCGGAGCGGCTGCCGCGGGAACGGAAACTCCAGGTGCCAGGTGGGTTGGTAATCGGGAGTGAAAGCCGTCCACAGAATCTCGCGGCTTATGACGTTTTCAGACGATTGATGTGCCACCAGGATCTTGCGCGAGGTGTAGGCGTCCGGGATGGGCGTATAAGCAAAGACCGCCGATCCCGGCGCGGCGGTCCGCTCCACCAGGCGGGCCGCGCCGTACAAGGGTAAGTTGGACTCCAGGTAAGGGTCCTCGGGTTTGATGCGAAGCGCTTCGCGCCAGGGCACTCCGCGGAGGTGCCAGGCATCGTAATGGCAGTATCTCGAAACCACGGAAGGCCAGGAGATGCAAGCGTGTACGAGTGCAACCGCAACCATTAGATGAGGTGTGCGGCTCAACCCCAACGCCATGGCGAGTGCCACGAACGGCAGCGCCGGGATGAGAAATCGCGCGCTGATGTTGCTGAAGTAAGCCGCGCCAAAAACCAGCGCAGCCAGCAGCAGTTGCCGTCCCTGGCGCCGGCGCACCGCCAGCAGCGCGATCGGCGAGAGCAGAAAAACCGGACCCAGGAGGCCGGAGAGCGAGCCATACGTGGTCACCTGCATGGGAATCTCCCAGCGGCTCTCGATCCCGTCGAGGGCCATGTGATGCCGGTACTCCTGCTCGAACGCCGCCGTCACGTAGGGGTTCGGAAACAGGCCGTTCAGAAACGGCGAGAACGGGTTGCCCAGCCAGATCCAGTCTTTGGCGATCCAGGGCGCGATCAGGGCCGCGGCGCAAATGGCCACGACAGCCACGTCGCGCATGCGGCGGTTTTTCCACGCGACAAATCCCATCGCGTAGACCACTCCCAGACAAGCCGTGTACTTGGCCGCGTAGCCGAAGCCCGCCACCAGGCCGATCGCCATCAGCAGCCGCGTGGAGCGCTCGTCTTCCCAGATTTGCAGCAGGTGAAACAGGGTGAAGGCGATGGCGGCAACGGCGACATCGTTATACGCGCTGGTGCCGTCAACGCCCACCACCGGGCTGGCGAACACCAGCAATGCGCCGCAGGCGCCCGCCAGCGGCAATCCCATGCGGCGGCCGTAGTGGAACATCTGCCAGGCGAGCGCTACCAGGAAGGCAAAATGCACCATCGCGGCGGCCGAGTGTTTGCCGAATGCAAACGCCCACAGGTAGAGCATTTCGACGCCTTGGGAAAGGCTGGCGTACATGTTGTCGGTGATCCTGTGGAAGCCGTGTTCGCGGAGGTAGCGGCCGGCGAGGGCCAGATGGTAGCGGGAGCCATCGAAGCTGGCTTCCGGTGCCATAGAATTAAAGAAATACAGGATGAAATACAGGATAACTACAAGTAAGAGAAGGCGGTTGGTAAGATCGCCGGCAACCGCTCTCTTACGTTCGCGGCTCTGAAAGCGCATCGGAGCCGCGAACGTAAGAGAGCGGTTGACACGGTTGTTTCGTGACAGTGGGAACAGGGCTGCGGTGCCCAGCACGGCGAAGATCAGCGGGTACGCCAATTGTGCGGCGCAAAGGCAAAAGACCGCAACGCTCAGCGCGGCCGCGCCGGTGACGAATCGCAACGCGAGTTCTTCACAAGACTCGCGCAGCAGAGACGCACCCAGGGCCGTCGCCACGGCCACGGTGAACAACGCACCCAACAGGATCGACAGCGCCTGCAAGATCGGATTGTAGCAGTGGGCCGAAAGACATAGGCGGCCGGGTTGTGGTCCGGCCGCCCGCGTTGGTGGGACGCCTGCGGATCAGCTCTTCTTGGCTGGATTCTCGACTACGAGGTTATTGGTGACGGGTCCGAAACTCAAGCCGGCGCCAGAAGCGCGCATACCGGCGATTTGCTTTTCCATGCCATTGTTCACGACGCCCGTAAGCGTCACATGACCGTTGTCGACGATGATGTGGATGGCCGGAACCGCGCCCATGGCGTAGCGCGACAGGTTGGGGTCGCGGTATATGGCGCGCGCCACCTGCATCCGCACCCGGTCATCCATGGATGACAACGGCAGGACCTTGATCTCGTTGGTGACGCTGGCCACGCCCGGAACTTTCCGGACCAGGCGCTCGATATCCTGCTTCTTGAAAGGCTGGTTCACTGCCCCCATCAGGTCGACGTTGCCATTGACAACGCTGAAACTGATGTCGTCCCAAAGCGTGTAGTAGGGGTACATCATAACTTCGTGGCGTACCTGTTTGGCGATGTCGGAATCGCTCTGGGGCAGGTTCGCGCTCCCCTTGGTGGAGGCAGCCGCGGCGCCCGCCAGCAGAGCCGCAGCCATCAGAAACCGCCCCAGCATTCTGGTTTTCATTTTCTTTTCCCTCCTGCCTGATGAAACGTAAAAGGGGGCCATTGGGTGTCGCCCGTTTTTGTAAAAAGTTCGTAAACGCCGGGCAGGAAGCGTCGATCCTGGCGAAAACGTGTTGTCCGCGGCAAACGAGGCTCCGCTCACAATCCGCGTGATGTCAGCGGAGGCTGTGCCCATGAACAGGCCGATGAGTAGCGGACTTTTGGCCAAGCGTTTGGAACGTGTAAGCATGGTTTGATCCTCCCGTGTTTGGGTTGCCCCTTTCGGCAGGTGAGCTGCTGTTGCATTCCAATCGGAGATTACCTTCACCGTTCAAGCATCTGGCGTGGCGGTTATCGGTAGATCTTTCCGGAGGTGTTGAGTGGAGCTGATCCTTTTTACCGGGCGGAGCGGGCTTTGGCGGGTGTATTCTGGAGGGGAAAACTCGCAGGAGCAGACACGCCTCGAGATGAATAACCACTTAGGCAGAATCTTGGTCGTCGATGACGAGGCCAACCAGCGCTCCGCCCTCGGCAGCGTGGTGACCCGCTGGGGGTACCAGGTAGAAACCGCCTCGGACGGCGCCGAAGCGCTGGTCAAGCTCAAGGACTTCGACGCCGACGTCGTCATCACCGACCTCAACATGCCCAACCTCGACGGCAAGGGACTGCTTGGGGAACTGCAGAAGCTGCCCTCACCGCCTCCGGCCATCGTCCTCACGGCGTTCGGCAACCTGGAGACGGCACTCGAGACCGTCCACCAGTTGGGAGCGTTCTGGTTCATAGAGAAGCCCTTACAGCCGCAGGCGCTGAAGATGCTCGTAGAGCGGGCGCTCGACCGCCGGCGCCTGGCTACCCACGCCGGGCGTCTGGAGCGCGAACTAGCTTCGCGCGGGGTTCTGGGTGACCTGATCGGCGAGTCGGCCTCCATGCAGGAAACCTTCGCCATGCTGCAGCAGGCGGCGCCGACTAAGGCCACCATCCTGATCACCGGCGAAAGCGGCACCGGCAAGGAGATCGTGGCGCGCGCCATTCACCAGCTCAGCCCCCGCCGCTCCGGTCCATTCCTCGCCGTCAATTGCGCCGCCATGCCGGAGTCACTCGTCGAGAGCGAACTCTTTGGCCACGAAAAGGGCGCCTTCACCGGAGCGGTGGAGCGGCGCGCCGGATGCTTCGAACTGGCCCGCGGCGGCACGCTTCTGCTCGATGAAATCGGTGACATGCCGATGAATACGCAGGCCAAGCTGCTCCGCATCCTGGAGGATCGCCGCGTGCGCCGCCTGGGGTCGGCGCACGAGATCGAACTCGATGTCCGCATCCTCGTCTCCACCAACAAGAACCTGCGCGACGTCATCGCCAAAGGCACGTTTCGCGAAGACCTTTTCTTCCGCCTCAACGTCTTCGAGGTTCACCTGCCGCCGCTGCGGGAAAGGAAGGAGGATATTCCGCTGCTCGTGTCCGAACTGCTGTCGGGTCTGAACCGCAAACACGATTGCCGCGTGACCGAAGTTTCGCCCGAGGTACTGGCGATTTTCGACCGCTACGATTGGCCCGGCAACGTACGGGAGTTGCGCAACCTGCTGGAGCGCGCTGTGATTCTGGCGGGCAGCGGATCGGTGACGCCCGCCTACCTGCCGCGCGGTTTCGCCGGACGTCCGGAGCCGCCGCCCCGCGGTCCCGACGCGCCGGTTGTGCTCGAGCCGGGCATGACCGTGGACGAGGCGGAGCGCGCCCTCATCGAGCTCACGTTGCGTCACACCAACAACAACCGTACGCGCGCTGCGGAGATCCTGGACATCAGCGCCAAGACGCTGTTCAATAAGCTGAAGGAGTACGGCGCAAGCGAATGACACTGCGGGCACGACTGTTATTGCTGACGTTGTCGATGGGAGCGGTCGTGGTGCTGACGCTCGTTGCGCTCAACCTCAACAGCCTGGTGGTGACGTGGCTGGATGTCGCGCTGGAGCGGTCCGAAGTCGCCGGGCAGCAAGTTCAGTCGTTTATGCTTCGGCGCATCGAGGAGCGCGCCGCGGAAGCGCAGGGGGCGCTCGGTACGCTGGCCGCCACCAAGCGCGTCTGGTCACGCATCGTCGCCGGGGACGCCGATCTGAGCGCCCTGCTCGAACAGACGATGGCGCAATCGCGATCCATCGTGGAGATCGACGTCGCCGGTGAGGACGGCATCATCCTCGCCTCTTCCAGACCCGTGCGGCGCGGCACGGCCATGATCGCCAAGCAGGATCTGCGCCGCCTGCGGGAGGCGAGCCCGGTGGGCCGCATCACCGCCATCCTTTCTTCACACGACGATTACGAGACCCGTGTGCCGTTGGGCATCGCGGGCCAGAAGACGCCGGTGTTCACGATCCAGATTCTGGTCTCGCCGGTGCTGCTGCGCGCCGCCACCCTGCCGGAGTTGCGCAATGCCGGCATCGAGTCCGGAGTGGCTCTGGCGCTGGCGTTCTTCCTCGCCTACTGGTCTGCCAGCCTGGCGCTGCGGCCACTGGCCCGCATCAGCCACTTGATCGACGGCATCGTCAGCGGCACGATGCTGGAGCCATCTCCGGAACGCCGCGAGGACCAGGAATTGGCCGCCATCGAATCCAAGCTGAGCCTGCTGGGCGAGCGCATCCGTGACGCCCGCGAAGACGCCAGCCAGTTGCGCACGAACCTGGAAGGCGTGCTGGAAAAACTCGATGGCAAGACGCGCCGCCACCTCGAGGGTCAGATCGCGCTGGCCCGCCGCCTCACCGCCATCAACAGCCTGACCGGGCTCGTGGCGCATGAAATCAAGAATCCGCTCAACTCCATCGCCTTGCGCCTCGAGATGCTGCGCTCCCAGGCGGCCGGGGGGGCGCCGGAAACCGAATCCGAGATCGCCATTCTGTCCGAAGAGGTGGCCCGCCTGGATCGCGTGGTTCGCACCTTCCTTGACTTCAACCGCCCGGTGGAAATGGCGCTCGAGGACGTCGACCTCGCCGAGGTGGTGGCGGAGATCGTGCACCTGCTCGAACCGGAGGCGGAGCGCGCCGGCGTCCACATCCGCTACGCCCGCCCGTCCACCGCCGTGGTGGTGAATGGAGACTCGGGCCTGTTGCGCCAGGCGGTGCTGAACATTGCGGTGAACGCCATTGAGGCCATGCCCGGCGGCGGAAGCCTCACCTTCGAGATCGCCCCCACTCCGGAAGCCTGCACCCTCGCCATCACGGATACCGGTCCCGGCATCCCGCCCGAGAGCCGCGAGAAGATCTTCCAGCTTTACTACACCACCAAGCCTCATGGCAGCGGAATCGGACTGGCCATGACGTTCCGCACGGTGCAACTCCATGGAGGGACAATCGAGATAGCGAGCGAGGTCGGGCGTGGTACCACGTTTCATCTCACCCTGCCTCTGACCGGAATGGACAAGACCGCATGAGACTCGCCACCGTTCTGCTAACCACTGTCCTGAGCCTGGGCTTGAGCGGATGCTGGCTCGGGAAGAAGAAGACGGCCATCCCGCCTCCTCCTCCGCCGCCTCCACCGCCCTCGCGGTCGACGGCCAAGAAGAAGACATCGCCCCCGCCCGCCCCGCCGCAACCCCCTCAGCCGGCGGCACAGCCGCAACCGCAGCCATCGCTGCCGCCGCCCCCGCAACTCGGGGAGATCCTTTCGGCCGGACGGCGCCGCCAGTACGAAGCCGAGTACGCCCAGAGTCTCTCGCGTGCCCGGTCGGCACTGCAGCAAGCGTCGGGCAAATCGCTCAGTCAAACGCAGAGGGAAACGGTGGAACGGATCAAGACATTCATCCAGCAAGCGGAGGAATCGAAGGGGAGAGACATGGCCACGGCGTTGCAACTGGTGCGGAGGGCCGACCTGCTCGGGCAGGACCTGCTGAAGGACTTCCAGTAAATGACAGGCGAGGCGGTTCACAAGGACACCACCTCGCCCCGGGAACGGAGCTCCGGCTTAAGCGGCCGCCCCTAACTCGTGCCGGCTGCCGCTTGTCCGCCCACGTGGACGGCGCGCTGCCGCCGGAATGTCATCATGGTTTTTCACGCTGATTCCGATTCTCGCCCTGCTCAGTCATTAGAGCCTTGGGAGCCGTCTCAGCTATCTTGGCACGGAGGGCTTCTAGCAGCCGAACAAGATCTGCTGCAACAGCCTTTCCCAAGAGCGGAGTCGTGGTCTCCATCTTCTCCCTTTGGTATTCACAAATCATGACCGTCCGCACGGCAACTTCAGTCCAAAGCGCCAGTGCTACTCGCAGTTGGCGGACCCCTTCTGTTAGCTTCTCGTTCTGACGGATCAAATCTGATATCGCTGGCGGAGGCGTACGGTCGTCCCCCTCCCGTCGCACTCGATCCGAGTCCGAAGCTTTTCCAGATTTCGATTCCATCGAGGCACTCCCTGTGAGAGGGGGTGAACGGAGCATTGTGCCACCGTCTCGATCCCCCTCTTGCCAGACCTTTGTATTCACCAGCGTGAGCCGGTTCTCCCGAATGACGACTGTCTTTTCGTGGGGTTGCCCGCCGGCTACTGGAGCAATCCGCACGGTGTACCCGCCGTGGTCCAGCAGCAGGCGCTCTCCGGGACCATCCAACTCATCCACATAGCCCATGTACTTGCCGTTGACATGCACGGCATCGAACTGGTTGCTGCCGACTGAAGTCAATGCGCTCGGCTGCGCACGCTTTGTGGCACTGTGCGTAACCCTCTAGTGAGCGGATGAGATCGTCCACGGCGTCTCTGCGCTCGTAGAGACGTTTCAGAGCACGTCTACGGCAGGCGTCCACGGACAACCGGCCGATGCGTTCGGCAGAAGAAGGAGCACAAAGGGTGATCGTCATAATCTTTCTAGTACGGAGTCCGCAACTGGCCGAATTGCGGCTTCGCCAAGAGGACCGGTTCCAGTTTCTTCGAGATCACGATGGCCCGGCCATGCGGACGCGCCGTGGTCTTCGTGGACGGCAGGTATTTAGGCCCTGCAGCCAAACTGCCAGGTCCCGCGCAAGTACGCCCTCCCGTACAAGTAAGCAAGATCCCTGCCAAACCGATATCGCCTGTTTTTGCAGCGAAATCAACGAAAAACGGCGCCCGGCTCCGGTAGTTTTTACCGGGGCCCGGAAACATAGCGGAAGACCAACGTTCGGCGCGCGCCTGTGAGGAGCCGCGCGCCACCTCACACGGCGCGGGTTTCTCTAACGTTCGGCGCCGGTGATCAGCCGCGCGCCGCGGTTGCGCGTGAGGTAGTTGTACACCCACTCGACGAACACCAGCAGACGGTTATCGAACTCCACCAGGTACATCAGGTGTACGAACACCCACACGAACCATGCCAGGAACCCGGCGATGTGGATCTTGCCGAACTGCGCCACGGCCTTGTTGCGGCCCACCGTGGCCAGGTTGCCCTTATCGAGATAATGAAACGCCGCTACCGGCTGGCCACTCAACTTTTGACGGATGAGATGAGCCACGTAGCGGCCCTGGGCCATGGCCACGGGTGCGATGCCGGGCAGCGGTTGCCCGCCCTGGTGGCTGAAGTTGGCCAAGTCGCCGATCACGTGGATTTCGGGGTGGCCTGGCAGGCTCAAGTCCGGCTCGACGACCACGCGGCCGGCGCGGTCGAGCGGCGCGCCCGCGCGTTCCGCCAGCACCTTGCCCAGCCGCGATGCCCGCACGCCCGCCGCCCATAACACGGTGCGGGTGGCGATGCGTTCCTCCTGGCCGCGGACCCTCACCGTCACGCCGTCTGGGTCGATATTGGTGACCTTGGCGCTGGTGAGGGGACGCACGCCCAGGCCGATCAGTTGTTTTTCGGCCTTGGCCGAGAGGTCCGGCGGAAACGGCGGCAGCACGCGGTCCTCGCCCTCGATCAGCAGGATTTGCGCCTCGGCGGGATTGATGCGGCGGAAATCCTGGCGCAGGGTGTCGTTGGCGATTTCGCCCAAGGCGCCGGCCAGCTCCACACCGGTCGGCCCGCCGCCCACAATCACGAAGGTCAGCCACGCGCGGCGCTTCTCCAGGTCCGGTTCCCGCTCGGCGCGTTCGAAGGCTGCCAGCAGGCGGCTGCGGATTTCGGTGGCGTCCTCAATGGTCTTCAGGCCGGGCGCGAGCGGCGCCCACTGGTCGTTGCCGAAGTAGTGGTGGGTGGCGCCAGTGGCGACGATCAAGTCGTCGTAACCCGCCTCGCCGTCGCGCAGAATTACACGGCGGCGTTCGACGTCGAGATCGACCACTTCACCGAGTAGCACCTCGGTGTTTGGGTGTGCGCGCAGCACGACGCGAAGCGGCGATGCGATTTCACCCGGTGAAAGCGCGCCGGTAGCCACCTGGTAGAGCAGCGGCTGAAAGAGGTGGAAGTTGCGCCGGTCGATCAGGGTCACGGCGACCGGCGCGTTGCCCAGCGACTTGGCCGCGTAGAGGCCGCCGAAACCGCCGCCCACGATTACCACGCGATGGGGCGCGCTCATACGCGAAGCGACATTCGCCATGGGCTTGTCCTGGCTCACGACTTCTATTCTCTGATGCCGCCGGGATTGAGGAAGGTTCGGCCGGCGGCAGGCGGAATTGTTTTCTACTCAGGCGTCGCCAGGATCGCATGCACGACCCGCCCTGCCTGGCTTGCGATTTCAATGGCCCTGAGTTCGTCTCCGGGCAGCATTTCAGCGGCATCGCCAGGATACCGGATTTCGACGCCAAACGGCCCCAGCCACCTGGCGCCGGTCAGGGCGCCTGCCGCTTCGCGGTTCACGCCGCTCACCAGAATGAGCAGCCGCTGGATCTGGTGAGTCTTGGGGAACTCAACTTGGTAATACGTGAGGAGGGCCTTCAGATACTTCTCGACGGCCTGTTGGCAATGGAAGCCGACGATCTCCCGGATCCGAAGATTATCCGCGGCTTCCGACGCCATTCGTCGTGCGACTTCCAAATCGGCGTCGGCTTTCTCGATCCACTCACACACCAGAGATTCGGCATCCGGATCAAGCGGCTTCATAGATCACGCGCCCGTATTTGTTAGCAGGGTACGCAATTCCGCCGATGAAGCGTTTCGTTCGTTCGAAGCGTTCCGTCCGCATCACGATGACATCCACCGGATATCCAATATCGCCCACGGCGTCGAGAATCTCGACAGTCCTCTCGTGGGTGTTCCCCGGCGCCGATTCCACGACCAACAAATCTATGTCGCTGCCCTCGGTCATATGCCCTGTGGCCGCGGAACCGAACAGGATGATTCTGTCCGGGCGCGCCACCGAAAGGACCCGGCGCACAATATCGCTTAGCAGTGTTTCATCGACGGCCATTCAGTCCCATGATACGCGATGTCGGCCCGGGTTGCACTCCATGCGGCTACAATGGATGCGGTTTTCTGTATAATGATCTGTGAAGCGAACGCCACATTGATGGCCCCGTACCGACACATGATTCTAAAGGAGCAGCCATGACTCAAGGAGTTGTCCAGAGCATAGCCGGATTACTGGCAATTTTCGTTCTGGCGCCGATTCTGGTCATCCCGTACTGGCGCATTTTCAGCAAGGCGGGATTTTCAGGGTGGCTTGCGCTCTTAATTCTCATACCAATTATCAACCTGATTCTCCTCTGCTACATTGCATTCTCGAAGTGGAAGAGTGCCACTGGAAGCTCCATTTAGGGGAGAGAACGCAGGGTGTTTGCCTGTCAGCATTCGGCGAAGACCTTGCATCGTGTGAATGAGAAACGGCCGCGCTGGGCTCTGCCAGGGGGGAGGTGACCAGAGCGAAGCTCGCAACTTTAGGCGCAGGAATTCCCGCTAAAACGCCTTTCTCTTTGCGGATGATCGTACTCCTCGCCACGGGAAGGGTCTCCCGAGGTAACTTCCCGCTCGGATTTATGAATCCTCCTCCAGGAAGTCTCACAATCCTACGAGGGAAACTGGCGCTAAACACTCGAAGTATTCTACACTAGCTTTGAGGTGGGAGGCTCCTAATTCATGTCGCTCGAGACAGTGCTCCTCATGGCAGTCGAGACGCCCGAGAAACAGTACGACACATTTTGGCTCAAGCTCATCGGCTACTCCCTAATCGCGATTCTCTTGGCCATCGTCGTCTGGCGGCGCAGGCGCAAACGGAAGAACGACGAAGACGAAGTCTAGCTACCGTACGGGCCAGCCGCTCTACTCCTATACATTCAGCACTTCGTTCATGGATCCCTGGCGGTAGCCCTCCAGGTCCAGTGTCACGTAGCGGAACCCCAAAGCCTTGAAGATCGCCGTGAACCGCTGCGCCATCTCCACCGTCAGCGCTTTCGGCATCTCCTCGCGCGCAATCTCGATGCGCACGATTTCACCGTGAAAGCGCACCCGGAACTGCCGGAAACCGAGCGCTTTGATGTGCTCCTCGCCGGCTTCGACGGTCTTCACGTTTTCGATGGTCACGCGAGTCCCGTAGGGAATGCGCGAGCTCAGGCAGGCTGACGCCGGCCGGTCCCACGTGGGCAGCTCGGCCAGCCGGGAAAGCTCGCGGATCTCCGCCTTGGTCAGCCTGGCGTCCGCCAGCGGCGCCGCCACCCGGTGCTGCTTCGCGGCGTTCTG
>JBEKYW010000036.1:0-50515 GCA_049510555.1 Bryobacteraceae bacterium
TGACAGATACCCCGGGCTGCTCAACACCTACTGAGATGAGGGTGAAGGGGACGTCTGAAGGGGGCTATGATCTACGGTGAACTCTAGTTCTGTTTGGTAGAGAAAACGGGGGCACGTCATAACTGTTCTCCGCATTTTGAGCAGTAATGAGGCCCAGGAGCGGCGGTGGTCCGAGTCTGGCAATGTGGGCACGATTGGATAATCGGTGATCCACAGTCGGGGCAGAAGTTTGGCACCTCTTGGCGTACGTCCCCTCGGGGACGCCAGTTGCACTCAGCATTTGTACACATCGCGTTGGCAATTGACATTCAGCTCACCCTCCAGCTATCACTTCCCGAACATCCCACACGTGATCCGTGATCCCCGCCGGCATCGCGGGCGTGATCCGGAGCGTCTGTAGGGGTTTTAAGCTTTGGTCCTTTCATCTTGGTTCTCCTTTTAGTTGGTTCCTCTTGGGTGAGGGGCTATCCGGACAGCTGAGTTGCCAGATGCACCATGAACGCCTGTACCGCTTGGAAGATCCGCTCCGCTTCCGGCTCGGAGTACATCCGTTCAATGTGCATTGTGGGGTTGCGCCAGACGTTCTTGACTGAGCGCAGGTAGGCGACGGCTTCCTTGAAGAACGGGTCAGACTGCTGTCCCTGTTTCTCGATGTCGGCAATGCAGGCTCCCCAGTTCGAGGAGTAAGCCACCCCCAAAGCCTTAGAGACAGCCTTCAGTCCCGCTTCCATGACGCGCATGAGGTGGAAAACTGTGGCCGTGGGGCGGTCAAGCGCGAAGCAGTTTCCGGCCTCACGGATATCGTCTTCTGCCGATGGAAAGGCCGCGATCACCGGGCCGAAGAATTCCATCCTTTTCCCCAAGGCGCGGTCCCACGGCAGTACATCGCTGCTGTAGTACCCTGCTCGTTCGTCTGGAACGAAAAAGAACCTGCGGGTTTCCAATTCGACATCAAAGGCTAGTTGCAGTGCGCGGATGTCCTCTCCCACCTGACGGTAGGTTGGGATGGACTTTTTGTATGCCTGATAGAAACGATTCGCTATGCCGACACAGACGGCAAGGTTCAATTCACGGCTACATCCGAGGATGTCGGCAAGTGCAGACGTGACCGTGGCGTATATGAAGTCGCTCAACGGTTCATCGAGCGCGAGGTCTACAGCGAGGGTATCGCGGATTGATTGAATCGCCGCTCCAATGCGAAGGTATTCGGTTGCGCAGACTTCCAGCATTTGGCGCAAGTTTAGCAACTGGCTCGGATTAAGGCCATGGAGGAGCCAGCGGGCTTGCTTGAACGGTCCGCTGGTGTTGGCCACCAGGGTAGAGGTTCAGGATTGTCATGGCCTCACCCCCCTCCCCGGGCGCGTTCTCTCGATCAACGCACTTTCGGGATACCACCCGAACACCGGTAGCGCCCGCTGCTCGATCTGCGTCGCCCGCCGGCATCGCTCGACACCGCTTCCTTCAACCATGCAGGAGCCGGGCGTGTCGCGCCTGGTCTCGGTAAAAATGAACGCCGCCGAAGCAGCGGCGTGATCGCCGCTGGCTACGAGCCGAGGTCGGGAGTGAACAATCTCACTTCCACGCGCCGGTTCTGTTTGCGGCCGTCGCGCGTCTTGTTGTCGGCGGCTGGGTTTTCCTTTCCGTAACCCACAGTACTCACCCGGAACAGCGGGATCTTTTTATCCATGGTCAGATAGCGAACCACGGCAGCCGCGCGGCGCCGGCTAAGCTCCAGGTTGGCCGCGGGCGCGCCGGTCGCGTCGGTGTACCCCTGCACCTCGATGACGTAGTGCTTCATGGGAGCGACTTTGCCGGCGAAGGCGTCGAGTTGCGCCTGGGCATCCTTGCTCAGATCGCTTTTGCCAATGGCAAACAGCACAGTCTCGGAGGAGGCGAGCTTGTAGTTGTCCAAGTTCTCGACCTTGGTTCCGAGGGCTCCCACCGAGCGCTGGGCCTGACCGGCCTGAGCGACTCCTTTATCGGCCGTGGATTGAGCCGCACCGGCTTGCTTGTTGGCGAGGGCTGCCTGCTCATTGGCGCGAGCGGCCTCGCGAGCCGCCTCTCCGGCCCTGTTATCCGCGCCCTGGGCGCGCTCATCCGCTCTGGACACGCCCTTCCCCAGGTCCGCGATGGAGGCATCCTGAGAGGCGTCCTTCTTGTCGATGTCCTCGACTTTCTTCTGCACCGGCGCTATGGTTTCCTTAACGTACTTCTTGGTGGCACATCCCACGCTGGCGACCACCGCGAATGCGGCCGCAAGCGCGAATACTGCAAGGCTTAAACGCTTCATTCAGAATTCCTTTTCTGGCCTTCCGGCCAACACGAGTTTACCACTAACGGCGTGTCTTGAAGCCACCGAAATGCATCTTTTTGTCCTGAACCGCCCGGTACGGAAGCGGGCATCAGGTGAATCCCCTGGTGCAGCGCTACTTACCTTCCCACAACCAGAATGGAAAACGAATCCGGCACCATCGGGCCTCTCCCGCCGCCTCGTCCTCCCGCCGGTGGCGGCGTGGGTGGCGGCGTGGGAGGCGGACCGTACTCCGCGGCGATCAGCAGGATGTGGTTGGTCTTCGTGTCCAACGTCAGCGTCTTGGCTCCCGTCATCGTCTTGACGTTCTGTTCCACCTCGAAGCTGGTAGGGCTGTTTTCTTTGATGACCGTCAGCGTGCCGTCGCCCTGGGAGCTGAATGCTTCCATGGTACTGGGGTTGAATGTGGCGCCGTCAGTGCCGGTGCCGATCGGCAGGGTGGCCAGGATTTTGCCGTCGTCGGAATTGAGAATCACCATCGTTGCCGGCTTATGGCAGGAGGCAAAGAGAATGTGATTCTTGACGTCAAACGCCAGCCCGCTTGGCCCGCCGCCCTTTCCGGCGAGATCATACTCGCCAGTCTTGGTGAGACTTCTGGCGTCCACAACAGCGATCTTGTCCTTGTCTTCCAGATCGACGTACAACTTGCCTTGGCCGTCGGTGACCGCCTGCTCGGGCGCCCCGCCCAGGTCGACCGTGCCGGCCACCGAGCCATCCGCCGCGTTGATCACCGTGGCGTTCGGCGCGCGGTGGCTGAAAACCCAGACTCGCGCGTTAAACGGGTCGAACAGAATGCCGTCCGGGCCGCCCTCCACGTCAATGGTCTTAATGGTTGCCAGGGTCTTGGTATCCCACATCACCACCGGTTTGCTGCTGGCGAAGCCGTGACCAGACTTGGGGTCGACGGCAGCCCCACGCGCGTTGGCATTGGGGATTTCCCCGACCGGCTCGAGTGTATCCAGATTGAAGACCGTGACTCGGGCCCCGGGCCCGGTGCGCGGGATGTACAACCGGCGTCCGTCGGTGTCCGCATAAACATAGTCAAAACCGCCTGCGCCGCCCACCTTGGCTGTCTTTAGCACCTTGTAAGGCCCCGCGGTGGGGGCCTGCTGGGCCCATCCGATGAACGCCAACAGCGCAATCCCTACTGCCAACACCAGGCAAAATCGTCGCATGCACTGCCTCCTGAATTGATGCCGGAATTTCCGTTTTGGCCTCCCGGCTGACCCAGTATATACCAGCGCGGCTTTCCGCGATGGGCGGGAACTTCCGCCGCCCCTCCAGCTTCTAAACTGGAATAGGCCACTGGAGGGGCCCCGGCATGCCCGTCAAGCGCCACCTTGAGATCCTGGCCCAAGATCTGCGTTACGCCGCGCGCGGTCTTCTGCGCACCCCCATGTTCACTCTCGCGGCGGTTTTCGCGATGGCTCTCGGCGCCGGCGCCGGCACAGCGGTCTTCAGCGTAGTGGACCGCATCTTGTTCCGCAGCCTTCCCTATCCTCATGGAGACCGCCTGGTCTCCTTCGGCATGGTTGCGCCCATCGCGCCGCAGGAGTTCATGCTGGGCTACGATTTCCTGGATTGGCGTGCGGCGCAGGCGCCCTTCGAATCAATGGCGTCCTGGGCTACCCCGGGTGATTGCGACCTCACGGATGCCAACCCCGTGCGCCTCCGCTGCGCCCGCGTGGACTCCGCCCTCCTGCCGACGCTGGGGATACGGCCCGTGATCGGCCGTAACTTCACAGCGCTGGAAGACCTGCTGAACGCCCCCAAAGTTGCGCTGATTTCCTACGGCCTGTGGCAGAGCCGGTTTGCCGGGGATCCGGGCGTGGTGGGCAGGCTGGTCCATCTGGACGGGCAGTCCGCCACGGTATTGGGCGTCCTGCCGCCGCAGTTCGAGCTGCCGGCGCTTGCGCCCGTGGATTTGCTTCTGCCGCTGGTGCTCGATGAAGCGGAGCAACGCACGCACAGAGTGGCGATGCTGATCTGGTCCATCGGGCGGCTGAAGCCCGGGGTGACCGTGGCACAAGCCACGGCAGCGTTGCAACCGCTGTTCGAGAAGTCGATGCAATGGGTTTCTCCCGAGTTTCGGAAAGACGTCAAGCTCCGCGTGCGATCGCTCCGCGACCGGCAGATCCAGGACGCCCGCCTGGCGTCCTGGATTCTGCTGGCATCGGTCGTGGCCGTGCTTTTGATCGCATGCGCCAACGTGGCCAACCTGCTGCTGGCGCGCGCGGCCGCACGGCAACGGGAACTTGCGGTTCGCGCGGCGCTGGGCGCGGGCCGTGGGCGGCTGATCCGGCAGGCCCTCACCGAGAGCATGCTGCTTGCAATGGCCGGAGGCGCAGCGGGATGCGCTCTTGCCTTCCTGCTGTTGCGGTTCTTTCTGGCGATTGCGCCGGAAGGCATTCCACGACTCAACCAGGCTGGTCTGGATGCCCGGGTGCTGCTATTCACGCTGGCCGTGTCTGTGTTCTCCGGCGTTCTGTTCGGATTGGCGCCGGCTTGGCAGAGTCCACGGGCGGAAATCCTGGCCGGATGGCGAACGCTCGGAACGCGCCATCACCTCTTCCGGCAAGGCTTGGTGGCCGCGCAGGTGGCGGTGTCGCTGATCCTGCTGACGGGCGCCAGCCTGCTGCTGCGCAGCCTCTGGAACCTCCAGAACCAGCCGCTCGGAATGCGCGCCGGCAGCGTGCTTACGGCCACCGTCACACTCGGCCAGAAATCCTATTCGGATCCCGTTCGGCGAACGGCGTTCTTCGAGGAGTGGGAAGCCCGTTTGCGCCGCATCCCCGGAGTCGCTGAGGTGGCCATCGCCACCTCGCTGCCGCCAACCTCGAACGCCATGTTATTGATGCTCTATGCAGCCATTGACGTGCAGGGCAGGCCGCGGTTCACGGATGGAACCAGCGGCTCGGTGGTGTGGCGTTCGGTCACGCCCGGCTACTTCGCCGCCCTCGGAATTCCGATCTTGCGCGGCCGCGGGTTTCGGGAAGAGGATCGCGATCCGGAGCAGAACGTCTTGATCCTGAGCGATTCCTTGGCCCGCCGCATGTTTCCCGGCGAAGATCCGCTGGGCAAGCAGCTCCGGCCGGGCCGGAGCGGCCCCTGGCGGACCGTGGTGGGAGTGGCGGGCGATGTGAAGAACAACGGTCTGGTGGATCGGCCTGACCCGGAATACTACGAGGTTCGCAAGCATTTGGCCACCAACACGGGCCGCACGGCGATAGCCATCATCCGCACTCCCATGGACCCGGGCATCATGGCCCGGCAGGTTCGCGCGGAGGTAGCCGCGCTCGATCCAACTCTGCCGGTGAACCTCGAGACCATCGAGCAGCGAGTCGGCAAGCTGGCCGAGCGGCCGCGGTTCAACGCTGTGCTGCTGGGCATTTTCGCCGGCATGGGTCTGCTGCTGGCTGCTATCGGCCTTTACGGCGTCGTCTCGTTCCTGGTGGCGCAGCGCACGCCGGAGATCGGAGTGCGCATGGCGCTGGGCGCCACGCCCGGCGCCATCGCCCGGCTGGTGCTCCAGCACGCTGCGCGCTGGACGGCCATCGGAGCCGTGCTGGGGGTGCTGGGATCGCTGTTCGCCCTCCGTCTGCTTCAGGCCATGCTGTTCCATGTTTCCGCGCGGGACCCGTGGACGCTGGCCGCGGCCCTCGCCACGCTGTCGGCGGTGGCTCTGCTGGCGGCCTGGATTCCCTCGCGGCGCGCGGCGCGGATCAATCCCGTTCAGGCCCTCAGGCGGGAATGAGCTTTGAGCCGCGTGAATCATCGCCGGATGTAAACCCGCCCTGCTGAAAAATCGTCTACACCGGTGAGTGGAGCCGATTGCGACATCCGGGTCTATGATAGGCGCAGTGGAGTGCTCCGCCTCACAGATTGAAGATTTCGACGCCGTGGTCGAGCTCCATTGGCCGCGGGTCTTCCGCTTCGCACTGGCTTCCTTGCGCGACCGGGATGCCGCCGGGAGCGTGGCGCAAGACTGTTTCTTCAAAGCGTACAGGAGCCGCGAACGGTTTCGGGGCGATTGTTCCATCCAGACCTGGCTCATGCAGATCGCCGTCAACCTGGTTCGCGACCATGGGCGCAACCGGCGCCTGCAGTTCTGGAAGCGCGCGCAATCGTCCGCGGTGGACCTCGACGCCGTCAGCCAGTGGATACCGGATGGGGGCGCCTCGCCCGAGAGCAGGGCATTGGCCAAGGAACAGCTCGCGGCGGTCTGGAGCGCCACCGCAAGCCTGCCGGAGAGGCAGCGGACGGTCTTCCTACTCCGCTTTGTGGAGGACATGGGCCTGCCGGATATCGCGGCGGCGACCGGGATCAAGGAAGGAACCGTGAAAACGCACCTTTTCAGGGCGCTCCAATCGGTTCGGGAACGAATGGGAAGGCTGTCATGAACCAGCATCTCTCTTCGCAACAGATTTCAAGTTGGCTGATCGGCGAGCGCACTCCGCAGGCGGCGGAGCATGTGCGCGAGTGTGACGAGTGCAGTGCGGAACTGGCCCGCGCGGGAGCGGTTCTCCAGATGTTTCGCGGCTCCGTACGGCGTTTCAGCGAGGCGCACAGTGGCGGCCCGGCTCAGCGGGGATGGGCAGCCGGGCCGCCGCGCCGCGGTTTCCGTCTCCGGCCGGCCGGTCTGGCGTGGGCCGCCGCCGTCCTGATGATTGTGGCGATTCCGCTGTACCGCGGTCTTCAGCCACGGGATGTCGGAAGGCAGCAACCGCGGGCGGAACCCGCCCTGGCCGACGCCCTGCTGCTGGAGCAAGTGGACGCTGAGTTGTCGCGTACCGTGCCGCAGCCGATGGAGCCGCTGATGAGATTAGTGTCCTGGGACCCAGGTCTCACGGACGAGAGCAAAGACAGCCGCGGCGCCGCCGCGGGTAACCAGGAGGATCGATGAGAGCATACGGAAGTAAGTTAGGACTGATTTTGCTGTTTGCGGGCGCCGTGGCGTTGGCGCAGCAGCCGCAGCCACAGCAGCCGCCGCAGCCGCCGCAGCAAGGCATGGGCCCGGGCATGGGCCGTGGCATGGGTATGGGTGGTGGTATGGGTATGGGACGCGGCCCGAATGCCGCCCGGCAACCCGGTCGCCCGCCTATGGGAGGCGGTATGGGCCGCTGGTGGAAGAATCCCGAGATGGTGGAGAAACTGGGCGTGAACTCGGACCAGCAGAAGAGAATGGACGACATCTTTCAGCAGCACCGCTTGAAGCTGATCGATCTCAACGCATCGGTGCAGAGGGAAGAAGTCACCCTCGAGCCGCTGATGGCTGCGGATCAGCCGGATGAGGCCAAGATCGTCGCTCAGATCGATAAGGTGGCGCAAGCCCGCGCCGAGCTGGAAAAAGCCAATGCCAGAATGCTGCTGGGAATTCGCCGGATTCTGACTCCCGACCAATGGAAAAAGTTGCAGGCGGAAACGCCCGGGCCCGGGCGTGGACTTGGCGGTCAACAACCTCCCGTGCCGCGCAAGGTCCGCTAGAGGCCCCCATACACGAGAGGCGCTCCCCCCAGCCGGAGGAGCGCCTCGAACCCTTGGAATATTCCGGTTCGCCTATGCCTGGAACGAGCTGCCGCAGCCGCACGTGGACTTGACGTGGGGGTTGTTGAACTTGAAGCCCGACCCCTCCAGCGTCTCCACGTAATCGACTTCGGCGCCATCCAGGTAGAGCAGGCTGGCTTGGTCGATGAAAACCTTCAACCCGTCATAGTTGTAAGTCTTGTCCAGCATGTTGGGCTGGTTCTCGAAGGCCATCGAATAGCTGAACCCGGAGCAGCCGCCGCCCACCACGGCGATGCGCAGTCCCGCGGGGACCGGTTCCTGAGCCGACATGATCTCCTTCACCTTGCCGACTGCTCTTTCGCTTAATTGCACCATGCGTTTACACTCCTTATTGCGGGCTTTGCCTGCTCCCATTATACAAACAGGACCGCTCCGCTCCACCACTCCATCATTTGGACGTGCAAGGGCGGGGCTGGGTCGCGGAAAAACCGGGCCGAACTGGAAGGAGCCGGGTTTGCACTTCCGGGACGTGCTATCTGGCAAAATGAATTAGTAGGCAGGCAACTGAAACGCGAATAGAGCGGTGCGCGTCGCAAGCAGTGTATGGGGTCACTGGCCGGCGCTCTACCATTTCCCGCGTTCGGCGGCAAAGTTCGGGCGAAATCTAGAGTGGACTACCAGAACACCTCGGAGGGCGCCTTGGTCCAGCGGGTCCAGGCTGGCGACGAGACTGCGTTCCGCGAGGTCGTAGAGCGCTATCAGTCCAAAGTGTTTTCCATCATTTACGGGGTCGTGCGGCAGCGCAACGACGTGGAAGATATTGCCCAGCAGGTATTTGCCAAGGTTTACGTCTCCATCAAGAGCTTCGACTTCCGTAGTTCCCTGATCACCTGGATTTATAAGATTACGGTCAACGAGTGCTTCGATTATCTGCGCAAGCGGAAGGTTCGGAAGCTGGTCTACGAGAGCGATCTGAGCGAAGACGAGGTGCGGCGGGTGGACAACAGTGAGCCCAGCGGCGGCCGCCAGGCACCCATCGACGCCACCCTGGCCCGCCGCGATTACGTCTTGAAGCTCCTCGCGCGCGTTTCCGAAGAGGAACGTATGTTATTGATGTTGAAGGAGGTTGAGGGGTATTCGGTGGAGGAATTGGCGGGCAGAACCGGGATGAACGAGAACACTATCAAGGTGAAGCTGTTTCGCGCCCGGCAGAAACTGGTCAAGGCGGCGCAACGCCTGGAGCGTGCTCCCGGCATGGTGACCGGCTGATGGTCAGGGGCGGGTATACCCGGCCCGGTAGAGGTACCCCGCGAGCGGGCATGCTGTTGAGGCTAAAGACCCGCAAGGGGCAGTTGTAGGCGTGGTAATTTACATTCGTAAGGGAAGAAACGTATGCACGCGGTAGTGATGGAGAGCCTCGAGGAGTACTTGTCCGGTGCCCTGGCGCCGGCGGCTCAGCGGGATTTCGAGGCGCACCTGAGCAACTGTGAAATGTGCCGTGAAGAGATCCGCGCCATGCGGGAAGTCTCGCATTGGTTCGGCTCATTGCGGCCCGAGGAAGTCCTGGAGCCCGCGCCCGGGTTTTGCGCCCGGGTGATGGAGCAGGTGGGCGAGCGGAGAGCCGTCCCCTCCTTCGCCAGTCTCTTCGCTTTGGATCTCGCCTTTGGCCGCCGCCTGGCGTTCGCGTCTCTGCTTACGCTGGCGATTCTGGGAAGCTACTTGGTGTCGCGCGAGACCGCGTATCCCAGCGGCCTTTCGCCGGAAGCAGTGATGGCGCAGGAGGATTTTCCGGCGTTTGATTCCGCTCCCGCTCAGGACAACATGCTGGTCACGCTGACGGCTTATGAATACTAATCTTCTGGAGAGGGTGGCCCCCGGGAGATCCTGGGACCCCAAGCTTGCCTGCGTGGTGACACTGGTCCTGGTGTTCCTGTGCGGCGCGGCGGCGGGCGCGCTGGCCATGAATCTCGGCGTCCACAACCGGCTGCATCAACCGGCGTTCGACACCGCCGCCGGCAAGACCCTGTACTTCGACCATTTGCAGAAGGAACTGAACCTGACGCCCGCGCAGGCCGAGCAGATACAGTCCGTTCTGAACGATTTTTGGCAGTATTACCGCACGGTACTGAGCGACAGCAAGGCGCGCGTCGAGCAATTGCTGAACGAAGAGCAGCGTCGGAAGTTCGAGCGGCTGTTGCAGGAACACCAAAAGCAATAAGATCTCGTAGGGGCCGGGCATGCCCGGCCCCTACCAGCGGCCGCCCCCCTATTGACACCGCCCGAGCCGCGCGAGCAAAATGGTTCTGGCAATATGCGTCATATCAGTTTGATTCCAACCGTCGCGGCTGTCTTCGCCGCCCTCGTCCTGAGCGCTTGCTCCAAGGGCGGATCCTACCCGGTTCGCAGCTACTCGCTGGGCGAGAAAGTGGGATTGGGGCACATCATCTACACGGTTTACGAGACCCAGTGGGTGCCGCAGTTTGGCGAAGGTCCCAGTGCGCGGGTTCCGCAGCATCGCTTCTTCCTGGTGCGCATGACCGCGGTGAATAGCGGCGGCGACGACGTGATTGTGCCCAACGTGACCATCGAGAACGATATGGGCGCCAGCTACCCCGAGTTGCAGAACGGCGACGGCGTGCCGGCGTGGATTGGTTACTTGCGCCGGGTGAAGCCCGCGGAATCCGCGCAAGGCAATCTGTTGTTCGACGTCCCGCCGGCGCACTACAAGCTGCGCGTTACCGATGAGGACGGGGACCACACCGCCTACATCGATATTCCGCTGTCGTTCGGCGCCGAGGTGCCAACCTCCGAAGTGCCTCTCCCCGAGAAGAAGCCCGACAACCCCTTTAAGCAGCAGTAGTGCCCTGCGGCCCTGCCGAGCGATCTTCGTTCAGCGACGATGGACCGTTGGCTGATCCTCCCGGGCGGGGCCTCTGCGCCGGAGGCGGGGCGCCCTCTGGGCCCGCCGCCCTGCCACGGGCTTAGAATTTGAATATGTGGGCGATTGCGGCGGCGCTCTTTTTCTTCCAGGCCTCCGATTTCAGCTCCGCCGGCATCCAGGCCCTCGAGGAAGGGAAGTACGAAGCCGCCGTTCAGGCTTTCACCAAAGCGATCGAAGCCGATGCCAAGGATTACTTTGCGCATTTCAATCTCGCCATGGCATACGGCTTCTTGCGCAAGGATGCCGAAGCCATCGCCGAATACCGCAAGACGCTCGAGCTCAAGCCCGGCCTATATGAAGCCGAGCTGAATGCGGGAATCCTGCTGATGCGCCAGAAGAATCCCGCCGGGGCTTTGCCCCTGTTCGAGAACGCAGCCGAGCAGAAGCCCAAGGAGTTCCGCCCCCGCTACTACCTTGCCGAAGCGCAGATTCAGACCGGCGCGCCGGCCGAAGCCCAAGAGAATTACCGTCTGGCTCTGGAGCTGGACCCTAAGTCGGCCGGAGCCGAGCTCGGGATGGCCCACGCGCTGGCGCGGCAGGGAAAGCTGGCGGAGGCGGCTCCACATTTTCGCCAGGCGGCGCAACTCGACTCGAACTACCGCGACGGTCTCCTCGAACTGGCGGATCTCTACGAGAAAGACAAACAGCCGGCCGAAGCTGTCGCCATCTACCGCGAGTTCCCCGAGAACGCGGCGGCGCAGGGCCGCATGGGCGGATTGCTGCTGGAAACCAAGCAATACGCCGATGCCATTCCGCATCTGGAAGAGGCTCACGCCAAGGAACCCACCCAGGAAAACCGCGTGGCGCTGGCAATGGCCTATGTTTTTGACAAACAGCTCGAGAAGGCCCTGCCGCTGCTCGAAAGGGCCGCGGCTGCGGAGCCTTCCAATTACGATTTACGCATGATGTATGCCCGCGCCCTCCGCGACCGGCGGCAGTTTACGGCGGCGGCCACCCAGTTTTACGAGGCAGCCAAGCTAAAGCCCGGTGAAGCCAAGACCTGGAGCGAGCTGGGCGGCATGCTCTACATGATGGAGGATTATCCGCAATCGCTCGCGGCCTTCGACCGGGCGCGCGCATTGGGCGAAGACACTCCCGGAAACTGGTTCCTTCGTGCGATCATCTTAGACAAGCTTCATCAAGTGAAGCCCGCCCTGGAAGCCTACCAACGGTTCCTCTCCATGAGCCAGGGGAAGAATCCGGACCAGGAGTTCCAGGCGCGGCAGAGGGCCAGGATCTTGCAGAGGGAGCTGGAGAAGCGGTGATGCGGATGCGATTGCTGCCGGCGGTGCTGATGCTGGGTTGCGTGCTGGCAGGGACCTTGCGCGCGGACCTGAAACAGGCCCTTGCGGAACCCAACCTGGGAAAGCGCTCCAAACTGGCGCTGGACAACGCCGCCGTGGCGTTGAAGGCCGCGCGGGACGCCTATGGGAAAGGCGATAACGAGAAGGTCACCGCCGCCGCCGCTGAAATTCAGCAGTCGGTCGACCTGGCGTACGATTCCCTCCTGAAAACCGGCAAGAACCCGCGCAGCAGTCCGAAATGGTTCAAGCAGGCCGAGATCACCACGCGCGACTTGTCAAGGAAGCTGGAGAATTTCCAACAGGACATGGATTACGGCGACCGGCCGCTGCTGGATCAAGTGAAAGCCAGGGTCCAGCAGGTGCATGACGAGCTGCTGTTGGGATTGATGGAGGGCAAACGAAAGTGAAGACCCTGCTGTGGTGTCTGTTGCTGGCGGCGCCGGCGTACTCTCAAGGCCTCGCGCACCGCGACTTTCTCACCGCCGACGAGACCGACCAGATCAAGGAGGCGCAAGAGCCCAACGAGCGGCTCAAGCTCTATGCCGGTTTCGCCAGGCAGCGCGGCGAGCTGGTCAGCAACTTGCTCGCCAAGGAAAAAGCCGGCCGCTCGATCCTCATCCACGACGCGCTGGAAGATTACTCCAAGATCATCGACGCCATCGACGACGTGGCCGACGACGCCATCGGACGCAGGCTGGACATCAAGCCCGGTCTGGCGGCCGTGGCTTCCGTCGAGAAGGAAATGCTTCCGCTGCTGCAGAAGGCCCAGGACAGCCATCCGAAAGACATGGAACGTTACGCCTTCGTGTTGAAGCAGGCCATCGAAACCACCGCCGACAGCCTCGAATCGGCCCAGGAGGACCTGGGCAAACGCGTCAAAGACGTCGAAGCCCGCCAGCAAAAGGAAAGGAAGGCACTGCAAGAGGCCATGACGCCAACCGAGCGCGAAGCTGCGCAGGCTACGGAGAAGAAGGCCGCCGAAGACGAGGAAAAAAAGCAGGAGCAGAAGAAGGCAGCCCCCACCCTTATGAGGCCCGGCGAAAAGAAGCAGTAGCGCCGGTGGTCTTGCCACCGGTGGTTCTTTCTATGCCATCGACATTCAAGAACTGGAAGCACCTCATTCGTACCGATTATCAGGACGGACGTCTCGTCGGCTATACCATCGCGTTCTACCGCCCCGATGGGGAATGGTACGATCAGATCAGGTACGACAGCCACGAGCGCAAGAAAGGGCATCTGGTGGCTGCGCCACACCTTCACCTCAAGGTGAAGAGCGCATTCAAAAAGGATGCAGACCGGGCGGTCGCAGAGATTCGGATGATTATTGAAAATGGACTCCCGCTGATCGCTGAGATCTCCGGGCGCCCCACACTGGAGGATGAAACATGAGTCGGCGCAGCATCGTCGAGACCTCTGAAAACGGGAGGACTGAGATCCATTACTCTTCGCTCCCCGGCGCTGAGATAGACCGCCGCATCCACGCCTATGAGGAAAGGTACGGCGCCACCCTGCGCAACTACTCCCTGTCATTCTCTTGCGATGCCGCCAGCCCGCACGAGATGAACGACATCATGGATTGGGAACGCCTGGTAGAGGAGCGCGACGAGCGCGCCCACAAGTACCGGCAAAACGCCCGCAGTCGATAGAACACACGCCCTCACCACGTCTTCTCCCACACCCGCACGATCGGATACCTTCCCGCGCCGCCGGTGTCGTACCTGGATTGCTGAAGCCACCACTGCAAGCGGGCTTGCCGGTCCGCGGCGAACTTCGGGTCGGCCGCCAGCTTCTCCTCGAATTGCTTGCGCAGCTCCGGCGAATCGGCCATCATCCGGCGCGCGATCGGCTCCGAAAGGTATTCGCCCACGCCGCCGGGCCCAGAGGGCATCCCGCCGCCCTCGAAGACCTGGTTCATCAATCCCCAGCGGGCGAGGGAATCGGGGGCTTGCGGCTCGAGCATCGAGAGAATCAGGCGCGCGCGGCGCTGTTTCATGGAAATCCAGTACGACCCCGCCGGAAATGCGACCCTCTCCCGCACGGGCTTCACCTCGAAATCCACCATCACGTGGCCCTCGAACGGAGATGTCGCGAACTTCGTCCCTGAAAAACGATAGGTCTCGAACTCCTGTGCAATGGGCTTGGCGGTGCCCTCCATTTCGACTCCGTGAAGCGCCAGCAGGCCGGCCAACTCCTTCCAGGCGGCGGAAAGCAGGTAGCCCAGCGGCACGCGCGCCTCGATGGTGGTCTCGATCTGGTCGTGAATGCGCGTATCGAGATCGTCCGGTTCGGCCAAATACCGGGTGACGCTGGCGCCCGTGACCTCGCTCTGGAACTGCTGGGTTTTGAGCGCGTGGTACACCAGCGGCCGGCTCTGGGCGCTCACCTTGCCGGCCAGGTAGACAGGCGGCGCCGTGCGGATTCCCGCGCGCGACGCCAACTCGCGGTCGGCCTCCCGCACGGCGCGCCGCAAGGCTTGGGGATCGGCCGAAATGATGTCGATGGAGTGGCGCATGATGTCGTAATTGGCCCAGGCGCGCGTCTTGGCCGCCTTCAAGCTATGCGTCTCCACCAGCAGCGAGGGGCGGTTCTGCGCGGCGGCGTACAGGTGGGAATAGCGCGGCGAAAACACTTCCATAAAGAACTCGCGGCGGGGTGCCCCCTGGGCCCCGGCGGAACGCAGCCCGCCGTAGGGCGCCACCAGGTGGCCATCCGCCGCCATGCGCCGGTCGAGCTCGGGGATGAACTTGTCCCGCACCCAGGCGCCCGCGGGCTCGGCCAGATCCTGGTTGCGCGCCATATCCCAAGTCACGTCGTATTGAAAATCGGATCCGTCGGTGACGTGATTGTCGATGAGGAAATCGGGCGTCCAGGCGTTGAACAGCCGCAGCCACGCGCGCATCTCGGGCGTATCCGCCTTGATGTAATCGCGGTTCAGATTGAGCCGCTGCGCGTTGGCCCGCAGGCCCGTGGATTTCGGCCCGTTCTGGCTCGGCCGGTGATAGGGGCTGGAGTTTTCATGCCCGTCGACGTTGAACACCGGAATGACCACGAAGATGGCGTGGTCGAGCCACGCGGCGAAGCGCTTGCCAACGGTCATATCGCGGACCAGCATCAGCACCGTGTCTTTGCCCTCGATTTCGCCGGCGTGAATGCCGCTCTGGATCATGATGATCGCTTTGCTGGTCTTGGCCGCCGCCTGGGGCGTAAAGGCGCGGTCGTTCGATACCACCAGGGCGATCATGGTGCGGCCCTCGGGCGTCGTGCCGATATCCAGCACCTTGACGAACCGCGAGGCGCGCTCGAAGCGGTGCGCCAGATCCACGGCCTCGGCGTACGGCGCCGTCTCGTTCCAATCCGACTTCTCGCCGGTCGAGAGCAGATCGCGCGGGGCTGCTTGAGTGCTGGCCGCCAGCGAGGCGGCTGCCTTGGCTGCGGGAGGCTCGAAGGCCGAATGCGGCGCCAGGGCGTCCTGAGCCACGCAGACGGCGGCGCAGGCAAAGAGCAGTGGGCTCAGGCGGAACATTTGTCGTATGGTATCGCACCCGCGGGACAGGCGGCCGCGGCACTATCGTCTGGCGAAGCGGCGCAGGCGGAAAATCTCAACGAACGAGATGTACAGGTTCACCACGCCCACGCCGCTGATGGCGCCGCGAACGTACAGGTTGTCCCAATACCGGTGCCACTCCGGCACGAAGGCGGCGAAGTAATTGCCTTCCCAATACTCGGTCCAGGGAAAGATCAGCAGAAAAAGTCCGATCTCCAGGCAGAAGGTGATGAACACGATCGCCGACGTCATGTGGTACCAGCGGTGTCGAGGCTCGGGCGCCGATACCGGCTCGGCCAGCTCCTCGCCGGGCTCGGTCGGCATCATGCGGCGCCCGCGGTGTCGAACAGACCCATTTGCGGGTCGTAATCGACGGGAAAAAGAGAGTGCGCGCGCACCGGCTCGAAGCTCCGGCGGTGCAGCGGAGTGGGGCCGAACTCCTGGATGGCCTTGCAGTGCTCCGGTGTCGAATAGCCTTTGTGCGAGGCCAGCCCATATTGGGGAAAGACCTCGTCCCACACGCGCATGCAAGCGTCCCGGTAGACCTTCGCCAGGATGGAGGCCGCCGCAATGGCGTGGCAGCGCGCATCTCCCTTGATCAGGGGACGCTGGGGCAGGGGAAGCTCGATGGGCATGGCGTCCGTCAGCAGGAAATCGGGGGCCGGGATCAGGCGGCTGACGGCCAAACGCATCGCTAGGCGCGAGGCCTGGTAGATGTTGATGCAGTCGATGGTGGCGGCGTCCACGGCGGCCACGGCCCATGCCACGGCGCGCTCGCGGATGCGCCCGGCCAGCACTTCGCGGCGCTCCGGCTCGAGCAGCTTGCTGTCGTTGAGGCCGCGCACGGGGCGGTCGGGCGAAAGGATCACCGCCGCGGCCACCACCGGACCGAAAAGCGCGCCGCGGCCGGCTTCATCCACGCCCGCGATGGCGCCGAAGCCGCGCGCGCGCAACTCACGCTCCAGCGTGGCTTCGCATCGGAATTTACCAACCGCCGCCTCCGGCCGCATTGGCGAACCGTGACTATTCGCGCTCCCTGAGACGGGCAGCCTTGCCTTTCAAACCGCGCAGGTAGTAAAGCTTGGCGCGCCGCGCCCGGCCCCTGCGCACTACCTCGATGTGGTCGATCACCTGGGCGTGCACCGGGAAGATGCGCTCCACGCCCTGGCCGAAACTGACCTTCCGCACGGTGATGCTTTCCCCCAGACCGGTATTGCTGCGGGCGATGACGGTGCCCTCAAACGCCTGGAGCCGTTCCTTGTCGCCTTCCTTGATCTTCACGTGGACCCGAATGGTGTCGCCGGGCCGGAACGGGGGGATGTCGGCCCGCTTGTTCTTCTGAATGAACTTCGTCAACAGCGCGTTCTGCATGAGAATTTCCTTAATCTTCTATCTTATACCGTGGAGCCGCCGCTCCGCTCCGGGCCCAGGGGGCACCCCGGTCGCGGCTCTGTGAGCAGGTCCGGGCGCAGCCTGGCTGTCTTTTCCCGCGCGGCGTCTCTTCGGAACCTGCGGATCTCCTCGTGGTTGCCGCTCAAAAGCACTTCCGGCGCCTTCCATCCACGGAAGTCGGCCGGCCGGGTCCAGTGCGGGCAATCCAGCAGGCCCTCTCCATGGCCCGTATCCTGAAACGACTCGAAGGCCGCGGAACTCTCGTTCCCCAGCACTCCGGGCAACAACCTCGCCACGGCGTCGATTACCACCGCCGCGGCCAGCTCGCCGCCGCTCAATACGTAATTCCCGATCGAAATCTCGTCGTCGGCCAGGTGCGCCGCCACGCGCTCATCCACGCCCTCATAGCGGCCCGAGATCAGCAACAGTCCGGCCTCCCGGCTCAGCCGGTTCGCCACGCCCTGGTCGAACAGCCGGCCCTGCGCCGATAGCAGCACCACCTTCTGGTCCGGCCGGCGTTCCGGCCAGATCGATTCCACCGCTTGGAAGACCGGCTCCGGCTTGAGCACCATACCCTCGCCGCCGCCGAACGGCCGGTCATCCACGGTCTTGTGCCGGTCGGAGGTCCAGTCCCGCAGGTTATGGACGCGGATCTCCACCAGGCCCGCATCCTTGGCCCGCTTGACGACACCATGCGCAAACGGCCCCTCGAAAAACTCGGGGAAGATCGTCAGCACATGAAAAATCACGGTCGGTTCAAATCCTTCAGGCCTTCGGGCAATTCCACCGCGATCCGTTTCGCTTCCGGATGGATCTCCACGCAGATCGCTCGCGCGAAGGGAATCAACAAGCCGTCTTCCACCACCAGCAGCCCCGAGCCACCCGAATCCTCCCAGCCCGAGACGTGCCCCAGAGATTCGCCCGTGCGCCGGTCCACCACTTCACAGCCCACCAGGTCCGACTGGAAGAATTCGCCGGGTTCGAGCGGCGCGCGCTCGCTCATGGGCACACGCACTTCCGCTCCGGACAGGCACTCGGCATCCGCGATGGTATCCACGCCCCGGAACTTGAAGATCAGTGTCCCGTTGTGGAACCAGGTAGATTCGACTTCGCGGCGCTCGGGCTGTCCGGACTCGCCCGGGCCGAACAAATACACTTCGCGCAAAGCCTCGTACCGATCGGCTTTGCTGCCGAGGGCCAGCGCCGTGACTTCCCCCTGATTGCCTCGGGACTTCCCCAGCAGGGCCAGCGTGACCCATCCGGCTTCGGGCAAGCTCACTCGAGGATTTCCAGCGTGAAGCGGCGGTTGAGTTTCATCCCAGCGGCCCCCAGAATCGTGCGAATGGAACGCGCCGTGCGGCCCTGTTTTCCGATCACTTTCCCCAGGTCGCTCGTCGCCACTCTCAGCTCCAGAACGGTGACCTGTTCGCCTTCCACCTCGCGGACCGAAACCTCTTCCGGGATGTCCACCAGAGCCTTCGCAATATCTTCGATCAACTGTTTCATTGCCATCCCGCCTCCCTAGAATTCATGGTAGCGCGAACGGAACGCGTGTTGGAGCGGGTCTGTGGGGCAGACCATCGCATTTTGTGGTCTGCCACCTTCGTACAGGCCGGCAGACGACACAAACCGATCGTCTGCCCCACCTTTACTCCACCTTTACTCAGTCACCGGTGGGGCCGCCGCAGGGGGGTTCTTCTCCACCAGCCGCTTCACGGTATCGGACATCTTCGCCCCGTGCTTGGTCCAGTGGTCCAGGCGGTCATGTTTCAACACCACCTGCGGCGGACTGGTGAGCGGGTTGTAGCTCCCCACCACTTCCAGGTTGCGGCCGTTGCGGGCGCGCTCCTTTTCAATTACGACTACGCGATAAAACGGCTTCTTTTTGGCGCCAAACCGCGCCAGGCGGATCATCAGCATCTGTGCTCCAATCTCAACGTCTCGGCACGTCCCCGAAGGGAAAACCGGCGGGCAACTTCATCTTCCCGAGCTTCCTTCCCATGAAACCGCCCGAGAAGGTCTTCATCATCTTCTTGGCCTGGGCGTACTGCTTCAACAACTGGTTCACTTCCTGCACCGACGTGCCGCTGCCTCTGGCGATGCGCCGGCGGCGGCTTCCGTTGATGATCATGTGGTTGTCCCGTTCCCGGGGCGTCATGGAATCGATGATCGCCACCACGCGATTGATCTCGTTCTCGTCTACCTTGACGTCTTTCAGATCTTTGAGAATTCCCACCTTGGGCATCATGCCCAGCAGGGATTCCAGCGGCCCCAGCTTGCGGATCTGCCGCATCTGGTCGCGGAAATCCTCGAGCGTGAAGTCGTTCTCGATGAGCTTCCGCTGCATCTCGACGGCCTTCTTCTTGTCGATGGCCTCCTCGGCCTTCTCGATGAAGGAGAGCATGTCGCCCATGCCGAGGATGCGGTTGGCGGCGCGGTCGGGATGGAACGGCTCGAGCGCGTCGAACTTCTCACCCACCCCGATGAACTTCAGCGGCTGCCCGGTCACGTGGCGGATGGAGAGCGCCGCGCCGCCGCGCGCGTCGCCATCCATCTTGGTCAGGATCACGCCCGTGATGCCCAGCCGCTTGTGGAACTCGTCAGCCGACTTGACGGCGTCCTGGCCGGTCATGGCGTCGGCCACGAAGAGAATCTCCACGGGATGGAGTTGCTCTTTGAGCTGTTGCAGCTCGGTCATGAGCTGGTCGTCGATATGCAGGCGCCCGGCGGTATCCACCAGCAGCACGTCGCGCCCGGTGTGGGCGCACTCGCGCCGCGCCGACCGGGCCAGCTCGAGCGGCTGGGTCTCTTCCAGCGCGCCTTCGTAGAGCGACTGGCCGACCTCTCGCGCGATCACCTTAAGCTGTTCCCGCGCCGCGGGCCGGTAGACGTCCACCGAAACCATCATGGGACGGTGGCCGTTCCTCGAAAGCCAGCGCGCCAGCTTGCCGGCGGAGGTGGTCTTGCCCGAACCCTGGAGTCCCACGATCAAGAACACGCTGGGCGGCTCGTTGGCGAATCTCAGTTTGGATTCGTGGCTGCCGAGAACCTTGATCAGCTCTTCCTGAACGATCTTGACCACTTGCTGGGAAGGCGAGAGGGCGGTCAGGACCTCTTCACCCATGGCCTTCTGCCGGATGTTTTCGATGAGCTGTTTGACCACCTTGAAATTGACGTCGGCCTCCAGCAGCGCCATGCGGATTTCGCGCAGGGCGCTCTCCATGTTCTCGGCCGAGAGTTTTCCTTCGCCGCGCAGGTTCTTGAAAACCCGTTGCAGTTTTTCCGTCAGGTTGTCGAACATGAAAGCAGGAGACCCCGCCCAGCGAACACTGCCGGGGACGTTTCAGCGGTCTTCCTATTATAGCCGGTCATTCGGCGGGAGGGATGCGCACGCTGCTCGCGGCCATCTTGCCGGTGCGGTCCATGCCCAGTTCGTAGACCACCCGCGTGCCCGGCCGCAAGTCGGTGGCGAGGCCCTCGGTCAGCCGCGAGACGTGGAAAAAGATATCTCTTCCGCCATCGTCCGGCCGCAGAAATCCGAAGCCTTTAGCTTCAAAGTATGTGACCACGGCGCCAGTCTGTTCGCCGGTGGGCGGTTCTCCGCTGGCGTCGCCGGCCTCCGCGGCCGGCTGCGCGGGCCGGCTGCTCTTGTCTCCTACCCCTTGCTTGATCAGCGCAAGATCGTCTTCGGTCCAATCCGCAGGCTGCGTATTGGTGGGCATCTTCAGGTCCGGATTGCGTTTGCGGGCCTCTTCAAATAACCTCTTTTGGCGTGCGTTCAACGAAAGTTTCCTTTAGTACCGGTGGCTCTAAACCGGAACCGGCGCGGCCTTTTTCCTGCGCGAGCCCTTCTTTTCGGCGGGGGGCTGCCGGTCGCTCTTCTTCAAACTACCCATCACCATATTGGTGACGAACTTCTTCTCGCCGTGATCGTCGAACTTGATCACGATTCTTTCTTCACTGCTGGCGAGGACCGTCCCCAGGCCAAACTTCTGGTGCTCGACCTGGGCGCCCTGAGAATACGTGTTGGAAGCCATAGATTTCCTGCGCGTTACTCCTCGGATGGATTGCTGGGGATGCAAGAGAGCGATGATAGGCGGACAAAGATATCGGGCAGAAGTCCCACAATGAATGTAGATTTCATTTTAGCACAATGCGGTTCCAGGCGGTCGAGCGCGCTGCCAGCCGGGGAATTCGCGACGACGGGAATCGAGCCCGCGACCTCCGGTTCGGATGCGTTCCCCTTATTCGCGCGATCAATCGGTTACACTATCTCACGTGGCCGCGGACCTGGTGCAGCTCGATGGCGTTTGGCGGGTGTTTCCGCGCGGGCAGGTGGTGGCTCTGCGGGACATCGCGTTCTCCATCCGGCGCGAGGATCACATCGCCATTTCGGGTCCGAGCGGAAGCGGGAAGTCCACCCTGCTGCACCTGGCTGGCGGCCTGGACCGGCCCACCAAAGGCCGCGTGTTCTTCGACGGGAGCGAACCGAAGGCGCCGGCCGATTGGGCCGCGTTGCGGGCCAGACGGGTGGGGTTCGTCTTTCAATCGTTCTATCTGCTCGGCGGGTTTACCGCGGCCGAAAACGTCGAGATCCCCATGTTCGGCGTATGGCGGAGCGAACGCGAAAGGCGGCGGCGGGTGGCGTCGCTGCTGGATCGCGTCGGCCTGAGCCACCGTTGCGGGCACCGCGTTTCGGAGTTGTCGGGAGGCGAGTCCCAGCGGGTGGCGATCGCGCGCGCGCTGGCCAATTCGCCCGACTTGATCCTGGCGGACGAGCCCACCGGCAACCTGGATTCCCACAGCGCGGAGGAGATCCTGGCACTGCTGGAGGACCTGCATGAGCGCGAGGGGATCACCTTGGTGGTCGTCACTCACGATCCCGGAGTGTCCTGGCGGGCCAACCGGATTGTCGGTTTGCTCGACGGCCGGATTGTTTCGGACGAACGCAACGGTGGTCGGGGATGAAGTTCCTCGCCCTGCCGTTCGGGAATCTCCACAGCCACCGCGTGCGCTCCCCTCTGACATCCCTGGACATCGCCATCGTGTGGATAGGCATAAATTCTCAGAACCTGCACGGCGTCACCGGCCATCCGCGCCGGCTCCAAAGACTACCTTGGGATCGACCTCGCTGTCCCGGATTCGGGCGGTCTCCGTTCCGCCCGTGAAGACGATCCTCGTGCTCCCAGGGGAGCCGGGTATGCGTACCTCGATGTTGGAGGCGATCCATTGCCTGCCCGACTGCCGCACGCCCCGGCAGACGATTTCTTTCGGCGCGCCCGCTCCTCGTGGGTGTTTCAGGATGCGCATCGGCACAAGCGTTTCCTCATCCAGCCCGGAGACGATGGAGGCAAACGAGGAGAAGCGCTGCGCGGCGGGTTCGCTGCGGATGACATAGGACATCTTTCCGCCTGCCGGTTCCTCGGCGGTGACCACCTGGCTTGGCCAGGAAAAATAGTCGTCCACGAGGTCTTCGATGGTAAGATGGCTGCCGAGAATCGGCGCGGACCAGCGCTGGGGAGGCAGCGCCACTGGCTCGCCTTTCGCGGCGGAAGCAAACCAGACGGCCGGCTCTCCCTGGAGCGGGATCTCAGCCAGAATGCGCATGCGCGCCTCCGGTGGGTCGGTGACGGACCATAGCAGGTTGACTTTCTCCCCCAGGCGCTTCTGCAAGACGGATATCTGGAATACCTTCCGGTGTTCGCCGGCGTCCGTGTACGTCATGCGGCCGCGGGCGCGGATACTCGCGCCGCGGCGCAGTTCCAGGACCCTGTTGACCAGCTCCGGAGCGCTCGGAAGCTCGCGGGGGACAAGCATAGGGGCCAGCGCTATCAAGCACAGCCAACGGCCCGTCATCGAGGCTATCATGTCACGGCTGCCTGGCCAGCGCAACGATACGTGATTGGAAGGGAATTGGCGGGGACGACGGGTCTCGAACCCGCGACCTCCGACGTGACAGGCGCAAGCACTAGCCCTTTGTTTTCTGCGAAGTACGTATTCCCTCAATCTGTTGCGGGCGCCTCTGGGCGACACGGTCCGACACGAAATGACCCGTTTTCGCAGCCGTTACTGACACGGCCACTGACACGGTGCTGCGGAACGTAATCCGCAGCGGTTCCCCGCGAACCCGCAACATCCAGCTTGGGAAATCGACTGTGCATTGAAAATAAAAGAGTTGGCGTCTATGGTGTCAGTACCACTCAACCGGGTTTCATATCATGAACTCAGAATTGCATACCACGGCGATCGAAGGGGCCTTCGCCATTCTGGAGTTTCTGGACGGTGCCCAACGGGGTTGGAACGTCTCCGCGTTGAGCCGTAAGGTAGGCTTGCCGAAGAGCAGCACCCACGTGATCGTGGTGACGCTCCAGAAACTCAGATACCAGACGAAAGTGGCGCTTGGTGGGCCAAAGACGGTTCCCGGAGGAAGAAATGCAACTCGCAGGATCGAAAGATGGCGGTTGGGTGTATGCTGAATCAGGATCCGGGAGTCCAATATGAAAATGCCGGACTCCAAATGACGGAGGTGCTCCCGAATATGAACGCACTGGAATTGTCGATTCACGCCGATGCGACCAACGGCGAAGAAATCGCCGAAATTGGGCGCGAATTGCAGGCCTGGATTTCCCGTACGGTGCCAGGGTGTCAGGCTGAGCCCGTGCGGTCCACCGCTCGGCCCGGCAGCAAGGCGCTGGACCTGGGATTCCTCGGTCCGCTGAGCCTGGTGTTTCTCCAGAGCGGCGCGCTCCGCGAGTTGGTCAACTGCCTGGCCACGTTCCTTAAGGAGAGGCACCGCAAGGTAAGTTTCAGTATTAAGGCTCCCGACGGCAAAGAAATTACTATGGAAGTGGACAACCTGGGCCGATCGGAGATCGAGTCGCTGGTCCGGCAACTGGGCGACCTAGCCGGCGCTCCGGCCGCCGCGAAAGGCGATTGAGCACCGGGAGCGAATATGCCTGGAGCGGTGGGAATACGCCGGGCGTTGCTGGCGGGGGCCGCTGTATATCAGCGGACTTCGGAGATACCCGAACTGCACGCGCCCCGGCACGACGTGGACGCGATGGCCCGTGTGCTGTCCGATCCCCAGTTGTGCGGTTTCCAGGTGCAGCCGCTCTACGACCCGGCCTGTAACCAGCTCCAGCGCGAACTGGAGCGCTTATTCATTCACGCTGCGCCCGACGACCTGGTGCTGTTCTACTACTCCGGCCACGGCAAGCTCACGATGAACGGGTTGCATCTGTGCGCCAGCGACACCGAGCAGGACCTGCTCGATTCCAGCTCGGTGGCCATCTCCTGGCTGCGCAGCATCATCGATCGCAGCAAGGCGGCCCAGGTGGTCATCATCCTCGACTGCTGTTACAGCGGCGATTCGCGCGGCGAGCTCAAGGGCGATCTCTCGTCCGCCATGACCAACCAGTTCGGCCAGGGCAAGGGCAAGTACGTCATGACGTCGTCCAGCGCCATCCAGCCCAGCCTGGAGCTGCCGGGCGACACCTGTAGCCTGTTTACGAAGTGGATGGTGCAGGGGCTCGAAGGCGCAGCCGCCGACAGTAACGGAGACGGCATCGTCACCATCGAGGAGTTGTTCCAGTTCATCGAAAACCACATGGCCGGAGAGGAGCAGCGCCCGCAGCGGTGGGGCTTCGATGTCACCCCCGGCGACGTGGTGATTGCGCGCCACGCCCGCGCCGGGGCCACCCCGGCGCCCCTCGAGCCGCTGCACCCCGAGTTCTACCGCGCCGTGCAACCGCTGCTGGCGCAACGCCGCATCATCCCGTTCCTGGGTCCAGGCGTGTACGGAGACGGTCCGCTCAGCGCATTTGCACTCAGCTCGGCAATGAGCGCGCTGGCCGGCTTGAGAACCGAAGAGCCCTACCCGCTAGCAACCACCGCCGAGTATCTGGAGCTCATGTACAACGACCGGCCGACGCTGCTGTTCGAGTTCCGCAACATGCTGCTCGAGCGGAAGAAGCAGCAAAAGCCCCCGGCAGTGCTGAACCTGCTGGCGGCCATGGAACCGCCCCTCCTGATCATCTCCGCCACTTACGACGACGTCCTCGAACAGCGGCTGAGAGAGGCCAACAAGCGGTTCGTCGTGGTCGCCCACGTGCTCCATTCCAATAACGCCGAGCACGACGGGAAGATAGTGGTGGTGCGCTGCGGGGGCCAACCGCCGGTCGAGATGCGTAACACCGACGACCTGCTGCTGGACGAGTCCAACGAGCTCATCATTTATAAGGTCATGGGCAGTCCCTTTCTGAACGAGTGCGCCGAACTGCCGGCCGGCATCGACACCGTGGTGGTAACCGAAACCGACCACCTCACCTTCCTCGGCCGGCTGGAAAACCAGCACACCAACGTGCCAACGGCCTTCAGCCTGCCGTTCAAACAGCGCTACCCGCTGTTTCTCGGGTACAGCCTCGATGTGTGGCAATACCGCCTTGTGATGAACGTGTTCGGCAAAATGACCAAGCAGCCCTATGCAGTGCGGCAGCCGACTACCCCCATCGAGGAGCTGTGCTGGAGCGGCCTGCACGCCAAGCTTATTCCCTCGGACCCGGAGGCATTCGCTCAGACGCTGCAATCTGCCGGGGTGAGGAGGTGAAATGCAGGCCGAGGCGACGGAAATCGCGGGTGGACCGCAGCAGGTCGCGCCTTACGTAGGCGTGCGGCCGTACACCGAGGAGGAGCGCGACCTCTTCTTCGGACGCGGCCGCGAAGCCCTGATCCTCCGCAACAAGGTTTTCTCCAACCCGCTCACCGTGCTCTACGCCCCCTCGGGCGCGGGCAAAACCTCGCTGATGCGAACCCTGATCGTGCCCGAGCTGCGCGCCCAGGGAGCGCATGTGTTCTATTTCGACCACTGGGACAAGGACTTCGCCGCCAACCTGCGGCGCGCCTTGGCGCCACAGACGGGAACGGCAGAAGCGGGCGCGGCTGAACTGAACCTGGTCGAGGCGGTGCGGGCGATCAACAAGGCCACCGGCCAGCCCGTGGTCCTCATCCTCGACCAGTTCGAGCAGTTCCTCATCCAGCACGAGCGGGATCCGGACCCCGTGCCGCTGCGGGGTGAAATCGTCGCCTTGTTGCGCGCCCAGCTCGACCTGCACCTGGTAATCTCGTTGCGCGAGGAATACCTCGGCTCGCTGCAACGTTTCGGTGAGCAGGTGTTGAACCTGTTCCAGTCCACCTATCACCTCGATCAATTGGCCGAGGACCAGGCGCGCGAAGCGATCATGTGTCCGGCCGTCCGGCAGGGATTCACGTGGGATCCGGACCTGGTCGGTACCCTGATCGCCGATCTGCAGGTGGAAATCAAGCCGGTCCTCGACACGGCCGGCCCCACGCCGGCGCGTCGCGTGGCGCTGCCGTTCCTCCAGATCGTCTGCCTGCGGCTGTGGAGAGAGGCCGTCAAGCGTGACCAGCGGAAGATCGACTCGGACCTCTACCGATCCTTGGGCGGCCGCGCAGGCATCATCCAGGACTACGTGCGCGCCATGACCGCGCCACTCGGGTTTTGGGAGAGGGAGGCCGCCGCCCGTGTCCTGAGAGTTCTAGCGCCGCCGAGCGGGACCAAGGCCTCTTACTATAAAGAAGACCTGCAATCGCTCACCGAACTGAAGCCGAAGCGGCTGGCAACTGTCCTGAAACACCTGTGCGAGCACGAGGTCGTGCGCGACCGCGAGACCGGCGACGGGTACCGCTACGAGCTCTGCCACGACGCTTTGATTCCCATTCTGGCGCCCTGGGCTGCCGCCATGCGCGCCCGCATCACGCGGTGGCGCTGGTTCGCCACGGCAGCCGCGGCCGTGGTTCTGGTTCAAGCGCTGATCTGGGGCGCCTGGATGGAGCTGAACCATCTGGAGTACCGCAGGAACACGGTCGAGCGCATCCACCGCCTGGCCGGGCTGTCCGACAGCAACCGGCAGGCCGAGCTGGATGCGGTGGGCCACTACCTTTCGCTGGATCGAAAGCTTGCCTTCTCGAACGAATTGATCGAGGAGTTACGGCGCGCCGAGTCCTATGTGCCCAGCTACTATGGCCTCACGACGTCGATCGCTTCGGATCAGCCGCGAAACGAAGGCGATTCCCCGCTCGTGCTGGAATACAACAGCCTGGAGGACCTGAGCGAGGCGCGGCTGCAAGAGGAATGGGGAGAGTTGGCCCGAGAGATCGCGACCGAGATGGGCATCAGCGTTCCGCGCTATCTGAAGCTGGTCAGCCGGCCGCCGGGTCCGGACAAGGGGCCCATGATCGGCGAGATGCGCTTCAAGGCGGGCCCGGCCGAACGCCCATTGATACTGCCGCCGCTCCGCGCCCGCTCGCGCGTCATCGTCGAGCGCAACTTCCCGCCCCGGGTCGCGTCCCTGCTGGAGAAGAGAGCCGGCCACTGGCCGAGGTTCAAAGCGCCGGCACTGGCCACGCGCTGGCTGGTGCCGGGCTGGGCCACCCCGCTGTGGATCGCTGACGACATCGAACGCCGCCCGCCGGAAGCAATGATCGCGGCCAACGTGGCTGGCGAGCTGTTGAAAGACCCCGAGCTGTTCCTCACCGCCGATTGCGTGCAGGCGATGCTCGACCAGCTCCGGCAGGCTGCGCCGCGCGCGGTCGCGAACGCGCTTGCTCTGCCCGATGGTGCGGAGAGAATCCGGCAGGTGCTGGTCGAGATGGTCAAACAGCACCAGGATCTCCGTTTCCTGGCGCACGTATTGGAGGAGCTGCCTAAGTACCCGGACCAGCCGCCCGCCCAGGTCGCCCAACGCATCTGGGAAGGCCTAAGTATGCCGGCTGAGTACGTGCCCGCTCGGCTGCCGGCCGCCACGGTGGCGACACGCTCGCCGGGTGCCGGAATTGCCGCGACACAGGCCCGCCCGGCGAGCCCCAACATTTTCGTCACGCCGCCGAACTTCCCGGAGGTGCGCGTTGCGCTAGGTGAGGCAATCACGGCACGCCTCGCCCAACGCAGCGAGCTCAAGCCCGAGGTGCTGCGCGCCCTGGGGCTGCTGCGCCGGGATCTGTGCCGGCGCTTCGGCGTGATTGTGCCCGGAGTGCGCTTCCGTGTCGACACCAGCCTGCCCAGCGATGCCTTCCGCGTCGAAGTGCTGCAGCGGGAGTTCCCGGTCGTCCGGGCCGATCCGGACCGGGCGCTGGACGCGATCGTGACGGAGTTGCGCTTCCGCATGGCCGCGGCGCGTAAGTGGTGGCTGAGGCCGGATGAGGCGGTCTCGGTGCTGGACCGCGTCCCCGGTGAGACCGCCCTCTGGCTGGCAAGGCAATACACCACCGGCGAACTCACTTTCCTCCTGCGTGCCGCCATGGCCCCAGAGGGCGCACGCGAGGGGAGCCGCGCCGATCCCTTTGGCGGCGCCCCTCCGGAATGGAGTATCCGTGCACTCCCCGAGCTGGTTCCGGCGCTCGTATTCTGCGCCAGCACGGCCGACCCGCAGGATGGGCGAGCTCTCGTCGCCTGCCTCCAAAAAGCTCAGGCGGCGCGCCTGGGCCTCACGCATTACAGCGCGCCGTCCGGCCGTGCGTCCGAACTCGCCGCCGCCGGTGCTAGGGCGCTCGTGGCCGGCCGCGTTTCCGAGGCAAGCCAGGCCTTTCGCACGGCCGCCGCCGCGGATGCTGGCGCTGCCGAGCAGTCCTTCCTGGCTGCATTTCCGCAACTAGCGGCGCTGGCGCAGGCGAAGCGTTTGCAGGACGCCTGCCCGCTGCCGAAGCCGGCCGGGAACCTGTCTGCCGGCCTGTCGATGCGCGCCGACCTTTATGATCTGCTGGCCCAGCCCGCAGTCAGGGTTCCGCTCGAGCTGCGCCGCCGTTTGGGCATCTACTTGGTCGCGGCCGAAGTGCAGGCCAATGGGCCGGCAGCCGCATCCGGGTTGCTGGAACAGGTGCTGGCATCGCGCCGCGAGCAGGCCTGGCCTCCCGCCGAAGAGTATGTGCTGGCCTATCGGTTGCTCGACACCGGCGACCGCACCTTGAGACAGCCGGTCCAGTTCGATCCGGCTCGCAATCTGCTCGATGACGCTTTTCGGAGATGGCCCGACCGGGACGCCGAAGAAGCGTTCAAACAGTTGGCGGAATACTGCGGCAGCCTGCCCGAGGCGCGCTGGTGCTGGTCGATGCTGCGGCCGCTGGCCGAGCTGCATCTGCGCAGCCCGAATATCCCCTACGAGTTGGGCTGGCGCCTCGCTGACGTGGGCGGAGACCGGCAGATGAGCGAGACCGCTTTGCAGATGCTCCAGCTCGCTGAACGGAACCTCCCGGCCTTGCCTCCCCAGGAACGCGAAGCGCGGCGCAGCGTACTCGACTGGTCCAAGGCGGTGGCGCACCTTTCCCTGGCGCAGTACCAGGTGAAAGACAGCCTGCTGGAAGCCGAGAGACTCCTCGAGGCTGGCGTTCGGAACCGATCGTCGAACCCAGGCTGGGTCCAGCCCGACCTGGTCTTTGGCAGTCTCGCGGAAACTTATATGCTCGAAGGCCGACTGCCGGAAGCCGCTGCGCTGATGGAGAAGGCCTGCGGCTTGTTCCCGGACAGCCCCTATCTGATGGAGCGCAAGTTCTTTCTGCGGCTCGCACAGGGGGACGCTGCGGGGGCACGAAGCGTGGCGGAGGAGATGCTGAAGGCGAATTCCAAGGAGGAGCGCGGCATTTTCGTCATGGCAGTCATCGAGCTGCTGACCGGTGGCAGCGCCGCCGAAACCTGGGCCGACCGCTTTTTCCAGACCAATCACCCAAACCGCGACTACGTCCGCATGATGCTCTACTGGCGGCTACGGTGCGCCGGCAACGATCGCCAGGCCCAGCAGTTGCTCGAGGAGCGCTGGACGAACATAACCGAATCGCTCAAGGATTCCTCCTGGGAACAGCGCGCCAGCCAGGAAGGCGCCACGGTCTGGCGAGAAAAGCTCATCGGCTATTACCTGGGCAAGGTGTCCCGCGACGAGATTTTCGGCCCGCTCCTGGACGAGAAGAAGTTCGAGGCGTCCCTGTTCCGGAGCTCCGGGGAGCCGCTCTCCGGCCTGCGCTGCGAGGCGCACTTTTACGACGCGCTGCTGCAAGGGGTCACGGGCAAACCGCAGGACCGCGACCCACGGCAGCTCAACCAACTCAAGAAGGCCATCGCCAGCGAGCACGTCCTCTATTACGAGTACCAGATGGCCCGCTATCTCCACGGCCAGCCGCCGCGCGCTCGCGTCGGCAACCGCTGAAACGAATGGCGGGGACGACGGGGCTCGAACCCGCGACCTCCGACGTGACAGGCCGGCGTTCTAACCAACTGAACTACGTCCCCGCAATGTCAGGCGGATAATCTGATGCTAACATGACGGCCCCGCAGTCGCAAAATCGGTGCGGGTGCGCGGGTGCGCGACGCGGTGGCTCGGGAAAACAAAGGGCAAGCTAAAGCATGCCCCACCAAGAGAACCGCGCTAAGGTGTAAGCATGACGATTCGTGGCGTTGTGTGCCTTACTTGCTCCCTGGCGGCCCTGGCGTATGGCGCGGACCGCAAGCCGACCCCCGAGGAAGCCCGCAAGTTCATCGACGACGTGGAACAGAAGCTGCTCGTCCTGGGCGTTGACTCGGGGCGCGCGGACTGGGTCAAGTCCACCTACATCACCGACGACACCGAAACCCTCTCGGCCAAGCTCGATGAGCGCCTCATCGCCGCCACCGTCGATTATGCCAAGCAGTCGACGCGGTTCGACGGGCTGAAGCTCGATCCCGTGACGGCGCGCAAGATCAAGCTGCTCAAGCTCTCGCTCACCATCGCCACGCCCTCCGATCCCAAGGAGAGCGAAGAGCTGACCCGCATCGTCTCCGGCATGGAAGGCACCTACGGGAAGGGTAAGTATTGCCCCAGCGGGCCGGAGAGCTGCAAGGACCTCGAGGACCTGAGCAAAATTCTGTCCGAGAACCGCGACCCCCAACAACTGCTGGAGGCGTGGACCGGCTGGCACGCCATCTCGCGCCCCATGCGCCAGGACTTCGTGCGCTACGTGGAGCTGGCCAACAAGGGCGCGCGGCAGCTCGGCTTCCCGGACAACGGCGCCATGTGGCGCGCCAAGTACGACGTGACCCCGGAGGCCTTTGCCGCCGAGCTGGACCGCCTGTGGGAACAGGTGCGGCCGCTGTATGTGTCGCTGCACGCTTACGTCCGCGCCAGGTTGCGCGAGAAGTACGGCGACGCGGTCCCCGCCAGCGGGCCGATCCCGGCCCACCTGCTGGGCAACATGTGGGCGCAGGAGTGGGACAACATCTATCCGCTGGTGGCGCCGGCCAACGCCGACCCGGGCTACGATCTGACCGAGTTGCTCAAAAAGCGCAACACCGACTGGAAGCAGATGGTCAAATACGGCGAAAACTTCTTCGTTTCGCTGGGATTCGATCCGCTGCCGCAGACGTTCTGGGAGCGCTCCCTGTTCCTCAAGCCCAGGGACCGCGAGGTGGTGTGCCACGCCAGCGCCTGGGACATCGACATGCTCAGCGACGTGCGGCTGAAAATGTGCATCCAGATCACCGGCGAGGACTTCCTGACCATCCACCACGAACTGGGCCATAACTTCTACCAGCGCGCCTACTGCCGGCAGCCGCCCTCTTTCCGCGACAGCGCCAACGACGGTTTCCATGAGGCGGTGGGCGACACCATCGCGCTTTCCATCACGCCTCAGTACCTGGTCAAGCTCGGCCTGCTCGGCCAGGCGCCGGATACTTCCAAGGATATCGGCCTGCTGCTGCACCGGGCGCTGGAAAAGATCGCATTTCTACCCTTCGGTCTGGTGATCGACCAGTGGCGCTGGAAGGTGTTTTCGGGCGAGATCCCGCCCGAAAAGTACAACCAGGTGTGGTGGCAGCTTCGCGAGAAGTACCAGGGAGTCGCGCCCCCCGGCCCGCGCAGCGAGGCGGATTTCGATCCCGGGGCCAAGTATCACGTGGCCGCCAACGTGCCGTATATGAGGTACTTCCTCGCCGACATTCTGCAGTTTCAGTTTCACCGCGCGCTTTCGCGGGCCGCCGGTTGCGCGGGTCCGCTGAACCGCTGCTCCATTTTCGGCGACAAGGCGGCGGGCAGCCGGCTGAACGCCATGCTGGAAATGGGGCAGAGCCGGCCCTGGCAGGAAGCGTTGGAAAAGATTGCGGGCACGCGCGAGATGGACGCCTCGGCGATCCGCGATTACTTTGCGCCCCTGCAGAAGTGGCTGGACGAACAGAATCGCGGAAAGCCGGTGGGGTGGTAACCGCCCGAACCTCTAACCGTACAAGTTGTCCGAATCGGGACCTGGGTGGTCCTGGGAGGCCTGCGTTTGCAGGTCCTGGAAGAGGCTCTCGATGGCTTCGGTGACTTTCAGGAAGCTGAACGCGGCGCGGCTGTGCGGCCCGTAGGCGCCCACCACCACGTCGCACAGTTCCCGCAAAAAGGTGTTGGCCGCCCGAATCTCGCGGCTCAACTCCCGGTGCTCCGTCAGTGTCAAAGGGGTGGAAGGCTCTGTGGTCATTCCGAACCCTCCCAAACGGGGCTGATTGAATGGAAAGTCATGGTTGCGCCGCGCACGGCGACGGCGCGCGACCGAGGCGCGCCTCGCCCCCAAGATTCATCATAGCAGCCGATTCCACGCTCCCGATCATCGCCGGTTACCGGCGGACTACCGGCTGGCCCGAGAGCGCCTGTTCAATCGTCGTCACATCCACCAGCCCCGAGCAGCCGTAAAGAACGGGCAGCAGCCGATCCGCCGGGAAGCGGCGGCGCAGCTCCGCGACCTTTTCCGTGCCCGCGCGGTACGCGGGCAAATACATTCGTCCGAGCAAGGGATGGCGTCCCCAGGCGCCCGACAGCTTGCCGGCGCGCTCGGGGGAGACCAGGAACTCGTTGCGCAGCACGGCCGCCACCTCCGCTTGCGGGGCGCCCTCGTTCCACGTGAGATAGGATGCCTGGTTCTTGGCGTCGTCCTGAAGCAGCGGAAGCAGCACGCCGATTTCGAGGTCCTCATCGGGCAACTGATCCACCTCGGTCACCCCGTGCGCCATCAGGATGGCGTTGTTGGCGATGCCCTCGAAAAGAGCGGCCGCGCGTGTGTTCATGGTGAGGACCGACGCTTCGAACCCCACCGCGCCCCGCACGTACAGGTTTTGCAAGTAGGCGAAGGTGGTCACGTGGCCGGGGACCACTTCGTGGCTGACCAACTGCAAGAACTCTGGAATCGAGATCTCCAGCGAGGCGTTGATCTCATACGTGGCCTCGTACTCGGGCGCGCCGTCGGCACGCCGCGCTCGCCCCAGGTAATTCATGGAACCGGAGAACCAGGCGTCCTGGATGGGCAGAAACCGGATATTCGCGCGCGGAACGGAATGCAGCGCCGCCGGGAGATGGGGCACTACGCGGGCGGCGCTCAATTGGTCGAACCAGGCGATGACCGCGGCGCCCAGCGGCTTGATGGAGGCCATGGGGACCCGGTGGGCTCTTCTCCAGGCATCCACGGCCGTGAGCAGCTCCTGCCGGTTGTGGGAAGGATATCCGGCCCGCGCCAGCAACTCGGCGACGCGCTCGCGTTTTCCGGAAGGATCGGACGGTTCCGGTGCTTGGCCGGTGGATGCCTGCACGCAGCGGCTGTAGGGGACCGGCTCGCCCGTGCCGAGGATCTCCATGGCGAGTTCCCACATGGTTTCGAAACAGAGAGCCAGGCCGGCCCGGTATGCGGAGCGACCCTCGGCTTGGTCCTTCAAGCCGCGGATGGCGCCCGTGATATCCACCCGCTCCAAATAGTTCTGGATGGCCTTTCGGTCGGGCTCTTTGGCTGAGACGCCGCCCGATTCGCGAACCCGCGCGGCGGTCGGGTCGGTATACGCCACCGGAAGCGGCTCATCGGAGAACCACGAATCGGCGATGAAGCGGCCAACGCCCGAGGCGCACATCACGTCGCCTCCCCAGAGAGTATCGATTCCCAGAATGGCGTTGCCCACCAGTTCCTGAAAGCGCGCACTCATGACTCTTCTTCCTCCTTGTGGCGCACCGATCTCCACCAGAAGTAGGCGCACAGGCCCACGAAAAAGATGGTCGAGACCGATTGCGAAATCACCTCGTGGCCGTAGAACGGCGTGTGAATCCAATCCTCGCTATACCTCGGAAAGAGGCGGCACGCGGCGCCGAACACGCCGCCGAGCGCTCCGCCCGCCATCAATCCGGAGGCGATGATCACGCCCCGCTCGCGCACCGAACGCCCCCGCGGCCCACCCAGTTTCTCGGAGCGCTTTCCCACAAAATGCGCCAGGAAGCCGCCTGCCAGCGCGGGGGTGTTCAATTCCAGGGGCAGATACATGCCGAGCGCAAAAGTCAGCGCGGGCACGTCCAGCATTTCCATGATGACGGCGATCGCCGCACCCGCTCCGAAGAGAATGTAAGTGACCGGCTGGTGGCTCATGAAACCCTCCACCAGCGCCTTCATGATGGAGGCCTGCGGGGAAGGCAACACGGCGCGCACATCTCCCGGCGCAGCCTCGCCGAACTGAAATGCGCGCGCCAGCAGAATGATGGTGAGGCCCACGACCACGGACGCGGCCGCCACGCCGAAGAACTTCACTTTCTCCTGCGCGGCCGGCGTGGAACCCAGCCAGTAGCCGGTTTTCAAATCGGTGATGGCTTGCCCGGAGACGGAAAGCGCCGTGCATACCATGCCCGCCAGCGCCATCACGAAGAACATGCCGGTGGGGCCGGAAAGGCCGAACCGCAGCAGGACCACCGCGGAAATAATGATGGTCAGCATGGTCATCCCGGACACCGGATTCCGCGCCGTGGTGGCGATGGCGTTGGCGGCCACCGACGCGAAGAAGAACGAGAAGACCAGGGTCAGCGCCAGCCCGGCGAGAATCACCAGGGGCGAACCCGAGAGATTGCTTAGAAAGGCCGCCACGGCGATGGCACTGGCGATCACCCCCAGCAGGATGGCCATCACGGAAATATCGCGGTCGGTGCGTTCCCCAAGTGTCTCGCCGCGCCGGAACGCGCGCAGGGCAATGCCAAAGGACCCGGCCACGATGCGCATGGATTTCAAAATCCCGAAAATCCCCGCGGTAGCGATGGCACCGACTCCCACGAAGCGCACATAGCCGCGAAATATCTGCGTGGCGGTCATGTGCGCGATGGGGATCTGCGCCGGATAAACCGCGGTGGCGGAAATATGGCTGCCAATCATCCAGATCAGCGGCACCAGCACGAAGTTGGAGAGGAAGCCGCCGGCGCACAGAATCAGCGAGCTGCGCAGGCCCATGACGTAACCGAGCCCCAGGATGAAGCCGATGGCGTCGAAGTTGAACACCACCTTGGCGCGCTCGGAAAGCGCCCGCATGGCGGGGACAAACAGGAAGTCCAGGTACTCTTTCCAAACGTGAAAGGTGGTGACCAGGAAATCATAGACGCCGGCGATGGCCGTGGCTTCCAGCAACAGTTTCGCCTGGGAGCCGCCCTTCTCGCCGGTGATCAGAACCTCGGTGATGGCGGTGGCCTCGGGGTAGGGAAGCCGGCCGTGCATGTTGCGAACGAAGTAGCGGCGCAGCGGGATCAGGAACAGCACGCCCAGGCAGCCGCCCGCCAGGCAAATCAGGATGGTCTCGACGGGGTGCGGATCGAGCTTCAGAATGTAGAGAGCCGGAAGGGTAAAGATGGCGCCCGCCACCACGCCTCCCGCCACCCCGCCGATGCCGGTGATGATCACGTTCTCCAGCAGGGTCGACCGGCGCGGATAGAGGCGCGCCAGCCCGATCGCCAGAATGGATATCGGTATGGCCGCCTCCATCACCTGGCCGACCTTCAGCCCCGAGTACGCCGACGCCACCGTGAAGACGACGCACAGCAACAGGCCCCACCCCACCGACCGCGGAGTGAGCTCGGCAATCACGGCAGCCGCCGGAACCGGCGGCGCGTACACCGTTCCAGGCGGAAGCGGCGTATAAGCGTTTTCGGGAAGCGTTTTGGCTGGGGCGCCGGTGGACATCAGGACATACCTCAAAAATCACCGAAGAGGGAGAATATCACAGCGCGTGCCAGACTCCTACGAGCCTCTCCGGTAACAATTTTCGACCGTTACTCGCTCCAGTGGAGCAGGGCTCCTGCGCCGGAGGCGCAATGCCGCCCTGCCAAGGGCTCGGCGGCAATTGCGGGCGCGGCGCTCTAATTCTCGGTTGGAATCTTTTCCAGATGATCCACCACGATAAAGTCGATCGGCGCTTTGCGCGGTTCCAGCTTGAGGCCGAGCTGCTGCACAGCCGCAAAAACCGAAGAACCGGGTGGATCGGACGCGGCGTCCGCCGGTGTCCGGGCCGCATCTCCGCCGGCGCCCCGCCCCGGCACCGCGATACCGGCGGTCCTCGCGAGGCTGCGCATATCCTCCAATGAGAGGTCCAACGCCACCTGGTACGTCCCGCTCAGCTCAGTCATATCCACCACCGGGCGGTCGACGAAGCGCGAGAGCAGATCGGCCAGTGCTGCGAGGGTCATCTTGGGCGTTTCGAGGCGCAAGGCGCCGTTCGGCCCCATCGACATGTGCACCGTCCCGCTTGGCCCGCCCGAGACCACCACGCTGGTGTTCTCACCGCGGCCGGTTACGCGCACCTGAGGATTTGCGCCGCCGAGCACTAAGGGCGCGCCAGCGCCGCCATTCGCCCCGTCGGGCGCGGGGGCGTCGGCATCGGGTGAGGATTCCTTCAGCTTGGGCCCGTTCTTTCCCACCACCAGGGCATATACCGCGCGTTCTTTGCTCTCGCGATGCACCGCCAGCTTGAACCTTTCCGCCAGCAGCGCCTGGAGCATCTCCGGCACCTGGTCGCGCGAGGCGCCCTCGGGCAGCTTGGCCAACACGTCGAATCTCTCGGAGGCCATCCAATCCGGGCCTGAGATCTGGTTCGGCTTCACGCGGTAGGCTATGCGAATCAAGTCCGCCAGCGACAGACTTCCGATATCGACTCGGGCCGCGTCAATGCTCATGCCGACGTGCCGCTGGCCCGACCTGAGCTGGCCTGCGTCGAGCGGCCCGGCCGGTTTGACCGATGCGACCTCGAACGCCGGGCCAGCCACCGGAGTCTGGCCGAGCGCCGCACCGGCCGCCAGCACCAGGCCGGCGCTCATTCTCTGCAGGAAGCTTGTCGACATCATGGATCTCTCAAGCTTACCTGTATTTGACGGGTTCCCGCACGCTTCGGTAGTGTCCGGAGTGCGCGACATAAAGCCGAGTGGAGCTGGTCCAGGAAAACAAAGGGCAAGCTAAAGCATGCCCCACCAAGGTGGGGCATGCTTTAGCTTGCCCATACCACCAGGAACTGCGTAACTGCCCCTTTCAAGTCGCACGCCCTAGGGTCTGAAGGAAGTGGTTCCGCAGTTACAGATCAGCTAGCGGAGCGACCAATCTTTGCCGCCTCCGGCGCTCGCGGCCTACCCGGACGCGGCGGCGCTCACATCACGCGCCATGTCCCGGAAGGCTGCGCGGTCTCGAAGAAAGACCTCTCGCCGCAAGTGCGGAATTCGTAACGGCGGAGCCGCATGACGACCCCTCGATCGCCGACACCAAAAACCCAGCCCCTCACGACCAATTCGAGTGGACAAGTGTCTTGCAGCAGAAAGGGCCAGGCAATGCGCGCTTCCACATCGGTACCTGCCGGCGGCGGATCATCGGTGAGAAACCGGATGCCACCCCGGCTGAGTTCGGCGGTTACCCCACAGCCAACCCGAGGCGCCCCTTCCTGGTCGGTGTACTGGAAGCAGAGCTGCAACTCGACGTCATAGCGCCGGTTGATGCGCCGATCCCCGCGAATGACTTCATGCGACATTCGTCCCCGATAGAGTATGATCGTCCCCTTTCATGCAAATGTACAGGCCATGTAGTACTAGACCCCGGGTTGTTCCCTAACCGTTTCCGATCTCCTTTTCAACCGCCTCGCTGAAGAAGTCAATGTCCCGCAGGGTGCTATAGATGTGGGGTGTAATGCGCAGCCCGGTGTACTCCGCGTGGGGCATGTGGGCGGTCAGAATACTGTACTTGGACCAGAGCGCCTCGCGCATCTTTTGGGCATCTACGCCGTTGAAGGCGAGGAATCCGATGCCGCAAGACTGCTCCGGATCCTGGCTGTGGAGGATGCGGCACTTGGGGTTTTCGGCCAGCCGGCTGGCCCAGCGGTCGCGCAGGTAGCGCAGGCGCGCGGCCTTGCGGTCGATGCCGATGTTCTCGTTGAAGATAAGGGCTTCGCTGATGGCGTCGTGGTTGGCGGCGGGGTGCGTCCCGATCTCTTCGAACTTGCGGATGTCGTTGGCCTGACTCCGGTCGCAGGCCATCAGCGGCCAGGTGCCGGCGATCCGCGACTTTCGCACATAAAGAAAGCCAGTCCCAATGGGAGCGCAGGTCCACTTGTGCAGGCTCACGCCGTAGTAGTCGCAGTCCAGATCCGAGATCCGGAAGGGGAAGTGGCTGAAGGCGTGAGCGCCGTCGACAATCACCGGAATATTGCGCGCATGGGCCATCTGGCAAATCCGCTTGATGGGAAAAATCTGCCCGGTGCGGTTGGTGATGTGGCAGACCAGGATCATGCGGGTCTTGGGCGTCACGGCCCGCTCGAAGCGCTGGTAAAGGTCGTCCATGCCGGGCGGCGGCACAGGGAAGGAGATGGTCCTCAGGACGATTCCCTCGCGCAGCTCGCGCTGGCGAAAGGTGGTGAGCATGCGCGGATAGTCCTGGTTAGTGGTGAGGACTTCATCGCCGGGCTTCAGGTCGATGCCGTACTGCACGTTCTCGAGGGACTCGCTGGCGTTGCGGGTGATGGCCATCTCTTCGGGGTCGCAGCCGGCGGCCTGCGCCAGCCTGCGGCGGACGGCCTCGGCTTGGCGCTCGAGGACACTGATCATGGTGTGGTAGGGGCCCATGTCGCTGTATTCCAGGTAGCGCCGCATGGCCTCCTGCACCACGCGCGGCGAGGGGCTGACATGGCCGTTGTTCAGATTGACGATGTTCCGGTCGATGGTGAAGGCATTACGGATCTCGGCCCAGTAATCTTCGTCGGCGGCGACTTCCTCGGGTGTTCGTCCCTTGACGGCGGCCGAAGCGCGCCCGATGGCGGTGTCCTCAAAGGCGGCCACAGCCGTTCCCGCCGCCAACTGGAAAAAACTTCTACGGTTCATTGAGATGCCTCCGGTGCCACGATGCTATAGCAAGCGAGGCGCGGGGTCAAGCGGTTTCGCGGGGGGCTGGAGGACGGGGGTCAGGGGCGGCGTGCTCCGCGGGACCGGGAAGCGGCGGCGCTACGCCTGGCCACTACTTTGGGGCGGCCGCGCGGCGCTCGATTTCTTCGATGGCGTTGGCAAGGTCGGCCGGCGAGCGAATCACTACCGTCTTCCCCTTCAGTTTCCCCACCGCCGAGGAAATGCTATCCGGTATGTTGGGGCCGGGGCGAAAGTAAGGAGGCTTGTACTCTAAGTAGAAGAACCGGGGCTCGGCGCCGTGGATCTCCTCCAGCGCGGCTTCCGGAAGCTTGTCCCAATACCGTGCCTCCGGACCAAGAAAAACCACCACGTCGGAGGGTGCCTCCGCCTGCAATTCCCGGTTTACCAGGCCGGCGAGCAGGTCAACGTGACCGAGGCGATTCTGGAGCACGTGGTAATCGACCCGCCCGAGCTCCAGCCCGTTTATGGATTGCGCCACCTGATCCAGCGCTTCGGGAGGGAAGGCTTCCTGGCGGAACAGCTCCTTCTGCTGATCCAGATTGAATACCACCAGTCGCACCGAACGCGCGGGCAGCCGTTCCAGCAGCGTCGATAGCAAGCCCAGCAACATCACGCGATCGCTCGCGCGCAGCCTGGTCCTGAACGGAACGAGCGGCGCTACGTGCAGCAGCACGGTGAGGCGCAAAGGGGGCGCGTCATCACTGTCGCGCTTCCCGTTGGGCAAAACACGCGACGAAAACTCGCCGACGGCTCCGCGGGGCATGGCGACCTTCACCCGGCGTTCGCGGCGGCCAAGCCTGGCGTCCACACGCCAACCGCCGCGGCAAGTCCGGCCGGCATCGTCGAACATGGCCCAGCTCACGTCGTACCGGCCCTCGCCCAGCAAGTACCCGCCTCCGATCTCCAACTCGAGGTTGGTCCTCGGAATGGGTGGCAGCCTGACGCCGCTGAGGAGATATACGGGCTTCCGGCCGCCGCCTTCCGGCGTGATCCTGGTCAGCATGGCCCATTTGTGTCCCGGACCGGAGTACTGGCTCATGGGCACGCGCACGACATAGCCGGCCTGAAAGCGAAAGCCGAAGTCGAGCGCGGGCTTGATCGGCATGACCCGGCACTGCAGCGGTCGGCCGCCTGGCTGCGGCGCAAGAGCCTTGGGGACGTCTCCGAGCTTGGCTGGATCCACAACGGTTTGGGCGACCGCGGCGGATGCGAGCAGCACGGCGATCGCGATGGAGCGCATTCCCCTCTATTATCCCGGTTGAGCCATGGCGCCGGCCGGCATGGCGGGCGCGGCGTGCTGCCAGCGTCCGCGGGTGAAGTCCGGAAACGGGACGGGGGCGCTGCCTTGGGCCACGGATGCCTCGCTCAGCGGACCGGGAGCGCTCCACGCGGCGGCGTCGTACACGTCGATGTCCGGCGCCGCGCCTTCTCTGATGCATTGGATCAGACGGTACGCCATCACGAAATCCATGCCGCCGTGGCCGCCCAACTCCCGCGCCAGCTCGCCCACTTGCTTCCAGTAGGGATGCTCGAACCGCGCTTTGTACGGGTCGATCGGCCCAAACTCTTCTCTGGCGGAGCCGTCGACAAAAATCCGCGGCGGGTAGTCGCGGAAGATCCCCATGGTTCCAGCGATCAGGTTGATGCGGTCGTAAGGCTGGGGAGTGGAGACGTTGTGCTCCAGAGTGATCACCCGGCCCTTGGCCGTGTGGATCAGACTGCTGTTGAGATCGCCGCAGCGATACACCTCTTTCTGGCGCGGGTCATCGGGTGGCAAGTGCGTCTTGCGGTACTCGGAAAGCGATCGGGCGGGCGAACTCATCGATACCAGGTACTCAAACCGGTCGCCGCGGTTGATGTCCATGTAGTGCGCCACCGGACCCAACCCGTGCGTGGGATAAAGGTTGCCGTTGCGGTTGACGTTTTCGAAACGCCGCCACAGGCCTTCGCCTTCATTCGAGAACAGGACGCTGCGCAGATCGTGGTTGTAAGCGCAGGCGCCGTGCGTGAGGTCGCCGAACAGGCCGGCCCGCACCATGTTCAGAACCAGCAGCTCGTTGTACCCGTAACAGCAGTTCTCGAGTTGGATGCAGTGGTGCCGGGTGCTTTCGGAGGTGTTGACCAGGTCCCAGCAGTCTTCTATGGTGCGGGCCGCCGGCACTTCCACGGCTACGTGCTTGCCCTGCTTCATGCCTGCGAGGGCCATGGGCACGTGCCAGATCCATGGCGTCGAGATCACCACCAGGTCGATATCGTCCCGCTTGACGAGGTCCTCGAAGGCGTGATCGCTCGAGTGATACAGCGCCGGCGGCTGCTTTCCGGCGCGCTCCAGCCTGGCCTGCGTCCTGGTCACCTTGTCCTTCACCGTGTCGCAAATGGCCGTCACGCGCACCTGTGGAATGGCGGAGAAGTTGTCGATCAGCGAGGTGCCGCGGCCGCCGATGCCGATGACGCCCAGCCGCACGGTGTCTTTCGCCTCGAACTTCATGCCCTCGACGCCGCGATCCGCGGCGGCGGCGGGCTGCTGGGGAGCCGCCCGAGAAAGGCCGATGCCCAAGGAGGCTGCGGAGGCGAGCCGCAGCAGGTCGCGGCGTGAAGAAGTTTCATTCATGACGATCTCCTCATTTCCAGAGACGCTGGACCACCCGAATGACGATCATAGCGCTAACCACGAAAACCGCCAGCAGCGGCAGCGCGTAATTGATACGGCCGTATAGAAAGTTTCCGACGGTGAACAGCGCCGACCAGATCATGATGCAGCCTGTAAACCAGCCGAGCAATGCGAGCGGGAAGTTCTCACTGCGGGCATACATGGCCGCCTCGGCCTCGGAAACGCCGGCTTGCGCGCGCACACGGCGCCAGCCGGGTCCGAACGGATGGACTTTCCGGTAGAACTCCGCCAGCACCAGCGGATCGTTCTGCGGCCCCCAGTAGGCCGTGGCCAGCCAGCAGAGCGAGGTGCAGACGACCGTGATCAGAAGCTGGTAGTGGGTGCCCAGCGCCACGCCATTCTTGACCAGGATCAGAAACAGCAGCGAGATGGCGAAGGAGCTGGCCATGGCCACGATCTCGCACCATGCCGTCACGCGCCACCAGAACCAGCGCACCAGGTACAACAGGCCGGTGCCCGCGCCGATCTGAAGAATCACGTTGAAGGTGTCTTTAGCGGTGTCCAGCGCGAACACCAGGGCGGAGGAAGCGATAAACAGCCCGACCGTGGCGACGCGCCCCGCCAGGACGTAGTGTTTCTCGCCCGCTTGCGGCTTCACAAACCGGCGGTAGAAGTCATGCACCAGGTAAGATGCGCCCCAGTTGAGGTGCGTCAGGATGGTGGACGAATTGGCGGCCACCAGGCCGCCCAGCATCAGCCCCATCCAGCCGACGGGCAGGAATCGCAGCATCGCCGGGAAGGCGATATCGTGGCCGATGAGCGTGGGATCGAGGTGCGGGAACGCCTTCCCGATGTCCGATAGCTCCGGGTAGACGATCAGCGATGCCAGCCCCACCAGAATCCACGGCCACGGCCGCAGCACGTAATGGGCTACGTTGAAGAACAGGGTCGAGCCCAGCGCGTCTTTCTCCGATTTAGACGCCAGCATCCGCTGCGCGATGTAGCTGCCGCCTCCGGGTTCCGCGCCCGGGTACCACACGGCCCACCATTGCACCGCGAGCGGCATGATGAACACCGCCAGCAGCAGGTCCCAGTTGTTGGTGAAATCCGGAAGCATACTGAGGTAATTCAGGCCCCCCGGGCCTTTCACGTGGGAGAGTTTTTCCACCAGCCCGCTGAGCCCGCCCACCTGCGGCAGACGCACCACGAAGTACGCCGCCGCGATGACCGCCGACATCTTGATAAAAAACTGAAACATGTCGATGACCAGCACACCCCAGAGGCCCGAGAAAGTGGCAAAGACCACGTTCAGCAGTCCCACCGCTGCGAGCGTCTGCCAGCGGCTGAATCCGAACAGCACGGCGGCAATCTTGCAAGCCGCCAGGTTCACGCTCGCCATGATCATGCAATTGAAAAGCAGGCCCAGGTAGACCGCGCGAAAGCCGCGCACCGCGCCGGCGGCCCGGCCGGAGTAGCGCAGCTCGTAGAACTCCAGGTCGGTGAGCACGCCGGAGCGGCGCCACAAGCGCGCGTAGAAAAACACCGTGGCGACGCCGGTGAGCGTGAAGGCCCACCACTGCCAGTTGCCCGCCACCCCCTGCGTGCGCACGAAGTTGGCCACCAGGTTGGGAGTGTCGCTCGAAAACGTGGTGGCCACCATAGAGATTCCGGCAAGCCACCAGGGCACCGAGCGGCCGGAAGCGAAAAATTCGGCCGTGTTCTTGCCGGAGCGCTTTCCAAAGAACAGCGCGGGCACGAAGCAAATGGCCACCGAAACCAAAGCGATGATCCAGTCCAGGGTATGGAGTTGCATAGGGAACCTACGAGTTTACTGCGTTGCGGCGAAGAGCGCGCCGGGTCCGGGTGGTGCGTCGATCAAGTGGCGTTGCGCATCGAACTCGGGGCGTCCCGAGTAGTACCGGTCGATTAATCCGCCGCGCACGGCCGGGAGGTCCCGCTTTCGGCAAAACACCACTGCGCAGCCGCCGAACCCGCCGCCGGTGAGGCGCGCGCCCAAAGCGCCGGATTCCATGGCGATCTCCACCAACTGGTCGAGTGCAGCCGAGCTCACCCTGAGCCGGTCTCTCAGGCTGGCGTGCGACTCCCACAGCAGCCGCCCGAAACGGCCGGCGTCGTCCCCCTCCAAAGCGTTCACCGCGGCCCTGACGCGCAACGCCTCGCTGGTCACGTGCAGGAAGCTGTCGCGCTCCGGACCGGGCGGAAGCTTCTCCACCGAGTCCGGCTCCTCAATCGCCGCCCGGTAGGAGGCGAACCCGAGACGCTTCAGCGCGGCAGTTCCCGCCGCGCGGCAGGCATTATACGCTTCACGCGCGGCGCCGGACTTCTCCGCGGTCTGGAGACTGTGAGCAACCAGGAAGTGCCAGTCCTTCGGTACAGGAATGGGACGCACGGAGAGCGGCTCGAATTCGATCAGAGAGGCGCACCCTTCCCGCGAAGCCAGCGAGGCCGCATGATCCATGCCTCCGCCGCGCGTTCCGACGAATTGCTCGCCCTCCGGCAGGATTTCCATCAACTCCTCAAAGCTCGCCCGGCGCTGGTTGGCCTGGAGCAGGCCGAGGGTGAACGCCACGATCAGCGCCGAAGACGAGGACAGTCCCGCGGCCGGGGGAAGGTCCGAGACAACGGCGGCGTCCACTCCGGCCCCGGCGCCCCATTTGAGGCTCACCGCCTGGGCCGCCGCGCGCAGGTAGTTCTCCCAATCGCCCGCCGTCGTGGGAGCGAGGCGCGGCGTCCACTCGAACTCCCGCAGACCATACTCTTTTGCGCTGACGGCGCGGATGCGCCGGTCGGTTCTTGCCCGGAACACCACGCGAATGCGCCTGGGAATGGCGATCGGCAGCACGGGAAGGCCGTGATAGTCGACATGTTCGCCGATCAGGTTGACTCGGCCCGGGGCCGAGACCACAAAGGTCTCGCCGCCGGTTCCGAAAGCTTGCACAAGCTGTTCCCGCGGGTCTGTCACTCCCGATCACGATAGCTAGTCGAGGGCTGCGGTGTCCAGGGGCGGGGCGTGAAGGAACGAGGCCGAGTTTTCGACGCGGAGACGCCGAGACGCTGAGAAGAACATCGCGCGAAGAAGAGATTGGAGGGATAAGAATTAGAGAGCGCAGAGACAGCAGAGATACGATCTGCTGTTGAAGACACTTCGGGTGAGAGGAGGGGACTTGATCGGGGATCGTTGCGGCGGCCGGGGCTAAGGGATGGAACTTCCCCTCGGTTTGTCGCCGTGCGTATTTTCCGGCCGCCAATGGTTTGAGCCGCGCCTGCGAGTCAGGGATAGACGCTGAGTAGCTCTACGTAAGCATTCGATTCGACGCCTTGGCTCTGTGAAGACCTACGGGGAGCCGTTAGGCCGATCCCGCGGCATTATGGAACCGATTCCAATGTCTCCCGTCGCCGCTGGTCGACGCAAAGCCTTTCTAGGGGCTGCCGGGAGTTCATTACCACCTCAGTTGCAACGCTTCCAGGCCTGGAAGAAAACTGTTGGGCCGGCGCTGTGCGGACGCAAGCCTCTTTCCGATTTCAGGGTAGCAGACGAGTGTCAAGCGGGCGGGGGGTCAAAGGGGGCCTAAGTGGCTGTAAGTGTGTGATAAGAAGCAGCGAAAATATTTGTGCAGGGTTTGTGACCGTTCTCCGGCGCCCGCTCTTCCTCTATGAACGCCACATAGCCCTCGGGCACCTTCATGAATACAGCAGTCAGGTTCATGGACCTCATCGACACTATCTCACCAACCGCGCCTTACGAGTGTCATTCATACCGGAGTGCCACCACCGGGTCCAGCCGCGCGGCTTTGTTCGCGGGCCAGATGCCGAAGAACAGGCCGACGGCTACCGACACTACGATGCCTAGCACCGCCGACCACAACGGCACGCTGGCGGGTAATGACGTGAAGACGGCCCTGCTGATCAGCGAGATGATCCAGCCAAACAGGATTCCGCAGATGCCGCCCATGCCCGTCAGCACCGCGGCTTCCAGCAGAAACTGAATCAGGACGTCGCTTTTCCGCGCTCCCACGGCTTTGCGGATGCCGATCTCATAGGTGCGTTCGGTCACCGAGACCAGCATGATGTTCATGACGCCGATACCGCCCACCAGCAGGCCTATCGAGCTGAGCACCACCATCACCAGGAACGTCATGGCCGTGATCTGGCGGAAATCGGCGACCATCTGTTCGGCGGTGGAGAGCGCGAAGTTGTCGGGCTTGTTGTAGGGCACGCGGCGGTCGATCCGCAGCACGGTCCGCACTTCATCCAGCGCCTCCGGCACCTTCCCCTCCACGGCGCTGACGACGATGGCGATCTCCTTGGCGTTGGGGAACATCTTCTGCATCATCCCGTAAGGCACCAGGACACGGTTGTCCGTGTCGCCGAAGAATGACGCAGCCGGCCGCAGCATGGTCCCGATCACCGTGAATTCATGACCGTCCACGTTGATGGTCTTGCCGATTGGATCGACGTTGGCGAAGAGGCCTCTCTCGATGTCGGCGCCGACCACCGCCACGGGCATCCGGTGGCGGCTCTCTTCGTCGCTGATGAATCGCCCCACGTGCAGGTCCACCTGCCCTTGCCTGGCGTAAGCTTCTTCCACGCCGATGAGATCGACATCGTACATGTCGTTCCCCTTGTAGTGGGCATTGATGCTCTTGTTGGGAAACAGCATGGGAGAGACGTACTCAACCGCCTTGCACCTCTCCTTGATGTGGACGGCGTTTTCGTAGGTGAGGTTCTTGCGGGTCCGCTCCTCAGGGCTCATGCTACCCACGTGAAAGCCGACGGGAAACTTGAAAACAATGATCGAATTGGGGCCGAAGCTCCGCAGCACGCCCGTGATGGAGGCATCGAACCCCGTCAGAATGGCGCTGACGCCGATGATCGTGCCGGTCCCGATGATGACTCCGAGCACGGTCAGAAACGCGCGCAGCTTGTGGCTCCGAATGGTCCCCAGCGCCAGTCTGATGCCGTTGTTGAACGCCAGTCTGTTCATGGGATTATCTCTCGACTCGCAGGGCCTCGATGGGATCCAGTTTGGATGCCCGGCGCGCCGGATAGATGCCGAAAAACAGGCCCACGGTTGCCGAAAGCCCCACGCCTATGAATATGGAGGACCAGGGCAGGGCCATGGGCACGGAAGTCAAGCTCCGGACCACCACCGCCACCAGCCACGCCGCGGCTACTCCGATCAGTCCGCCAACACCCGCCAGCACCGAGGATTCCACCAGGTATTGGTTGAGGATGTCGCGCCGCCTGGCGCCCAGAGATTTGCGAATGCCGATCTCGTGCGTGCGCTCCGTGACCACCGCCAGCATGATGTTCATGATGACGATGCCGCCCACCACCATGAAGACCGAGACGATCCCGACCGCCATGGCCGCGATGGTGGCCGTCAAACTCTGCCACAGGTTGACGAACGTCTCGGAGGCGAAAATGGTGAAGTTGTCGTCCTGGCCGGGTCTCAGGTGGCGGTAGGACCGCAGGAGCACGCGCACCTCGTCCTCGGCTTCCATCAGGTGCGGCTGGTCTATGGCTTTGGCGATCATGCGAATGCCGTTGCGGTTTCCGTAGGTCTTGAAGTAGGCCTCGATGGGAATCATGACGAAGTTGTCCTGGGAACTTCCGAAGACGCTTCCCAGTGTTTTGGCGACGCCCACTACCTCGTACGGATTGCCTTCGATGGCGATGGTCTTGCCGAGCGGGTCCTGCGTTTCGAAGAAGCGCGTCCGGATGTCGTTCCCGATGAAGGCCACCGGCGCGTGGCGGCGCACCTCCTCGTAGGTGATGCCGCGGCCGGTTCCCACCTGCACGTTGTTAATGGCCGGAATGTTCTCGGTGATGCCATCGATTTCGACGCCCAACACCGAATTGCCCTTGAAGGAGACGCGCGCGTTTCGCCAGGCCATCATGCCGATGTCTTTGACCAGGGTGGCGTGGCTCTTGACGAATTCGAATTCGTCCGGCTTGATCTGGGGGTTCCTTCTTTGCATCTCGAAGAATTTCTTGGGATCCCAGGGACCGAACCACGCCATGCGGACGACCCGGAAGCCGTCGGCCCCCATGTTGGAGACCTTTTCAGCGATGTAGACGTCCATGCCGTGGATCAGGGCGGTCACGGCGATCAAGGTTGTGGTGGCCAGGATGATTCCCAGTAACGTCAAGAAACTCCGGAGTTTGTTCTTGCGAAGCGAATCGAGGGCGATGCGGGTGGCCTCCCAAAAGGAGGCGCTCAGACGAAACTTGCGGGCCCTGGACATAGTGGTCTCATCTTGGAGACGCGCCCAGCCCGCCGCTTGTTCCCGGAAATCAGCGCAAGCGTTGCAAGTATCAGCGGCCCGTCGGCGCCGGCGTGATGGTGGGCCTGGCGGTAGGCTCCACGGGCGGCGGCATCTGCTCTTTGCTGAATCGCGGCAGCGTCTGGTCGCGATTGGCCACGTGCCAGACCGCGGCCGCAATCACCGTGGCCGCTTGCCGGGCGTCCTCCGGCACAATGCGCTCATAGGTATCGAGGTTGGTGTGCCAGGTGTGGCTCTGGTATTCGATGGGGTCCTGCTGCATGCCGATGCCGGCCAGTCCCGCGTTACTGAAAGAGGCGCTGTCGGTGCCGCCTACGGCCCGGCTCCTGGATGGCACCGCGCCGGCTACGCCCAGATCCTGGAAAGGAGCGAGCGCCGCGCGCACTACGGCGGCGGCTTCCGGCGGTCCGAAGACGCTGGCGCCGCGCACGCGTCCGGTCCCCGAATCGATGTTGAAGTAGGCCACCAGAGTGGAGAACTCCGGCTTGGGGTCCTCGAACGATCCGAAGTGCTGCTTGACATAGGCCAGCGATCCCAGCAGTCCTTCCTCTTCGGCGTCCCACAGCGCGATGCGGATGGTCCGGCGCGGTTTCTGCCCGAGCGCCTGGATAAGCCGCACAGCCTCCATCATCATGGTGGCGCCGATGGCATTATCGGTGGCCCCGGTGGCGGCGTGCCAGGAATCGAGGTGCCCGCCAAGCATCACGATCTCGCCGGCCTTGTCCGTGCCGGGGATTTCGGCCACCACGTTGTAGGCGGTCTGGCCCTCCGGGTACACGTGGTTGACGATGTTGAACTCCAGCCGGACGTCTTCGCCGTCATTGAGCAGGCGCTCGATGCGGCCGTAATCTTCGTTGCGGAGGACAACCGTGGGAAGGGCCTTGGCCACGTCGTAGGTGCGGTTCTGGAACGCCCGGATCTGGCCGTGCTCGCGCGCGGCGTCGTTGACGCGCACCAATGCGCCGTTGGCGACCAGCCAGGCGTCCACCATTTCGTTGACCTGGTTGGCGGTGAGGCGGCTGGGGTCCGGCGCGGGAGGCTGGCCGCGGCCGCCCCGGCCAGCGCCGGCATTGGGGTTGTTGGGGTCGAACTGGGCGCGGATTTGGGCGTCGTCCCGGCGCTTGGCCGGCGGACTGAAATTGACGGGGATGGTAGCCGCTTTGCCCACCAGCACAATCTTGCCTTTGACCTTGGACTGGTTGGCCTCCAGCCACTGGGTCATTTCTTCCCTGGTGGGCCACTGCGCCGATGCGCCCGCCTGCGGCGCGGGAGCGGGGGCGCCGCGCCCCGCGGCCGGCGGCCCTTGCGGCGGCGTCACCTCGACGGCGCTGGCTGCCACCGCGCCATTGGTCGACGGCGTCCAACCCAGCACTTCGAACGTGAGGGTGTCGCGCACCGGCGCCACCAGGTAGCCCGCGGCGCGCTCATTGAGCCAGCCGGGGTGGCCGAAATCCCACGGCTCGAGATGCGCGTTCTTCAGACCCCATTCGGTGAGGGTCGCGGCGGCCCACCGGGCGGCGGCTTCGTAATTGGGCGAGCCCGCGAGCCTCGGCCCATAACGGTCCGTGAGCACGTGCAACGTGCGCATGATCTGCGAATGCTCCGCCTCCTCCGAACGGATTCTGGCGTTTACGTCTTGATCGACGGCTTCCTGCGCGAAGAGCAGGCAGGAGAGGACAAGAGCGGCGAACAACTTTCTCATGGAAACAGAATACGATACTGGGACGGGCAAGCTAAAGCATGCCCCACCGCTCACGGCGTTCTTCTGGGGCCGGCCTTCACGACGTCTTCGGGGCAGCCCTCCGTCATGAGCTTGAAATTCTCGATGAAGCGCGCGGCCAGGGCCTGGTACTTGCGGTCGTAGTCCTGGCGGTTCGGCCAGGTGTTGGCCGGATTGAGGATCTGCGCCGGAACGCCTTCGCATTCGGCGGGCACATCGAATCCGAAGACCGGGTCCGCGCGAAATGTCACCGCGTCGAGCTTGCCCGTGAGGGCCGCGTTCAGAAGCGCGCGGGTGTGCCGGATGCTGATCCGCTTGCCGACGCCGAACGGCCCGCCCGTCCATCCGGTATTCACCAGCCAGCAGGTGGCGCCGTACTTCACCAGCCGCGCTTTCAGCATTTCGGCGTAGGCATACGGGCGGTGCACCATGAAGGGGCCGCCGAAACAGGTGCTGAAGGTGATTTCCGGCTCCGTGCCCAGGCCGATCTCGGTGCCGGCGATCTTGCTGGTGTACCCGGAGATGAAGTGGTAGATGGCCTGGTCCGGAGTGAGGCGCGCGATAGGCGGCATGACGCCGCTGGCGTCGCACGTCAGGAAGACCACGTTGCGCGGATGGCCGGCCATCTTGGGCGGCAGATAGTTCTCGATGTAATCGAGCGGATAGGCGCCGCGGGTGTTTTC
>JBEKYW010000037.1:0-52799 GCA_049510555.1 Bryobacteraceae bacterium
ACGCTTGTTCATCTACTACAACGAGCGCGCGATGGAGGGCACCGTTTCCGAGGATGCGGGTGCGGAGATCCGCGATGGCATCAAGTCCGTCGCCACCCAGGGCGTTTGCCCAGAATCGGAGTGGCCCTACAAGATCGGCAAGTTCGCTGTCAAGCCGCCCAAGCAGTGCTACACCGACGCGCTCAAGTTCCGGGCGCTCAGCTACCGGAGCGTCCCGCAATCGCTGCCGATCATCAAGTCCGCACTTTCCACGGCCCGCGGCATTGTACTGGGGATCTCGGTTTACGAGAGCTTCGAGTCGGATGAAGTAGCGAAAACTGGAATCGTGCCACTGCCCGGCCAAGATGAAGCGATGCTCGGCGGCCATTGCGTAAGGCTCGTGGGGTTCACGGACCACGGCTACCCGGACATCCCCGCTGGTCACTTCATCGCGCAGAACTCATGGGGCACGAATTGGGGTCTGAAAGGCTTCTTCGCTTTGCCCTACGAATACGTCACGAACCCGAATCTGGCTGACGATTTGTGGGTTATCAACTCAGTGAGTTAGGAGAATACAATGCAGAAAACGCCGAGTTTTCATGAAGGTGCCGAGATGGAGCGCCGAGCGTTCAAGGCGTTCCTGAAACGAGAAATCAAGATTCGCGGCAACGATACGGTCGTTACCGCGTGGGCACAAGGCGCTCTCGAATGGGTTCAGGGCCGTTGCGACCGCTACAAGAAGCGCAAGGGCGGCCTATAAGGAAAATCACTATGCAGTTCTTTCGAGATCTCGATTGGGGGAATTGGCTCTATGGCCTGTTCTATGGCAGTATCGGCGGTGGGGCCAACTCCGTCTCCGGTGCTCTCGGGGCCGTCATCGTTGACCCTAAGCACTTCGCTTTCGGCTCGGCTTCTTCTTTCAAGCTGATGGCTGTTATTTTTGGCCTCACCTTCATGAAGGATGCCAGCCTCTATCTTGCTCAGAAACCGTTGCCACCCATCAAGACCGTGACAACGACTGAGACGGTTGAGCAGACCACACGGCCTGCCACTACTGTCAAGACTACGGTGGAGCAAACGCAGATGAGCGTGAATCCGCCGGCGCCAAATAAGGACCAGGCGAGCAAATGACCTTCCCGCTTCGGCAGCGGCCAGCGGAGTCCTATCATGAGCGGCCGCGCGCATTTGGATCGCCGCGGGACGGCGGCGCGCGCTCGCACGCTGGGTGCGATCTGTACGCGGAGGCCGGGGCGGACGTGCTGGCCCTCGAGGCCGGGACGGTGACGCGCGGTTGCTATCTGTTCTACGACATCGTTTTCGCGCTCGAGGTGACCTCGGCGGCCGGGCGCGTGATCCGGTATGGCGAGATCTCCGGGGCGGTGGCGGGGATCCGGCTCGGCACGCTGATCGATGAGGGCCAGGTCATTGCACATGTGGGAAAAATGCAAATCGTGCCGCAAGCCATGCTCCACCTGGAGGTCTACGACGGCAAGGCCGGGGGGGCCCTCACCGATCGGGAGCGGCCACCGTTCATGCGGCGCACTGACCTGGTGGACCCGACCGAGCTGCTCGATGCGGCGGTCATTCTTGAGGAGGCATCGACGTGAGAAGGCTGATATTGATTCTTGCGGCGGCGGTGCCGCTGGCCGCGGCGACTACCACGGTGACGCAGACGATAGTGGGGCCGGATGGACAGCCGGGATCTGGCGTGGCCTATATTCGGATCACAGCGCCTTGTTCATATGGCGGGTCTTACGTCGTGGAGAAGACGATCGCGGTGAAGTTTGCTCCGAGCGGTACGCCTTCCGCGACCACATTCTCCGTTGCGCTTGTACCGAACGTCGGAACGAACGGGAGTTTCGCGGGGACCGGGGCGTGTGCCGGTACGAGTTACACCGTCTCATGGGTGTTCACTGGCGGCCAACCGCAGCCGGCAGAGACCTGGTTAGTGCCGGTGAGCGCTACGCCCGTCTTAATCGATGCGGTGAAGACCGGGCCGCTACCGGCGCCGACTACGCAGATCAACCCGTCCCAAATCAGCACGGAAGGGGGCACGGTTGGGAACAGCATGTGTCTGACCGTTTCCGGTTGGGCGGCGGGGGTTTGTGGCGGCGCGGGAATTCTGAGCAAAGCCTCGACGACGGCTACTTTGGGACCTATCGCGGACGGCACCTGCATGGAGACGACGCCATTCAACCTGGCGGGGGCTCTGGCTGGCGACACGGTTTTCGCCGGCACTACATCGACCGGGATGCCGGCGAGCGTGGTGCTGACCGCCAAGGTGGTTTCGGCCAATGTAGTTGCCGTCGATGTTTGCAACCTCAGCGGCTCGACTTATACGGTTTCTAGCGCTACCTTTACGGTGGCAATCAGCAGATAAGGAGAAGAAAGATGAAGAAGTTACTCGCAGTTGCGATGTTCGCAGTATTTACGGCATTTACAGCGCTTGCCCAGAATCCCGTGCAGCGCTATGCTTCGGTGGCCAACGCGGGTGCCGGTGGAACGACTCTCGCCACAATCACGTCATTGACCGGAGCGCCATCGACCGCTGTCAAGACGACCACGGGATGCACAGGCATCGTGGGAGTGACCGTGGGCGGTGCTGGCACCACGGGCAACGCGATTATTGCCACCAGTGGGAGCGTGTCCATCGTATTCGACGGGGATACGGTCGCCGGACACTATTTTACATGCTCGACCACAGTCGCTGGGAATGCCCACGATACGGGGGCCAGCACCTTTCCGGCCAGCGGATGGGCAGGCGGTGTGGTGCTCACGACGAATACGGGCACTGGCACGTATGCCGCCTTGCTGTTTCCCCAGGTGGCTGTTGCAGGTGCTAACACGAGTTTGGGCAACCTTGTCAGTCCGGTGGTGAACGCGACCTTCGAGTTTGCGGCCACCAAGGGCATCGGTGACACCACAGCGCCTCCGCAGTATATATACTTTTACGGCGGCGGCACGCAAGGGACGGATTCCTTCCGGTTCGCCGGAACGCCGTCGGGAAATCAGGATGTGACCTTCAGCGGCAGCGGGACGGTTGGCTACCGGCTGATTGGGACGGCTTCCATTACTCCAGCGTCCTTGGTTGACGGAGCGTGCGCGGATCAGGGAACGACCATCGCGCTGACCGGCGCGGTAGCGGGTGATCCGGTAAAAATTGGTCCGCCATCTACGCTGGCGGCGGGATTGTTCGTCACTGGAGTGACAACCGCGACGAATACGGTCACCGTTCGATTGTGTAACCTGAGTGGTGGCGCTCTTACCCCGGCCAGTGGCACTTACACGGCGACCATCGTACACTAGGCCGTTTTTGATTGTCGTTAGGGAGAGGACAATACTATGAGGTTACGAGCTCCCGCAATTGGTTTGCTTCTGGCCATGGGGAGTGCTGTTCCATGGCTACATGGCCAGAGCGCCGTGGTGCGGACGAATGATACACGGCTGGCCGATGCCCGTGCGCCCCTTTCAGCGGTGGTTCCTGAGACGGGAACCTATCAAGTGCTGGCTGCGGACTTCAGCGGCTACAAGACCATCACGGTGTCTTCGGGCACTTTCACCATCACGTTAGTCGCCTCGACCTCTCAGCCCGCCGCAGGTCAATATGTCCGAATCATTAATTACGGCTCTGGGGTAGTAACGGTAGCGCGCTCAGGACAGAACATCAATGGAGGCACGGCCTCGCTGACGATTCCCGCTGGTAGCGCCACGGTTCCGACAGATGCGTTCGTGGAGTCGGATGGGACCAACTACGTTGCCAAACTAAATGGCAAGCCTGCGACGGCGGGTAATGCGGACACTGCGACCAATGGCGTGGTTTCCTCATCTCCCGGAGTTGGCATCGCGCACTTTGCAGGATCAACACAGACGGTTACGAGTTCAGCCGTCAATTTGGCGGGCGGCTCAAATGAGGTGACTGGAGTTCTGCCCGTCGGCAATCTGCCAGTCCTGCATGGTCAGTGCACGGAAGCCTGGGGCGGCTCCGGAACAGCATTTGCTCTTGTTTCTGGTGATGATGCCATCGCAAACAATACCTGCTATAACGACTCGGGCGCGACGCGAACCATCACGGCGGTAAAGTGCCGGAGCGATTACGCCAGCAATGCGGTGACCGTCAATCCGACCTTCGGATCGGCGGGAACCGGAGAAGCAATTCTGACGGGAGCGCTCACTTGCGGCAACAGCTATGCCTACAGCGCCACTGGAACGCTCGACACCGGAGCGCATATTGCCTGGACAACCGGCACGGGCATCGATCCGGTGATGGCGGGGACACTTACCGGAAGTACAAGCATCGCTTTGTTGATTGAGTACACCTATCAGCCCTACTAGGAAGAAAAATGAGACCCATTCTGCTAGCCGCTCTGCTCTGTACGCCGGCATGGAGCGCAATCACCACGACTGTCTGCGTATCCTTGCAGAAGGTTCATACGGCGACGAACGCTGCCTCTTGCACAGGAGTCACGGCGGGAGACTATCTGGTTATCTTCGCTGCTAACGAGGGAGTTGAAGGTTCCAGTGGGCATCCAGTCTCCATGACCGGCGCTGACAATCAGGACCACACGGGAGGCGTTCGGACTTGTGGGTCGTGAAAGCGGGAAATACCGGTACTTACATTGTGACCATCACTCCGGCCGAGACGGTATGGAGCTACCTGATCGTGGCGCGGGTGACAGGATCAAGCGGAGTCAACACGTCGGGCACAGCGACCGCTGGCCCCGGCCATCCATCGGTGGCCCTCACGACGACGGTAGCTAATTGCGCGATCTTTGGCCTCTGGCTAGGGCAGAACCCGAATTACCCTAACTATACGGATTCCGGGTTCACGGGGATGGGAGTAGATGTCAATGATGACTGGGTAGCCGGTGAGTATGAGTTGGGAGCATCTCTAGGAACTAATGTAATCAATTTTAACAACACTAGCGCCGGTTCCATCATCGCCGTTGCGTTGCAGCCAGCAGCCACGGGAACGGTAAGACGGCGGGTAACAGTCACACAATGAAACGCCTTTTCTCAATCTTCTTATCGCTCTGTACGCCGCCGCCGATCTTAGCGAGGGCGCCCCGCATCGCAAGAATGAAGTGGTCGAGGGCTACCAGTCCCTCGCGGCACGGCCCGCACACAAGCAGGTGCTCTTCGATCCACTCGCTCTCGGACGCCAGGGACCGGCCCAGCGCGTAACGCTCCAGGGATTCCTCGTCGATGTGCTCCGTGAGGCCGGAACCGGCTGGTGAGGCCAATTCGAGGTAAAGCGTGACCGCATCTTGAGTGGTCCGCCACAGCGGGATATCGCGCCCGATGGCCGCCTGTTTTAGGCGTTTATGAAGGCTCGGGAGCAGTTCCATCCCGAACTTTTTTCCTTTTCCTTCCATCAAGTTACAGCCAAAGGTGCACTTTTCTATTGACAAAAGTGCATTAATGGTCTTATCGTTTAATAGTCAATGTTTACCAAACTAAACGCCGGTGGTAGCACGCTCAGCCGGAGAGAGGTACGGCGGATCTTCCGGCGTTCCCGGGGCGCCCAGGCTCGAATTGCCAATGAGCTCAAGGTCCATCCGGCCACGATCTCCCTCTGGATGCGCGGCAAAATCCAATCCGAACGCATCGACCTGGCCATGCACGCCCGCGCGGCCGAATTACTGGCCGGTGAATCTCGGGAGGCATGTGCGTGACACAGGCGTACCAAGCCTTTCCTCCTATCGGATCGATAGTCGCCAGCCGGCCCCAGGAAGCAGCCTGACCATGCGCCTCCCCCACGCCTCCTTTCGCCCCTGCCCCCAATTGCGCGTTTGTGCGCGCGCCAGCGCCGCCGCTTTCGCGCGCCGCGGTCCTGGTCGCCTCTTACTGCCACCCACCGGGCCGGCGCAGCCAACGGTTCCCCAGCACCAGCAAAAGGGGTATTTCGGGGTGATTGTATGAGCGCATCTGCCGATCTCTTGGCGGAACATCTCCATCTGGCGGAGCAGATTGCCTTTGGGATCAAGAAACATCTCCCGGCCCACGTCGACCTCCGCGATCTGATTCAAGACGGCCGAATTGGACTGCTCGATGCGGCCAGACGCTACGAAGCCGGCCGTAGGGTCCCTTTTGGTGCTTATGCGCGCCGGCGCATCTCGGGATCGATCCTAGATGGTTTGCGGCGCGCCGATTATCTGCGGCGGCATACGCGGGATAAGGTGAAGCGCGGCGAAGCGGAGGATGCCGGGGCGCCGCTCTCGTTGAAGAGTCCAGACCGCCTGCCGGGCCGGTTCGAACGGCCGGACACGTCGGCTGCCAGGGCGGAGAGTGGCCGCCTGGTGCGACAGGCAATAAGCGGGCTTCCCGAGCGGCTGCAGGTGATCGTAATTCAGTACTACTTCGATGGCGACCTGATGCTGCAGATCGGAAGCCGGCTGGGAGTACACGAGAGCCGGATATCGCAGTTGCACAAGCGCGCGCTCTCGATCCTGCGCGAGCGGCTTGTCGGCAGCGGCGTAGATAGGGAACGGACATGAAGATACCCAAGCTACCCAAAGCGCTCGAGAAGTTGGTCGGCGCTGGCAAGCCGGGCTGCCCCATTTGCGGTGGCGTCGGCGTGCGAGTTTGCGTCTGCCTGACGGGGGCCGTGTACCGTCCCTGCAAGTGCACGGTGGAGGCGCTGCTCCGCGAGATCGGGGAGTCCGAATGCCAGGCCGCCCCATCCAGCCAGACCTTCTGGGATCGGATCATCGAGCGGCTGTCGGCGCAAGCGCGTCCGGTCCGACTCGACACCCCGAAACGCGAGCGGCGCACCAGGATCGCGCGCATTCTGGCGCTGGCGGTTTGGCTGGTGGTCTTGGCGTTGCTAGCCACGGCAGCGCACGAATGGGCGACGCAATGAAAGAGGAAGGACAAGATGGCTGAGACGATCAGATGCCCGTTTTGCAACAGGGAGAACGATTCCACCGCAATGCGTTGTACGAAGTGCGACGCGTTCGTCCCCTCCGAACTGGGATACCTTGGAGAAATCGAGACGTCGCTAAAAACCATCAAGATTATTGCGGTCTGCTGGCTGATTCTAGTGATCGCGGCCTTGCTAGTGTGCGCGGTTTACGGGCTCGACAGGTCGTGACGGTGGGTGGCCACAGCATCATTCTCGGCGTCTCGGAGCACGTCGACTCGGCAGGGCCCGGCTGGGCTCGGCTGGGCGCGGCTCGGCAGGGCTCGGCAAGGCAAGACGAGGGAATTTTACTATGAGCACGAGGATTTTCCCGCTCACCAACGTACACCTGGAGCGCATCCGAGTGGCGGCAGCCGCCGCCATCGCCGGGCACGAAGTACATTTCGCCGCAGAAGAGGGCGATCCGGCATACCTGGTCTGGCGGGAGCGGCTGAGAGCCTCCAGTGCGCGCCACGTTGTGATGGCGGGCCGAGCGAGCGCGATGCGCGCCATGCTGCCGGTGGTGATTGAGGTATTCGAGCAGCTCAAGGATGTGTTGGTTCAGGAGGCGACAAGATGAGCGTTCCTTCCGTCATTCTCGAGGAGGGCATGAAGTGGGAGCAGATCAGCATCCCCCCCGAGGATGCTCAGTTCATCGACACGCTGAAGTTTCAAAAAAGCGATACGAGCTTGCGGAGGCGCGCGATGGCCGCTGAATTTCGCGCACACGAATTGCTCCAGCGGGTTCACGACACGCTGGCCAGTGGCGATCTGATTAAGCGGCCGTTCCAGGCCTCGCTGATCGCCTGCGATGAGGGCGACGTGGCGCCGCTGCAACGGGATATCCGGGACTGGCTACGGGAATACGAGGCCGGACAGCTTTCGCAGGCCAACCATGAGGATGGGTGCCAGCCTTGTGCCGCTGGATGCCCTCATCACGGAGAGGAAAAAGAGGAAGTGAGCGCGCCGCCGAAATGCCCATATTGCCAGCGCCCGGTGATCCGCGTGGAGCGGCGTCCATCGCTCGTGATGTACGTGCACGCGGCGGCGGGCAAGGACGGCAAGCAGGTCTACGGCTGCGCGGCGGCTCGGTCGAAGAAGACAGTTTGAACTGGAGGAAGTGAAGTGTCAGCGACGGCAGTTATACCGGCGCGAGAGTCAAAAAAAGACATCGACGCCTTACTGAAATCCGATCAATTCAAGAACGCGGTGGCGAAGGCGCTGCCGAAACACATGACCGCGGACAGGTTCGTGCGCGTGGCGCTCACGGCCATGATGCGGACGCCGAAGCTGCGCGAATGCACCCAGGAGAGCTTGTTCAAGTCTCTCCTGGACCTGTCCATGTACGGCCTGGAGCCGGATGGGCGGCGCGCGCACCTGATCCCCTACGGCAACGTCTGCACTCTGATACTCGACTATAAAGGCCTGGCGGAGCTTGTGCGCCGCTCCGGGGATGTGAGTTACATCCACGCCGATGTGGTTTGCAGGGGCGACGAATTCGACTACGCCTACGGCAGCGGCGCATTCCTAAAACACAAGCCAGCCCTGGAAGGGGACCGCGATCCGAAGGACGTATTCTGCGCTTACTCGTTCGTGAAGCTCAAGGATGGGTCCGAAGACTTCGTTGTGTTATCGCGCGGCGAGGTGGAAAAAGTCCGTGAGCGCAGCAGGGCCGGAAAGGCTGGCCCCTGGGTGACGGACTGGTCCGCGATGGCGGCCAAGACCGCATTCCGACGGCACAGCAAATGGCTTCCACTCTCACCCGAGGTCCGCGATGCTGTCGAGGCCGACGATGACGCCGTGGACATTCGGCTGGCAGATACACCGGATGGCGACCCGGCCTGGTTGCAGCCTGGCAGTGAGAGCGCGGCGCTGGCGGTCGCCGAGGAGAAGATCGCGGCCTTGGAAGCGGACGCCGCCGGAAAGAATCTGCCAGCGCCCTACATCCAGGACGAAGGCAAACCCTACACCTCCGAAACGCTGCCAGACGCCTGCGAAGTCAAGGTTGGGACGGAGTGCCTGTTCGAGGGCGACGGCAAGCTCCGGCGGCTGCGGGCCACTGAGGAGCCGGGCGAAGCCGCCCACTGGGTAACCGTCGAGGAAGTCGGCGTGAAGGCGCAGGCGGCGCCGTCACAGATGACTCCGGCCGCCGCCATTACGCCGGCCACGCCGAGGGCAAAGCCGACGTTCGGGAGGGCCAAGTGAAGATCTGTGGCATCGAGTTGCACGACACCTACGGATGTTCCCACTTCAAGGTGGGCGGTTTCTCCGTACTGCGCATCACCGGCCAGAACGGGTCCGGGAAGAGCAGCATTCTGCGTGCGCTAAGCTACCTGTTCAGCGGCGGGACAGACCCCTCCGTAATCAGAAAGGGCGCAGATCAGAGCATCGTCATCTTGGCGCTGGATGATGGCACGAAGATCTCAAAGACCACGCGCCCGAAACGCGCCCGCAAGGGCGGCGACATTACCGGCTACGCGGTGGACCTCGAAGTCACCCAGCCAGACGGTACGCCGCGCGCGGCCCCGCAGTCCTACATCAACGAGCTTGGCTCCGCACTGGCGGTCGACCCGAGCACACTATTGAGGATCGACGCCACCACAGTCCCCGGGAGGCGCGCGCTCGCCGCCGAGCTGCTCAAGCTTGTGCCGGTATCCTTCGAACCGAATGAGGTCAGCCGAGCGTGTGCGTATCGTTCCAGCGCCGATGTTCCCCGCGGTTCCGAGGACGTAATTGCGCTCCCAGCGAGTCCCGAAACACCGCTCTCTCTGGACGATCTCAAGAAAGCGTCCGCGCAGATCACGGAGCAGCGCCGCCGGGAAGGGCAGGTCAAGTCTGATACGGATGGCGCAATCAGCCGGTTGCAACAGGCGCTCCCGGAATTTCACTTGCCTCTTGGCGAGACTGCCCCAGCGCCGCGCGCGGCGGCGCAAGACGAACGGGCGCTCCGTGTGGCGCTCGAAGAAGCTGAGGAATATCGTCGTGAAGTCGAGGCGGCGGTCGCGGACGCGAAGCTCGAAGTCGAAAAGCGAAAAGGCGCGTCCATCGCTTCGGCGACTCAAGCATGGAGCGCGGCGGATGCCGCCGTGAACGCCGATATCGACGCGCAGATCAAGGCGCTCGAAGTGGAGCGCAGGCGTCGAAGTACCGCGGCTCGGGATGAGGGCGACAAGGCGAACGCCGCCGCCATTTCGGAAGCGCAGACCGCGTGCGCCGAGATAGACTCCGAAGCCGCTCCGAAATTGGCTGAGGCTATCGAATCCGTCACGCGGGCAAAGGATGCCATTGCCGGCCACGCACGGGCGGCCACGCTCCGTGAGGAGATTGAGGTCCAAGTCGCCACGCACCGCGCGGCAGCATGGAAGTACGACCAGTTGAGCGAGGTCTTACAGCGGCTGGAATCCCTGCGACTGGAGAAGCTCCAGCATCTACCGGTGGCCGGCCTGGTGGTGGAGGATGGAACGCCGTACCTCGATGAGATCCCCTGGCAGAATGTGAACCTGGAACGCCGCGTGGAGGCGGTGATCCAGATTTGCACTCAGCAGAGCGGAAAAGTTCCGCTCGTGTTATGGGATGATGCCGAGCACGCCGACGGGGACAACCGCGAGGCAATCGAGCAGGGGCTAGTGGCGGCCGGATACCAGGTTTTGGAAGCAGTGGTCTGCGACCGCGACGGGCTCGCGATAGAAGTCATTCAATAATTTCGGATGAAAGGAGGAAACCAACATGGGGACTCAGACGCTCACCGTTCCAAGCCTCGGCGATGCCATCGCCGCAGTGGAGACGGCGATGACGAACCTCGGCAACGCCGATAACGCGCAACAGCAGGCGCAGGCGAAGTATGACTCCGCGCTCGCGGGGAAGACCCAGGCCGATAGCGCCGACACCGATGCGGTGACCGCATACAACGCGTCGCTGGACTCGCTGATCACGGCCGCCACGGCCGCGAAGGTCAGCCGGACTCCGGCGCCGCCCGGAGGCGGTTAAACGGATCGAGCGGCTCTCGTAAGAGAGCCTCTCGAAAGCGACATGGGCAGGATCGGGAAGCTTCGGGGGAGGATTTCTGGCCCGGTCCATGTCGCTCTCAAGGGGAAAGGTTGAGCGATGACGATGGCAATTCTTTTGGTTCTCGGATTTGTGGCGCTGGCCGTCTTCATGGCGGCCCCGCGCCGCAAGCACCGCCTACCGGCGACAGAGCAGTTTGTCCTGTCGCTACTCCACCTGTCAGCGTGGATCGAACGGACGGCGACCGCGATGGACGCCGCCATCGTGCGCTACCGGATTGAGCGGCGCTGCCTGGCTATCGACATGGAGTCCACGCGCACGCGGCTGCTGGAGGCAGACCATGCCTGATCCTGGCTGGAAGAAGGAATACTTGGACCGGGAGGCGCAGTTCGCTCCTGAGTTGGGCGCCGAGCCAAGAGCGGACGAGCCGCCGGCAACCGATCAACCGAGCGTCGATTGTCCCCAACTCATGGCGGTCATGCCCCACAGCACCTGGCTGGCGGTCGCCAAGGCGAATCTTGCGCTGGCCGCCGACAACGCGCGGCTGGAGAAATGCGCCGATGCTGCGGCAGAGGATCTCGGGCTGCTATCGCTCCGACTTTTCGACATGCGCCGCAAGCGGAATTTCTGGCGCTGGGTGGCCGCGGCCTTGGGATTCGCACTCATCGTGGTGGTGGTTTTGAGGATGTGGCGATAGATGCTCCGCGTCCCCCATTCCCGCATCGAGATTCGCCATCGCGCTGGAGCTTGGCAAGCCGGTGGAATACATGGACCTGGAGGGCGCCGGTGAGTAGCCTCGCGCAGAGCTTGAGCACGGTTCCACCGCTTCCGGCCGCGGTTCATTGCTGTGGTGATTGCGGCACTCCGGTTGCGCGGCCGTGGGCGCGCTGGTGTGACGTTTGCCGGCCGCGGCATCGCGGAAAGCATGCCAAGTATGTGCCCACGCCGGCGACGGATGAAGCGATCCGCGAGGCCTACCGGCGCTTCTGGGAGTTCAACAGCCGGCGGGCGATCAAGACCTGCGCCGCGCGGATCAGTTGGCCACACTGGGCAGTCAAGAAGCGCGCCCAGAAGCTCGGCCTTTCGCGCGCATCCGAGAACGAACCATGGACCCCTGACGAGGAACGTATTCTGCACTCCAATGCGCACCACAGCAACAGATACGTGGTGGTCGCATTGCGGAATGCCGGGTTCCACAGGACTCCCACCGCGGTCCACCTCAAGATGAAGCGCGAGCGAATCAAGCAGACGCTCGACGGATACTCCGGCCGCCAACTGGCTGAGGCCTTCGGCATCGATGACCACAAGGTCACCCGGTGGATTACATCTGGCGCCCTCAAAGCGGAGCGCCGAGAGCAGGACCGAACACCGCAGCAGGGCGGAAACGCATGGTGGATTCGGCGTGACGATGTTCGCGATTTCGTTTTTCGGTGCCCTGACGAAATCGATCTGAAGAAGGTCGAGAAGTTTTGGTTCCTCGACATCATCACAGAGGGGCGGATCTGCCGGTGAGCACGCTTCCTATGTTCGAGCCCGAATTTCCGCCAGATCTGCGGGGCATCCATCTTCAGGTGGCCGGCCTGCTGCTGGACAATCGCGGCGGCTGGATCACATCGAAGCAGATCGCCGCGAAGGTGGGCGTGCCGGCGGCGAACGTGCGGCACATCATCCAAGAATTGATCGACGACTACCGGCTGGAGTTGATCGGAGACCGGCTCTGCGGGTTCAGATTTGCCGATAGCCGATCCGAGTTCGAGGAGCACCAGGCCGCCAACGTGAAGCAGGCGCTCACGAGCCTGGAGCGCGCGAAAGCGCGTCTCGGAGAGCGGCGATTCAGGGGACTGCTCATTCGGCTCGGAATCCAAAAGACCTTAGGGTTGGAGCAAGAAATCACGGCCCTACCAGGGCCACTGGAGAATACAAACGCATGAGCACGATTATTTTCAGAGCAGCTTTTATCAGATACGCGGATCTCCGTTGCAAGGAAGAAGCTGGCTGTTTTGCGCGCATCCACTTCACAAGCGAGATGACGAAACCCGTCCTCGAGGCCATGGAGTGGGAACCCATTCCGGACTGCTTTGAGAGCACGAAGCTGACCGGGGAGTTGACCGCGCGCAACCTGGTCCTGACGCCGAACCAGAAGGAACTGCGCCAACACGAGATCCAGATGGAATGCTCGGACATCTCCGACTTCCAATTGTTCCGCATCCGGGGCGAGGATGGCGAGAGCACAAGAACCGAGCTCCGGTTCATCGGGCGCGTTCTTGAGCCGGGCGCAATCGCGCGCATAGAGAACTATATGCGGCTGGTGGGCACGTCGACGAAATCTGCTGGCGCCCTGAAGATCACCTACACGGACCAACAGAATCTTCCGCTGGACAAAGAGGATGACGGCTGTATCGATTGTGCGAATTCGGTCCCAAAGATGGACGATGATCCTGCTGTTCATGCTTCAGGTCAGCCATGCACGGCTCATACGTCAAAGAAAAACACCGAAGCTGTGGTTGCCAGCGCTCGCGAGGCAACTGGCGGAACCCATCAGCGGAAGACGCCGACCGGCCCGGTGCAATAAGCGGAAGGTGGACAAACATGCCCGATAAGATTCCGTCATGGCAGTGGACCCACACTGGCGCAGAGGTGTTACTTCTCAACTGCGTCAATGCCGATGGCAGCTCTCACGGTGGCTTCAAGTACCCGCTTGAGATAGGGGCCGAAGTTACTGCACCCGATTGGGATCCGGCCAACCGTTGCGGCGGGGGCTTGCACGGGTGGGCATGGGGGATCGGCATCGGAGGCGAAAAAGCTCCCATTTGGGAAGGCATCTGGTTGGTGCTTGGCTGCGCCCCGAAGGACGTCGTACACGTCACCATCGAGGGCGATAAAGAAAAGACCCGCAAAGCCACGATCCGATGCGTGACTAAGCCAGGCGATTGGCAAAAGGCTACCAACTTCATTCTCGCCGGCCAGATGGCGTGGATCGTTCACAATGCCGAAGGGAGCGCCGCTTCTTCCGGCGACAGTTCGAGCGCCGCTTCTTCCGGGGCTTGCAGCCCCGCTGTCTGTGCCGGGCTCAACTCGCGGGCCAAAGCTGGTCACTGGGGCTGCGTCGCTCTCGCTTGGTGGAACCTTGCCGCGCAACGTGCAGAAATGCGTTGCCGTGAGGTCGGGTGCGGAGACGGGACAGACGGCAAACTGAAGGCCGGCGTTTGGTATCGGCTGAACGAACGTGGGGAGTTCGAAGAGGAATAGGAGGTCCGATGTCACAAATAGGAGCGTCGCGCTCGATTCACTTTCCGCCTCCCGCGAAGGCCGCGGTAAAAGACGGTAGACAATCGGTGACCGAGGGGCGCCCACGCACCACAGCGTCACGCCACAAGCGCGATTCCGCAAGTCAAATCAACGTGATGGAGTGCTTTTCTGGTGCTCTGCGCGATACTGAGCTGGCGCGCGAGAAACTCCGCGAGCTGGTAAACAGCGATAGCCGCCACGGGGACCTACAGGTGGCGCTGAGCGCCGCGCGGCGGCTCGAAGCCTCGCTGTCCAAGCTGATCGAGGCTGAGGAGAGCACCTGATGCCGAGCGAGGCGGAACTGATCGAGATCAAGCTTCGGGAACGGGAGTTCCAGGAGAACGTCGAGAGCCACCTGGATAATATCGAGGCCGCGGCTGCCGAGGTGCGCAGACTGATCGCTCAACGCGCGGACGATGTCGAGCGGCTTGTCGCGGACATCCGGCGCGTTCGGAAGGCGGTGGCGTGATGCTTTCTATCACCATGGCTGCGGCGCTGGAAGTGCTGAAGTCCGACCGGTGTCTGTGCCAGCACCGGAAGAAGGTGAAGCAAGCCCTCTGCACGGATTGCTACATGGCGCTTCCTACGGCGATGCAGAAGGCATTGTGGCGCCGGCTGGGCGCAGGCTTCGAAGAGGCATATGCGGCAGCGAAGGCGTGGCTGCTGAGGGACGATTGAATGCGCATCTCCGCGGTCACCAGGTCGGGTAGGAAGCTCTCCGCCGGCGAGCTACTGGAGCGGGAAGTCACCCAGCAGGTAAAGGACTTCCTGCTCTATCGAAACTGGCGGCCGGTTCGGATGCAGAGAACGGTAATACCGGGGCAATTCCAGACGGGTGAGCCAGGAATTTGCGATTACGAATTCATTTACTACCTCACTCAGAGCAAGATCATGGGGGCATCTTTGACGCTTTGGGTAGAGTTCAAAAGACCGGGTGGCGAACTCCGCAAAGACCAGCCGGAATGGCACGCGCGAGAGCGGGCGCGCGGAGCCACGGTCTGGGTAGTGGATGATTTCGACTTTTTCGCCACGCTTTATGAGAAGCATTTCGGCTGGCTCCATTCTGGAGATGCGGCCGTGGGGCAACTCTCGCTACTGGGGGGCCTATGAACACCGTGCGTATTCCGCTGTCCAAAAGTCCCCGCTTCGCAGTTATCGACGTGGAGGACGCGCCCATTGTCTTGACCCGTAAGTGGCACGAATTCCGTTGCGATAACGCGGTTTACGCAGCCTCAAACAAGCCGATCATTATCGGTGGAATTTCTTACACCCTGATGCATCGCTTGATCCTGAGAGCGAAGCCGGGAATGGATGTAGACCACCGAGACCGGGACGGCCTCGACAATCGCCGGTCGCAGCTCCGTTGCTGCTCAAGGCAGCAAAACAACTGGAACTCTATCCCGCGCGCTGGAACGTCCGCATACAAGGGCGTCTCTTGGCATAAAGAGAAGCATACCTGGAGGGCCTTTATCAAGAATCCAGGCACAAGACGTTTCCAGCACCTCGGCTATTTCCGAGTGGAACTGGACGCTGCGCGGGCTTACGACGAGGCGGCTGTCCGGTATTTTGGGGAGTTTGCTCGATTGAACCTGGCTGGGCTACGAGGAGACCAATGAGACGAGCGCGGGCGGTGGATGTCACGTACTACGAATGGAGCGTGATTCGGTGGCTGGCCTCCGACACGAGGGCCATGCTGGACCCGGCCGGCCGCGGCATCTATCGGGAGATCATCGACCTCTGCTACACCCAGGGGTCTATACCCAAAGACCTTGAGTTGCTCGCCCGGAAAGTGGACTGTACTGAAGAGCAGATGAGGAGGGTCTGGCCCATCATCGCGAAGCACTTCAAGGCGAACAAAAAGGATACATCCGTACTCATAAATCACGCTATAAGTACACGTCGAAATGCAATAATTCACTACCACGTTCAACAAAAACGCAATGGAGTACAGGGCGGTAGAAAAAAAGAACCACCTAAGGGTAATGGTTTCAGTGGTATAGGAACCAGTGGGTTAACCGACTTTGAAAATCGGTTTAAGCCAACTAAGCGAACTAAGATTACTAAGCGAACTAAGCGAACGAACGACGTGGCGGGGCCGTCTTCGGAAGTAGATGGAGCGCCGCCGAAAAACCCGCCGCCGCCGAATGATTCGCCGCCGGAAAACCATGCCGCCGCGGGAACTCCGCCGGCCAATGAATCGCTGGAGGAAATCCGCAGCGCGCTCGCCTACTACGTGAACGATTTGTGCCACCTCGGTTGGGCACCTCCGGATGAAAAGATCTGCTTGGCGGTCCGCCTGTCCGTTCAGGGAGATATGGACTTTTTCAGGGAGCGCCTGATCGACCTCTGGAAGAATCGTAAAGCAAAACCCGGAAAATCCTACGCGTGGTTCATGTCGGTGCTGGGGAAGGAAAACTGATGCCTGTGCGAATGCTCCCGATCCCGCCGATTGATTGCCGCCGGATGGTGGAGTTGAATGCGAGCCTCGCGGCCAACAACGGCAACGTGACGAAGCGGGAAGCTCTGGACCGATATGCCGCGGCGATACGTGACAAGCAGACTCAATCGACAACGAGCATCCAGGCTCCGGGACCTCGCACGATGCGCCAGGAGTTAGGTGCCACGGCGCGACTGCTCGAATTGGCTTACGCGCGCCCGTGTCTGATTTGCGGAGAGGACGGCGCCTGCCGGCATCGAGAGCCAGAAGTGGAGCTGGCGTTGATGAGGCAATGCGGATGATCATCGGAACCGATAACTCCGGCCGCGACGTTCGAATCCAACTGGATCGGCTGATGGCAGAGCGCCAAATCGGATGATTTGGAGGTTGTCGAATGAGTAATACGCCAGTACTTGATTGCGATTTCTGCAACACCTCCGCCGGGAGGCAGGGATGCCCGATTCATCGCTCATGGACCTATCCGACGCTCGATGCGGGGCTCCCGGGCCTCGACCGCCAAGCCGCATCGCACAAAGTATGCCTGAGTCCGGAAGCCATCGGCGAGCTGACAGCCGAGATTCGCCGCTTTCGGGACCGCGAGCGAGAGTTGTTGGAGGTCAACAATCTCGAGCTGGAGCGCCGCCGGCGGGCCGAGCGCGAGCGCGACAACATGCGCGCGATCTGGGAGCGGGCGTGGAAGACCGGCCTTGAGGAGCGCGTCGCCGAATGGATTCGCACGCGCATCGGAGAACCCAATCTACATCACAAAGAACGCGCCATGCGATTGCTTGAAGAAGCCCTGGAACTAGCCCAGGCCGAAGGGATCACCATCGATCAGGTCGGATGGCAGGTGGATCACGTCTTCGCCCGTGTGAAGGGCGAGCCGGCGCAGGAGGCGGCCGGAGTGGCTGTCTGTCTTCTGGGCTGGTGCGCAGCCACAGGGAACAACTTACTCGCTCTGGCCATCCAGGAGATCGAACGGATCGAAGCGAAACCCTTGGATGAGATTCGCGGAAGCCTCGCGCGAAAGGCCGACGCGGACCTGGTGACGTGCCTTCCCCGCAAACACCAGCCGGAGGTTGCCCCGTGAGAAAACTCCTACTCCTCGTGCTCTCGGCTACCTGCCTGCACGCCCCTTTCGCACAGAGACTGGTGCCGCTCTCCCTATCCGTCCAGGACCGGTTGTTCAACGCCCTGGCTCGCTTCGAGAACTGCGCGGGCCTACGGAACCCTGGCTGTCTGAAGTTTGCGGGCCAGCTCGGAGCTCGCGGCGGTCCGAGCGGCTACGCGGTCTTCCAGCGGCTGGTGGATGGCGAGCGCGCGCTGCGCCGGCAGATCGCGCGCGGCCAGGGGCGCACCGTGGTCGAGTTTCTGAAGCGCTACAACCCGGTCGCATCCGGCTATCCCGAGAAGGTCGCTGCGTTCGGCCGACTGGGCCTCGAGGAGGTTCTATAGGCATGCCAGTTCTTATTCCCGCGCTCACCCTCTTGACAATCAGATCGATTTGTTTCAAACTATTGGCGTAAACTGTGCAGTTTTGAACTGCGCGCTTTTCCGGAGAGTGGTAAGCGCAACAGCGAAGCACAAGCACCATCTGCTGGGCAATAGCCCGGTACCTAACACGGCGCAACAACCCCACATGTCACCAAGGAAAAAGCTCAAGATCCCAATTCAGGGCGGCGGGATGACTTCGCTTGCCCACGCGGAAAGATATCAGCGCCGCGGGGTGGCCCGCATTGTGAACGGCGTCTTGGTTTTCGTCGGTGATCCAAAGATCCATCGTCGGGCTTCCGTGGACCGCAGCAAGGAGATCGGCTATGACCGCGCGGCACATTCAGGGCTTGCGACACTCCAGGCGATCCGTAATATCCCGGTGGCCGGGCCAATAGAGCGACTGTTGACCGAACCGTCTAAAAGGCGCGCGGCGTGAAAGCGTCGTAGGCGGATTGGCATGGCTCGGGGATCCAAATTCTCTTGGTGCTGGGCGGCGATCTTGTGGTCTGCGGCGGCGGCATTGGCAGCCATCATCGCAGTGCTACGGCGATGAGCGGCGCCCGGTATCTGGCCGAGGACCGCGGCGCGTTCGATACTGCCGGTTTTCCCTCCTCAAATGAGGAGCCGGAACCGGAAGCTGAAGTGAAGCCGGCGATGGCCCCGCTCTTCGAAGTCGCCGCGGCGCACGATGGGCAGGAGAACGCGCTGGCCTGGCTCAGGATGTTTTACCGCCAATGCGGCATCGACCGAGTACCTGGGTTTTGCCCACTAATCTGAAGCCAGCAGGGACGGATTAGGGCGGGCCGCCCAAGGACAATGGATGGCACCAGAGAGCAAACTTGACCGCGTAGCCTCCTTCAGAGATATTGAATCTCTGCGCGAGCTTTTGGAGCAACATTTCGAACTTCACGACCGCGAGCATTCGCTGTTGGAGAAGGCAAACGTCATTGCCCGCGAGGCGATGAACCGGCGTCTTGATGAGATGAACAACTTGCGCCGCCAGATTGAGCAGGTCGAAGCGAAGTTCATCACGCGCGATGAGTGGTCCAAAGGGCATGAGGCAGTCATCAACTCCCATGAGTCCTGTGCAAGAGCCGTAGACAATCGCTTTCGCGTAGTGGAACGCCTGATTTGGATGGCATCAGGGGCCGTGATGTTGATCGCGCTCTTGATGCACTGGTTGAAGCCGTGAGATCCCGCATTGGCCGCACTTTCGGCATGGCCAGAATCTCGCTGGCGGAGGTCGATGCAGTAGGCGTGTCCATCGCCCCTGCGCCCGGATCCAGTTTCTCTTTGAAGCGCCTGGCCGAGTGGTTCAGGGTGCGCGGTGGGAAGTAATTGGCCGCCCCAAGGCGCCCGTGCACGTATCCCGGCTGCGCGGCGTTGGTGGAGTCTGGTAGGTGTGAGCAACATGGGTATGGACAGGATCGCGCGAAGACGACCGAGCGAGGATATGACGGTGCCTGGCGCGCGTTCATGGAATGGTTTAAACGTCGCCATCCCGTCTGCGCGGACTGCAGCATCAACCCCACCACGGATGGACACCACATTCTCAAGGTCAAGGATCACCCCGAACTGCGGCTCGTGGAGGCCAATGTGCGAGGGCTCTGTCATGGCTGCCATGCGGCCAGGACGGCGCGCGGAGAATAACGATGCGGCGTAGGGCCAAAGCAACGGAGGCGGCGAAAGAAGAGGCGGTCGGCCATGAAAGTTCGGTGCGAGATTTGCCCAGCCAGGAACCAGCGAGTGCGGATAGTGAAGCTGTGGGGGCGCTCAGTGGCCCTCTGTCCGAAGTGCATCGAGGCGGCCAAGAAGATAGCGGCGACTCCAGCCAGGGACGCACGATCGCCGCCTCGCCGCCGCCTGTTCCATGGCGGCCGGCGCATCCACTCTGGGATGGGATGAGGCAGTGGTGATTGGGCCCTCCAAGGGGGAGGGTGACCTAAATCCTTTAGAATCATAAGGCTCGGTGACCGTGGCGTAAAATCGTGCGAATTTCCGCAAGTTACAAAATACCTGAATCGACCAAAATCACCCAATGGGACTTCGTGGACCAGCCAAAAAGCCGACCGCGTTAGAGGCGGCGCAGGGATTTCCCGGCAAGCGCGCGGTGAATGACCACGAGCCGCAGTTTGCGGAGGGTGAACCGGACATGCCGCGGGGATTGAGCAGGGGTGCGCGCCGGATCTGGCGCATCACCGTGGCCATCTTACTCCGGTGTCCCGGCCTACTTACCATCGCGGATGGAGCGGTGCTGGCTGATTACTGTGAGGTACGCGCCGACAAGGACATCTTGCAGCGCGCGATGCGCGATGCGGAGCGGCGCAATGTCGCTCAGGCCATCGAGCAGGCAAAAGCTAAAGGGCTGACATTAACCAAGGCTGAGCTGCGCGCGGCGGCGGCCAGCGCCCAGATGACGAAATCCGGCCAGATGCTCAACACCCTGCGGAATCGGGAGAATGTACTCCGGCGAGAGATCGGGTTGTCCGCTTCGGCCCGTAGCTCGATCCGATTGACCATCGCGCAATTCGCGGCCGGCCAAGACCCGGAGGATGCCGCCACCTTTGCGCGCGGCCCGCAATTGCTACGGGTCTGACGGGATGAATGCGATTTTGTTCCTTCTGCGACGAGCCTACCGAATGGGCAGAGCTACTGACCGATGAGCGCCTGCGCTGTGCGGCCTGCAAGATCACCAGGTTCTTCGAGCGGGAACTCACGCTCACGGGCGATTACGCCGGCCAGCCGTTCGTTCTCATGCCGTGGGTGCGAGAAGTCATTCGAGATATTTTCGGGACGCTCGATGACGATGGGACGCGGGTTTATCGGGATGTGTATTTAGAGATGCCAAACGGAAGCTCAAAAACAACGATCTGCGCGGGCTTCGTGGTGGCGTTGCTCGCCACGGCCCAGGGCACCGGGACGGAGGTCTACTCGGCGGCCACCACTAAAGAGCAAGCCTCGATTGTCTTCCGCGCCGCGGCGCAGATGATCGGCGCCAACGCGCGGCTGTCATCCAGGATGCTGGTCACGCCATCGACCAAGACCATCGTGCGGCGGGACGATCCGACCAGCTTCTATAAGGCGATCTCCGCAGATGGTTTCGCGCATGACGGGCTGGCGCCTTCCTTCGTAGTCCGGGATGAGCTTCACCGGTGGCGAACGTTTCGCGCCCTCGAACTTAACGAGGTGCTGGAGCGGAAGATCATGAAGCGGAAGAATCCGCTCATCATCGACATTACCAGCGCCGGCGATCCAGACGAGTCGCCGCTGTGCTACCGCCGGCACGAATATACCCTCCGCGTGAAAGAAAAGGTTTTTGCGGACCCGCGGTTCTACGGTCGCATCTGGGCGGCTGACTCCAAGCGCATTGAGGCCGACCCGGAGTATTGGAAATCGAAAGAGGCGCGGGTCGCAGCCAACCCGAGCCATGAGGCTAACGGCGGCTACGTCCGCGACAAGGATCTCGAGGACCTGTGCCGGAAAGCAGAGAACGATCCGCGCGTGCGTGCCGACTATCTCCGCTACCAGCTCGGCTACTGGGGCCAGCAGGAAGATTCGGTGATTGACTTCGCAAAATGGCAACAGTGCGGTGGGGGCGTAGACCTTCGAACATGGCCCACATATGATGACGAGTTGCTCATCAAGGATTGGGGCTTGGTTGGCGAGCCATGCTGGGCCGGCGTGGACGCCTCCTGGACGACGGATCTCACAGCCCTGGCGCTCCTATTTCCGCCCGGCAAGTCAGAGCGGTGGTCTGTCCTGCTGTATTACTGGATGCCGGCGGAGAAGGTCTCTGAGCGCGAGCGCAAGGACAAAGTCCCGTACTCGGAGTGGGTTAGGCGCGGTTTCATAACGTCAACTCCCGGCAACTCTGTGAAGCTCGATGCCATCACGGATAAAATCAAATGGGCTAACGAAATGTTTCAGCTTCGGGAGATGCCTTTTGACCCGTGGAATTTCAAGAATACCGCCGAGAAGTTGGAGAAGGAAGAGGGAATCACGGTGGTGGACATCGGGCAGAATTTCAAAATGCTGAGTTCTCCCACGAAGGAACTGCTTGCGCTATACCTCGACCAGCGAATCCGGCACGGCAACAACCCGGTCTTCAATTGGAACGCGCGGTGTCTGCGGCTCCAGGGCGATCACAAGGACAACGTGCAGCCGACCAAGCCAGAGCGATCCAAATCGTCCAAACGCATCGACGGGATCTCCGCGACCGTGACGGCCATGGCGCGGGCACTGGTAGCGGCGCCCAAGAAGCACTCAATTTATGCGACCCGCGGGTTACTCACTCTATGAAAAATCTTGACCTTCAGGACGTGCTGATTGTTGGCGGCTTCTTGGGGTTGGAATCCGGCGTGGCTGCGATCTACTGGCCGGCAGCGCTGATTCTGGGCGGCCTGATGTCCTTCGCCTTCGCACTCTTGATCGAGCGCTCCCAGCGCATAGCGAAGCGTGAAGCGTTGGCGGCGAATAGGAGACAGTAATGGGTTGGCTGAGTAACAACCTCGGCATCAAGGCGTTCTCGCTCGAAGATCCGGCGCAGCCGCTCCTGCCCATGAGCGCGCTTTTTGAATCGCTCGGGATTGGCCGTTCCGACGCCGGCATGATGGTCAACGAAAAGCAGGCGTTGCGGCTCACCACGGCATACGGCTGCATCAAGATTATCAGCGAAGACCTCTCGCGCATCTCCCTGGACATCTTCCAGCAGATGCCCGACGACAGTATGCGGCTGGCGACGATGCATCGCTGTTACCCGCTCCTGCATGATCGTCCGAACCCGAATATGTCGAGCCAGGTCTGGCGCGCGGCCATGCTCGCCTCGGTCTCCTCCTACGGAAATGGCTATTCCTGGATCAAGCGCGACAAAGCCGCGCGAGCGATCGCGCTCGTGCCGCTCGATTCCGGCAGAACCTCCCCAGTGAAGATCAACGGGGAGTTTGCTTATGCCACCACGCAGACGGACACCGGCCAGGTTGCGCGGATCGACCCCGAGAACATGCTGCATTTCATGGGTCTATCCCTCGATGGCATCGTGGGCCTCTCTCCAATCCAGTTATGCAAGAACGCCTTCGGACTGAGCATGGCCGCCGAGAAGTTCGGAGCGCAGTTCTTCGGCAATGGCGCCCGAGCCACAGGAGTCCTGAGTCATCCGCAGACGTTGGAGCCGGAGGCCTACGAGAACCTCAAAAAGTCCCTGCGCGAATGGGCTACCGGGGAAACAGCCCTCCGGCCCGTCATTCTCGAGGAGGGCATGAAGTGGGAGCAGATCAGCATCCCCCCCGAGGATGCTCAGTTCATCGCCACGCGGAAGTTCCAAAAAGAGGAAATAGCTTGCCTCTATCGCGTGCCCATGCACCTTCTCCAGGATCTTCAGCGGGCCACCAATAACAACATCGAACACCAAGGACTCGATTACGTCCGCTTCTGTCTTTCGCCACGCGCGGTGAACATGGAACAGGAGATCAATTACAAGCTCCTCGGTGGACCATTTTTCTGCGAGCACAACTTCATGGACCTGACGCGCGGGGACTTCGCATCGCAGACGGCCGGGCTGATGGCGCTTCGAAACGGCGGTATCTATCATGCCGACGATGTGCTCCGGGCGCTCAGGCAGAATCCGATAGGCGAGGCCGACGGCGGCCACATTCGAATCGTTCAAGGGGCATACATTTCCCTCACGTCGCTGCTGCCCGGCGAAGAGGATAACTCGGCGGCTGGCGGGGGTGCGGGCACCAATTCCGACGAGGGGAACCCGGCCGCCGACTTACGTGGCCACCAGATCATCGCCTCCTATCGCCGGCTGTTCCGGGACGCTGTCGGGCGCGCGATCAACCGTGGTGGAGAAACCGAATTCACTCGGCGCGCGATTTACCCGGCGGTCGCATCGATGGCGCAAGCGCTCGTTGCGCAGCGATTCGGAAACGCCGAGCTATCGAGGCGGGAGCTCGAGGTCGTCGAATCGCAAGTTGCGGAAATAGCCCCCGCCGCCGCCGGGTGGCAAAAGAAAGATGCCGCGGCTATTGCGGCACGAATCACAGAACAGGTTTACGGCGCACTCGCGCTGGAGGTTTTATGACTGGCAACCCCGACGTAATCAAAGCTCTACAGGCGGCCGTTGCGGCCGAATCCCATCTCAACATTCAGTACCGCCTCGATTGGCGGTCACTGAAGTTCCTGGGCGTCAAAAAGATCGCGTGCAAGATCAAGTCGCTCGGATGCGATGCCCATCGATTTCTGAAGAAGCTGACCGATCGGCTGCTTTTGCTGGGAGGCAACCCGGGCTACGTCGCGGCGCCGGTAACCGAACAGCCAACGCTTACGGCGACGTTTCAGGCCGAGCTCGCACTGGAGATGGCGATCATCCAGCCCTACGAAGAAGCCATCCAGACCTGCATGAAGGCGCTCGACGATGCCAGCCGGAACCTGTTCGAGCACCTGCTTAAATGGCACCAGCAGCACGTCGGCTGGCTTGAGCAGCAACTCCGTCTGATCGCTGGAATCGGCGAGGACGAATACATCGCGGAGAAAATGTAAATGCCTTTGCAATTGCACCAACCCAACAAGCGGCCACCGACCGCGGCGGTCGCGCCGCGACCGCGCTTTCAAGCCTCGATTCTGCCCGATGGCACACTCGAGATGCTGATCTATGGAGACATCGTGGACGCGGCCACCATCAGCATGCTGGAATCCTGGGGCTGCTCCACCGAAGGGCTGATTAGCGCCACCGCCATCAAAAAGCAGATGGATTTGGCCGGCGGCTACACCAAGATTGCATTGCGCATCAACTCGCCCGGCGGTGACGCCTTCGAAGGCATCGCAATTCATTCCCTGATGCGTTCGCAGGGCAAGCCGGTGGCCGTGTTCGTGGATGGAGTTGCCGCCTCCTCTGCCTCTATCGTGGCGATGGCGGGGGACACGATCACGATGGGGCCGAGTTCCATGATGATGATTCACAACGCCTGGTCCGACTGCCGCGGCCACGCCAGCGACATGCGCAAGATGGCCGATACGCTGGATAAGGTTTCGGAGTCGATGGGCCAGGCGTATGTGGATCGCACGGGAAAAACGACGGCGGAAATCCAGGCCCTCATGGACGCCCAAACGTGGATGTCCTCCCAGGATTGCTTGCGAGATGGATTCTGCACCGAGATCAGCCAGGTCGAGGAGCCGGAAGCGATGGCGCTGGCGCAGAGGTTCCGCGCGCGATTCCGGGCGAAGGCTGAGTGCGAATGCTCGTGTGAGAATTGCGCGGCGTCGAACTGTGACGCCTGCACCAAGGCGGACTGCGCCGACAAGAACTGCAAGGACTGTCCAATGCAGGAAGGCGCCACCGCGGAATCGGATTTGAGTCTGTACGAGGCCCGCATGTCGATGCTGGGCCGCTGAACCGAGTTATAAGCCGATCCCACAACCATCGGCAAGCGAGGCGTGGGCGCCAGGGCGCTCGCAGGCGCGCAATCTGAACAACACAAGGAGAAATCTCATCATGTACGCCAAAGCGTTACGAGAAAAGCTCGCGCCACTGGCCGCCCAGTTGCAGACCATTGTGGACAAAGCGAAAAACGAAAACAACCGGGGCCTGACCTCCGAAGAGCGTGAGAAGTTCCACGCACTCGAAACCGAGTATACGGCCCTCGAAGACAGCATCAAGGCCGCCGAGAAGGCGACCTCCATTGTGGACGCGCTGGCCGCCGCGCCGGGTGGCGTAAAGCCCACGGAAGTCCAGGTGGAAGAGCTCCAGGACACCATGCGGATCACCGGCAAGGCCCGCGCCGAGCGCATGAAGGACCCCGGTTACCGGGCGTTCTCGAAATGGCTGCGGCATGGGCTGGCCGCGCTCGACTCCGAGGAGCGGATTCACATGCGGATCGATAACGATCCCAGGATTCGCGCTCAGCAGACGCTCACCACCACCGGCGGCGGCTACCTGATCCCGACCGGATTTTCGGGCCTGCTCGAAGAGGCCAAGAAGTGGTTCGGGGGAATCGATGGCGTGGTCGAGAAGTTCACCACCGAGTCGGGCAATCCGTTCCCGTGGCCGACCGTCAATGACACAACGAACCGTGGCCGCATCATCGGAATCAATGCGCAGGTCACGGAGACCGACTTTGCGTTCAACCAGGTCACGTTCAACGCCTACATCGGATCGAGCGACCTGATTCTGATTCCGCTCGCTCTGATCCAGGACGCTTTCTTCGATATGGACGCTCTGACCGCGCGGCTGCTCGGCACCCGCCTGGGCCGTCTCTACAACTGGAAATGCACCCTCGGGACCGGCTCCTCCGAACCCTACGGCATCGTGCCCGCGGCCTATGCCGCCGGGGGAACTTACCAGTTCGCCAGCAACAGCGGCGCCGGCGTCACGGCTCCGGCCTATGCGGACCTGGTGGAACTGGAGCACACCGTCAATCCGTCGTACCGGTTCCAGCCGGCCACCCGCTGGATGTTCAGCGATCTGGTGCTGAAATCCCTCAAGAAGATTGTGGACAGCGTGGGCCGGCCGCTGTGGCAGCCGGGCCTATCGGCCAGCTTCCGCGACGGCGCCGCGGTGGATCTGATCGCGGCCAAGCCGCTCATCCTCGATCACCCCTATGTCATCAACCAGGACATGGCGACGCCGGCCCAAAGTGCCAAGTCCGTGCTTTTCGGCGACATGAGCACCTTCAAGGTGCGTGAAGTGGCCGGAGGGACGACGGTCATGCGGCTGGTCGAGCGCTACGCCGATTACCTCCAGGTCGGTTTCATCGCCTTCCAGCGTTTCGACTCCCAACTCATCGATGCCGGCACGCACCCGGTAGCCGTCGGCGTCAACGCCGCGAGCTAAGCGGACACCGGATTCTCCCATCTGCAGCGTGCGGCCCGATATCCTCCAGGGGCCGCACGCCTTTTTTGAAAGACGCCAATGGCTCTAATCTGTACAGCCCCGCCGCTCGTTGAACCGGTCTCGATGCAAGAGCTGAAGGACATGCTCCGCATGGACCAGGGCGATGCCTCCCAGGACGACGTCCTGACGACGCTCGAAGTAGCGGCGCGGGCGTGGTGCGAAACGCTCACACAGCGCCGCTTCGTTCAGCAGACTTGGGCGCTGATGATGGATTTCTTCCCCGGTTACATCGACATGAAGCTGGCCGGCCAGAAGGTGTCCTCTCCCTTCGTCTCCGGATCGAACGCCGTGCTGGTGGGCATTCGTTACGCGGTCCTGCTTCCGTATCCGCCCGTGCAGAACCTGGTCACCTTCGTTTACCAGGACGCCAACGGCGCCGTTGCGGACATGATGAACGGGCATCCAGGCGCCCCGGCAGAATGGAACTTCGTCTTGGACCTGCAATCACAGCCCGCGCGCCTCACGCCGCTGTTCGGCCAAATGTGGCCCGTGGCTCGCGTGGTCGTCAATGCCGTGCAGGTGAACTACAAGGTAGGGTACGCCACGCCGATGGCAGTGACCACAACGAGCGGCGCCGACGTCCTCACGGGCGGTTCCTTCACTCAATCCAACGTCGGCCAGCCGATCTCGATCCCAGGGGCCGGAGCACTTGGAGGGTGTCTGAACACGGTAATAGCCTCGGTCGACGACGAGGGCGCGGCGACGATCCGCGATCTAGCATTGACCGGCGGGGCCGCGACCGCGCTCCTGGTCACCAATGGTACGCCGGGGCATTGGGAGTTGCTCAAGCTCGCCATCAAGGTCTTGGTGAACGCCTGGTATGTGAACCGCGTTCCCAGTTTCGATGCCAAGGCGCGCGATTGTGTGAAAGCGGTCTTGGGTCCGGTCATGGATTTGAGGCTTTGAATGTCGCTCGGCTCCGATTGGCCCACCGTTGATCCTGGACGGTTCCGGCATCAGATCACTCTCCTGGAGCAGGTCCTGGGGGAGGATGCATCGGGTGCGAAAGTGGACTACAAGGCGGATGATATCCCCGTGACGGCGTGGGCTGATTTTGAGTATCTCCGGGGAACCGACATCATCAAAGCCGGCCAGGATGTCTCGCAGGTTTACGTCAAGGTCACCATGTGGTTTCGGCCGGAGTTCACGGCGAACAAGCGAATTCAGACCTCGGATGGCGCGCAGTTCGTGATTCAGGCTGTGGAGAACGTGAGGCGCATGAACATGTACGCCGTGCTGATATGCCTCGGGATCGGGCCAAATTACTGAAGGCGATAAGGTGAAGGAAGTTCTTCTAATCAATCCGCGGTCCGACTTCCTCGCAGAGCCGGGCTTTGTGCCTCCCCTGGGTCTACTCTATCTGGGAGCCGCGCTCGAGGCGCACGGGTTCCGCGTGCAGGTGGCCGATCTGAACTTACCTGGCGAGACGCTCGATGGCTATAACCCTTCCTTGATTGGAGTGACCTGCGTCACGGCCCAATTTGCTGCGGTGCGGTCTCTGGTCTCACGATGCCGGTCTCTCTATCCGGGCGTGCGGGTGGCGGTTGGAGGGCCGCACCTCTCGGTGCGCAGGGATGCGGAACGCCTGGGCGCGGATGTTGGCGTCGCAGGCGACGGAGAGGAAACGATCATCGCTTTGGCTGCTGGGAATGGCGAGGACCGCGGGCCCGTGGACGTCGACCGCTACCCGATTCCGGCGCGTCATTTGGTGCCGATCGCGGATTATTCGTGCGCGGTGGACGGAGAAGCCGCAACTTCGCTCGTCTCGCAACGGGGCTGCCCATTTGCCTGCGCTTTCTGCTCGCGGTGGGCCAGCACGCGCAAGGTGCGCGCGCGGCTGGTCGACAACGTCATCGAGGAGATCGGCCAGTTGAAGGATATGGGTTTCGGCTCCCTGGTCTTCCATGACGATGAGATGAATTTATTGAACGGCCGTTTGCTCAACCTCTGCCGGCGAATGGCTCCGCTCGGCATGCGGTTCAAGGCCAACGCGCGGGCGGACCTGTTGACGCGCGAGCAGGCCGAGGCCTTCGCCGCGGCTGGCTGCTCATGGCTGTGTTTCGGCGTAGAGAGTGGATCGGCGGAGATCCTGCGTAAGGTCTCCAAGGGGACAACTCCAGAGGTCAACACACGCGCGCGTCGGTTCTGCCGCGAGATGGGGATCAAATTCAAGGCGTTCACCATCATCGGTCTGCCGGGCGAGACGCGCGGGACCGTAGAGCAGACGCGGCGCTGGTTGATCGAGAACGAAGTGGATGATCTGACGGTCACGATGCTGGTTCCATACCCCGGCAGCGCGATCCACGAGCATCCGGAACGATTCGACGTAGAGTTCGAACTCGATTACGAACGGCGCGGCGTGCCCTTTCGCGGCGCGGCCGGCCTTCAGTTGCCACATACCACACGAACGGCCGCCCTTGATGCTGATGAGCTGGCGGAGTTGCCCGAGATCATCGAAGCATCGGTGCGCCGGGAGTTGGGTTTATCGCGCCGCACGTCCGGCGAGGAGGTCGCGGCTTGAGGCTAAATTTAGGGTGCGGAGACAGGCAACTTTTGGGTTATGTCAATGTCGATATCTGCCCTCCCGCCGACCAGATTGTAGATCTGAGGGAAAACTGGCCGTGGCCCGACTGCTCGGTGGATGAGATCATAGCCGACAACGTCATCGAACACCTGCCCGACAAGATTCACACGATGAATGAGGTGTGGCGAGTCCTGCGGCTCGGCGGGACGATTGTAGTCACCGTTCCAACTACGGATGGATCGGGAGCATTTCAGGACCCGACTCACGTTTCATTTTGGCATCGGCGAAGTTTTCTCTATTTCGAGGCGGGGTGCTACTATCGGAATCGCCTTGCTCAGGCTTACGGAATCCGGGCTGCGTTCTCCGTGGCCCAGGAATCAATCGAGAATACTCCGGACGGCCCCCAGTTGACTATCCTTTTGGTGGCGAAAAAGTGACCCTGGATCTGATGTTTCTCGCGCGGAATCGATTGGAATATACGCGGGAATCGCTACGCCGAATCCGCCAGAATACGAACTGGACGCTGGTTGCCAAGTTTGTGATTTACGACGATGGCTCCGTAGACGGCACGCTCGGATTTTTGCGTGAACAAGCTCTGGAAATGGGCGCGGAGTTGCGGCAGACGCGATTCGGTTCGGGCATTGCGGCCAAAAACGATTTCATCGAAAGGTCTACCGCTGACGTAATCGCGACCATCGACAATGATGCGATGTACCCGCCGAGATGGTTGGATCTGAGCATCGTCGTAATGCAGAATCATCCCGAGTTGCAAATTCTCTGTCTTGAGAATTATCAAAACCTCAAGGGGGACCTTCCGCACTCTTACCAGCGAGAAACTTTCGGCGATGGTCTATTCCTGGCCCGGCGCGATTGTTTCCGGGGTAGTCTTCCCATTCCCGTCGGAACCTATTTCGGGCTCCAGGCGTGGATAAGGCAGAATGAGGTGGTGGTCGGGTGGATAAAACCATCCATCCCCGTGTTCCTGTTGGATCGAGTCCCGGCAGAGCCGTGGCGCTCGCTGGCCGCTCAATATGAGACTGCCGGATGGCAGCGCCCGTTGACCGGCGTGCGGCCCTACACGGATCAAGATGCCCACCTCTGGGGATGGTGCGGATGGTCTGGAGTTCTCCAGCCGTGAGAGTTGTCGCCGTAATGCCGGTGCGGAACGAGGCGGACATTCTGCCGTGGACGATTCAGCACCTCGTTGACCAGGGCGTCGAGGTGTACGTCATCGACAATTGGAGCACGGACGGCAGTTGGGAAATGCTTTCCTGGCTGCCGATCAGCGGGCGGGAGCGGTTTCCGTCGAGCGGTCCCGAGGATCGCTATAACTGCCTCTCCATGCTACACCGCGTCGATGAGGTGGCCGCCGCGTCCAAGGCTGATTGGTGCATCTTCCATGACGCCGATGAGATTCGGCGCAGTCCGCGGCCAGGCGAAACTATAGTCCGCGGACTTCAGCGGGTAGAGGCCGAAGGCTACAACGCAATCAACCACAATCTGTATCTGTTCCGGGCAATTGACGACGATTATATTGGCGATCCGGAAAGACACTTTTCCTATTACACCAGGACGCACGTCGACTGCGGGCTGAACCACGTCAAGGCCTGGAAGAACACCGGCAGGTTGACCGGTCTGGGAACGCGGGCGGCCGGTGGCGGGCACGCCTTCGGCTTTGCGGGGATGACAGTCCATCCCCAAAAGTGGGTCCTAAAACATTACCCGATTCGGGGGCAGCGGCATGGCGCCCGCAAGATGGCCGAGCGGCTGAGTCGCTGGAACCTGGAAGAACGGTCTTGGGGATGGCACGTCCAATATAAGGGATTGTCGCCGGGCTCGAATTTCCTCCACGATCCGAACACCCTCCAGTGCTGGGAGGATGCGGTAGCGCCAGTGACTATTGTTACCATGTCGCGATTCAAGGACATTTTCCTGCGACTGCATGAATGCATCAATCAATACGCCCCCACGTTCCCATGCCTGATGGTATCGGATGGCGATTGGGTGTCGCCTTCTCCCTGGACGGTGGTGCGTGGTAAGCGTCCGTTCGTTTTCGCGCGCAACTGGAACGTCGGCATCGAAGCCACCGATTCGGATTCGGACGTACTGTTTACCAATGACGATGTGATTTTCAGTCAGCCAGGCACCGTCGACGAGTTGCGCCGAGCGGCGTACTCCAAAACGAGTATCGGGATCGTCTCTCCACAGATGGCGGGGAACGCAGCGAACCCAATGCAGATGTCTGGCTGCAGACTCCGTGAGGTCACGGTTACTCAACATGAGTTGGCATTTGTGTGCGTCTACATCAAACGCGCGGTATTGAGCGCGGTTGGCAAAATGGACGAGAGATTCACGGGCTACGGTTCCGATGATTTCGACTTCTGCCGGAGGGCCCAGCAGGCGGGGTTTACGCTCGCGGTCACGCCAAAGGTCACGGTGATCCACGGGCATGACAACAGCAATGGCTCGACCTCCTATCGCCGGATCATGTCCGATTCCGACTGGCGCGAGTCGATGGCCGATATGAATCGGGTGCTGGAGCAGAAATGGGCCTGACGCTCGTGTCCTGCATCTGCCCCACTACCGAGCGGCGCCGGGAATGGCTGCCGCGCGCCATCGACAGCTTTCAGCAGCAGAGCTGGCCCAACAAGGAAATGTGGATCATTTCCGAGGATGAGTCCGTGGGGTTGATCCCAGTTGGCGACCCGCAAGTGCTCTTCCGTTTTGAGCCTCGGCGCTGGATGAGCCTTGGGGAAAAGCGAAATCTGTGCTGCGAGCAAAGCCGCGGCGAGATAATCTGCCACTTCGATGATGACGATTACAGTGCCCCGGAGCGTATTGCCGATCAGGTTAGACGCCTCCAGCAGACCGGCAAGGAGGTAACCGCATACCACACGATCCTGGTCCGCGAAACACGCGATATCCGCGTGGTGGAGAACGGCAAGGCCCGGCCGACCTCGGGCTGGTGGAGGCTCCACAAGACCGACGGCCTGGTGACCGGAACGTCTCTATGCTACCGCCGCGAATGGTGGCAGGGACATCGATTCGAAGCGGTGGGCTGCGGGGAAGATGATCGTTTCTGGGCCGCCGCCGAGCAGGCTGGCGCCGCGATAGCCGTTGATGGCCGCGATCTGCTCTACGCCACGAATCACGCCGACAATGTGAGCGGGCGCGTGATCGGGGGCCTGGCCTGGGAAGAATTGGCGGGGAATCCGTACATGCGGCGTTTTCATCGCGCCGAGGAGGCGCTTAGATGATCGAGGGTGGACTCAAAGCGCTGGTCCAGCAGGCTATCGCATTGGCGCTCCCTGGTGTGCCGGGCGGCTTCGCCGTTCAGTTACCCAAGGATCAGATCTCCCCGGCCTCGGCGATGGCTTGGACGTACCGCTGCATCGTTGCCGAGCCAACGTACACTCTCCAGGGCCAGGACCCGTTTACCGGCTTGGAACTTCAGATCGATTGCCATGGGTATGCGATGGCCGACGCTATCGCGCTCGCCCGGGCCATCGACGGGGTTTTGCGCGGCGGCTATTCGGGAGTGCTGCCGGACGCCGATCACACAGTGGTACAGGGAATCTTCCGCATGGCGCCCTTTATTGACGGATTCAGCGATGCAAATCGTAGTTACGTGCGGACGCTGGAATATCTCGTGAATTATGAGCAAATTTAAGGAGAAGACATGGCTTACACTTCGACTCAGGCCCAGAGTGGCAACGGAATCATTCTGGCCATCAACACAGGTACCCTCAGTTCCGCGATCTGGACAACGATCGGAGAAATTACCGATCTCGCCCAATCGGGGAAAACGAACAAATCGGATGACGCCACAAACCTGCAGAGTTCGGCGGAGGAGTTCATCCCGACGATTCTTACCCCTGGCTCCTGGGGAGTGACCCTCAACCGGATTTCCGGAGACGCCGGCCAGGCGGCGGTTCTCGCATCCTTCAACGCACTTCCGCCGACGATCAAGCAGTATAGAATCACGTTGCCCAAGGCGGCCGGCCAGAGCACCAGCGGGGATGCTTTCGCGTTCTCCGCTATGACCGAGGAGTTCAACGACCTCGGGACCGTGAAGGCCGACAAGAAGATCTCCACACTGGCGAAGCTGAAGGTTTCGGGACCGGTCGTTCTCACCGTCGGCAGCTAAAATGGCGAAGCATAGCGTTGCCGGAACGGCGGCGGATCCCACCATCGAATTCTCGGAGCTGAAACTGGACGGGAAGATTTATCGCCTGTCGTACAGCTTCAACGCCATTGCTGAGGCGGAGCACGTCGCTGGCTGTAATCTGCTGGCTGGTCTCGAAAGCCTGCGCGACCTCACGGCGCTGCAATTGCGCGGACTGCTCTACGCGGCCATGTCGGTGGCAGATCCCAAGATCACCATCGAACAGGCTGGCTCCGTGGTCCGGCTGGATACCATCGAGCCCATTACCGAGGCGTTGGGCAAGGCTTACCAGCTCTCCATGCCAGCAAAACGGGCGGACCCTCCCGCGGCCAGCGCGCCGGCCGAAAGCTGAGCAATCGGGAACTCTGGGCGCGCTGCTGGTCGATGGCGCGGGTGCATTTGGGGCTAACGGATGAAGAATTCTACGCCCTGACCCCGCGCCAGTTCCACCTGTTGATAGATCAGCACCGGGCGCGCGTTGAGCATCAGGAGCTGCTCGCTGGGACCGTCGCGTCCGCTGTGGCCAACTGGAGTATGAAGTCCCCCAAGGAACCGCTCTGCGCCGCGGATTTCATGCCATCGCGTCGAGAGAGGGAAAAAGAAAAACCGCGGCGGGTGAACCGCCGGCGGGTGGCGACGAGAGTCCGCGCATTCCTGGCGGCCCAAATACATGCCTGACGAGTTCTCAATCCAAATCTCCGGTATAGAGGAGACCTGCGCTTGGCTGGATACTGTACCCCAGTACGTCGTCAAAGGGGCGGTTGGCAAGGCCCTGACCGCAGCTTGCGTGCCCATTTTTCGGGCATTGGATGCGCGGACCCCGATAATGGTGGACGGATCGGTCAAGCATGATCCACCACCAGGTGCGTTGAAGGCTCACTTGAAAACAGACATTGCGATAGATGCAAACGGCCGCGGCGGGAAGGCTCAAGTCGGATATGGAAACCTAGGCTACATTGCCCGCTTTCTTGAATACGGACACCGCTTAGTGGCCCACGGCGCCAAATGGTCTGATCGGATGCGCAACTACGAGGGAAAACTGTTAGGGTCCGGATCGGTGGCCGCCAACCCATTTATGCGGCTGGCCGCGGCGGAATCGAGCGAAGCCGCGATTGAGGCTTTCGGTACGTCCTTACAGGAATCTATGCAAGCTGGAATACCAGGAGTAAAGGTGTAGTATGCCCGCACGAGCTGGCCAGATCGTTATCGACATCACGGCAGGCACCTCTAAATTCATTGTGGACGTGGAAAACGTCAAGGGAAAACTGCGCGAGTTCGGAGCGTCCGGCGTCAATAGCTTCCGCCAATATGGCGCCGCCGCAGTCACCGAGCACCGGGCCGTCGCGGCGGCCATGAAGACCGTCGAGGGAAACTTCACCAACAACCGGCGCGCGGCGGATGCGTTCCTGCTGATGATTCCCGGCTTGGGGAAGGCCGTGCAGGCAGCTTTCCCGGTCGTCGGGGCAATCGCCTTCGCTGGCGTGCTGGGAGAGGTCGGAAAGAAGGTTTACGACTTCTTCAAGGGCATGGAGGAAGGGCCGGCAAAGATAGCAAATGCCTTCCGTTCACTGAACCAGGCTGTTCACCTCAGCAACGATGAACTGCTCGTTTCAAACGATCGGCTGGCCAACGACATCGCGAAGTTGGAAGGGCGGCGGCAGAACACGGTGAAACTCGCTCTCAACGAAGCGCGCGTGGCTGCCGACAAGCTGGCGGAGTCCCTTGAAAAGGATCTCGCCTCCATCAACAAACTTCTCAAGGAGCAGAACGTCGGGTGGTTCAAATCCTGGTTTGGAGCAGCCGAAACCAGCGACATCAAGAAGTACATCGGAGGAGAGACCGGCACCGGCGGATTCACTGGGAACATCCAGAGCATAACCGCGAGAGGAGAGGCCGCAATCGCAAATGCGGCTACCCCGGAGGCACAGAAGGCGGCGCGCGCGAAAATGGACGCCGATCTCGCGGCGGCATACAAGCAGGCGCAGGACTGGATTGAGACCGAGATCAAAAAAGCCGAGGCGCTTGCGCATCCGGCGGAATTCGGAATCCAAAGCCGCGGCGCGGCGGGTCTGTTCGGCGCCCAGCCCAGAAATGAGGCTGCCCGACTGGCTGAGCTGCAGGGGCTAAGGACCGCGCTCGCCGATCAAGCCCAATTCCTTGCCCTCCAATCCGCCAATACTGCCCTGACGGGCAAAAAGACCGAGCTAGAGACCGGCGCGGCGAACTCGCAGCTCGACAAGCCCTTCGAAGACCGAATGAAGGCGCTCAGCGCGCAGTTAGACGGCGTGAAGGCAAAGCTCGCGGCCATTGGCCAGCCGGAGGCGGCGCAGGTTCTCGCTAAAGCCTTCGCTGAGGCGCAGAAGGCCATCGAGGAAGTCAACAAGGCGCTGGAGTCGCACCACGTCCAACTCACGGAGGCCCAAAAAGGCCAGATCGCCGCGATAGAACAGTCGATTGCTTCCGCCGAGGCGGAGGCCACCTGGAAGACCCATCTCGAATCCACTACTACGTCCATAAACGAGCGCATTCGATCACAGGAGCTTCTGACGGCTGCCATCGGCAAAGGCTATGAGGCAACGAAGCGGGCGAACGTCGAGACTCAGGTGATGGGCGCGATGAAGGAGCACTACGCCGACCCCGCCTTCGCAGCCGACGCTGCAAAACTCCGGGCGGGATTCGGCGCTGCGTATGACGCCACGCACGGCGAGCAAGTGGCTGGCGCGGTTGAGAAGCTCGCTAACCAGATCGAACTCGAAAAGCAGTTGGCGGCCATGCAGGCACAGGGCACGGAGGCCGTTCGGCAGGCGGTGCTTGCCCACAGGATCAAACAGATATCCGAAGACAACGATGCGGAGTCGGCCAAAGCCTTAATCAAGGCCGAAATAGACCTGTACTACGCAACCCGCGCCAACGTGGACGCCGAGACCCTGGCAAGGCTCAACGAGAAGATAGCGGCCACTCAGAGGCTCACGGACGCGGTGTTTGCCGGCGCGGAGGCTCAGCGAAAAGCGGCGAACGAAAGCAGGTACACCGAAATGGCGCGCGGTGGGGCGGGGGCGGATGAAATCGCCGCGCAACGCAAGCTCGATGAAATTGAGCATCAACACGCCATTACCGAGGAGGCCGGGAAGCTCGTCACGGTTTACAGCGACCAGGTGGCGCGCTTAGATCAGATTGAGGCGGCTCTCCAAAAGCAAAAGAAGGATCACGGCGACACTCTGGAAATCGAGATCGCGCTCCGGGATCTGGAGAACGAGCGGCTGAAGATCGCCGTCCAGCAGGAGCTGAAGCTGAAGGGCGCGAAGGACGGCCTGAAGGCTTTCTTCCTGGAGATGCAGGAAGATGCCAAGAGCGCGGCCAATATCATCTACGACACGTTGAATTCGGCGCTCGACAAGACCTCCGACCAGTTTGCAAAGTTGCTCACCGGACAGAAAACCAGTTTCGGCAAGATGTTCCAGAGCCTCGGCGAAGAGATGGTCAAGGAGAGCACGAAGAGCCTGATGCATCAGGGACTCGGGAAGCTCGGGGACCTCATTTTCGGAAAGAAGAAGGACGCGGAGGTGCACAGGCCGACGGGGAACCCGGGCGATGCGGTCCACGTCTTGGTTGACAACCAGCCGGGCGCTCCCGGCGGAGCATCACCGAGCGGCAACTTCCAGAACTTGGCCGGAGTCGTTGGCGCCGGCTCCAGGGGTCTGGCGGCGTTGCTCAACGGCCTCTTCTCTGCTGGTAGTTCCGGCGCCTCTTCGGGCCTTACCGAATCGGTGAGCAGCAGCATCACCTTCATGGCCGGGGGCGGCGACGTGGACCCTGGCGGCGCCTACGTGGTGGGTGAGCATGAGCCGGAGTTCTTCAGCCCCCGCACAGCAGGCACGATCACGCCGGCCAGCAAGATCGGCGGATCATCCACCACCATCAACCACATCGATGCCCGCGGCGCGGACCTGGGCGCAGCCAATCGGATCTCGCGGGCCCTCGAAGCCACCCATCAATCGGCGGTGGCCACCGCGGTACGGGCCAACGCGCAGCGCTCTTGGCGCGTGCCCCAGAGGGCGAAAGCGTAATGTCCACGTACCTGGGATGGACCGTAGTTTCGATGCCCACGAGTCCGCCGGCGCCGGCGTCCCTGGAGTTCGCGCACAACGCCATTGCGGGCGCAAACACGAATCCCTTCACCGCACAGCAACAGGTTTACGATTGGCAGGCGAATTGGAAAGAGGCCTCCGTCTCCATGGCGTCCATGACGGCGGCGCAAGGCGCGCTGTGGGCCGCATTCATCGAGTCCTGCGATGGAGTCGCGAACGTATTTCAGTTCCTCTCCGGCGTCTGCGCCCTGTTCCCGAATGAGTTGACCACGGACGGTACAACCCCGCGCTATTGGCGGCTCAAGGTGAACAAGGTCCAGTGGACGATCAAAGGGGGCAAAATTTACGGGCTGACCTTCGAAATCAGGGAAGCGAAGTAAATGCCGCGCACAACCTCATCCACGTTGCTGGCCGCGCTTCAAGCCCCCGACCTTCAGCCCGCTATCTTCCTGCAGATACAGTTCGTGTCGGCTATCGTGCGTCTCTGGTCTGGCGCGGGGTCAGTTACGTGGAACGGAGAGACATGGCTCGGCATAGGCTCGCTGCTGGGCGTCAGCGTCATCGAGGACGCGGCCACGGTCGAGGCGCGCGGCATCGCGATCACATTGAGCGGCCTGGATGCCTCGCTGCTGGCCGGCGCGCTCTCTGATTTCAAAACCGGTCTGCCGGTGAGCGTGCTGTTCGGCGCGTACTCGGGCGCCTCGCTAATCGCCACCCCGATTGTATCTTGGAGCGGGCGCACCGATCTACCCGAGATCAGTTACGACGGCGACACGGCCACTATCACCATTGCCTGTGAGAATCGACTGGCTGATTCCAATATCCCGGTGGATCGCCGGTATACGAATCAAGATCAGCAGATGACGTGGCCTGGAGATCTCTGCTTTCAGTTTGTCGACGGCCTCCAGGAGATGACGCTGTTTATCGGCGGCCAGGCCAACACCACCAATAACATTTAATGGCTGGAATACTCCAACTCGTCGAAGGTGCGGCGGAAGTCGCCGGCGGAATAGCGCTAGACGTGTTTGTTCCTGGAGGCGCGGCTTTCGGGAACGCCCTGATTGGTGTGGGCGTCGGCACGACGATATCCGGCGTCGGCTCTCTCATTCAGGGAGATCCGGTCAAGGGCTTCGGCACCACGATGCGAAACCCCATTGCTCCGTGGCTTTGCTGTTATGGACGGCAAAGGACGGGCGGAACGCTGGTCTACATGCACCAGTGGGGCAACAACAAACAGGTGCTCGACATGGTGATCGTCCTGGCCGCGCACCCGTGCGAGTCCGTCGATGAGTTGCTGTTCGACCAGCAGCGCGTGCAGATTGATACCTCAGCAATTCCAAACAGCGCCCGGGCCGGATACACCATTCCCGCGCCGGAAACAGGCAGCGGAACGAGTTTCTCACCTCTCCAGCAAACCAACGTCCCCATCAGCTCCATCAGCCGCGCCGCTAACGTGGTCACGGTCGTGCTCTCGCGGGACATCCCGTATCTGACAGAGGGAGACCAAATCGGCATTACCAACGCCAATAGCGGCGGCATTCTGGATACGTATGCTCTGACTGGAGTTTTTCAGGTGGCGGAAATCATCAGCCGGGTGAGCGGAGTCCTGACATTCACGTATCTCTCCGGCGGTGTTGCTTGCTCGGTCAACAATGAGGGCGGCGCAACGACACAATGGGCGGACTACGGCCGCAACGTCTACATGGAGGTTCTGACCGGCAAGCAATTGCTCGGTGAGACCTTCATCGGCATGACGGCGGGCGTCCCGTGGCAGGGGACCGGGCGGTTATGCACGCCGGCAAGTCCTCAGCAAGCGGGCGGCGCCTCGGGCCCCAACCCCTGGACGAATTACTGCTCCCTGCAGGGCAAAACCGCAGTCTTCCTCCGCATCACCCTGGACACCAAGTATTTTGGCGCCGGCCTACCGATGATTAGCTTCTACCTGCGGGGGAAGAACGATATATACGACCCTCGTTTGGGGGCGCTGTCGGGGATTGGCGCCGTTGGTCTGGCCTTCGCTGGCAATGGATATCAGGCCGGAAACATGTACCGGACCGGCGACGTACTGAACGTCATTCAGTCGGGGGCCTCCGGGGGACAGGTGACGGTTGCCGCGGTCGATGGCGCGGGCGCAATTACCTCGTATGCCGTGACCGCTCCCGGAACCGGATACTCACTGGCGAATGGCCTGGCTACTACGAACTCGGGATGGTCCTATGTCGGTGGCAGTGGCGGGGGGTCCGGCACGGGAGCGACGTTCAATATCATGCTCTTGACGGGCGCAGCCGGGTCATGCGGCTACAGCGAGAACTCTGCGCTTTGCATCGCCGATTTCCTGGCCGATCAGACCTGGGGATACAAAGCGCAGTACGGAACCGATATCCCCGTCGATGCCCTGACCACCGCGGCCAACGTGTGCGACCAGGCCGTTTCCCTGGCCACCGGCGGATCGGAGCCAAGGTACGCGTGTAATGGCCAGTTCGAGGTAACCACGGCGCGCGGCGAAACTCTCCAGGACCTGCTCACGTCATGCGCGGGCAGGATCACTCCAGAAGCTCCGTTCGTGATCCAACCTGGCCACTGGGTTGGGCCGACCCTGCCGGCTGGGATTGCGGCGGCGGTTCTGGCGGCCATCGGGAGCGGCTACCAGGTCGGCGACGTGCTCACGGTCACGCAGTCGGGCGCGTCCGGTGGCCAGATCACGGTGGATGCCGTCAACTCAACGGGCGGGATTATCGACTACCATGTGAGCGCGGCCGGCTCGGGATACTCCGTCGCGAACGGTATGGCCGTCTCTGGTGGATACGGCGCCCTTGCGACGTTCAGCGTCACCATGCTGACCGGCGGCGCCGGCGCGAACCTCCAAGCCATCGCCGCCGGCGCGCCGCACTGGCGGCCCACAAGCTCCATTCGCGATCTCTTCAACGGGTGCAAGGGCACGTACATCAGCCCGGCGAATAAATGGCAGTCCACGGACTTCCCGGCTTACGCGCAGGACTCGATGCACGGCTATAGCGGGCCCTTGCAGTACGGCGGCGATGTTTTGCTGGCGGCCGACGGAGGGGAACGGCGCTGGCTTGAGCTGCATTTGCGGTTCACCGTCTCGGCGGCCACGGCCCAACGTATCGCCAAGAGCGAACTATTGCGGCGGCGCAATGCTGGGACCGGAACATTTCCGTTGAACATGGCGGGCTACCAGTTCGCGCCTCTGGACGTCTTTGAGGCCACGGTGCCATTTCTGGGCTTCGCCAACAAGCTGCTCGAGGTCCGGTCTACGCGCTTCCGAGTCGATGCTCACGGCGATACGGTTACCCTCGGCACGGAGATCGACGTCCAGGAGACGGATTCCAGCATCTACGATTGGAGCACGGAAGAGGAACTGAGCGCGCAGGGTTATGTACAGGGCAGCTGGGGAACGGGAACATTCGTGGAGACGGCGCCGCTGCCGTGGTCGCCGGGATATGCCGCGCCGGCCGCGGGAGATGCGGTCGGGGGCGAGGGGAGCTTCGGAGTGCAGCCGGTGTACGGCGTGGACGATCAAGGGAACTCGACGGTGGCGGTGGCGATTAAAGGCGTGCCGCCGATCAACGCGCTGGATACGGGGGTGGGGCGGCCACAGATCGCCTGCACGGCGTCGGACACAGGCGGGGCGATACCGGCGGGCACTTACGTGGTGGGGCTTTCGGCTTACGACAGCGCGGGCAGCGGGCGTGCGAACACGGATTACCTGAGCGTGTGCGTGGCGACGATCGGCGGAGCAGGGACGGGATCGATCGCAGTGGCGGTGACATGGGGGCCGGGAGATGATGGCGGCGAGATTTATGTGGCGAAGCTGCGGCTGGATGCATACGGCGGGGAGCTGGCGGCGGGGGCGTACCGATTCCACCGGCAGCAGATTCTGACGCCGGGGCAGGCGACGGCCAACCTGACGAGCTTCGACGGGAGCACGGCGGGCGGTCCGGACGAGCTGTTCGACCATTTTGCGACGGTGTGCCTACCGGAGATTCACGGCGGGCCGTGGGCGCAGCAGGTGCAGGCGCTGGAAGCGGGCATTCCGGGAACGAACGCGGGATATATCCGGTTCGCGGACCCGGACGGCGGCGCGGGGATGACGGCGGGGCAATGGGACGGATACACGCTCTCCTTGCTGGCGAAGGCGGACCCGACGGTGGAAGTGCCGGTGCTGAATCTGGCGATCGTGGCCAGCGGGGCGAGCGGCGGCGGGGTGTTCGTGGTGACGATCGGACCGGGGGCGGACGGGAACCTGCCGGCGGACGTGAGCACGACGCTGGCGGTGGGGGACCTGCTGGTGATGCGGCATCGGGCGACGTTCACGGCAACGGGATTCAGCGACCCGAACATCGCCAACGAGTATTATCCGGACGGGGCGACGGCGGTGGAGGCGGGACACGTCGCAATTGTGCTGAGCGGCGCGGATGCGGGAGACGTGAAGACGATCGCGGACGTGCTACCGGATGGATATGGGAGGTATACGGAATTCGATCTGGCGGCGGAGTGGGAGGTGACGCCGGCGACGGGGGACCTGGTGGTGATCTGCGCGCCCTCGGGAGCGCCGCCGTGGCTATCGCCGGCGATGGCGGTACGGAATGGGTCGCTGAGCGTGTTGGTGGCGCAGGCGAGCGTGGCGAACCTGGAGGGGCAGGCGTGGCTGTTCCTGGTGCGGACGGCGGACAGGAACGGGAATAGCGGGCCGGATGCGGCGGCGCCGATGCGGGAACTGTATTTCAACGGGGCGCAGGGGACGGTGGTGGTGACGGCATGAGCAGCCTGCCGATACTACCGAAGACGTTTCTATTCGACACGTCGGCGATCGCGCTGGCGGGGACGGTGACGCTGGCGTCGGGGATCGGGACGTCGGACACGGCGATCACGCTATCGGGGACCACGCCGCCGATCAATAACGGAATCTACCTGAAGATCCTGGCGGAGGGAGCGAATAGCACTGAAATCGTATATGTGACGGCGGGCGGGGGCACGACGGGGCTGACGATCATACGGGCGCAGCTCGGGACGGCGCCGAGCGCGCACGGGAGCGGGGCCACGGTGAACGTGCCGGGCGCAATGGGAAAGGTGCTGTGGCCGATCGCGGCGGGACCGAACCGCACGCTGGTGCTGCGGAATGCGACGGCGAATTTTGCGGCGACGAATCTGGGGTACGTGCTGCTGACGCCCTACGGGGCGGAGACGCTGCCGGGCGGGGCGACGCGGCATATTCTGCCGGACAGCTCGACCGACCTGGGAACCTTCGTGATTCAGGCGCCGGGGGCGGGGGGAACGGAATGGATTTTGCTTTCTTCGGCGGGGACGCAGGGGCTGTCGGGCGCGCCGGGGTTGCCAGGCGGGGGCGGGGTTACTCCGCCCAGCGTCACGGCGACCGGCTCGATCACCGGTTACCAGCAGCTCTGGAACGCTACGGAACCGGTATTTGGCGGAGTGATTACGCTGCCGGTTGCCGATCCCAACTACGGCCATGATAAGTACGTTCAGGTATTCGCCATAGATCCGGTCTCAGGGAAATTGATTCTGATCGCGCGGTACGCGGCGCCGTTCACGGGATCCACGATCGCCTGGAGCGGATCGGACCCGACGATCCAGCAGACCACGACTGCGCAGCCGGGATGGGGGTTGCGGTTCGTACCGTACAACGAGTATTACGAGCCAGGGACGCCTTATGACCTGCCGGGTACGCTGACCATCGCCGCGGCTGGTATCTCCTCAGTTACGGTCACGGATGAAACGACTTTACGCTGGCAGGACACCACGACTGCCTTGCGTGCAGTCATCAGCTTCGTGCCAGTCGTTAGCAACTTGCCTATGAATATCGTAGCTTGGATTGATAAGGGCCACGGCGGGGGCAAGAAATGGCAGGGATGGGACTGCCAAACGAGCGCCAGCTCTAACCCCGGCAAAACGCTCTATATTGGCGGGCAGCGGGCGGATAACGGTGGCACGGACATTACGATCTCACCTACTCTAACGACGGGTGCGGTATTTCCGCCTGTGACTGCGGATGAGACTTGGACGCTGTACGTGGCCCCTTGGACGCAGACGATCAATGATACGGGAGTTTGCCCTAGCTCTGCAATCAGTCAGAGTTTTACCATGCACGCGGTTGCGACTCCTTCATCCACTGCGGCTACAGGTGCTTACGTTGATTCGATTACGTACTCCCCGATTTCCGGCGGAGGGATGGCGTTCGGCTGGCCGCACATCTATGTAACTCTACCCCTGAGCGATCCAAATTTCTGGTTTGCCCGGCTAACTGTTCAGACCGGGACACTGATTGGCGGCGTCTTTACTCCTGGTGGTGTTCATGCGGTTGAGGAACCCTTAGGAGATTGGGACACTGATGCAGATCATGGAGTTGGATTCTTTAGGGTAACTGGCACGGATCAGGTTTACAATCAAAACCCAAATTACTGGGTGGTTCCCACGGATGGGAACACCTGCCATCGGATGCGTTGGTATGTGGCCAGCCGGTTGGATGATGGTACGGGGGGCACCCTAGTCCTCGAACATTGCTGGTCAAGCGCGGTAGGGGTGAGCACTCCGGGGACCGCGGATCATCAAGATATTGTAGTGGCTCAGGGTGCTGTTGGGTTGTTTATTACAATAACGACGGGAAGTCCGCCATATTTAGCTACAATCGATCTGAATACGGCTCCTACTCAGGAACTATATCTGACGATGAATGCGGAAATGGCTAGCGTAATTAACATATACGGCAAGGGGACGTGGACGCTGTTCATCGTGCAGGACAACACAGGTGGGCACGCGGTTACTTTCGACTCCGGAAGTTTCGCAAATGCGACTGCACTGGCTACGATGATCTCAACCGTGGCCAACACGTACACCGCGTTAACATTCGCACGGTTGGGTACGGGTTTCTACTACTTGGTCAGTCCCGTAGTGTCTGGAGCACATATATGAGAAAACTGCTTTTATCTCTTGCATTTACCGTTGCCCTGTTTGGCCAGGGCAATCAGGACGCGCACTGCGACCAGCAAGCCTCCACGCATTGCCTGATTTGGCGGTGGCCGGCAACTATGGCTTCTACCCAGACGCAGAACATGCCGGGCAAGGTTTGGATCGACGCGAATGGGTTTACCGCATTTGGAGTTGATTCCACACTCAATGACAGTACGGCCAGCGGATACGTGGTCAACAACGTCTACCAGACGTTCATTAACCAGGACAACGAAAGCCGCGGCGCAAGTTACGTGCTGGACATTCGGCGCACCACGAGCGATCAATCTCCGAGCGGATGGGATCAGTTTGCGATCGCGGGCGTCATCAAGCTGAGGTACATGAATCTTCCGGGGGGCGATCCTTACATTCGCGGCCAGCAAAAGGCCGTCGCATCGGAACTCTACTACGATACGCCGACCGCTCCGTACACTGCGAACATCGGAATGAACTATGAAGCATCGCTGGCTCAGGTGGCGGCAGGCACGACGCTCACTACTTGGGCTGGACTGGCAATTACCGAGCCGGGTACCCTTGGATCAGGCGGCACCGTGACGAACGGTTACGGTGTCTGGATTCAGGATCTTTCGGCAAACGGCGTTCTCAACTCGGCAAATGCCGCGGCCATCAAAATTGACGGAGCAGGGAATTTCGGGCGTATTCAGTGGACGCACGGATCACTCTACGATGTTACGGGCGGATTGGGCACTACTGGATCGATTGTAGCTGACACGTCCCTGACCGATTACGCCGGGTACTACATGCAGATGCCCGCGAGCAATCCCCCGAGCGGCTTGACTGGAGTACAGGGAGTCATCCAGTATTCCTGCCCTGGCGGTGTTCCAGGTTCGGGCGGCTGCTCTCCGGCCGTCATCAACATCGGGCATGTGCATGACGTGACGCTCACTGGCACGCTGACGACCGTGAACGCGAACATCTCTGGGACTTGCACTGGGGCGGGGTGCGGATTGTCCGGGTCTTTCCCTGTGCTTAACTATGGGGCAAAATGCGACGGCACTACCGACGATGCAGCAGCGATCCAATCAGCAGTAACGGCAGCGGCGGCTGCTTCCGGAGGTGGAGAAGTGGTCTTCCCTCCAGGCAGTTGCAAGGTTCTCAGTACAATAGACGTTCCTTATACCGGGCATACCCACATTATGGGAGCAGGGAAGCAGTTAACGAAGTTGTTTGTTCCTGGTGGATCGGGGGCCACGATTGGGGCTGGTTGCCCTGGAACTGGAACCTTTAATGGTACTGCCGTGATTCAGTTTGAACTGGATACGTCGTTAACGCCGCCCGCATTACACGCATCTGGTGGAGAGGGCGTCTCGGATTTGAGCATTCAGCACTGCCAGCCGGACACGGTTACGAGAGCGAATCTGGTCAGCTATCCTCCTGATATATACTGCCCGAACGGTTGTCCTTATGCCGAGTTTGAGCATCTCGGTCTCTATATGGGCCAGGTGGGTATACAATGCAGCACTACCGCGAAGGTTACTGCATGGGATTCCTGTCGCGGCATTCGGATCACTGATGTTGATTTGGAGACATTCACGGATGGCGTCTTCATCAACAACGCTTACGACACACCGTTCCTAACCGATGTCCATTATTGGACCGGATGGGACATGACCACCAATCATCAAACAATTGTGGCGACCGACAAGACATTGGCAGGAGGACGGGGAACGGTCGCGTACAATTTTGGCCGCATTGACGGTCTTGTCGGAGCGAACATCTCGGCTCAAGGAGTGTGGAAATTTGGGTACTTCCATGAGATGAGTTCCGGTAATGGTGGTACGTGGGGTCAACTATCGTCAGTTCTGTTGGGCGATGGATACGGTGGTCTTGATGTGGATAACGGAACGATCTCCCTTTCAGATTGCACGATGAGCCAAGGCGTCAACAATGTGCCGATGCTGCGAACAGCCGGCACCAGTCGGCTAGACGTAAGTGGATGCTGGTTGATTGCCGGATATGCAACAGCCAACGCCGGGGATACGACCTATTCGATCCAAGCACACGACAGCAGCCGCTTGACGATTACTGATAGCACGATTCAAGCGAACAGCGGCTCACCATCCGCGACGCGGCAATGGATACAAAGCACTGATACCTCTGAATTGATACTGGATAGCAACACTTTGGAACCGACCGGCGGAACTCCTGATACTAGCAAGCCGTTCATGAGCATTGAAGGCGGTAGCAAACTGGTAATGACCGGGAATAAGTTCTCTCCCGATATCGGCACCGTCAATTTTATGACGATTGCCAATGACGGCGACCACGTAATTCAAAACAACTCTTGGCATAACTGGACCTATACACTGCCTGCTTTGAGCACGTCCCCGGCAGGCCGGTACGGAGATAATAACTATGATCTCTACTACCCCCGGTTTGGCGGATCGGCGACTATCGGTGGTGCAACCTTCGGCTATGGCTTGAATGTCACAGGTCCGGCTATCGGTACAGCAACAGGCACGGCTGGATTTAGAACTCCGGGTGCCGGTCAGGGGGAAGTGCTAGACCTTGCTCTCTACGCAACTTTCCAAGGGACTGGCGACAACGGGCCGCGACGTGCTGCTGATATCGTGGCGGGATTCAACGGGGGCGCGTGGGGGAAGGAATACCTGTCGCTTCGCGTGGGCGGCTCTAATGATTCCTCTATCGCCACGGCTGAGGCGGCAAGGCTCACGCCAGGTGCTCTCAATGTGAACATACCGGGCGTGCAATCTGGCGGCCTCTACGTTGATGGCACCGGGATCATTCAATGCGACTGGACGGCCTGCACGACCATCTCGATTGGCAATGTTTACAACGGATCGTTCAGCGGCGACGTGACTACTGTAGCAGCCCATCACTTTGCTGTCGGGGCGGAGAGTGTCTTCTCTCAGGTGGCATCAGGTGATGGAACCTTCGTCGGGTATAACGCCGCTCCCGTTTCCGGCGTATATAAGGCGCTCGTAACGGCAGACCGCGCAGGCTACCTGGAATTTGACAATTCAGGATTCCGCCTGAAAACAACCTCGGGAACTCAGACGGCAGGTTCCGCCCTTTCAACCGTCGTGGACGTGCTCGACTCTGATAGTTCCGGAAACGTGACGTTTGGCGGTAAGGTTGGCATCGGGACGACGAACCCAGTTTCTTTATTAAACGTTGTTGATACTGGCAATGCCAATCCGCAGGGAATAACTATTGATGAATATTTTACTGGGACCTCATCAGCAGCATTTTATATGCGCAAATCCCGCGGAACACTGGTCTCGCCAACAACTATTGCAAATGGAGACACTGTGAGCCGTATGGGATTTTATGCTTACGACGGATCTAATTTCCAGGACGTTGCCGATATTCGTTCGGTTGTTAACGGTGCTGTATCCGCAGGAACAGTGCCTACAGACATGACATTTTTCACAACCACTACTAATACCGGAGTGGAACGCATGAGAATTACAAGCGGCGGCAACGTCGGCATCGGCAAGGTTCCGACACGGACCTTAGACGTACTCGGGAACACCGCCTTGACGGGAGCCGGTGGAAACGTTCCATTGTCTATTTGGGGGGAAACGACCACGCCTGGGGCAGACCTGCTGGATGTGTATAACCAATGGGGCGGCACGAACGTTTTTCAGACCACATATATAGGGCAGACAAGAATTGCCGCGGCTTCAGCCAGTGCTATCCCTTTGACCATTTACGGTTACACGGCTCAGGCGGCTGATTTCCTCGATGTGCAGAGCATCGGCGGTACGACTACTTACTTTCGTATCGCAAATGATGGCACCATTGGTATCCTTGGGGATTCAACCTCAACGACGCCATTCTTCGGAGTGTCCAAGAACTGGCCCATCTCGGCGGCAGCCAATCTGACGGCTGCATGGACGGCATACGGGGATGCCGCCCGCTTCGTGATTCGCAAAGCCAATGGAACGAGCGCCTCTCCTACGCAGGTTCTTTCGGGAGATGCGATAGGGACCATCGGCTTTCGCGGCTACGATTCGGGAGGGACATTTGGCTCTGTTAGCAGCGCCAACATTGCGGCATACGCAACGGAAGATTTTACCGCCAGTGCGCATGGCACCCTGCTAGACTTTATGGTGACGCCAGCTGGCGGGATCGCACAACTGACGGCTATGCAGATCGCTGATAACGGGAACGTCACCTTAGGCAAAAAGATAGTCTCGGTAAACGGCTCAGCAACAGCGGGCTTTGGGATGATGACCACCTACGCAGTTGTTGACATTGCGGGTCAGAGCGGCGGAATGTCCACGTCGCTTCTGATTGGACCGTCCAATCCACCTGCTGGAAGTTACGAAGTAAGCATATATATGGATAGCGGAACGGCAACCAATATCGGGTGGACCTTAGCATATACGGACAGGACTGGTGCGCGGACTATCACCAGTACCGTGGCATCCCAGAGTTTCATCCAACCGACCACCATACGTACAAATGGAGGGGCGATCACATTCACCACCACCACGACGAATGCGAACTACAACATATTTGTGGCCTTAAAGGAGATTTCATGAAACACACAGCGCTTTTGATTTTCGCCCTTGCCCTCGTCGGCATGGCGCAACCGAAACCAGCAACACAGCTACCAATGTCGAGTAGTAGCAGCACGACTGCGGCGATAGTATCATTGGCGCCGATACTTCCCCAAGACATGGCCTTTCGGCTTGTCACGGCACAACGGGACACGCTCGCGGCGGTGAACAGGGCCGCTCCCTACGATCTTGAAGCGCAGCGGCAGAATGATCTGCTCAAGACCGTGACCGCCGAGGCCGAGAAGGTCTGCGGGGCTAAGGAATTCGTGCTCGATCAGACGGCGGCGAAGTGCGTTGTGAAGCCAACGCCGCCCGAGAAACCGTCTGCACCATCAGTTCCACAACCTGAGCGTATAGTAACACCAGTTTCACCGCCCACGCCGCCAGAGAAAAAGTAGGTCACCGTGCCGCATTGGATTCCACCGCCGCCCAGTCCACACCGCCCACTTACCATGTCCGAAGTCGGCAACCCGCCGCCGGTTGCGCCAGAAGCGGATTTATGCTACAATGTAGAAGCAGAAGCCGCAATACGGGAGAGCAATGACCTCGCCCGGAAGGCGGCCATGGACCCGGCGGTGCTGGCGGAAGCCGAGGAAGAGGAGCAGCGCAAATGACTACTACGATGAATTTCAAGGCCACGCCCGCGCAGGTGGCGGCGCTGATGGCCGCATTGAAGGCCGACGGTGCCACGATCACGGCGGGTTCGGATCACAGTTGGTTGCTGTCGGATCGGCACGTCCAAGCGAATATGGGATATGTCGATCCGGACTTGACCGTGACCATCCTGTCGAAACCCTTCTACGTGACGGTGTTTGCGCTCCAGCAGGGGATCGCGGAGAAGTTAGCCGAGATGCCTGTATGACTACGTAGCTTTTGAGCGTGCTGATGCTCGAATGGATCGTGCGCCGGAAAAAGAGGATTGAACATGAAACGAGTTTTGATCTCCGTTGTAGTGGTTTTCTTGTCCCTGGTGTTGGCCCCGGTAGTAGCGCAAAACACAATGAATTATGTCCTTCCGCTTTGGAGCGGGCGCTGGAACTACTTCACGCTGGGGCCATCCTTTCATGTTTCGGGATCGGTGATCGACGTTCCTATCACGCAAGGGGCGGCGGGGCCAGCGGGACCGCAAGGAGCGCCGGGACCGGCAGGTCCGCAGGGCGCTCCGGGCGTACCTTTTTTGACTGCCGCTAATCAAGTGATAGCTGTATCCGCTCCGCAAAGCGTTTTTCATCTGACCTGCGCGATCGCCGACATCTATCGCAACGGGCTACTCCAATCGGAGGGCGGTGCGGACTATTCGCTGGATCCATCGGGACTGGTGGCGACGTTTGCCCCGGCGGCACAAGCCGGCGACGCGGTGAAAATTATCTATCGATGCCAATGACGAAAGGGAGGAGAAAGAAGGCCGGCGTGGAGATCGCTAGATATCAGGACTACGCGGCGTTGATGCGAGAGCATCGGACGCAGGGCACTATACGCCAAATCGGGAAGGTTAGGAAGCGGCGCGAGCAAAGCGATGAGGAGCGGCGCTTTTCTAATCGGCTGCAATTTGGCCGAAGCAGTTTTTGGAAAAGTGAACCTGAGGAGCGCTCTTTGATACCGTCTACGTTGAACTTCTAGTCATTTTAGGGATTGTTCATTCGGGAGTAAAGGAAGAAAACATAGCCGCGCGCCCGGCGGAAACGGGCGGGAAGAGGATTGAACATGAAACGAGCTTTGGTTTCTGTCGTAGCGGTTTTGTTGTGCCTGGTCCTGGCGGCCTGCACGCAGAGCCAGATCATCAACAGCATCGATGTGGCCCTTACCGCCGCGTCCGTGGCTTTACCTATCGTGGCATCGGCTGTGGGATTGCCACCCGTAGTTGTGGCCGAGATCGTGACTTGGATTCAGTCAGCATTGAAGGGGCTGTCGGCGGTGACCGACGATTTACTGACGGGTGGCCCGGCGGGCACCGTGGCCGCAAAGATCACGGCGGATCTGTCGGGAGTTGTCGCGGCCACGCCCAATCTTCAGGGCTTGCCAGTTGCCATCGCCTCCGTGGTACAAGCTCTTGCCACCGATGTGCAGAGTATTCTGACCACGTATGGTACGCAGACTATACAGATGTCGGCAGATAAACTGCTGATTGGCGTCCCTCCCACATTGGGAAAAGGCGAAGTCCACTTTGGAACGCACGACCGCCAGCGGCTAATCGCGCTCCGGGCGAAGGCCCTGGGTTTGCTTGCCGACTCGGACGTGCGCCTTCAAATGTTGAAGAAGTAACCGATGCGGCTGACCATTCCAGAGCGCAAACTCACGCGCCCTAAGCGGTTCGTGATCGAAGTAGCGGCAGATGGCTTTAATGCATACCAGCAGCGCCCCGATAAATCATTCCAACTGATCGCGGCGTCGCCAAAAGCCGTCACATCCGATTGGAGAGTTTGGGAGGACAGCGTTTTGCCTGCCGTCATCAAGATGGTCCAAGCCATCCATGAAGCGATAGCGGGCCAGTGGGAGAAAGTCCCAATAGTGTGCAAGAAGGGACGGTGATGTGAAATGAATCACTCTTTCGGTTGTCAGATCGGGGAAGCCATAGCTATCGTGAAGGACTGGCTTGGGTTCGGGGAAACGTCAAGCGCTCCGAAGACGCCCATTGTTTGTGATTCCATCCCGGCACCGAATGGGCCGGTGGGATGCTGGGAGCTTCCCGAACGTTGGTGTAATCATCCTGAAGGTCCTTTTGGGAAACCGGCTGCGAAGATGGTCGGATGCTGCGAGCACAACATGGTCTGTCCTGTATGCGGTTGGGGATTCGGCTGCTTCCCCGATCCTTGCCATAAAGATGCAATGCGCTTGACCATTCCAGAGCGGAAACTCACGAATCCGCGGCGGCTCGTGATTGAACTTGCCGTGCGCGCGGGAGAAGAGGCGCGGCGGCTTCGCAAGCGCATTCGATGGCTTGAAGCCCATCAGGAGAAAACCAAATGAAGCACTTCTACCGGTGGCGACCAGACACGCCGGATGGTAAGCAATGAAGATTTGGCTGACGATCATAACGATTCTCCTGGTACTCTTGGTGTTGGCAGTAAACGACCTTGGCCTGCTCATTGAAAGGAATAGCCTGTTTGACGTTCAGGAGTTCAACCGTATTGGTAATTTCAAGCAGGGAATAGCACGCTGCGCTGAGGTTTCCCCTGATGTGGCTGCACCCTGCCTGCATCAGTTGCTTTATGACGATTTCGAGCAGGCAGTCAAAGACGACCACGAACATGCCCATTATTCAAATTGTCAGTTAGTCTACGGTTTTCCAAGGGATTGCCCAAGCGCAGTAGAAGGTAGAAAGGAAAAGCCATGAAGCACTCTTACGGCTGGCGACCCGACACCCCGGACCAGCGAGATTTCCTGTACCGCGCCATACCGTCCCTTCCGGTGCCTGCCGACCTGGACCTGCGCCCCGAGCAGCCTCCGATCTTCGACCAGGGGCAACTCGGGAGCTGCACCGGCAACGGCATCGCGGG
>JBEKYW010000038.1:0-84498 GCA_049510555.1 Bryobacteraceae bacterium
CCACATGGATTATAAGACCATCTACACCAAGCCTCTGATCATGAGCGAATTCGGCGCGGACGCGCTCTACGGGCTGCATGGCGACCCGCTCACCAGGTGGACCGAAGAATATCAGGAAAGCGTGTTCCAGCATCAGGTCGGGATGCTGAACCGTATTCCGTTCCTGCGCGGCACATCGCCGTGGGTGCTGATGGACTTCCGCAGCCCCCGCCGCACCCTGGAGGGCATCCAGAACTTCTTCAACCGCAAGGGCCTGGTTTCCGTGCGCGGCGACAAGAAGAAGGCCTTCTACGTGATGCAGGAGTTCTACCAGGCGAAGCAGAAACAGTACCAGTAGCTCCGCCGGAGGCGCTCCTCCGCCCCCGAATCGCGTACAATTCGGGATTGCACCCTCCCATGTTGCTTACAGCCAAGGGCATCTCCAAGCGATTCGGACCCAACCTGGCTCTTCAGGACGCCAGTTTTTCGGTCCGCGACCACGAGGTCCTGGGCCTCATTGGTCCCAACGGCTCAGGTAAGACCACCCTCTTCGAGTGCCTGGCGGGGTTGATCCCCTCCGATTCCGGCGAGGTGCGGTTTCGCGGCCGCGCGCTGGCGCCCGCCCATCGCAAGCAATCGCTCTTCTATCTGCCCGACGGGATTCGTCCTTGGGGTGACCAGCCTGTGGCGTGGGTGCTGGCCTTCTTTGAAGCCTTGTACGGACGCCCCCAGGGGCAGGCGGCGGCAATCGCCGGCGTTCTGAAGCTGGAAGGCTTCCTGAAGTCGCGCGTGGGTTCGCTTTCCAAGGGTGAGCTCAAACGGGCGCTCCTGGCCCTTGGACTTCTGACGCCTCATCCCCTGCTGCTGCTCGATGAGCCTTTCGATGGCCTGGATTTTCGCCAGGCCCGCTACGTGATGGCCCTCTTACGCACTTATCCCGCCCAAGGACGGACCCTGTTTCTCTCCATCCACCAGCTTGCCGACGCCTCGCGCGTGTGCGATCGGCTCGTGCTCCTGAGCCGAGGGCGGGTGGTGGGCGAGGGCACCCTCCCCGAACTGCGAACCCAGGCGGGTTTGGCCGAGGGCGGGCTGGAGGAGGTCTTTCTTGCCCTCACTTAGGCTCAATGCTGTTCACTTTGGTGTCGAGCCCGACAGGGCGAAAGAAAATAGCCCAAGGCGTCAGCCTTGGGAAAGGGATGAACGGCCGGAAAGCCCCGGAACGGGGCGGAAGAGCTGGGCCAGAGCATCTTACGCCCCTCCGGGGCTGAATCGTTTTCGTGCCTGTTCCCACGGCTGGCGCCGTGGGCTACAGTCTATCGCTCCTGCGGAGCTGGCTTAAGTGAACAGCATTGCACCTAGTTCGCGCTGGCTGCTGGCGAAGGAATTTCGCGAGCTGACGGCCTCGCGGGCCTTCTGGCTCCTGCTCCTCATGATTGGACCACTCGTCGGCCACGGCTTTATCACCGCGGTCAATCTGTATGCCGAAGCCAGCGGCGCCGGTGGCGGCCCGGCGGCCCTGGCGCAGGGCCTGTCTCCACTGGATGGCATTCTGGTCCCCACCTTCGGAGCTTACGATCTGGCAGTGACGCTGCTCTTCCCCTTCGTGGCCATACGGCTCATCTCGGCGGAAAAGGCCAGCGGCGCATGGAAACTCATGCTACAGGCGCCGGCCGGCCTTGGAACCATTCTCCTGGCAAAGGGCCTGGCGCTGCTCACGGGATGGTTGCTGGCTTGGACGCCGGGCCTGCTGGCGCTGGTTTTGTGGAGGGCCTACGGCGGTTCCCTGCACGCGCCCGAAACGCTGAACCTTTTGTTGGGACACCTGCTGCGCATGATTCTCAGCACCGGCGTCGCCGTGGCCGCCGCGGCCATCTCGACTGGCGCCGCCAGTGCCGCCATCGCCACGCTGGGGTTTACCGTGGGCACCTGGGCACTGGAGTTTGTGGCTGTGGGACGCGGAGGGCTCCTCCAGAAGCTGGCTTCTTTCACCCCCACCGCCGCCTTGCGTGTCTTCGAGCAGGGGCAACTGCGTCTGGGCACAGTAGTCGTGTCGCTGATCCTGGGCCTGGCCGGCTTCGCGCTGGCGGCGGTGTGGCTGCCGGAACGCCGCAATCTGCGCGTGCACTTGAGCGCCTCGGCCGCAGTCGTGCTGGTTTTCGGCATCGCATTGTGGGGCGGTTCCCTTCTGCGGCCCACCTGGGACCTCAGCGAGAACCGGCGCAACTCCTTTTCCATGGCCGATGAAGCCGCGCTGCGGCACATCCGCCTGCCGCTGCGCGTGACGGTCTTTCTGGCGCCGGAAGATCCGCGGCTGATGGATCTGGACCGAAACATCCTCGGCAAGCTGGCGCGGATTCTCCCGCGCGTGGAAGTAGACTATGCGGCCCGCAGCCGCACCGGGCTATTTGAAGGCGCTGGCGACCACTACGGCGAAGTATGGTATGACCTGGGCGGGCGCAAAGTCATCAGTCGATCGACCACCGAGCCTATTGTTTTGGACATCCTGTACAGGCTCGCTCAGGTCCAGCCCCCGGCGCCCCAGGAGGGGAACGGGTTTGCCGGGCATCCTCTGGCTGCCGGTCCCACAGGCGCTCCCTGGATCTTCTACGCGCTGTGGCCGCTTGCAGTCGGAGCCGCCTGCTGGTTACACTTCCGAGTCAGGAGCTGATCGATGAATAGACTTCTTTTATCTGGCATCTCACTGTCGGTCCTCGCGGCAGCCGCTCAGACCAATAAGGGCCCTGCGCGTCCGGTTAACACCATCCACGTGGATGTGGCTCAGGAGAAGGCCGGAAGCGAGCCGGCGCATTTTGTTCCGGTGGTGGGCTACTGGGTGGTCGCCAGCGACGGAAGCAGGAACATCCTGATGGTGGACGGCAGGCAGTGGAAGAGGGGCGACCCCTCCGGCGGCCTCGCCGACAAGGCCCGCCTGATTTACGGCTCGCGACACGAGGAGTTCATCGACAACGTCAAGGCTTTCGCCTATTACCCTTACGCCGTGGCTCAAGGAATTGACGACTTCCGGAGCGGCGAGATCGGCATGCGCTTCCAGCTCATCGAGGGTGCGCTCGATCAATGCGCCGGCATTCTGTTCAACCTCAAGCCCAACGGCGACTATCTCGCGGTGCGCTTCAACGGCAAGGAAGACAACCTGGTGCTGTGGACCTTCAATAAGGGCGTCCGGAAGTTTGTCAAGCGGGGCGCCGAGGAAGTGCCGCTCAAAATGAAGGAGTGGCACACCATGAAGGTGGCCATCCAGGGCGCCAGGCTGGAAGGCTACCTCAACGGCAAGCTGCTGCTGGAATACGCCCTCCCCGAACCGGTTTCCGGCAAAGTGGGCGTGTGGTCCAAAACCGACAGCGTGAGCTACTTCGACGACTACAGCGTAACCCCGGCGCCGTAGATGGCTCCTCAGTCGCAACGCGCGTACGCCATTCGGTTCATCGTCTGCCTCGGCCTGGTCAGCCTGTTCGCCGACATGACCTACGAAGGCGCGCGCAGCATCATCGGGCCGTTCTTGAAGGATCTCGGCGCCAGCGCCGCGCTGGTGGGGCTCATCGCCGGCTTCGGCGAGATGCTGGCCGCCAGCCTGCGCCTGTTTTCCGGCCGGCTCGCCGACCGCACGCGCGCCTACTGGACCATCACCATTCTGGGATACACCCTGACCCTGGTGGCGGTGCCCTTGCTGGCATTCGCCGGAAACTGGCCGATGGCGGCGCTGCTGGTGATCGCCGAGCGGACCGGAAAAAGCCTGCGCGGGCCGGCGCGCGACGTGCTGCTGTCGGGGGCCACCGATGTAGTCGGCCACGGTTGGGGATTCGGCCTGCATACCGCGCTCGACCAGACCGGCGCCGTGTTGGGCCCGCTCGTCATCGCGGCGGCGGTGGCGCGCTGGCATGGCTTCGGACCGGCGTTTCTGCCGCTGGCGTTTCCGGCGATTGCCGCCCTGGCCGCGCTGCTGGTGGCGCGCGCGCTTCATCCCGGTGAGGCCGCCGCGGCACCACCCCCGCGAGATTCGCAGAGCTTACCAAAGGTTTTCTGGATCTACGCCGCCGCCGCCGGCCTGCTGGCCTGCGGATTCGTGGATTTTCCGCTGCTCGCCTATCATTTCCAGAAGACCGCCCTCGCCAGCCCCGCAGTCATCCCCATGTTGTACGCCGGCGCCATGGGGGTGAACGGCCTGACGGCGCTGGTGTTCGGCAGGCTGTTTGATCGCTACGGAATCCCCGTGCTCACGTGCGGCATCCTGGTGTCCCTGCTGGCGTTGCCGTTGGGATTTCTCGGCGGATCCGCGGCCGCCATCGCCGGCGTCGCCTGCTGGGCCACGGGTCTGGGAGCACAGGACGCGTCCCTGCGCTCCGGCATCGCGCAAGTGGTCTCGATGAACAGGCGGGGCGGCGCTTTCGGCGCCTTCAACGCGATTTATGGCGTGATGTGGTTTCTGGGAAGCACCACCATGGGCCTGCTTTATGACCACTCGGTGATGGCGCTGGTGTTGTTCGGAGTTACGGCACAGTTAGTCGCGGCTACTATGTTCTTCCGCTTGCGGAAGGCCTTGGCGGCTGCCAGGGCGGCGAACTAACGCCCATTTCTCGCAGCGTCACACCTCCGTCACCCAAATGGAAGGCGGCCTCTACTCGCCTTGCACGACACCCGACTGTCGTTCTGCAATGAGACACCGAGTGCCTTGTGGCCAGATTCGCGCTCGTTGTCCTTGGTTTCTCTAATCAGTTGAGCCGGCGGCGGTTTTGGCAACAATCGTCCCGCGGATTCGTTTCACAATACAAAACAGCGTTCGCGCGGTCGCTGCGCGATTGACTCCCCGTTTCTTCGGGTGCAATATTACTCCAAACACATTTAAGGAGGTGTTTTGCATGCGTCATGTCCTTCTCTGCTTGGCACTGCTGGTGGCAGCGCTGCTGGCAGTCGCGATTGCGACCGCTCAGGTAGGTGGCAGTGGAACGATTCAAGGAACGGTCACGGATCCTTCGGGAGCCGTCGTGGCCGGTGCTTCGGTGGCCGCGGCGAACGTCGAAACGGGAGTTCAAACCAGCCGCAAGACGACCGATGCCGGGTTCTTCGTACTTTCTCCGCTTCAGCCCGGGGAGTATACGGTCACTGTCAAGGCGGAGGGATTTCAAACCCTTACCCAGGAGCACCTGGTAGTTGTCGCCCTGGGAACCATCGGATTGAATCCGAAGTTGGAGTTGGGGACGTCCAGCCAGACGATTACGGTGGAAGCTGCGCCGCCTCTGCTGCATACCGACGATGCGACACTCGGTTCGACCATGGAGAACGACATCTATGCGGCGCTTCCCCTGGCCATGAACGGAGTCCCCAGGGATCCCTCGCAATTTGTGGCCCTTGCGCCCGGCGTCAATAACGCCAGCACGCAGGCCGCGGGTCCCTCGACGGCGGCCTTCAACGGCGGCCAGACCTATCAAAACGAAGTCTATCTCGAAGGGATGCCCCTAACCAGCGCTGGAACGCAAGGCGACACCCGCTATCTGGCGTTTGCAGTTTCGGTGGACGCGGTGGACCAGTTCCAGGTGGAGACCAACGGCGCCAAGGCCCAGTACGAAGGGCAGGGCGTCGAGAACTACGTCATGAAGTCGGGAACCAACGCGTTCCATGGCGCGGCCTTCGAATACTTCCGCAACACGGACCTGGACGCGCGAGGCTTCTTCCCAGCGACAAAACCCGCCGATCACCAGAACGAATTCGGGGGGCTGTTAGGCGGCCGCATCAAGAGGAACAAGATTTTCTTTTTCACCAACTACGATGGGTATCGATACCTCTCGGGATCCACCCCCATACTGCAGTCGATCCCGACGGTCGCCCAGCGGACGGGTGATTTCAGCGCGCTTCCGGCGGTGATTTACGATCCGAAGACCCAGTCTTGCGCCGGCTCAATCTGTTCGGTGACGCCGTTCACCGGAAACATCATCCCTAACGCCCGCATATCTCCGATCTCGCAATCACTGGCGTCCTATCTTCCCGCTCCGACGAACTCGAACATCCAGAACAACTACCTGTCCAGCCTGCCGGTCCAGGTGAACACGTACAACATGACGGGCAAGGTGGATGCCAACCTGTCCGACAGGCATCGGCTCTCCGGGTTCTTCGCCAACGGGCATTACGCCACCAATTTCACCGGCAGCCTCAACCAAACGGGAGCAGGTGTGCTGCCCGAGCCCTACACGCAAGGCCGCATCGTAGAGGAGGCCGTCAAGATGGCGCAGTTGCACGATACCTTCACCATCACGCCCTCCCTTTTGAACCAATTCAGCTATGCCTTCAACCGCATCTGGATTCCGCTTCAAAACCCCACCATGGCGGGGGCATATCCGCAGAAGGCCGGCCTCAAGGGCTTGCCGGCGGGCCCGGTCTCCCTGGTTTTCCCGGACATCAATTTCAGCGGCGCCAATGCGCCCGGCGGTTGGCAGGGAACCAACGCCCACTTCTTCAACGAAGCCGCCAACACGTTCACGGCGCAAGACAATGTGATGTGGGTAAAAGGCCGCCATTCGATGGTCTTCGGTTTCCAGTTCCAGTCATTGCAGGACAACGAAAACTTCGCGTTGACCGGCATCTTCAACTTCACCAACAGCGAAACCGCGGGGTTCAATTCCGCGGGAACGCTCCTGTCCACCACCGGCAATGCGTACGCCAGTTACCTGCTTGGCGCCGTGGGTAGCAGCAACATCAACCAGAACGCCATAGGCGAGACCGGCGGCCGGTATAAGACTTACGCCGCATATGTCCAGGACGACTGGAAGGTGAGCTCGCGTCTGACGCTGAACCTGGGCCTCCGCTGGGACCTCTTTGGCACGTTCTACGAAGTGAGCAACCTATTGTCCTTCTTCAACCCGAACCTGGCCAATCCGGCCGCCGGGGGGCATCTGGGCGCGCTCCAGTTTGCCGGCAACGGCCCCGACAGTTGCAACTGCAAGACTCCCGTCGAAACTCACTATCGCAACTTCGGCCCTCGCGTGGGAGCGGCGTACCGTTTGAACGACAAGACCGTGCTGCGGGCGGGCTATGCGATTATGTACGTGCACGCCGGCGGCGTTGGCGGGCGCACCAACTCACGCCAGGGACTCAGCCAGCTCGGTTACACCGCCACGAACTCCCGGGTAAGCCCCAGCGCCGGCGTTCCGGCATATTACTGGGATAGCGGTGTTCCTCCCATCGCCCAGGCGCCGCCGTTCCTGGATCCCGGTTACGGGGCCGGTTACATCACCGCGAATCCCACGGGCGTGCAGAACCCCGTCTGGGGCGACACGAAGCTCGGCGGCAAGCCACCGTACTACGAGAACTGGAACTTCAGTATTCAGCGCTCGCTCACCGGGAACATGACGGCGGGTGTGGCTTACACCGCTAGCATGGGCAAGTTCCTGCCGGGCGCCGGGCCGGGCGGCGAGGCCGTCAATATGGCGCCGCTGCAATATCTGGCGCTGAAGTCGCTGCTCACGACGACGGCCTCGGCCAGCACCATAGCCCAGGCACAAGCCATCATCCCGGGCGTCGCGATGCCATTCTCCAACTTTGTGGGAACCATCGGGCAGATGTTGCGCCCCTACCCGCAATACGGCACCCTCAGCAATCCGTGGCTCAACCTGGGCCAGTCCAACTACCAGGGGCTCCAGGCCACGCTAAATCGCCGGTTCGCCAATGGCTTTACCTTCTCGCTGGGCTACACGTTCAGCAAGCAACTGGACGATTTGCTGGCCACCCCCCGGAACCCCTTCTTCCGTTCCCTGGAAAGAACGCGCGGCGGCATCGACCACACCAACGTGTTCACGCTCAGCTCCGCTTACCAACTCCCCTTTGGCGCCGGCCATCACCTGAACCCAGGCAACGCCGCGGTGCGCGCGCTGGTCAGCCGCTGGACGGTTTCCGGAATCGTCTCCTTCACCACTGGCTCGCCGTTGGCGCTGGTCGGCACAGCTTGTACCAGCGGGGGCATTCTGGGCACCTGCATTCCCAATTACAACCCCGCGTTCAGCGGAAACGTCCGCATCAACGGCAACTACGGGGACGGCAACGTCCTGGGATCCGCGCCAACCTCGTATTTGGACCGGACGGCGTTCGTGGCCCCCGCGGCATATACGGTCGGCAACTTGCCCAGGACCGGAGTCTACGGCCTCAATGCGCCGTTCAACTCGACCATCGACCTCAGCGTGCGCCGCGAGTTCGCTATTCACGAGAGTGTCAAGCTCGCCTTCCAGGCCGATGCTTTCAACGTGAACAATACGGTCCGCTTCGGAGCGCCTGGACTCAACCCGGACCAGGCCAGCTTCGGCACGGTGACTTCGCAGGCCAACCAGCCGCGCAAACTGCAGCTCAACGCCCGCATTACCTTCTGATTCACGGTAACCGGCCGGGACGGGCGCTACTGCCCGTCCCGGCCGGTCGCACCAACGTCGAACATCGTCGCGCTGGCTTCCGACACGTTACTCCCGCCGGCCCACGCACGATCTTCTTCAGCCTCGGAGACGCCACGGGAAGCTTGGTGGCACGCCTTAGCAATAGAACATTTCCGCTCTATAAAGCTGCCGAAGCGAGTTGCCACCTTCGGCACGTTTTCATCCATGGCCAATCAGCCTCGCAAGTTGCAGTTCAGCGGTAGAATTACGTTTTGAGTGCGGTTAGCCGAAGTCGGGCGCCGAAATGTAGGAAAGGAGTTGTCGATATGACATTCAAACGTTGTGTGGTGATCCTCGCGATTCTTGCGCTGGCGGCCCAGCCCGCGCTCGCCAAGCCGAACTTCAGCGGGGAATGGAAGCTGAACGTTTCCAAGAGCAGCTTCGGTCAGATGCCGGCGCCGGCCAGCATGACCAACAAGATTGCCCACGAAGATCCCAAGCTCACGAGCCACGTCAAGCAGTCCGGCGAGAGAGGCGATTTCGAGTTCGACGCGACCTACACTACGGACGGCAAAGAGTGCACCAACGAGCTGTTCGGCAACCCCGTGACGAGCACCTTAAAATGGGACGGCGACACGCTCTTGATCGACACCAAGGGGACGTTCGGAGGCAACGAATTAACCATGCAGGATAAGTGGACCCTCTCCGACGATGGTAAGAGGCTGACCATCATTCGTTTGTTCAAGAGCAGCATGGGCGAGGGCGAGCAGAAGCTGATTCTCGAGAAGTAAGGCGCCACCGCGCGCCCAGCGGTCAGCCTGCCGGGCGCGCCTTGCGCGTCGCTTCGATGTTGGTTCTCAGTTCCCTCCGCCGCGCCCGCCCGCCGGCGCGGGCACATTGGTGGTATCGATGGTGACATAGGGGATGCCCGCCTCCGCCATCATCTTGTTCAGCTTGGGAATATCGCCGTCCAGCTTGCCGACCTCGGCGAGACCCTGCTTCAGCTCCGCGCCGCACTGGTCGATGTCTATCAACTGCTTCGAGGTTGGCGCTCCGGGGTAGTTCGCGATGCTACCCAGGAGCCGGGTAATCTGCTGGTTCACCGGAGGCGGCGTGTACTTCAATGGCGCGCCGGCAAATCCCAGGATCACCGGCCCGTCGCTGGGCTCCATTTCAAAGGGTGGAAGCGCGGCCTTGACTTTGGCCAGCATTTCGTCGGTGGCCTTCTTGATGCTGTCGGGCACCGGCGGAGCGGCCGGCCGCTTCCAACTGTCAATCAGGTTTGTCAGCGCGATCTGCATGGCCACGATCTTCCGCCGCCCCGTGTCGGCTTCCTTTGCCATGGCGATCAGCCGGTCCACCGCGGCCTTGCGCCTGGCGCGATCCTCGGCGGAGAACGTAACCCGCGGATCTTCCGAGACCGCCGCTGTCTTGCTGTCGGTCTTGCCGGCCATGGCCAGCGTGATGGTGTACTCGCCGGGGTCCACCAGCATGGCGGCGCCGCCACCGCGGCCGCCAAAGCCGAAGCCGCCACCACCGCCGCGGCCGCCGAGCGCCCCGGCTTCACCGGTCTCGCCGGTCTCACCGGCCACCTGCGCTTCACCCGCGCCGGCGCCGGCCACACCGCCAGCCGCGGCCACACCCCCAGCCGCGGCCCCGCCGCCACCACCACCGCGTCCGCCACGACCGCCACGGCCTCCGCCACCGCCAGCGGCTGCAACTCCGCCGCCGGGCCCAGAGGGCACCCCTGCCCCACGCCCGCCGGCGGCCGGAAGAGGATTCTCATACCGCATGTCCCACGTCGTCCGGTTGACCGCGCCCGCCTGCGCCCGGGCGTTCAGCGCCCGAACCGTGTTCCCGGCCTTGTCCTTCACCGTTATGGTCACCGGTCCCGCCGCCTTCGTGTAGTAGTCGAGAACCACGCCCATCGGCGGATTGCTGGCGATGAACTCTCTCGATCCAACGAAGCCTCTGTAGTTGGCCTGACGCCACTCAATCCCTGGAAAAGGCGTGAACAACTTCAGGTCCGTGGTCAGCACGTTGTCGTCCATCTCTTCGAGCACCGTGATGTCGTCCAGAATCCAAATCGAGCGGCCATGCGTGGCCACGATCAGGTCGTGGTCCCGCGGATGGATCTGGAGGTCGAACACCGGGGCCGTCGGCAGCCCGTTCTTCAGCTTCTCCCAGCGCTGCCCGCGGTTAAACGAAACGTACAGGCCGAATTCCGTGCCGGCAAACAGCAGGTTGGGGTTCTTCGGGTCCTCGCGAACCACGTGCACCGTGCCCGCATCCGGCGGGATTCCCTCGGTGATCTTGCTCCAGGTGGCCCCGTAGTCCCTGGTCATGTAAATGTAGACCGAGAAATCGGCGCTGCGGTGGTTGTCGATCGCCACGTAGGCGGTTCCTTCGTCCTTGTACGACGCCTCGATGCGGCTGACATAAGCGTCTTTTTTCAGGCCTTTCACGCCGGGGATCCGGTCCGCCGTGTTGGTCCAGGTCTTGCCGCCATCGCGCGACACCTGAACGTTGCCGTCGTCCGTGCCGGCCCAAAGAATTCCGGCCTTCACCGGCGATTCCGCAATGGCCGTGATCGACGGCCACGACACCACGCCGTCATTGCGCGAGAGCGTGTCTTTGCCCACCACCTTGCCCAGAATCGGCATGGTGTTGCGATCCCCATTGTTGGTGAGGTCCTTGTTCCCCAGGCGCTCCCACGTGTCGCCGCGATCGGTGGACTTGAAAAGGTAGTTGCCGCCGTAATAGATGGTGTGCGAATCGTGCGGCGAAATGATTAGCGGCGAATTCCATTGGAAGCGGTACCGCGGCGCGGTGACGCTGTCTTCCAGCGGCCGGATGGATTTCGATACGCTCGAGCCCATGTCGCGCCGCGAGAGGTTGCCATCCTGCGATTCCGCGTAGATCGTGTTGGGGTCCTTCGGGTCGATCCGCGCGTGAAACCCGTCGCCGCCGCTGATCTGGACCCAATCGCCATTGTCGGGCCCGCGCGAAGTCAGGCTGGCGCTCGGACCGCACCACGTGTTGTTGTCCTGCAAGCCGCCGCAAACGTGGTACGGCCTCTCAAAGTCGTACGTCACCTCGTAAAACTGCCCGACCGGAAAGTTGTTGACGTAATCCCACGTCCGGCCGCTGTCCCACGTGATGGTGATGCCGCCGTCCGAGCCGAGTATGAGGTGGTCCGAATTCGCGGGATCGATCCACAGGCCATGAAAGTCGCTATGGATTCCATTCCATCGAGCCGTGGTGAAAGTCTTGCCGCCATCTTCGCTCATGTACAGGGGCGCGCCCAGCACCCACACCTTGTTCTCGTTATTGGGATCGATCCGCACCTGGCTGTAATACGATGGCCGTGGATTGGTATCGCTCATTTTTACGAAGGTCTCGCCCTTGTCCTCGGACCGGTAAATGCCGCCCTGGGTCAGGTGCTCGATCAGCACGTAGACGATGTTCGAATTCTTGCGGTAGACCTCCACGGCGCAGCGCCCCACGTCCCCCTGCGCCGGCAGCCCCTTGGTGAGTTTGGCCCAGTGCGCGCCGCCGTCTATGGTCCGGTAGATTCCGCTCTTGGGACCGCCGCCGCTAAAGCCAAACACCGTGCGCCGGCGCTCGTACGCCGCGGCATAAAGGATGTTGGGGCTCTGCGGATCGATGGCGACATCGGAAACGCCGGTGTCCTCGTCGATGAATAGCGACAGCGTCCAGGTGACGCCCCCATCGGTCGATTTGTAAACGCCGCGCTCCTTATTGGGCCCCCACAGATCGCCCTCCGCCGCCACGTAAACCACGTTGGAGTCTGTCGGATCGACCACGATCCGGCCGATGTGGTGGGTCTGCCTCAAACCCATGTGCTGCCACGTCGCGCCGGCGTCCAAGGACCTGTAAACCCCGTCGCCCCACGACGAGCTCTGGCGGTTATTCGCCTCTCCCATGCCAACGTACAAGATGGATGGATTCGACGGCGCCAGTGCAATGTCTCCAATCGATGGCGTCGGCTGGTCGTCGAAGATTGGCGTCCAGGTAACGCCGCCGTTGACGCTCTTGAGGATTCCGCCGGCCGCGGTCCCTACGTAAATGATGCGCGGGTCGGTTTCGACCACCGCGAAGTCGTCGATGCGTCCGCCCATCACCGCGGGGCCGATCGACCGGAATTTCAGGTTCTTCAGAACCGACTCGTGCGCAGACTGCGCCAACAGGCTTCCGCTGAGCAGCAAAAGCCAGAGAATTGTCGCTGGTTTCATGGCAGTATCCGAATGGCTGCCATTGTATCCCAATCGGGGGTCAGGCAGAGCCGCGAACGTAAGAGAGCGGCAGATCCGGCAGAGCCGCGAACGTAAGAGAGCGGTAGAATTGGGGTCGGTCCGTGATTTACCTGATCACCTTCGTCTGCTACGGACGCCACCTGCACGGGAGCGAATCGGGCTCCGTCGACCACGAGCACAATGTGCCCGGAACCCCGATCCTGGAAGTGGATTCCGCTCGCGCGGCAGCCGAGCGGGAGCGTATGGATCAGGCGCCCTATAATCTGGACCAGATCCGTCGCGACGCCGTTTTGGAGGCGATTCAGGAGGTGTGTGCACGGCGTGGCTGGAGTCTGCTGGCGGCCCATGTGCGCAGCAATCACGTGCATACGGTGGTGGAAGCGGAGGTTCCGCCGGAGCGGGTCATGCACGACTTCAAAACTTATGCCAGCCGCCGTCTGAATCGCATGCGGCTAGAGGAACCGGACCGGAAGCGATGGGCGCGCCACGGCAGCACCCGGTGGCTATGGAAACCACAGCACGTTTCGGCGGCCATACAGTATGTCGTTGGGGAGCAGGGCGATGCCCTGTCCGTGTTCGAGTCTCACGAACTTTAATCTCGTGCCGGCCACCGCTCTCTTACGTTCGCGGCTCCGAATCGGCGTTGCACACCCAGGGAGCGGTTCCGGCTATGCCGCTCTGGCGATCTGGCGGTACTCCTCTTCCGACTTGGCCGGCAGCAGCACCCACAGCGTGTAGATGCCGAGCGCCGTGCCGAACGGCATGTCCAGCAGGCTGAGGCACCCCAGAACAATGGCCAGCATCCGCGCCCAGGGTTGGCGTTCCAGCAACCCCCAACCCGCCACGATGCCGAGTGCGGCGCCGATCAGGAACAGCCCACCCACGGTCCGCATCATGCCGTGGAAAAAGCCTGGAACACCCGGCGTAAAGAGCGGGAACCCGTACCGGAAAAACGACACCAGGAACAAGCCTGGGAGCAGGCGAAACGCGGAAATCGCCAGCCAGAAGATGCCCAGCAGCCGCACGTGCCCGGCAATCCGGCTCTCCACCGGCATCAGAGGCACGGCGCCCGCCGCTTTGCCGCACGCCGGACAGAATCTCTGGAATTCCTGCAACCTCGTCCCACAACGATCGCAAAACATTCTTCTGCCTCCTGGATCGCTACTCCATACCATACGAGGGCACGGCTGCCTTTGTTCCCGAGACAAACCCCGGGGACAGTCACCACGTTTCCCGGTTTTTTCGAAAACCTGAAAACGTGGTGACTGTCCCGGGTCTCTGAAACGTCAGTTAAAAGCTGAGGCGCCCGTTGAACTGAATCTGGCGCACGCCGCCGACGGTCGAGGACAACACACCGAAGCCTGTATTGTTGATGTTGCCGCTCGGCACACTGAAGTTGGGGTGGTTGAAGATGTTGAAGAACTCCGCGCGGATTTCGAAGGTCGCCTTCTCGCGGATCTTCGTCTTCTTGATGAAGTTCATGTCTATATTGGTGAAGTTGGCGCCGCTGCATGCGCTGCGCAGCGGATTGTCGCCGAGCGAGCCTGCGGGCGGGTTGGCCAGCATCGCGGGATTCGCGCCGATCGTGGAACCCAGCGTCGAGCCGGCCAATACGTCGTTCTGGGGCAGGTAGTATGGGCCCGCACCGAGCTTGAACACGCCGATATCGGAGCAAACCTGCCGGTCGCTGACGCCGACCGCTACGGCCGGATTCGTCCCGGAGTTGCGGCTCACCGTGCCGCGGCCCGACGTGATCGTGATCGGAAAGCCCGAACGCGTGGTCCAGAGCGCGCCGGTCTGCCAGCCTTCCAGCACTTTCCCGATAAATCCCTGGGAGGCCCAGCGGCGTCCGCGGCCCACCGGAATTTCCCAGACCGAGTTGAAGTGGATGGTGTTGCGGATGTCATAGGACGCGCGGGCGCGGTCGTAACGCGGCTGGCGCAGGTCCAGGTCCGGATCCAGTTCGCTTTGCGAGGGCGTGATTCCGGAATTGCTCAGCACCTTGCCAAAAACGTAATTGCCCTGAAGCTGCAAGCCGTGGGAGAGGCTGCGCCGCACTTCTACTTGCAGCGCGTCGTAACTGGAGTGCATGCTGTTGCTGAGTATCCGGGCGACGCCCGTGAGCGGGTTGGTGATGAAGAAGTTGGCCGGGAACGTGCCCAGCCCGGCGCATCCGGCCTTGGTCAGGAACAACTGGGTGCAGTTGGACTGCACCAGGTACCAGAAGGTCCCCGCCGCTCCTTGCGACAGCGGTGTCCGGAAGGTCGAGCTGCTCAACAGAGTACTGGGGAACCCGATGGCCGTGAGGACGGGTGTGGGGTTCTTGGCGCCGGTGGCGGCGTTATCCGCGGCCGCCTGGAACTCCGACAGCAGCGCCGGCGTCAGGTTCGGCTGGTCGAGGTCGTTGCCCCGGTACAGCCCGGTGGCGTGGTTCCCCACGTAGCGAATCTCCAGTGCCGTCGAATTCGAGAGTTCACGCTGCAACCCGAAGGTCCATTGCTGCACGTAGGGCGTCCTCATGTTCGGGTCGAAAGCCTCGATCCCCGGGGAGGCCCCGGTCGAGCTGAAGGCCCCGAGGAAGTTTTGGTAAATGGGCATGGGCAGGTTGAGAGGGGGAGACGGCAGGGTGTAGGAGGCGCTTGCATTCAGCACGGAGAGGGCATCGCCGGCCTTGGCGGTGACCGCCGCGCCGGTGTGCAGGCCGCCGTTGGTGCTCCCCACGTTGGTGATAATCGTCAAAGTGTCGCGGACATAGCTGATCGAGTAGCCGGCGCGCACCACGGTCTTACGGTCGAACGGCTGCCAGGCGATGCCCAGGGACGGCGCGAAACTGTGGTAGTTGGTGTTCCAGAACGGATTCCCGTTGCTGGTCCCTCCGGCCACCAGTTGCGTGCTCGAATTGAGGCCCGCCAGAAGCTGGTTGAACGTGGCGGAACCCGTCGTGAAGAGCGGACCATAGGGAGTCAAATCGGCCGCCTCGTTGGCCGGCACCAGCGAGCGCTTGTTCACCACGTCCACGGCTGGCACAATTTCCCACCGGACACCGTAGTTCACCGTCAAGTTCGGCCGCACCTTCCAGGAGTCCGTGAAGTAGAAGTTGTAGGACCGCTCCCGCAGAAAGATCTCGTCCGAGAGCCCCGGAACGAAGCCCTTTCCCGGAACGCCGTTGAACGATTGGGACACGTTGTTCACCAGCCCGACCAGGTCCACGTATTGGTTGATGGCCCGCGAGCAGATATTGGTGCCAGTGCTGCCGCTGGGCAAATTCGGGAATCCCGCGCAGTTGTTCAGGCCGGCATCGTTGGTGGGGGTGCTGCCGAGAGTGACCCCCGGGATCAGTCCAAAGGTAGCTCCGGGGCCAGACCAGTCATTGTACCGGTGTACGGACGCCGAACTGATGAGGAAGCCGGCTTTGAAAGTGTGGGCGCCCTTCAGCTTGGTGAAGTTGTCCATGATCTGGTAGAAGGGCGAGAGGCGTCCCTGGGGATCGAAGTTGTCTTCGGGGGCCGCCTCCGGGCCGGCCATTTGCACCTTGAAAGTGCGCGGGAAGGGCTGCGGCGGGAAGAAGGCGATCTGCGGCCGGCTGAAGCCTCCGCGCAACTCGTTGAACGTGGTGGCGCTCAGCGTGGAGTTGATGGCCGTGGAAAACAATCCGCTTTTGGAAGTCTCGCTGGCGGCACTGTTGCAGACATTGCCGAAGCAGTTCGGGGAGACGCCCGTTGGGAAAGGCGGATCGTCGTAAGGGACATAACTGCTTCGTTCCGAGTGCCACTCCGCGTCCCACCAGTGCGTGCCCAACCTGCTGCTTTCAAGGATTTTGTGGTCGACGCGCATGTCGTACTGGTTGATCGGGTCCGCGCCAGGGACCTTGAATCGCACTCCGAGCGTGTTCAACCCATCTCCCTGCGAGGGAACCACACTGTAGGCTGAGCCGGCTACCGGAACCGGCTCGGCATTGAGCAGGCTTTGCGTAAGGGAATTGAGTCCCAGCCCGCGGCTGCTCATGGTCAACAGGTTCATGGTCTGGAGAGCGCCATTCGACCCTACGTAACTGTACAGCCCCTTCTTGGCATCGGCGGTGTAGACCGTGGGGGAAGGCGTATCCTGAAAATGCTCACGGAAACCAGAGTAATCGAAGAAGAAGAAGGTCCGGTTCTTGCCGTGATACAGTTTCGGGAGGTACACCGGCCCGCCGATGCTGCCGCCGAAGCGATGCTGGTGCAGCCTGCTTCTCGCCACCCCATTCTTGTTGTTGAACCAGGTATTGGCATTGAAAGCGTCGTTGCGGCCGAAGTAGAAGAGGCCGCCGTGCAGGGCGTTGAAGCCCCGTTGCGTCACCATGCGGACCTGCGCGACGCCGTCGCCGGCATCCGCTTCGAGGTTCTGGCCGCTGATGCTGAATTCCCCCACGCTTTCCAGGTTCACATCGTATCCGGAATTGTTGGCGAAGCCGCTGGTCTTGATGAAGCTGTCCCGGATGTCGATGCCATCCTGGGTGAGATTGTTGCTCGAGCCGCGCAGCCCGTTCATCACGGAATTAGCGTCGGTGGCGCTGCCCGTGCCCGTGACGCCGGCCATCTGGGTGGCAAAATCCAGCGGGTTGCGCGTCGTCGAAGGCAAATCCACAATCTGTTTGCGGTCCACGTGGGTGGTCAGCTCGCTCGAAGTCGTATTCACGATGACTTGGGCGGCCTCTACGGTCACCGTCTCAGTGGCTGCTCCCACCTGGAGGGTAACCTTGACGACGGCTTCCTGGGCCGTGATCACTTGAACGCTCTTCGTCTCCCACTTGGTAAACCCGGATGCAACCACCGTTACCGAATAGGTTCCAAACGATAACCCGGGGACGGTGAAGGATCCCTCAATGGTTGTCTTAGTGTTATAAACCGCGCCCGTGCCATTGTCCGTTACAGTCACTGCCGCGCCGGGAACGGCGGCCCCTTGCGGGTCGTATACCGTGCCTGTGATCAAGCCCCTCTGTTCCTGTGCGCTGGCAAATGAAACAGCCAACAGAAGGACTATAAGCAGACCTGTAAATCTTGCCGTCATGGGAATTGCTCCTTTGCACACATCAAATTTTAGACCTCTCAATCGAGACGGTTTTGCCGGGGTTTCCATTCCCGGCTTCCGGCTTTTTGGCAAGTATACACCCAGTTGCCTCTTTTTGATCCCTGAGTTGCGTTTTTCCTCTGGGGGTTTGACTTTCCCTCGCGGTTTCCCATAAGATTTTCGTGTCTCTTATGAAACTCGCAACCAGAGTCCCCTTTCTGCTTTTGCTCTCGGCCCTGCTCCTTCCCGGCGCGGAGCCTTACCGGAAGCCGCCCCAAGCGGTTCTGGACGTCCTCAACGCGCCCGCCACGCCGACCCTGTCGCTCAGCCCCACCCGAACTTACGCGATCCAAGGCTCGCCGGTGCGCTATCCCCCCATTGCGGAACTCGCGCAGCCCATGTTGCGGCTCGCCGGGCTGCGCATCAATCCCAAGACCAACGGCCTGCATAATGCCACCTTCGACAGCACCCTGGCGCTGCGGAAAATTCCCGAAGGCACCGAGATTAAGGTGGACCTGCCGCCGGGCCCAGAGGGCACCCCCAAGCTGGGCACGGGACGCTGGAGTCCCGACAGCGCCCACTTCGCCTTCGCCAACACCACCGCCAACGGCATCGAACTGTGGATCGGCGACACCGCTACCGGCAAGACCCACAAGGTGGAAGGCGCGCGGCTCAACGGCGTCATGGGCGGCAGGGGCGGTGGTGGGGTGCCCTTTGGGCCCGGACGCGGTGGCTTCGGCGGCGGCGCTTCCGACGTGCAGTGGATGCCCGATGGCAAGGCGTTGCTGGTGGAAATCGTCAAGCCCAACCGCGGCGCGCCTCCGCCCGAGCCGCTGGTCCCCACCGGTCCCCACGTCCAGGAGAGCCTCGGCGGCGCCGCTCCCATGGCCACCCTCGAAGACATGTTGCAGAACCCCCATGACGAAGATCTGTTCGAGTATTACGCCACCTCGCAGCTTGCCCTGGTCGACCTCGCCACCGGCAAGGTGACGCCCATTGGCAAGGCGGGAATCATCGAATCGGCGCGCATCTCGCCCGACGGCAGGAACCTCCTGGTCACCACCGTCCATCGCCCCTTCTCGTACCTCCATGCCGTAAGATCGTTCCCCAGGGAAATCGAGGTCTGGGACCGCGCCGGCAAGATGCTGCACAAGGTGGCCAGCCTCCCGCTGGAAGACAAGGTGCCCATCAACGGCGTGCCCACCGGCCCGCGCAGCGTCCAATGGCGGCCCAGTGAACCGGCCACCCTCATCTGGACCGAGGCCCTCGACGGCGGCGATCTGAAGAACAAGGCGCCTTACCGCGACCACATCCTGGCTCTGAAGGCCCCCTTCACCGGCCCGCCGCGCGAGGTCTTCAAAACCGAGCAGCGGTTCCAGGGAATCCAGATGGCCGAAAAGGGCGCGATGGCGTTGGTGGAAGATTTCGAGCGCCTCAAGCGCTGGACGCGCACCTTCCAGATCGACCTCGACAAGCCCGACGCCGCCCCCAAGCTGATCTGGGCGCGCAATAACCAGGACCGCTACCATGACCCCGGCCGTCCTATGGAAAAGGCCATGCCGGGCGGCGGGATGGCCATCTTGCAGGATGGCGACAACATCTTCCTGACCGGCGCCGGATCGTCGCCCGAGGGCGATCGGCCCTTCCTCGATCGTTACAACCTCGCCACCCAAAAACCCGAGCGCCTCTTCCGCTGCGACGACCAGCATTACGAAACCGTGGTCGCGCTCCTCGATCCCCACGGCGAGAAGTTCCTGACCCGGCGCGAGAGTCCCGCCGAGCCCCCCAACTACTATATGAGGACGCCCGCCGGCGCCATAACCGCGGTGACCCGCTTCCCCGACCCCCAGCCGTCCATACGCGGCATCCAGAAGCAACTGGTGAAATACAAGCGCAACGATGGCGTGGACCTTTCCTTCACGCTCTATCTCCCTCCCGATTACAAGCCGGGCACGAAACTGCCGACTCTGGTGTGGGCCTATCCCTACGAATTCACCGACGCCGACACCGCCGGCCAGGTGAGCGGCTCCACCAGGCGGTTCACCGAAATGACCGGCTACTCGCAGTTGTTCTTCGTGCTCGATGGCTACGCCGTGCTGGACAATGCGGCCATGCCGGTGGTGGGCGATCCGGACACCGTCAACAACACTTATGTCGAGCAGATCGTGGCGGACGCCAAAGCGGCCATCGACAAGGCCGTCGAGATGGGCGTCACCGATCCCGCGCGCGTCGGTGTCGGCGGGCACAGCTATGGCGCCTTCATGACCGCCAATCTGCTGGCCCACTCGAACCTGTTCAAGGCCGGCATCGCCGAGAGCGGCGCCCACAACCGCACCCTGACCCCCTTTGGTTTTCAGAGCGAGACGCGAACTCTGTGGCAAGTGCCCGACGTGTACATCAAGATGTCGCCCTTCATGTACGCCGACAAGATCAAGGCGCCGCTGCTGCTGATCCACGGCGAGGCGGATGACAACTCCGGCACGTTCCCCATTCAGTCCGATCGCATGTACCAGGCCGTCCGCGGCAATGGCGGCACGGTGCGCCTGGTCTTCCTTCCCTTCGAAGCCCACGGCTACCGCGGGAAGGAAACCATCGAGCACGTGTTGTGGGAGAAGTTCGCCTGGTTCGACAAGTACGTGAAGAACGCCAGCGGCAACTGAGGGTCGGGCAATTACCCGGCCCGCTCTTCACCCCTTCCCCGGCATCACCATCAGCACCACCCGCGACGGATGCGCGCGATCGTGGTACACCGTCTGGCTCGCCTTGATGAGCCGGGCCTCATCCGCAATCGGCGCGCCCGTGTTGGGGTTGCGGTCGAACCTCGGAAAGTTGCCGCTCGAAATCTCCACCCTGATTCGATGGCCCTTCAAAAACACGTTGCCGGTCACGCCCGCGTCCACCTCGATCACGTAGATTTCGCCCACTTGCGCCGGCTCCGGCTTCTCCAGAGAGTTGCGGTACCGCAGCCGTAAGATCCCGTCCGTCAGGTTGCGCGCGTAGCCGTCCGGAAACACGTCCACCAGCTTCGCCGTGAAGTCCGTGTCTTTCGCGCTGGTTGAGACGTAGAGCACCACCTTGACCGGCCCGATCGCCTCCACGTTCCTCTTCAGCGGCCTGCTGGTGTATACCAGCACGTCCGCGCGCCGCTCCACCGGGCGCTGGTCCATCGGCCCCCACGGGAACACCCGCGGATTGCAGCACACCGCGCCGCCGCGCGTCGGTGCCGGGTCGCGCGGATCGAACACGTAATGGTCCTGGGAGCCGCGCCGCGCGGGCTTGTCGCTCAGGGCGCCGTCCCCCTCGAGCGTGTTGGCGCGGCCGTTGCCGTCCAGGTACAGGTTCCGCCCGCGCGCCTGCTCGGGCGGCCACTCGCGCTCCTCGCGCCATTGGTTGGCGCCCATCACGAAGATCTTCACCGGCGGCTTGGAAACCAGCGGCGTGTCTTTCCCCAGCAGCCACTGGTCGAACCACTCCAGTTGCAGCGAGCGCATCGGCACCGACGCCCCCGGTCCGAAATCCACGCCCGCGAATTGGTACGACATGTTGTGCGGCCACGGCCCCACCAGAATCCGGTTCAGCCCCGAAGTCTTGTGCAGTGCCGCGTAGGCCTCCAGATCGCTCTGGGCGAAGTTGTCGTACCAGCCCCCCACCGAAAAGACGGGGATGCGGACCTTCTGAATCTGCTCTTTGGTGCTGATCGCGCGCCAGAACGAATCGAACGCCGGATGGTCCATCGCCTCGCGGTACATTTCCGACGGCCTGCCGGTGGCCGCCACGTCCGCCGTGCGCAGCGGCAGGTGCAGCACGAACTTGCTGAAATCCGGCAGATAACCCGGCACCCTCAGGTTCTCGGACATCCACTCCAGCCGGTTCCCCAGCTTCATGGCGCCACCCGTCGAGTAGAACCGGTCGCGGTAATCGTCATACCCCGAAACCACCGGGAAGATCGCCTTCAGGTGCGGATTGTTGAGCACCGCCACCTTCCACTGCGCGATTCCCAGGTACGAGCCGCCGATCATGCCCACCCTGCCGTCCGACCACGGCTGCCGCGCGATCCAGTTCAAGGTGTCGTCGCCGTCCGCCGGCTCCTGTTTCAGTGGCTGGAACGCGCCCTCCGATTCGTAGCGCCCGCGCACGTCCTCCACCACCACCGCGTAGCCGTGGTCCACGAAGGCCTCGTAATTCGGCGTGATGTCGGCGCCCTTCCCGTACGGTGTGCGCACCAGAATGGTGGGGACGCGGGCATGCTCGGAGGGCAGAAACACATTGGCCGCCAGGCGCACTCCGTCCCGCATCGGAACCGGCACGTGCATTTGCTTGACCGCAGCCCTCTGCGCCCACGCCAACCCCACGCAGCAGGCCGAAGCTAGACACAACGCCAGAAATCTTTGCGCACCTTCGCCGCGCTGGCGCAGGTTTCCTTCTGACTTCTGTCTTCTGACTTCTGTCTCCTTGTTTAGGTACAGCACTCGCACAACAAATCCCAATACTGCTTCCCGATCAGCTCCACCCGATGATGCGCCCGAACATGCCCGGCCCCCCGCTGGCCGATGGCGCGGGCCACCCCAGACATAGATGTTAGCAGCATCATGTGCTGGCGCAAGCTTTCCCGCTCGGCCACGCCCGGCGCGATCCGCAGGCAGGCGTCCTCGGGAAACCCCGCGTACTCTTCGGAGTCCGTCACCATCACCGGCTTGCCGATCCCCATCAGCCTGACGGTGATCCCCGAAGTCTCCCCCGCCGCCGGATACCGCAGGTTGATGCACGCATCCACCGCGGCCGCCGCCAGCCAGAACTTGCGCTCCTCCAGATACCCCAACCGCACCACGCCGGCCCCGCTCATGAGTGGTTCGACCGCCCGTTCCAGGTCCGTCGAGACGAATTGTCCCGCCACCAGCAACGCCGTCCGCGGGTTCTCCCGGTGCACGTCCGCGAACGCTTCCAGCACCGTGGGCAGCCGCTTGGATTCCCGCAGGTATCCGAATACGCCGAACAGGAACGTCCCCGGCTCCACTCCCAGCCGCTGCCGGTACCGCGCGGCTTCGGCCTCCCCAGGCGGGGTGCCCCCTGGGCCCGGCGCTTGAAAAAGGTGGGGAATCTCCACCACCCGCGCTTCCGGTGCATGTTTCTTCACCATGCGCGCCGCCGCCAGATTATGCACTGCCACTGCGCGTGCCCGCTCCGCCGCGCGCCTTAACAAGGCGTGCTGGAAGTACCGGTTGTCCGTGGCCGAGGTCGCCCGCCCGCGCCACAGTTCCCGCGCCAGCCCGCGGTTCCACTCGCCGTAGTTGTAGACGAACTCTTCTATGTAGCTGGATTCGTCCAGTTGTCCCAGCAGGAAATGGTGCAACACGGCATCGTGCAGCGTCACCACCCCGGGCCGCTCCAGCGCGCGCCGGTAGATCTCCGCGTGCAGCCCGTTATTGCCCAGGTGGTAGAGCGCCACGTCGCAGTGTTCCGGCGCTATTTCCACGCGCCCGCGCCGCCGCAGTTCGACCACTAGCGCCGCCGCATAATCCGCCACGCCCGTCCGCGCCGGGGCCATCGGAGAATAAAACCCGACCGTCACTCTAATCCCTCAGAAAAAAGCCCTCCGCCTCAACCGCTCCCTCGTTCCATGCCTCGTGTCTCTGCTCCCTCGGCGCGCCAACCTCATGCCCGCCGTACTCCCGCGAACATACGCGCAGCCCTCTTTCCCCACTCTCATTCTTCTCCGCGCAAAGTCTTTCTCGGCGTCTCGGCGTCTCGGCGGTGAAAACTCTTCTTACCCCTTCTTCCGTTCCCCGAACAGCGCCGTCCCCACCCGCACGCACGTAGCCCCCTCCTCGATGGCCGTCTCCAGATCGTGCGACATGCCCATCGAGAGCTCCCGCAGCCCGTGCCTTTCCGCCAGTTCCCGCAGCCGCCGGAAGTACGGTCTCGAAGCCTCCGCATCCTCCGTCCACGGCGGCATGGTCATCAGGCCGAGCAATCGCAGGTTCCCGCACCCGCGCACCGCAGCGATCAGCTCTGACAGCGCCGCCGGGTCCGCCCCGCTCTTGGCCTCTTCTTCCGAAAGCTTCACCTCCAGCATGACGTCCAGCGCGCGCCCGGCCTCGTTCAAACGCCGCGCCAGCCTGGGCGAATCCACTGTCTGGATCACCTGGAACAACTCCGCGGCTTTTTTGGACTTATTGGACTGCAAATGCCCAATGAGGTGAAAACGCGCTTCCGCCAAGTCCGCAACCTCCGGCGCCTTGCCCTCCAGTTCTTGCACGTAATTTTCGCCGAACTCCCGCAGCCCCAACTCATAGGCCTCACGGATGGCCGGCGCCGGGAACACTTTGGTCACCGCCAGCAACTTGATTTCCGCCGGATCGCGGCGCGCGCCCTCCGCCGCCCGCCCAATGCGCTCCCGTACCGCCGCCAGCCGCTCGCCCAAGGTGCCCATTGCCGGTTGCACGCTTCAGTATACCGGGACTTCGGGGCGGCGGAATTAAAAACGATCAGTCGCAATTTCGTCATTGAGATTTGTTACCCTAGATTTGTCTGATTTGGAGGTTCGAAATGCGTCTGAAGTTCACCGTGTTGCTAGTGCTATTGGTGTTTGTGGCCGCCCCGGTCTTTGCGCAAGCTGGCGGAGTGGCGGGAATCTCCGGTGTCATCCGGGATCCATCGGGCGCGGTCGTGCCCGGCGCCAAGGTCGTGATTTCGAGCGAGGGGCAAGGCGCCATCCGCACCCTCGAAAGCAATGAGGCCGGGCTTTTCACGGCGCCCGCACTGGTGCCTGGATCCGGCTATAAGGTCACCGTCACCGCCGCCGGTTTCGCCGCATATGAGGCCAGAGACCTGGAATTGCGGGTCGGCCAAAACCTGGACTTGAGGATCAGTCTGGTGGTTGCGACGAGCACCACCGCGGTCGAGGTCACCGCGGCTGCTCCGCTCGTGGAAAACACCAAGAGCGACGTCTCCGGCGTCGTCGATACCAGGTCCATTCAGGATCTGCCGATCAACGGCCGACGCGTGGACTCGTTCGTCCTGACCATGCCGGGCGTGAGCAACGACGGCAACTACGGCTTGCTCAGCTTCCGCGGCGTGGCCGGCCAGAACTCGTTCCTGGTGGACGGGACGGACACCACCGAGCAGTTCTACAACGAGAACGCCGGCCGCACGCGCATCGCGGCCCAGATCTCGCAGGACGCGGTGCAGGAATTCCAGGTGGTTTCCTCCAACTATTCGGCCGAATACGGCCGCGCCATGGGCGGCATCGTCAACACGGTGACGAAGAGCGGCAGCAATGCGCTGCACGGCACCGCCTACTGGTTCTACCGCAGCACCGGGTTCATTGCGCGCGACCCGTTCAGCGCTTACGTTCCCTCCGAGAAGCGCCAGCAGCTTGGCGGGTCCCTCGGCGGGGCGATCAAGCGGGACAAGCTGTTCTACTTCCTCAACACCGAAGTGACGCGGCGCAATTTCCCCATGACGTCCAGCCTCAACACGGTGGCCGTCAATCCCGTGACGCAAACCTGGAACCTTTGCGGCGTCGGCAGCTCCACGCAGCCGGCCGCCACCGCCGCGCAGTGCGCCGCCATCAACGGGCTCCTGCCGCGCTTTTACGGGCAGATTCCGCGCACCCTGAACCAGGAACTCTACTTCGCCAAGCTGGATTACCACCTGTCCGAGCGCAACAGCCTGAGCGCCAGCTTTAACTTCCTGCACCATCGGTCGCCCAACGGCATACAGACCGGCGCTTCCTCCACCAGCGGCTCCGCCATCACCGGCAACGGCGACGACGCCGTCACGGTGCGCAATGGAAGACTGGTCTGGATCACCGTCCCCACTTCCAACTTCGTGAACGAGCTGCGCTTTGGCATGGCTAGCGACCGCCAGGCCGATACCTTCGACAATGCGGAACTGGGAGGCGGCCTGGGGTTCCTCCAGGTCTCCGCGAACGGCACCGGGCTCGGGCCGGCCAACTACCTGCCGCGCATCGAGCCGAGCGAGCTCCGCTTCCAGTTCCAGGACAACGCCACCTGGACCAGAGGCAAACACACCGTCAAGTTCGGCGCCGACATCGCGACCACCGAGGATTATGTTTATTATCTCAGCAACTACTTTGGCGGCTACAGCTACCAGACGGTCAACGCGTTCGCGCTGGACTACAGCGGCAATACCACCGGCGCCAAGAACTGGAATAGCTACTCGCAGACGTTCGGCAATCCAGTCGCAGACTACAGGATGAACGACTACGGCTTCTACCTGCAAGACCAGTGGCGCGTCACTCCGAAGCTGACTGTGAACTACGGCGCGCGCTACGAATACGCGCAATTGCCGCAGCCGAGTGTCTGCAACCAGGATTATCCGCTGACGTGCCAAATACCGTCCTCGCACACGAACCTGGCGCCGCGCCTCGGCGTTGCCTACCAACTGAATGACAAGACCGTCATACAGGGCGGTTATGGAATGTTTTTCGCCCGTTTCCAGGGCGGGACGATCGACAACCTCTTTACCACCGGTAACGGCAAGTACCAGACCAGCGTCTCGCTGGCGGCCACGCAAGCGGCGCAACTGGCGGCCGGCCCAGTGTTCCCGAACACCCTGACAGCGATTCCGACGGGCGGCAGCGTTTCGGCCGCCAGCATCCAGATGCTGGCTCCCAACCTGAAGACGCCCTATTCGGAGCAGGGCAACATCGGAATCCAGCGCCAGCTCAGGTCCGATGTCTCCATGACCGTTTCCTATATCTGGAGCCGCGGCGTGCAACTGTACGGCGTGCGCGATCTCAATTTGCCGGCCACTACCACGAACTTCACGTACACCATCAACGATCCGAACGGCAGCCAGGTGGGCACGTACACCGTGCCGGTCATGACCGGCAAGCGCCCTGATACCCGCTACGGCACCGTCGCCTATGCCGAAAACGGCGTCAACAGCTACTACAACGGGCTTGCCGTTCAGGTTAACAAGCGCTTCACCCACGGCTTCCAGGCGAATCTTTCGTACACCTGGTCGCATGAGATCGACGATGGCCAGAGTTACGGCGAAAGCACCAACAACCTCTGGTTGAGCGGCCCCAGTTACTGGCTGAACAACGGCAACTACAAGGCCGACAAGGGCAGCGGCACGCTCGACCAGCGCCAGCGCTTCGCGCTCTCGTGGGTCTGGGTGCCCACCTTCACGCACCGCACCGACGTTTTCTCCAAGTATGTTGTGAACGGCTGGCAGCTCTCCTCCATCACCGCGATGGGAACCGGCTACCCCTATGGCAGCACGATTGCTTACCTGAGCGACACACCGGTCACGGGCATGTTTTCCAATTACAGCCTGAATGGATCGGGCCTCAGTTCCCGCGTGCCCTGGCAGCAGGTGGATAACTACCGCTACCCGTCGATGTACCGCTCCGACGCGCGTCTCAGCAAGATCATTCCGATCCGCGAGCGCGCCCGGCTTTATCTCAACTTCGAGGTGTTCAACCTGGCGAACACCTGGGCCGCCACCGGCTTTAGCAGCAACCGCGCCTATTCCGAGGCCAAAGGCGTGATCACGGCGACGCCGCAGCTCCTGTATATCCCGTCGGCTGCCGCCATGCCCCCTGATGGCACGGAGGCGCGGCGCATGCAGATCAGCGGCCGCATTACCTTCTAGTGTAGTGCGGGCTGCAATGCGGGGACTGGCTCGAATTTCGCGGCGTTTGCGAAACTTCGTGCCTGTACCCGGTTTTCCATACCAGATGCGGCACTCGGGGCAGGCGGGCCACCCGCCTGCCCCCCAGTTGTTCAGGTCCGTATAGCCGTTCCGTTACTCTCCGCCAACCGCAACCTGCTGGAACACACGGATTTAACCTCTTGTGCTCCATTTGTTATTCAATTTAAACCTCCCTTCTGGTATGCTGTCTCTTCAGGGTCTTAGAGAAATCCAGAACCGTGGGAAAGGCCGTGGTGTTCTCCCCCAATGTTCTGATGAAGTAGGCAGCTCCAGGTGAAAAACTTGGACCAGCGTGAATAAACAATGCGTACTACGAGGAGACAAATCATGCGTAAGTTCAGCCTGTTTCAGAAGTTCGGAGTCCTAGGCATGGCCCTGCTGGCGGTGCTCGTGGTTCTGACCGCCCCGGCCTCTGCCCAGCTCGCCGGCTCCGCCACCATCACCGGCACTGTGACCGACCCGTCCGGGGCGTTCGTGCCCGGGGCGTCCGTGACCATCCGCAACACGGACACTGCCATCGAGCGCAAACTTGAGACCAGCGAAGGCGGAGTGTACACCGCTCCGTTCCTCCCGCCGGGCCATTACGAAGTGCGCGCCAGCAAGAGCGGGTTCGCCGCACTTGTGCGCAAGGACCTGACGCTTCAGGTCGGCCAGACGCTCACCGTCAACTTTGCGATGACCGTGCAGGCGGCGCAAACGGAGGTGACGGTCACTGGCCAGGCGACCGTGGTCGACGCCGAGAAGACGGAGATGTCGCAGGTCATCAGCGAAGGCTCGGTCGGCAACCTGCCCATCGCCGGCCGGCGCTGGGACAGTTTCGCTTTGCTCACCCCCAATGTCACCACCGACGGCACCAGCGGTCTGGTATCCTATCGCGGCATCTCCGGCCTTTACAACGGCAACACGGTGGATGGCGCCAACAACAATCAGGCGTTCTTCTCGGAAGCCCGCGGGCGAGCGAACAGCGGCGCCTATGTGTACAGCATGGACTCCATCAAGGAGTACCAGGTGAGCGCCAGCAATTACAGCGCGGAGCTCGGCCAGGCCGCCGGCGGCGTAATCAACGCGGTGACCAAGTCCGGCGCCAACAACTTCCACGGCGACTTGTTCTACTATCTGCGCTACCCCACCTGGAACGCACTCGATTCCTATCCCAAGTCGCGGGGCACTTACAGCCAGCCCATCCATCAATGGCAGCAGTTCGGCGGCAGCGCCGGCGGGCCGATTGTCAAAGACAAGCTGTTTTTCTTCGCCACGTACGATGGCTCGCGCAAAGTCAACCCCATCACGTACACCAGCAACGTGTTCAGTCCGACCGTGAGCGCCCTGCCCTGCCCGGCGCAGGTGACCGCCACGCAGTGCGCCAATGCCAATGCTTTCCTGTTCGGCTTGCAAGGCAGCTTCCCCCGCGCCACCAACCAGGATGTTGGTTTCGGCCGGCTCGATTATCAGGCGAACGCGCGCAACCACATCAGCAGCTCGTTCGATTTCATGAATTACCGCGCACCCAACGCCTACAGCACTTCGCCTTCCTACAACAACAGTTCGCTGAGCACCAACGGAAGCTATGTCTTCCACGAGCGCATTTTTGTGGCGAACTGGGATTCCACCATCTCCAGCTCCGCCGTCAACAATCTCCGCTTCCAGTGGGGCCGCGACCTGGAAGTCGCCGGTTCCAACGCGCCCGCGCCCTACATCAACGTCGGCGGCTCCGGCGGCAGCTCCAACCTGGCGATCTACGGCGAGAACTACGCTCTGCCGCGCACCGCCGAACCGGACGAGCACCGCATCCAGATCTCGGACACGTTCTCCAAGGTCCACGGCCGCCATACGTTCAAAGCCGGCGTGGATGTGAACGTCATCCACGAAATCATGATCAACCTGTATAACGGCACCGGCCAGTACAGTTACAGCGGAACGGCGCAAGCCGCGTTCAACAACTGGGTGCTCGACGCTTACGGAATCAACACCGGAGACGGTTTGACAGGCAAGCATTACAGCACGTTCACGATGGTTAACGACCCCATCACGCACGTCGGCAAGGACGATTTTTACAACAACGATTTCGCCGCCTTCTTCGAAGACAGTTGGAAGGCGAGCTCCAGACTGACGCTAAACATGGGCCTGCGCTACGACGTCTTTTCTATCCCACAGCCGCCGCAGCCCAACACGCTGACGCCGCTCACGACGCTTTATACCTCGACTATCAAAATCCCCAAGGACCAGTTCGCGCCGCGTTTGGGCGCCGCCTGGCAGGTGACGCCGAAGACCGTGCTGCGTGTCGGTTATGGCATTTTCTACGCCAAGACCACCAACACCACCTATTACGCCACCCGCGTGGAGAACGGTGTTTATCAGCAATCCTTCACCTGCACGCCGACCGGCGGGACAGCTTGCCCGTCATTGACGTTCCCCAACGTCATCTGGACCCCGCCCGGCCCGCCCATGGCCGCGCCGTTCCCCGGCGCCCTGACGCCGCAGGTGGTCACCTTCACCCCGCCCGCCGCCACCCAGTTGACGCGCGGCCAGTCGCCCGACTGGGTCAATCCCCGAACCCACCAGGGCGAGGTCACCCTGGAACGCGAGCTGCCGGGCCAACTCAGCGCCTCCGTCGCGTACGTGGTGAGCCGGGGCCTGCATTTGCCCATCTTCGTCGATGCCAACCTCGCTGCCCCCACCGCCACCAAGAGCTACGACATCTTGAATGTCAGCGGCGCCACCACGCAAACCTACACCGTTCCCTTCTATACCGGCCGCATCGACACCAGCACCGGCGACATCTTCGTCGGCTATAGCGATGTCAATTCCTGGTACAACTCGATGGTCCTTACCCTGCGCCACCCCATGCGCCACGGCCTGGAGTTCACCATGAACTACACGTTGAGCAAGGCATTCGACGGCGCCCAGGCGGCGGGAAACTTCGGCACGTTCAACGGCACCGATTATCCGATCGACCCCAGGAATCGCAAGCTCGAATACGCGCTTTCGGACCTCGACCAGCGCCAACGGTTTGTGGCCAACGCCGTGTGGATGCCCTCGGCGAAAGGCGTCACGAATCAGGCCGCCCGGATGATTCTCGATGGCTGGGCGTTTTCCACCATCGTGACAATGTCAACCGGCCAGCCGGTGACGCCGTACATCACCGGCGCCCCCAGCCCCCTGGACGGCGGCGTGACCGGCGGCGTGGCCTACGCTGCTCCTACGCAGGGCCGCGCCGGGTGGCTGGACCGCAATTCGTTCACTGCTCCCGGTTATCACAATGTGGACGTCCGCCTGGGACGGCAGTTCCAGTTCGGCGAGCGGCTGAAGCTGTCGCTCATCGGCGAAGCCTTCAACTTCTTCAACCACACCAATATCTCCGGCATCACCAACACCGCGTTCTCCTATCTCGCGGCCGGGTCCGGCGCGTGCGCCGGTCACACCAACGCCTGCTTCACGCCCTACTCTGCTTTCCTGACACCCACGGCCACCAGCAACCTGCTCTGGGGCCCGCGGCAATTGCAGGTTTCCGGCAGAATCACGTTCTGAGGCAGTTTCATCAATGAATCGGGCGGCGCCCTCCCAACCGGGCGCCGCCCTTTTTTGTGGCCCAAGATCCGCCTGCACAATTTATGATCGGCTAGTCAGTTTGGAAATCGGCGCTCAACATTTTGGTGAGACGCGCCGAGGTGTAGAACACACCAGGGTTGGTGGGGCAGGCGTTTCGCCTGCCAGCGCGCAGATTGGAAATCGGCGCAAACGGCGGGTCACCGACCCGCCCGCAGGTTTCCACCCCGCCCCACACGGGCAAACTGACCCACTCTCAGAATGAGTCCGGCGGCGCCCCCGCCAAGCGGGCGCCGCCCTTCGCCCGAATCCCAATCACGTCAGTCTGGCTTCTGTCTCCAGACTTCTGTCTCCTCGTTTAGAACGTGAACCGCAGACCCGCATCGGCCCGCCGGGCGTTGGTCCCGTCCGGGAAACCGGCGGTAGCCGTGCGAAGTCCTGGAGTGGTCGCCGCACAAACAGTCGCGGTGGCCGACGCGCACGGGGCAATCACGAAATTCGGCGCTGCCGCCGTTCCCTTGTTGGCCGCCGTGAAGCCCTGGGTCGAAATGCCGGTTGTGCTGACCGTGTTGGTCATGTTGAACACCTCGAACAGCAGCGTGACCGACATCTTCTCGTGGATCTGGAACCTCTTCGCCAAGCGCGCATCGAAGCGCGTGATCGGATCGATCATCAACGGGTTATTCGGCAGCCACGGCACGCGGTTGTCGCCGCCCAGCCCGTCGAGCGAGCCGGTGAACGCCTGCGGCAAGTTGGACGTCGACGAGAAGCTGACGTACTCGTAATTCGGCCGCCCGCTGGCAAGCGTCAGGAACCCGTTCAATTCCCACCCGTTCACCAGGATGGCTAAACAGCAGTCGCCCGTCACAAACCTGGGACGGGCGATAAACGTGCCCACGAAGCGCTGGCGTTGATCCAGGTTGCCATTGCCTTTATCCAAGCTGTAGGCGCCGTTGTACAGCCCCATGGGCCCGCTGCTGAAGTAGATCGCGTTGGTGCCGGATTCCTGGTTCTCGTCCAGCTCATGCGACCAGGTGTAGGAGATTGTTCCCTGGAAAGTGTTGCTGAACCGGTGGTTCAGATGCACTGCCAGAGCGTCATACCACTGCTTGCCGCCGTTCTCCACCTGGTTGATATGGCCGTACCGGCTATCGATGCGATTGGTGAGAAGGTAAATCGGCGTGCTGTAGACCTGGCCCGTTGGATTGTAGTTGGAATCCAAAATCGTGAAGTTATACACCTGCGAGCTGAGCGGGCCGATGTTGATGTCCCGGACCGTGTACAGCTTCTTGCCGCGGTTCTGGATATAGGAGGCAGTCAAGGTCGTATTCCTGGCAAGAGCCCGTTCGATGGCGAGGTTGACCTGCTGGGTGTAGGGATTCACCATGTTGGGGGCGGCAAACGTGATGGCGCGGTTGGACGCCAGCGCTCCCGCCGGGCTGCTCAGAGGAACCGGGAAAACCGGCGCGCCCGCCGACGTGGAGCTGGTGATGCTCAGGCTCTGGGTGAACACGTCGTTGGCCGTAAATAACGTGCTGTTGATCATTCCGGAAATGTACCGCGCGTAGTACAGCCCATAACCGGCGCGCAGCACTGTCTTGTCGTTCAGCGAGTATGCCAGACCCACGCGCGGCCCAAAGTCCTTGCCCGCCGACGGGATGGTGCCGGTCTGCGGATAGTACGGGTTGGAGGTCGGCGGTGTGGGAAGGACCGCATACTCGTAACGCAGACCATAATTGGCGGTCAGCTTCCGGCTGATCTTCCAGGCATCCTGCGCGAAGAAAGCCAGGTCGGTAATCTTGGTGTCCACAATCGGATTACCGAAGGTTTGCGAGAAGCCGGACCAGTGGCTGGCGCCGGCGGCGGGGCTCGTGAAATCCTGCGCAAAGGTGCTCACGCTGGAATACGTAAAGGTGCCCCAGCGGCTGGCCAGGTAGTTCGAAAAATCCTCGGTCCGGGCGATATCAAAGCCCAACTTGAAGGTGTGGCCGCCCTTCACCCAGGAGAGGCTGTCGGCAAACTGGTAGCGGTTCTCGCTGGGAAGGATGCGCGGCAGGATGTTGTAGCCGCCCAGGGTGCTGACACCTGCCACCGAGAGGCCTACGTTCCCGATGGGGTAGCCCGCCTGGAGCGCGGGGTCGAAGTCGTCCGCCTGGCGGTCCTTGAACCAGCCGAATCGAAACTCGTTCACCACCGAGCCGTTGGGCACCCAGGTCCACAGGCCCTTGCCGATGCGGTCGCGCACCGAGTCGTCGCCATTGTTGCCAACGCCCCCACCACTAGTGTTGGTGGCGCCCGTCTGGATGCCGTTTACGGAGTACCACTTCAGGTAATTCATGCTGGCGCTGAAAGAGTGGTGCTCGTTGGGGCGGTAGTCGAGCTTCAGGAAATCCAGCATCTGGTTGCCGTTACGGTCCACCAGGCCGAACATCCGCGGCAGAAGTTTGTCGATGGCCGCGCACTGGGCCGTAGTGGCCGGAGCGCCGCAGCCAATCCACGTCTCCGAGATCTGGTTGACCGAGGAGTTGATGATGCTGCTGACAATCGGGAAGTGCCGCCGCTGAAACTCCGTGTCGAAGAACACGAACAGCTTGTCTTTCTTGATGGGGGCCCCGATCGTGCCACCAAAAATATGCCGCACCTCGGGGGGATTGATCGCCGCCGGTCCCGTGGGAGTTGGATCTCTCGAGTTCAGGGAGCGGTTGCGGAAGAACTCGAAAGCGGTCCCATGCACATCGTTGGTTCCGCTCTTAGTAATGGTGTTGACGATACCGCCGGAGGCCCGGCCGTACTCCGCCGAATAGGATGAGGCCAGCACCTGGAACTCCTGCACCGCATCCTGTGAGATCTGCGAGCCCAGCCGCGTCCGTCCGGCGTTCTCGTTGTAATACTGATTGGTCGTGTCGTTGCCGTCAATCAGGAAGCTGTTGCCGCCGGCGATGCCGCGGAAGGTGACCAACCCGAAATCGGCGTCCTTGGTGACCGCCGGCGTGAGCAGCACGAAGGAATCCACGCGCCGCCCGTTGATCGGCAGGTCGTTGATCATCGTGTTGCCCACCACGGTGGACGTTTCCGTCTTCACGTCGTCCACCACGGGCGCCGCGGCGACCACCTCCACCTGCTGCGTGAGCGCGCCCACCGCCAGCACCACATTTAAGTTCAAATTCTGGCCCACCAGGAGGACCAAGTCGGCCGTCTGGTACGGGGCGAAGCCTTGCTTGTTGACCGAAACCCTGTAGCCGTCGGAGGGAACCAGCGCCGGGGCCGCGAACAGCCCGGCGTCCGTGGTGGTCAACTCGCGCGTAAGACCCAACGCGGAATTCGAGACGGTTACTTTGGCTGCCGGTATCGGCGCGCCGGAAGCATCGCGAACGGTTCCCGTAATGGCGCCGAGTCCGGCGGTCGCCTGACCCCATGCGGTAACGGCAGTCAAGAAAACGAGCAACGCTACGAAGACTACTCTGTTCATGCTAACCTCCATCCAATCTGAAGAACTCGCACTCAATTGCCCTGCGAGATGCGGGCTTTGACCTGGCAAGGAACCGCCCGCCCAGTCTCTGAAGCTATCCAGTATCCAGGATTTCCATTTTGACTTCCTGGCCGCCGCCGATTATATCTCCAATCACCTCCGTTGGAGCTGTTTCTTTCACTCGAGCGCTGCGGAACCCCGTAAACGTTTTTCGGTCACAACCTTTTTTCTCTGCATTTTCATACATTTACAGCCAAACGCTGGCGCCCCGTTTTGTCCGCGTTCTCCACGTCACTCGGCCTCCGGCCCCTGGCTCTCGGCTTCCGGCTGCCGCACATAGAACCGTTTCTCGCAGAACCGGCAGTGCTTGGGGACCCGTCCGAACCACCGCATCACGGCATCTTGCCATCCGTGTGGAAATGAGCGCACAATATCCCGTCCGAAACACCGCGGGCACCGCAGTTCCCCCGGTTTGATGTCGATAGGCCGCTTGACTATCAAACCGGCAGTCTAGCAAACATTCGCGCGCCCTGGCGTGCTCGATGCTAGCCTGTGATGGTGCGCAGCTTCTTCCTGTTCCTTTCGCGCCGGAAACTGTTGCGAAAATGGATGGAATCCTCGCCGGCAGCCAGGCGCCTGGCCACCCGCTTCGTGGCGGGCGAGGCACTGGATCAAGCCCTCGCCGTGGGCCGCCATGTCAACTCCGAAGGCATCACCATCACGCTCGATCACCTCGGCGAAAGCGTTACCTCGCTCGAGGAGGCCGCCCAGGCGCGCGATGTCTATCTCCACGCTCTCTCCGCCATTCACGATTCCGGCATTCAGGGCAACGTTTCCCTCAAGCTCACCGAGTTCGGCCTCGATTTCTCCTATGACCAGTGCCGCGCCAACGTCGAGCAGCTTGTCCGGCGCGCCGCCGGTTTGAACGGCTTTGTTCGCCTGGACATGGAATCCAGCGAGTACACCCAGCGCACCATCGATCTGGTCACCGGTCTCCACGCGAGATACGGAGCTGTCGGCGCCGTGATTCAGGCCTGCCTCTACCGCAGCAAGGACGATATCGAGAAGCTCTGCGCCCGCGCCATTCCCGTGCGGCTCTGCAAAGGCGCCTACCTCGAACCCGCCAGCCTGGCCTTCCCCCGCAAGTCCGATGTAGACCGCAACTTCGTCGAGCTGATGAAGCTCCTGCTCGATCGGGGCGCTTACCCCGCCATTGCCACGCACGATGAGAAGATCATCCGGCAGACCGAGGCCTACGCCGCCCAGCGCAAAATCTCGCGCGACGCCTTCGAGTTCCAGATGCTCTACGGCATCCGCCGCGATCTCCAGCGCCGGCTGGCCGGCGAGGGCTACCGCCTGCGGCTCTACGTCCCGTTTGGCAAGGCCTGGTATCCCTACTACATGCGCCGGCTGGCGGAGCGCCCCGCCAATGTATTCTTCATCGCCCGCAACCTGTTCCGCCAATGATCCCCCCTTGCGCCCGGCTGTGGGGCAGATTGTCAATCTGCGGCCGATTGGCAATCGGCCTGGCCCTTGCGCCCGTCCCCCGTACCCGCGAAACTAAAGGTGGGCAGTGAGAGTCTAATCGTATGCGTTACTGGGCCTGGTTAGCCGCCAAGCTGGTTTCGGCCGCCGCGGTGCTCTGTGGCTTGCTAGCGGGGATCATCGCGATCTTCCCCGCAGAGCCCGATCCCCCACCTCTGGCGCCGCTGCGCGATGGCGCGCAGATTCTGCTCTTCAATCTGGCCGTTCTAGGCTGGTTTCTGCTGTGCACCGGGGCCCTTTACATCATCGTCTGGGACCAGCGCCACCGCTGCCGCATCTGTCTGCATCGCCTCCGCATGCCGGTGGAAACCGGCTCCTGGGGCCGCATGCTGCAATTCGGACGGCCGCGCATCGAGTACATCTGCCCTTACGGCCACGGAACCCTGAAGCAGGACGAACTGCAGATCTCCGGGCTCGAAAACCCCGAGTGGACGCCACATTCCGACGATATCTGGGACGAGCTCTGCGCCGCCAGTAAGGAATCGGACAAACAGCCATGAACCGCGTCCCCCGCTGGCGCATCGTGGCCGCCGCCTTCGTCCTGGCGGCCCTCCTGGCTTTCACCGCGATGTTCGCCCCCATCTATTTCCGCAACCTCGAATTGCAGAGTTTTGTGTCGGAGGTTGCACAGCGTGTCGAAAATCAGACGAAATCCGACGACGTGTTGCGCACTTGGGTGCTCGATAAAGCTCATGCGTTGGAGCTTCCGGTGAAGGAAGACAACGTGCATATCCTCCGCTCGCGGGAAGGCCTGCGGATCGACGTGCGCTATTTCGTGCGCGTCACCCTGCCCGGGTACACCGTGGACCTGCATTTCTACCCCGGCGCCGGCAGCCGGTAGCGCCGGCGGTCTTTGCCGCCGGTGGGGTTGTTCGGACAGCGCGGGCCTGACCCGGTTCCTCTTGGGACCGGTAGGCCGCTTCTTGGTGATCGGGTTTGCCCTCTTCACCATCCTGGGGTTTGGCGCCTTCACCTACTTTTATGCCAGGTATTCGCGCCTGATCGACCAGAAGCTGCGCGCCGGCCCGTTCGCCAACACGGCCAAGATTTTCGCCGCCCCGGAATCGGTGGCGGTGGGCGACGCCACCACCCCCACCGAGATCGCCGCCGAGCTGCGTCGCAGCGGCTATAACGAATCGCGCGGCAATCCCATCGGCTACTACCTGCTCCAGCCGAATTCCATCGAGGTCTTCCCCGGCCCCGAATCTTACTTCGACCAGGAGGCCGGCGTCGTCAAGTTCGCCGGCGGCCGGATCTCGCGAATCGTCTCGCTCCAGGACAACACCGCGCGCAGCCAGTATCAGCTCGAGCCCCAGCTCATCACCAACGTCTCCGGGCCCAACCGCGAGAAGCGCCGCATGGTCAAGTTCGCGGACATCCCCACCGTGCTGGTGCAGGCCGTCACGTCGGCTGAGGATAAACGCTTCTTCCAGCATTCCGGCTTCGACCCCATCCGCATCATCAAGGCCGCCTACATCGACCTGAAGGAAGGCCGCAACGCCCAGGGCGCCTCCACTCTCAGCCAGCAGCTCGCGCGCATGTTCTGGCTGGATACGCGCAAACTCTGGACGCGCAAGCTGGCCGAGACGATCATCACGCTCCAGCTCGAGCAGAAGCTTTCCAAGGAAGAGATTTTCGAGGATTACGCCAACGATATCTACCTCGGCTGGCGCGGCTCGTTCCGCATCCACGGCTTCGGCGAGGCGGCCGAGGCCTACCTCGGAAAGGACCTCAGCCAGATCAATCTGCCCGAAGCCGCGGAGCTCGCCGGCATGATCCAGAGACCCGCGCTGTTCGACCCCTTCCACCATCCCGACCGCCTGCGCGAGCGGCGCAACGTGGTCCTGGGCCTGATGCGGCAGAACGGGTTCATCGGCGAGCACGATTACGTCATGGCCATGCAGGCGCCGCTGACCGTGGCCCGTTCCACCGCGCAATCGGTCGAAGCGCCCTACTTCGTCGACATGGTGAACGACGCGCTGCAAGCCCGCTTCCAGGACACCGACTTTCAGTCCAACGCTTTCCGCATCTATACCACGCTGGATATGCACCTCCAGCGCGCGGCGGTGGAAGCCATCCGCATGGGCATGCAGAACGTGGACGCGCAGATCCACCGCCAGCGCCGCTTCCGGGCCGGGGTGCCCGGCGCAGCCGGGCCGCCTCCCGACGCGCAGGTAGCCCTGGTGGCCATCGATCCCCACACCGGCGAAGTCAAGGCGCTGGCCGGCGGCCGCAACTACGGCATGAGCCAGCTCAACCACGTGCTGGCCAAGCGCCAGCCCGGCTCCATCTTCAAGCCGTTCGTCTACGCCGCCGCGCTGGATACCGCGGTGGCTGGCGCCCCGCGCGTTTTCACCGCCAGCACCACCGTGGTCGACCAGCCCACCGTCTTTTGGTTTGACCAGAAGTCTTACGAGCCGGCCAATTTCAAGAACGAATACCACGGCACCGTCACGCTGCGCGAGGCGCTGGCGCATTCGCTCAACAACGCCACGGTCCAGGTCGCCGAAATGGTGGGTTACGACAAGGTGGTCGAAATGGCCAACCGCGCCGGCATGAACTACAAGATCCAGCCGACCCCGGCAGTGGCCCTGGGCGCGTATGAAATCACGCCGCTCGAAGCCGTCGGCGCTTACACCGTCTTCGCCAACCAGGGCGATTACGTGAAGCCCGATTTCATCTCGCTGGTGCGCTCGCAGGACGGCAAGGTCGTCTATAGAGGCCAGCCCGAACACAAGCAGGTGCTCGACGCGCGCGTAGCCTATCTCATGACCAACCTGATGGAAGAGGTCCTGCGCAGCGGCACCGCCGCCGCCGTGCGCGCGCGCGGCTTCACCGTCCCGGCCGCCGGCAAGACCGGCACTTCGCACGACGGCTGGTTCGCCGGCTACACCTCCGAATTGCTGTGCGTGGTGTGGGTGGGGTTCGACGACAACCGCGAGCTCGACCTGGAGGGCGCCCACTCGGCCGCGCCCATCTGGGGCGAATTCATGAAGCGCGCCCTCGAGTATCGTGAGTATCGCGACGCCAAACCATTCCAGGCCCCCGATGGCATCGTCTCCATCGATATCGATCCGCAATCCGGAATGCCCGCCACGCCCTACTGCCCCGTCAAGCGGCCGGAGGTTTACATCGTGGGTACCCAGCCGGTGGGGGCCTGCCCGCTCCACGGCGGCGGCCGGCAAGGGATAACCAACGTCGCCGGATGGGAAACCAACCCCGCCGCCAAGCCGGCCTTGCCCGCGGATAGTTCGCTGCGCGTCACCGGATCGGGAGGAGATGCGAACAGCACGTCTCGTGGGGTGGTATCAGAGGCCGCCGTGGCGCGCCGCGCCGCGCGGCAGGACCGGCCGGGAGGCGCGCCAGCCTCACAGCCGCAGCCGCCGCAACCGCCCCAGAAAGAAGAGAAGAAGGGATTCCTCCGCCGCTTGTGGGGTGTGTTTAAATAGGTCCTGGAGGCCCCCAATGGTTTCCCAACCTCTGGCCATTGCACTTGTGGTGGGCTTGAGTTCCGTATTCGCCTTCGCCCAGACCGGCAACGCGGTGCTGGATGGGACCAAGGCTGTTTCACAGGCAGCGGCCCAGGCCCCGAAAACACCTCTCTCCCCGGAAACCCGCGGCGACATTTTCATGGCGCGGAAGATGTACCGGGAAGCCATCGACGTATTCCGCGAGGATAAGTCCCGGAACCCGGTCATCATTAACAAAATCGGCATCGCGTATCACCAGATGCTACAGCTCGACAACGCCCGGAAGAGCTACGAGCAGGCCATCCGCCTCAAGCCCGATTACGCTGAAGCAATCAACAATCTCGGCACGATTTACTACGCCCGGAAAAGCTTCCGCAGATCCATCGGTTATTATCAAAAGGCGCTCAAGTATGCTCCCAACTCGGCCTCGATCTATCTCAATCTGGGCACGGCTTATTTCGCCCGGAAGAAATATGACGAAGCCATGGCAACTTACCAGACCGCGCTCAAGCTCGACCCCAACGTCTTCGAGACCCACGGCAGCTACGGCGTCCTGCTCGAGGAGCGCAGTGTGGAGGAGCGCGCCAAGTTTCACTTTCACATCGCCAAGTTGTACGCGCAGGCCGGCCGGAACGATCTGGCGCTTCAGTATCTGAGGAAGGCGCTGGAAGAGGGCTTCAAGGAAAAGAAGAAGCTCGAGGAAGACCCCGACTTCCAGGCCATGCGCGACCTGCCGGAGTTCAAAGAACTGCTGGCCAAGGAACCGCGTGTATTGTAGGTTCCCGGTGGGGCGGACCCCCTGGTCCGCGGCCGGCCCCCTGGCCGGCCTTTTGTCTTTCCTCCTCCTCTCCGACTGCGCTCGCCAGCCAGCCGCGACTGGCGTCGAACGCATCGCCATCCTCCGCTTCGAGAACCTCGGCGGCGGGGTTTCCGAAGACTGGATGGGCCGCGCCTTTTCCGAAGTGATTACCGCCGAGCTGGCCGGCGCGCCCGGCGTCTACGCCATCCCCTCGAGCCGGATGCACGGTCTCGATCGGGTGCTGGGACCGCGCCCCGTCTCCGCGCCGGGCGTCTCCGCGGAGCGCACCCTGGCGATCGCTTCCAGCGCTACGCGCGTGGGTTACGGAGAGTACTCCGTCCGCGGGGGCTGGCTTGCGTCGCGGCTCGCCATCGAGAATCCGCAGACGGGAAAGATGACGAAGGTGGTTTCCGCCACCGCCGCCGCGGGCGATGTGATCGCCGCGGCTTCCCAACTGGCGCGCCAGATCTCGAGCCGCGCGGCGCCCTACCCCACGCACAGTGTGCCGGCGCTGAAGGCCTACGTGGTCGCGGAGGAATCGGCCACTCCCGCCGTCACGGCACAGCACCTCATCCAGGCCATCGCCGCCGACCCCGATTTCGGGCCGCCTTACCGCCTGCTGGCGCAATTGAAAGCGCAGCAGCAGGACCGCGCCGCCGCCGAGTCTGTGCTTGGCCAGGCGCTGGCGCGCGCCCGCGCCATGCCCCCGGCGGAGCGCGCGCGCTTGGAGCTCGAAGCCGCGGACCTCGGTGGCGACTTCGCCGCCCGCAAGAACGCGCTCGCCGCGCTGGTCGGGCTGGAGCCGAACGATCCCACTGTGTGGCGCTCGCTCGCCGACTCCTGCATGAACCGCCGGGAATATCAGCAGGCCGAGCAGGCGTTTCACAAGTTGCTGCAAGTGGAGCCGGAAGACGTCGATGCCCTGAACCAGCTCGGTTACGCCGCCGCCTTCGAGGGCAGTTTCGACGCCGCGCTGAGCGCGCTGCGCCGCTACCAGGCGCTGCGGCCCGCGGAAGCCAATCCGCTGGACTCGCAGGGCGACGTCAACTTGCTGGCCGGGCGCTTGCGCCAGGCGGAGAGCTTCTACTTGCAGGCCGCCCGGAAGGAACCCAACTTCGAGGGCGGCGGCGACCTGTGGAAAGCCGCCATGGCGCGGCTTATGAGCGGCGACGTAACCGGCGCCGACGCGCTCGCCCAACGGTACATGGAAGCTCGCGAGGCCGCCAAAGACCCCGTGGTGGAGTACCGCAAAGCGGAATGGTCCTGGGTGAGCGGCCGGCGCAAAGCCGCCTGGAAGCGCCTCGAGACCTTCGCGCGCGGAGCCGAAAACGGTCCGTTGCGGGACGTGGCGTCGCGCGCTTGTGCCCAGCTCGCGGTATGGAGCCTGGTGCTGGGCGACCGCGCCGGCGCCCAACAGGTTGCCCAGAAAGCCAACCTCCTGGCCGGCCCTGCTTCCGCCGGGGCTGCGATGGTGGCGCGCTTCCTGACCGAGGCTCCGGCCTCCTCGTCCGAATGGTCCGTGCGCGCGGAGCGGCTGTTCCCCAACGCTTCCGAGGACTCGATCAAGGAGTTCGCGCTGGTTTACGCGCTGCTGCTCGGCAAGGAATTCCAGCCCGCCTCGCTGCTGTTGAAGAAGCTGTACGACAGCACCAGCCCGGCGGCCGATCAGGGCCTGCCAGTCATGCTGGCGTGGACCTGCCTCGAAACCGGCCGCGCCAAGGACGCCGCGCCCCTCCTGCTCCTCAACCCGATTCCGTCCATCAGCGGCGTGAGCCTGTTCGCCCCATTCTATTTCCCGCGCATTTACTACCTGCGCGGGTTGGTTGCGGAGAAGGAAGGCAAGCCCGGCGAGGCCCGCGCCCACTACCAGTTGTTCCGGCAACTCTCCGGCCCCGACCCGCTGGTGTGGGGCGAGGAGCAGAGAGCCTCGCGGTCCCAGTGATGAACGCGGTCCGGTATTGGCTGGCGCTACTGATGCTGATGTTCATGCCCGGCGCTTTCCTGTTCTGGTTCTTGGTCCATCCATTCGTGCGGTTCTGGAGACGGATTGGCTTGCGCCGCACCATGACGATCCACTACACGCTGCTGGCGGCATTCGCGGCGGGCGTATTCCTCTTGCGAAAAACTCTGCTAGCCATGGATTTCGGAACGAATCCCGTCCTGATTGCCGTAGCCGTGCCGATTCTGGCCGCGTCCATCGTGCTGCGCCGGAGGTTCTCCCGCCACTTGCGGTTCAAGACCCTGGGCGGGCTCCCGGAGCTGGCGCCGGAACGTTACCCTCAGCGGCTCCTGACCGAAGGAATCTACTCTCGTATCCGCCATCCGCGTTACGTCGAGGTCCTGCTGGTCATGGCGTCTTTAGCGCTGGTCGCCAACAATCTGGCCGCTTACGTCAATTGGATCGTAGCCATCCCGACCGTACTGGTAATCGTGCGCATCGAGGAGCGCGAGCTTCGCGACCGCTTCGGCGCCGAATACGAGGCCTATTGCGCGCGTGTCCCGCGCTTCGTCCCGCGGCGGCCAGACTGTGGGGCAGGTTGGCCGTAAGGCAACCTGCGGGCCGAGTGGCACTCGGCCCCACATGGCTTCATAGAGCGAGCGGTCCCTCGTTCCAGCAAGGTAAGCCTGCTTCAACCTCGCTTCGATCATCACACCTGCCACCTGGCCCGGCGCCTCGCCGGCGTTGTGCCATTCTGGCTGATGTTGTCCCAGTCCCCGCCAGCCCCGACCCCCGGCCCCCGGCCCCCGGCCCCGCGAGCAAAGCGAGCTCCTGTGAACCCCAGCTTGAGTACCTGTGCCATCTGAGGATACCTTGGGAGAAGCTATGAGCATCCGTAAATCTGCATGGATCCTTCTGGCCGCGGCTGCGGCGGCCTTCCGGGCGCCGGCCGCTGGGCCAGTGCACGTTTGGGAGAAGCAGGAGTTGACCTTCACCGCGGCGCGCGCGATCGTGAACCCGTACACGGAAATCACCATCTGGGCAGATCTGACGGGACCCGGTTTTAGGAAGCGCGTCTACGGGTTCTGGGATGGCGAGCGGACCTTCAAGGTGCGCCTGGTGGCTGCCGAACCGGGCCTCTGGAAGTGGCAGAGCGGCTCGTATCCGCCGGAAGAGGGCCTGGCCGGCAAGAGCGGTTCTTTCGAGGCCGTTGACTGGACCGAGCGGGAGAAGCAGCAGAACCCTCTCCGCCTCGGCTTTTTGCGCGCCACGCCGAACCATCATGCGCTGCAACTGGCCGACGGAACCCCGTTCTTCATTCTGGGAGACACCTGGTGGGCCACCGGCACCGACTGCTTCAAGTGGTATGACGACGACCAGCAGCGGCCCATCGGTCCCACGGCCGGCTTCAAGGACTACGTTCGTTACCGGAAAGCGCAGGGCTTCAACCTGGTGGGAATCATCGCGGCATTCCCCAACTGGGCCAGCGACGGAAAACCCGCGCACATCGTCATGGATGATCCCGAAAGAACCGTGATCCGCTCGGCTTGGCTGGAGTTCGGCGCCAACAGCGCCAAGAACATGGACAACGAGGGAGGCCGGCCGTTCCTGTATCCCGGCAAGGTTCCGGGTTACGAGGACGTCTTCGCGGATGTGGACCGCATTAACCCCAAGTACTTCGATTATCTGGATCGCAAGATTGACTACCTGAACGAACAGGGGTTTGTTCCGTTCATCGAGGTCTCCCGCCGCGACGCGAGCCAGGCCTGGAAGAAGTACTACACTTGGCCCGATTCGTACGCGCGCTTCATCGAATACATCTTCGCGCGCTATCAGGCGAATAACGTGCTGCTGAGCCCCATCCATTTTGATACCTCCAGCGAATCCATTCCCTCCACCGAGTTTCTGCCGGCCATTGAGATGGCGCTCAAGCAACACGGCCCGCCGCCGTTCGGCACGCTGCTGACAGGCAACCCGGCCCCCTCCACGCTGCTGAACTGGGGCGACGGGTCGTGGGTCACGCTGCATCAGATCGGCAACTCGCGCGAACACGATTTCTACTGGTATCTGACACAGGTATTCCGCGCCGTCTATCCGCAGCCGGCCCTCAACGGGGAACCCTACTACTCCGGGTACAACGATGCGCGTGGGCGCGCCGGCGGCGGCTATCAGTTCGGAGCACCGGGGAACACCGAAAAGGACGCCCAGTTCGTGCGCTCCGGCATGTACGGGAGTTTTCTTTCCGGAGGTCTGGCCGGCCACATTTACGGGTCGGAGGCCATCTGGGGCGCCGACGTCCAGCCACAAGCGCCCATCAAGATGTGGGAAGCATTCCAGTGGAGTTCCGCCACCCAGATGAAGCATCTGCGCACGTTCGCCTTTTCGATAGGCAGGCGCTACCAGGACTTGATTCCGGATGCGGATTGGGTGTCGCCCAGCAAGACCCAGACCACGCGAGGATACGAGGGATGGGCCTATGCCGCGCACACCGCGGACAAGGAAATCATCGTGGCGTACTTTGAAAAGGGCTGCCCGCAGAGCATCATTCGGGCGGTGAAACCTTCCAGTACCTATCGGGCGGAGTGGTTCGATCCCCGCACCGGCGCATGGATCGGCGCCGGAGATGGCTTTGTACAGTCAAACTCCATCGGGGTGATTGCGCTGCCCCCCTTCCCCGGCGACATCGATTGGGGGTTGCGCCTGCTGTACGCGGGTCCGCTTCTGCGAGAATAAGGGGCACAGCAGCTTGAGGAACCCAAAATGAAGGAGGAAAGCATTGCACGGCGCCGCTTATTAGGCGGCCTGGTCGCCGCGCCACTGGCGGCTTCGCAGGCACCCGCGGCAGCGGCGGGTCCGGTCAAGTGGAAGTTGGTGGTGGCATGTGATCACGCCGGTTTCCCGCTGAAGGGGCCGCTGATCAAAACGCTCCAATCCTGGGGGCATACCGTCAAGGACATCGGGACCTACAGCACCGATCCGGTCGATTTTCCGGACATCGCCCAAAAGCTCTGTGACGAGATCCTGTCTGGACGCTCCCAACGCGGCATCATGGTCTGCGGCACAGGCGTGGGCGCCGCCATCGCCGTCAACAAGATCCGCGGCATGCGTGCGGCGCTGTGCCACGACACGTTCTGCGCGCATCAGTGCGTCGAGCACGACGACGTAAACGTGCTGTGCCTGGGCGCATGGGTCATCGGGCCGAAACTCGCCGAAGAGGTTCTCCACGCCTATTTGAATGCCAGATTCGCAAGCGAAGATGCGGATATCAGGCGCCGCGTGCAAAAACTGGACGAGATGGAAAAGAAATAGCGGGCGTCCTCCCCTCAGTTCAACGTATACGTCGCCCGCGTCGGCGACGGCCGCGCAATCGTCAACGTCGCCCCTCCGCGCTTTTCCGAACTCAGTGCATCCCCCGGAAGCGGTGAGCTTTGCTCGATGGTGAGCGTAGTCTCCGAAAGACGGGCGCTGCGCCTCCAGCCCTTTCCGGTGAACTCCAGGGCATCGCCCGCAGCGCGAACCTCCACCGGTCCCGGCCCGGCGAAGAGGCCCTGTTCGGGCAGGAAATTCACGTTGGTGTCCTTCCAACAGAATTCCATCCATCGGCCGCCATCCTGCGTCGAAAAAATAGCGCGCACTTTCTGCGATTCCAGCACCCATTCCGGGGAACCGTCCCCGTCCAGGTCGGCGGACCATGCCACCGTGCGGCCGCGGGGCAGCAACGCCACTCGCATGGGAAGGTCCGCATCAGCGCCGGGTCCGGAAAGATCCGCGACGCGCAGCCGCCACTCACGCACGCCGGCCAAGCCCTCCGCGGCGAACACGCGCAGCGACACCCGGCGCTCATCCACCGCGCCCACGCTGATCTCGGTCTTGGGCGGGAAGAATTCGAGACCTTCGCCCGAGGCCTCCAGGCGGTAGGTCCGGATCTGCGGCCAGTTGTTGCGGATGGAGATTTCGAGGTTGCTCCCGCCTCTCGGCTCGATAGGCGCGATGGGTGGATCGGGCGCCAGCTCGGTCTGCGAGCCGAAGTGAAGTTGCATGGCCTCCATCAGGCGGATGGAGGCGGGGCGGAAAAGCTGCAAGCGTGCGCGGCCCAGGGGCATGCCGTCGGCTTCGATTGCCAGGTTGGCCCAATCGCCGTGCAGCGCGTCGGCCGGAACGCTGATTTCGTAGTCGATTTCATCCGGCGATTTGACTGTGGGCGCGGCGGTGAAGCCTTCGGGCAGGCGCAGGCGCGAGCGCGCGGCCACCTCCGCCGATGAGTACGCGGTCGAGACCACGTTCTTCCGGCCGATGATCAGCCGTCGCGCGTCGTTGAAGAAAGCCGACGTGTCGGGGGCTTCGATGGCAATCCCGATGCGGACGCGGTTGCCCGGGGCGCTGCTGGCCGGAATGGTGAGGCGCGCGCGCAGCGTCTTGTCGTCCCAATCGAACTCCGTGGGTTTGCCCGCGGCGAGAAACGGGCCGATGGGCTGGCGCGCCAGTTGCAGAATCACTTCGCCCGGCTCGGGGGCGGCGAACTCCATGGCGAGGATGCCGTTTTCGAATTCGATGGAGAGCAGCTCGGCCGTGGCGTAAATGATATGCTCGGCGCCCGAGAAATTCGTGCACTCGCGGCACAATCCGTCGGGACCGATGGAAGCATCGAGCGGGAGCCAGAGGGATTCGCCGGGGGGAACGGAAACACCGGGAATGATGAGGGTGCGCTTCGACCCCTGCGCCCGCACGCGCAGATCGTCGTGAAACGGTTGCGCGCCGGTATTGGTGATAATGATGGCGGAGGCCGCGGGCGAAACCAGCTCGAACGCGGTAACGCCCGTGGGCAGCTTGCCGGCCGCGGGTCTTGGCATGGCCACCGAATGCAGGCCGGGAAGCAGGAACGCCCAGTGGCGGAGCAGAGCGGCGTTGCGGCGCAGGGCGCTGGTGGCGGGGCGTTCATCGCCGGCCAGCCCCACGGCGCCCTTGCGCAGCAGCGAGTCGGGGTTGGCCGCCCAGCCGGCGGGATAGAGCGCATCTTCCACGTCCGTCCACAGAAGCGCACCGCGGGGCGAAGCCGGCGCCCCCGCGATGGCTTGGCGGCTGCGCGCGAAAGCGGATGGTTCCGTGGCGGATATCACAGCCACGGGTGCGGGCGGAGCGGCGGCATCGATCGCCAGCGCGCGGCCTTCCACGAAAGCGATGGGGCCGCCATGGCTGGCGGTCTGAGTAGCGAGCACTCCCTCCAGCGCCTTCAGCCAGGCGCGTTGCGCGCGCGCGTCCGGCGGCGGTCCGGAAGGCGCCCCGTTGTTGAGCCACCCTGGCACTGGCGGCAGCGGGCGCACCCACGCGCGCAGGTCGAGCCTGCGCAGCAGCCGGACGAAGCCCACCAGGTCGCGGCGCGGGCTGGTGCGCCCGCTGAAATCGAACTCGCCGGCCTCGATCTGGTGCCAGTTCCAGGGGATGGAAAACTCCACCGTGCGCACGCCGATGGTCTTGAGCCAGACCAGCTCACGCTCCCACAGCGCGCGTGGGTAAAGGTAATAAGGAAACTCGACCGCCTGCACGTACTCCGCCGGCGGTGTGGCGGCCGGCGCCGGCAGTGCCGCCGCGAAGAGCAGCAGGGGAGCAGCCAGGCGCATCAAAACTGCTTGCCCTTTCGGATGCGGTAGTCCTCGATCAGGGGCATGCGGATGACCGTGCACATCTCAAAGAGACGGGAACGGGCGCGCGCGCCGATGCGCTCGGCCAAGGTGGTGCGGTACTCGTACTGTCCGGTCGGAGATCTCTGAGTAGCTGCGCTGCCCGCATCCGGCTCCGGCAGGTTGGTGGTGGCGATGAGCGGCTTCCGGTTGTCGCAACGGTAGGTGACGATGGAGGTGATGGTGTCTTCCACCCAATCGGTGACGCGGTGTGCGCCGATGTCGTCCAGCAGCAGCACTTCGCTATCGAGCGCTGTCCGGTAGGCCTCGCGGTCTGAGGAATTGGAAGCGGGATCGTAGCCGCTCTTGATGCTGTTCAACAGGGTCTGGTAGTTGCAAAAAAGGCACTCGAAGCCCTTCTCGACGATCTTGCGAAGCGCGGCCACGGCCAGGTGCGATTTGCCGGTCCCCGGTTCGCCGATCAGCAGCAGCCCGGGGCGCGCCTCGTTGGGGAAGTCGCGCACGTAGTTCTTCACGGCCAGCAAGACGTTGGTGAGCTCCCTGCGGGCGATGGGGTTATCGGGTCCGGGCACCACGAAGTTATCGAAGGAGGCATGGCGATACAGCGGCGGAATCTGCGCGCGTTCCTCGAGGCGTTCCGCGCGGCCCTGGGCGCGGCAGTCGCACGGCTCCGCGCCCGAGACGTGGGCGCGCTCGACGATGATCCAACCAGTGCCTCCGCACTTCGGGCAGACCGATTCCGTAGTCATTGGTTCTATTATCGGTCAGACGCGCGAGGCAAGGCCGGGGTTTCCGCGGGCCGGCTACTGGCCCTCGATCACCGAGATCGGAAAAGGTCGGGGAAGGGGACAGACACATTGATCCTCCGGAGGATGCGTTTGTCCCCTTTTCTTCAGCCGCAGCGCTGCTGGGCTGCGACCCAGCGTGCTTTGAATTGGCCCTTCCACACAGTCTGGTCGGGCGCGAGGAATTGGTATGAGCCCTCCACTCGCTTGTCCACCTCGACGCGGCTCAGGCGCAACTGCCCGGAAAGCCAGACCGGGGCACCTTGCTCGCTTGCCACTTCCGCGCGGACCAGCGGCTTCGAGCGATCGCTCTCGTTACGGTTGAGAGGAATCAGATCGAGATCCTTGCCCACCAGCTTGCTGAAATCTCCCCAAGCGATCTCCATGTGCAGGTAGGGCTTTCGAGGCTCGTTCTTTCCATCGAATGCCTCGCGGGTAAGGAACAACTCCAGCGCTGGTGCATCCTCCTGTGTGCATCCGCGCCGGGCGAGGGCGTGCGGGAACGTGACGGAATCCCCAACCATGGGCAGGGCCACCGTCACGGCCAACAGCGCCAGCGTGCCCTTCTGAGCGGTCATTGCGGCAGTTCTTTCCTGAGCCGCTCGACGGTTTGCGTCAGGCCCCGCCTCTCGATGGTAAGGCGCCGCCCGGCAATCTGATAGTAGAGATGGCTGGTCAACGGGCCGGTCACGTATTTCTTCTGGTTCCGATCCCAGTATCGCGCCTTCGGATCGACCACCGTCGCCTTGACATAAACCGCCGTGGCGGGAAACAAATCGGCATGTACGCCGGGAAGACACTTGGCGACGTCGGGGCCGTGCAACCGGTCGAGAGCTTCACAAGCCTTCACGTCCAGCACATAGAGCAGGTGCGGCTTCTGGGCGATTTTCGCGAGTGGCACGCTCTGCTCGTTGTTCCTGGCCAGCGCTTTCGAGGCCGTCAGAACGGTTCGACGCGATTGTGCCCAGGGCTCAATCACCTTTCCGACCTCATCCGTCAGCTCGGTGCGGTTCGGCACCATGGCGTCGATCGAGAGCATGCGCGGCAGTTCCTGGACTTCCACATTCTGCACCACCAGTTTTTCGGGGCGGAAGTTGATGAACCGCAGGTTCATGGTGTCGGCTGCCTGGTCAAAGTTGCCCGCATCGTAGCCCACCACGCGCGGGTGCATGGCGAGCACCGCGCCGCTGCTGCCAAGCAGTCGGCAATCGGTGATGATGATCGCATCCGGTTGGCCGTAATCGACGTCCGTCAGCCCCACTCCCACGTGGAACTGCTGTCCCCCCAGGACCTGCCCGGGCGATGCGCCAGTCCAGGCTGGATTGCTGACCGACCATTCGATCATGTAGCGATTGTAAGTGACGCTCTTGAATACCTGCGTGCCGGACGGGCCGCTGACCGTGGGGTTCATCCAAGGGCTCAGGTTTCCGGTGTATTGCCAGGACGTCACGATGGATGACTTGGTGCTGAGGAAGTCCATTTGCAGCCTGACGCCCGTTTCGGCATTCGGGTTGATGAGGTCCCAGTTCCACATCGTCTGTAGCGCCAGGCCCACGTTGGCCGCCAGAATCGAGAATTCGTTATCGCTGAAGTGGCGGCGGTAGCCGGCGCGATCCTCGCCGCTAAAGTGGGATCCCGATGCCATGATGTGGTGCACCAGCGGGTCCTCGCCCGGGGCCACATACAGACCGTCGTTGTGCGACAGCCCGTAATTGTGCCCGCCCTCGTGCGCCGCCGTTCCGCCAATCGAGCGCGCCCAACGCTCGAGCGTTGAGTTGGCGCCGTTTAGGGCGCCGCCCGACCCGCCGTACAAGGTCTGGTAGGTGCCCGCCCATACGCGGGCGAAGTCCACCAGCGTTGCGTCCCCCGTGTCAACGGCCTGCGCCAGGCCGAAGGTGCCGCTGCTGGTAGGATCGGTGTCCGTTCCAATCGCGACTGTATTGCGCCGCGGATATGTGGTGGGCGGCGCCGTCGTGGTCGCGATTACCTCCACAGTGAACTCGCAGTAGTCGTCCTTCACGACCTGCGTGATGGCGTTGCGCAGATCCGCGGCGTTCCCCGTGTAGTTGGTGAGGCTCGCCGTGTTGAACGCGACCGCGGGCGAAGTGGTCAGCCCCGCAACTCCAAACTCCGGATAGGTGGGGTCGTTGCTGGCTGGAAAGTACAGGTACAGCTTGTTTGGCTTGTTATTTTCAGATCCCGAGTAGTTGTGACAAGCCGGTTGACCGAACGCAGGGGGCACCAGAAACAGAAGCGCCGCCAGCGTGGGTGAGAGAATCCGTGAATGCATACGCTCCTCCTTGGCCAGATCACATCCAGGATTTGTATCTAGACTGTCTGGACGTAATAGCCGTAATAGATTATACATCCAGCCGCCTCCGGCGAAACCGTATCTTTCGACGCGCGACCTGGCCGCCCCAGGAAGGCCCCTTCCGCCTCCTCCTGGTGCGTAAAAAACCTGTAAGTATTTGATTTTCAAGCGGCTTGTCCGAAAATTGCGAAAAACGTCTGCGCGGCGTCGAACATTCCCGTGCCAGGGTAGAGCGCCGGGGCCTTACTGCGACGGGGCGAGGGAAAGGGTGTAATTGCCGCCGGCGGTGTAGTCGCCAAAGGCCGTGGCAACCACATAGTAGGTTCCGGCGCTGAGCGAATCGACGATGCGCGAGTTGGTGTTGCCTCCGCTGTCATCGTCCTGAGCCACCACGTTGCTCTTGGCGTCCAGCAGGTACAGGTAGGCGTCGAAATCATTGGAGTTCAGGCGCAGATCGATCCCGGTGTCGCTCGCCAGCGTGATCTGATAAATGTCCGCGAAGGTGCCATCCGTATATTGGCAGTCCGCGAAATTCAGGTTGCCGGTGGCGCTGCCGCCGGGCGCCAGCGTTCCCCGCGAGGCGCAGAACGGAGGACGCGGCCCGGAAACCGTGCGCAAATCCACTTCGTACAGCCCGCCCACCGTGCTGGAAGCGGCGCGCGCAGCCAGCCGGTACGCGCCCGCGGGCAGGAACTGCACGATCATTGGGTCGTTGGCGCCGTAGCTGTCATGGTCACTGCGCGCGCACTCCTGCGCATAAAGCACACCAAGACCCATACCCAGAACCAGGACGAAGCGCATCTCCTTCATGTAAACACGGTTGTGGGCGAAATGTTACGGAAGTGGGGCAGGCCATCGTTTTTCGTGGCCTGCCAACGTGGACAATGACGGCCTGCCGTGCGCCACCGTAACGCGCGTGATACTCTGTCCTTCGGAGCCCTATGACCCCGACCCGCGAAAAAGCACAGCTCATGAGCGCATCGGAAATCGATCGGACGCTGGTCCGCCTGGCCCATGAGATTCTCGAAAAGACCAAAGACCTGGATCTACTCGCCTTTATCGGCATCAAACGCCGCGGCATTCCCATGGCACAGCGCCTGGCAAAAAAAATCGAGGCGCTCGAACGCCGCAAGATCCCCGTCGGCATTCTGGATATCAAGCTGTACCGGGACGATCTGAGCACCGTTGACATCAAGCCCGTGGTCAGCGGCACCGAGATTCCGTTTTCGGTGCAAGGCAAGGACATCATCCTGATGGACGATGTGCTGTACACCGGCCGCACCGTGCGCGCGGCGCTGGACGCGCTGTTCGACCATGGCCGCCCGTCGCGCGTGCAACTTCTGGTGCTGATCGACCGTGGCCACCGCGAGCTGCCGATCGAGGCGAAGTTCGTGGGCCGCGTGGTGCAGACCACGGATATCGAGATCATCGAAGTGAAATTCCAGGAGGTGGATGGCATGGAAAAGGTGCTGTTGGTGGAGAAGGTCGCGGAGAGAGGAGCCGCATAGCTAACATGCCTGCCGGACTGCTGGGAATCGAAGAGATGGACCGCGCCGAGATTGAGGCCATCCTGGCGCGGGCCAAGGATTTCCAGCCCATTCAAAGCCAAACCGTCAAAAAGCTGGACACGCTGCGCGGGAAGATGATCGTGAACCTGTTCTACGAGGCTTCCACGCGCACGCGGACCAGCTTCGAGATCGCGGCCAAGCGGCTGGGGGCGGATGCGGTTTCGATCACGGCGTCGGGGTCCAGCGTCTCCAAGGGCGAATCGCTGGTGGACACGCTGAACACGCTGGCGGCCATGCGGCCGGATGCCATTGTGATGCGGCACTCGGCTTCCGGCGCGCCGCATTTTCTGGCGCGGCACCTGCCCACGCCGATCATCAACGCGGGCGATGGAACGCACGAGCATCCCACGCAGGCGCTGCTGGATGCGCGCACCATTCTCGACCGGCGTCCCACGCTCGAGGGCCTGCGCGTGGCCATCATCGGGGACATCGCGCACAGCCGCGTGGCGCGCTCCAACGTGCACTTGCTCTCAAAGTTCGGCGTCGAGATCGTGCTGTGCGGCCCGGCTTCGCTGCTGCCGGTGGAACTGGAGAAGCTGGCGCCGGGCGTGCGCCTGACTACGGACATCCGTGAGGCCATTCGCGAGGCGGACGTCATCATGATGCTGCGCGTGCAGCTCGAGCGCCAGCACGAAGCTTCCTTTCCGGCGAGCGAATATTTCCGCTTTTACGGATTGCAACTGGAGCACCTGGACCTGGCCAAGCCGGACGCCATCGTGATGCATCCCGGCCCCATCAACCGGGGGCGCGAGCTATCGTCGGAGGTGGCGGACTTCCAGCGCTCGGTGATTTTGAACCAGGTGGAGAACGGCATCGCCGTGCGCATGGCGGTGCTCGAGAAGGTGATTGGATAGGCCATGCCGATCGTGATCAAGAACGGGCGCGTCATCGACCCCGCTTCCCATACGGACCGCATCGCCGACGTCCTGATTGTGGACGGGCGGATCGCCGGGGTGGCGCCCAACCTCTCGTCGCCCAAGGCCGAGATTCTGGACGCCACCGGGATGATTGTGGCGCCGGGCTTCATCGACATGCACGTGCACCTCAGGGAGCCGGGATTCGAGCACGCTGAGACCATCGAGAGCGGCTCGCGGGCGGCGGCCGCGGGCGGGTTCGCCTCTGTCTGCTGCATGCCCAACACCAAGCCGGTGAACGACAGCCCCACGGTGACCAGCTACATCGTGGAGCGCGCGCGCAGCCAGGCGGTGGTGAACGTGTTCCCGATCGGCGCCATTACCAAGGGCAGCGCGGGCGAGGAACTGGCGGCCATCGGCGCCATGAAGGCCGCCGGCGCGGTGGCCATTTCCGACGACGGGCTGCCGGTAATGAATGCGCGCGTGATGCGGCGCGCCATGGAGTTCGCGCGGTCTTACGATTTGCCGGTGATCCAGCACTGCGAAGACCTGAACCTCAGCGCGGGCGGCGACATGCACGAGGGGGCGCAATCGGTGCGATGGGGGCTGCGCGGCATCCCCGCGGCGTCGGAAGACGTGATGGCGGCGCGGGACTTGTTACTGGCCGAGCTCACCGGCGCGCGCTATCACGTGGCGCACGTCTCGACGCGCAACGCGGTGGCCATGGTGGATCACGCCCGGCGGCAGGGGTTGCCAGTGACGTGCGAGGCCACTCCGCACCATTTCGCGCTGAGCGACGAGGACATGGCGGCGTACGACAGCAATTACAAGATGAAGCCGCCGCTGCGCTCGGCCGGCGACCGCAGCGCGGTGGTGGAGGGCATCGCGGCGGGCGCCATCAGCGCGATTGCCACGGACCACGCACCGCACCCCGGCAGCGAGAAGATGCAGGAATTCGAGCGGTGCCCATTCGGCATCATCGGCCTGGAAACCGCCGTCGCGCTGGCGCTCGAAGTGCTCGTGCACGCAGGCAAGATCACGCTGAACCGCATGGTGGAGCTGTTCACCACCGGCCCCGAGGCCGTGTTGCGGCTGGGCCGTGGGACGCTCGCCTCCGGCGCGCCCGGCGACGTGACGGTCTTCAGCACGGAGCTGAGCTGGACCTACGACGTGAACCAGTCGTTCTCGCGCAGCCGGAATTCCCCGTTCCACGGCCGGACGTTCCGCGGAGGCCCGGTGGCCACCGTAGTGAACGGCCAGTTCGCGTGGAAGAGGGGCTGACTATCAGTGGCCGTTGACGGACAATGAGAAGAAGATCATGGTGACGCTGGACACATTGCAGCGGGAGAAGAAGCCCGAAATCCTTCGTTTAGCTGAGATGTACGGAGCGCACAATGTTCGTATCTTCGGCTCGGTGGCGCGTGGCGACAACCGGGACGAAAGCGACATCGATTTCCTCGTGGAATTCGACAAGGGGAGGACCTTGTTCGACCTCGTCGGACTTCGGCTGGATCTCCAGGAGTTACTGGGTGCGACGGTGGAGGTGGTTACACCGAACAGCCTCCGTTACATCCGCGACCGCGTAGTGGCAGAGGCGCAAGCGCTGTAATCGGACCTACAGTGGCACTAATTTCGTGGGGCAGGTTGGAAACCTGCGGCGGGTTGGCAACCCGCCAGTTGCGCCGGTAAACAACCGGCGCGCAGCTTGCCAAGCTGCCCCACAAGCGCGCCCGAGAGCCCCAGCGGATTTTACACTTTCACCCGACCCACTATAATGGGATTGATGTTCTTTCGCCGGGAGCGCCTCAAGAATCCCACCTTCGCGGAACGCCTGGAGAACCTTCGAAAGGCGGAGTTCACGATCACTCCGATGGCCGGCGGCGTGGTGCGTGCCAGCCGCGGGAGTTGCGCCGTGGACCTGAAAGAGGAGAACGGGACGGTAGTCATTGCCGGACGCGCCGGGATGGCGCAGGGAAGCGAAATCGCCGCGCTGGTGGATGGCGGATTTCAGAAGTTTTTCCAGACGCCCTCCAGCAGGAAGAAGCCCGCGCTGGAGGGCGAGCTGAAGGCTCTCCACGATTTCGAAGAAGACCTCAAAGAGGGGTTGGACCAGCAGAGTTACTACAACGAATCGCTGGGGACGGTCTCCACATTTTACTTGTATGACCGCCTGACGGACCGCGACCGCGGAGTTCCAAAGCGGGTCTGGGACAACTGAGGTGGGGCAGACGATCGATTTCTGTCGTCTGCCTCCCGAGCCTGGCAGACCACGAGAAACGATGGTCTGCCCCACTCATTTCCCCGGCGGCGCCGATTTGCGCACCTGCTCGAAATACCGCTCCACGTAGGATTCGAGCGCGACGGGGATCTCGTCGCGGTCGATTTCCGCGCCGCCTTGGGAGTGTTGCGCGCCACGCTGTGCGTACGGCGTGCGCAACTGCTGGCTGGTGGACCGCACTTCGACCGTCACCTCACCGGTGATGTTGGCCGAGCGCTTGCCGATGATCTCGCTGATCTTGCCCATGGCGGCGAGCTGCTCCGCCTGCCTCAGGTTCTTGTCGCCATCCTGGCTGCCGATGCCGCTTCCAGGCTGCTTGCTGGCCTGCTGCGTGTCGCGGGTGCCGGTTCCCTTGCCTGCGGAATCCTGCAAATTCCGGGCCTCCTCGCTTGGCTGGCCCTCTTGGGAATCGCCCTGCTGTCCGCCGTTCTGCTGTCGGCCATCCTTCGCCGATGGCTGCTTGCCGCCGCTCTGCTGCCCCTTGCCTGGCGCTCCGGTCTCAGACTGCTGCCGACCGCCCGGGAAGCTCTGCGGAGGCTTCAGGCTGGAGAGCAGGTTCTGCATTGCGTCCTTGATCTTGGTCAACAGGCTGGAGCTCTCAGAGGAATTGTTGGAACCCTGCTGGGCCGCGGCTTGCTGGTTCTGACTGGATTTGCCGCCTGGCTTGCCGGACCTGGCGTCGTCGCCGTCCGCGTCCGGGGCATCGGCATCCTGCAATTCCAGGCCATCGTCACTCACTTTCTCGACGGCTTCGGCCTGCTTCCGAGAAGCACCGTTGGGGGAGGCAGCGGCGCCTCGGTCCTGGATGGGATCGCTGGAAGCATCCGGAACGTTGTCGGATGTGGCGTCCAGTTGGCCGCGCGACTGTTGGTCCGGATCGGAGAATGAGGCCGTCCGGGCATCCGGCGAATCGGGATTCCACGGGGCCTTACGGTGCACGTTGCCGGCCTGCCGGGTTGGCTCGTGCCCGCCGAGCGTTTCTTGCAGAATGCGAGCCGGAGGCGGCTTGAGGTCCAGCCGCCGGCTGAGGCCATAACGCAGCGCGAACAGGCTGGAAGCCACCAGAACCAGCGCGGCCAGCAGGTAGACGGTACGCGGCACGGTGTAAGGCACGGCCCTGCGGACATCGACAGTTTGCGCAAGCCGGGCTGCCTGCTCGAATTGGGATTGGCGGACTTCCCGAGAGACGCAGGGCGGCGGCTCGCCTTGACTGAAAAAGAGCGCCGTGGAAAGCGTGTCCGCCAGCCTCATGCGGTGGTCCACCACCTGGGCGACGGTGTAGGGCGGAGGCAGGCGCCGGCGCGCCACGTACACTCCTGCAACCGCGGCCACGACGGGTATCACAAGGGCCCACTGCCAGTTCAGGACCTCGGTGCCGACTAGCAGCAGCAGAACAAAAGCCATGAGCGCCGCGCTGGATGCATTGACCCCTTGGGATAACAGCTCGTTACATAGGAGCCGGCGCCTTGCCCGGCGGACCAGAGTGAGCACAAGGTTCCCTGGGGGAAGCTACCTTCCCGTATGCAGATTATTGTGGATGGCGTAGAGCGCCAGTTCCAGCCGGTCGGAGACGCCCAGCTTGTCGAAGATGTTGTGCAGATGGTTCTTCACGGTCTGCTCGCTGATGAACATCTTCTCCGCCATCTCCTTGTTCTTGAAGCCTTGGGCGACGAGCGCCACGATCTCGCGCTCCCGCTGGCTCAGCGGCGACCGCTCCCGCTCGCGACCCGTGCTGGAGGGCACCGACGGAAGCGGCGTTTCGTCAGTGGCGACGAACTGCCGGATCACGGCCGCGGTGGTATGCGAATCCAGCCAGATTTCGCCGGCATGCACCTTGCGAATACTCTTGATCAGCAGCTCCGTGGCGGTTTGCTTGAGAACAATTCCCGAGGTGCCGAGTCGCATGGCCTGGACGAATTCATTCTTGTCATCCGATGCCGTGAGAACAATCACCCGGGTCTTGTTCTTGGCTGCTTGAAGCCGCTGTAAAGTGGCCAAGCCATCTAATCCGGGCATTTTGAGGTCGAGCAAGAGAATGTCCGGCTCGTGCTGTTGCAGAACGTCCAGCACCTGGCGGCCATCCTGAGCCTGGGCGACCACCTCGAAGTCCTCTTCCAGAGCGAGCAGCTTGCAGAGACCATCCCGGAAAATAGGATGGTCATCCGCGACTACGATCCGGATCTTGGAATTTGAGGACCTCCCCGCCCCGGATCGGGGTCCGTCGGCTGCGGTACTATTCTCAGACATAGGGTTTCCGCTTTACGCTCATTGTAGAGTTCTAATAGTACCAAGTCAAATTGAATCTTTCCATATATAGGGTGTTTACCCGATATCGGGCCGGCTCGCTGATTGAAAGATGCGGGCAAGCCTTTGCAAATGTATCTTTTTGTAGGGCTGCGATGGGTTCACCTGAACTTTTCAAGCCCGGCTTTGATAAGGTGAAGAGAATATGAGCGAAGAATTGGCCGAAGTTGATTTTCAACATTTCTGGCGACGGCTGCAACAACTTGGGCTTAATGCTTATGAGTCACGTTCGTATTTGGTGTTGCTCGGTCATCACAGGTTCAAGGCGCTGGAATTGGCTGCGCGGGCGCATGTGCCGCGGCAGAAAATCTATGAAGTCCTCGACAGCCTGGTGGAGAAAGGTTTCGCGCAGGTGGTGCAGGAGAAGACCAAGCTGTTCTCGGCCGTGGAGCCGAGCCTGGCGATTCCAGGTTACCTGGCGCGCAAGCGGCTGGTGCTGGAGCAGGAGCTCACGGAAAATGGGCGCGCGGGGATGGGCCTGATCGACGATTTGAGGGCTCTCTATTCGGAAGGCCAGGGCGGCCGCGGGACGCTGGATTTTCTGCGCATCGTCACCGAGCCGGCGCAGACCGGCGCCGAGTACCGCCGGATGCTGTCGGAGGTGAAGCGCGAGTACCTGGAGTTCTCACGCCCGCCGTACGCCGTGGATCCGCTGGATGAGAAGCTGGTCAAGCAGGCCGGGTTAAGCGGCGTCGCCTGCCGGCTGCTGCTGGAGGCGGCGTCGCTCGACGAGGAGCACCGGCAGCGGCTGAGCGAGTACATGGCCGCGGGCGTGGAGGTGAAGATCGCCGATTCCCTGCCCATGAAACTGGCGCTGTTCGATGGGACGCACGGGCTGATCGCGCTGCTCGACCCGGTCATCACCCGCCCCACGTGGACCGCGGTGGTTTTCGATCACGAAGGGATGGGTGAGGCGATGAAGGGCTTGTTTGAGGACCACTGGCGCAAGGGAACCAACCTGTAGCTCTATTTCGCGCCGCCGGCCACGCCGCGCGGCTTGCGCGTAAGGATTTCGCGCACGGCGTAGATGCGGCGATCCTGGCTCTCAAAATACGTCCGCATCATCATCTCGCCAATCAGCCCGGTGCTGAACATCATCAGGCCGGCTAGAAGCAAAAGGCCCCCGGCCATCATGAGCGGGCCGTGCGCGGCCACGATCTCGTAGCCCAGCAGCTTCTTGACGGCGAGGTAGCCCAGGATGCCGCCGCCCAAGGTAGTGCCGGCCAGACCGAGCGAGCCGAAGAAATGCATGGGGCGGGTGAAGTACTTCAGCATGAACTTGATGGTGAGGATATCGAACATCACCCGGAAGGTGCGGCCGATGCCGTAATGCGAACCGCCGGCGGCGCGGGGAGTACTGCGAATGGGCACTTCGGCAATGCGGGCGCCATAGAAACTGGCCAGCGCGGGAATGAAGCGGTGCAACTCCCCGTAGAGGTTGACGTCCTTCAGCACTTCGGCCCGGTAGGCTTTGAAAGTGGTGCCGAAATCCCGCAGATCGATGCCGGACGCCTTGGCCATCAGCCAGTTGGCGATGCGGGAAGGCAGCTTGCGGCTGAGCGCGTTGTCGACGCGGTTCTTGCGCCAGCCGCTGGCGATGTCATAACCCTCGTCGATTTTCTGGAGCAGCGCCGGGATGTCTTCGGGCGCGTGCTGGAGGTCGCCGTCCATGGCGACGACGACGTCGCCTTGGGATTCGTGAAAGCCCGCCGACAAGGCGGCCGTCTGCCCGAAGTTCCGGCGCAAGCGGATGACTGTCAGGCGGCCATCAGTCTCCACCAGGTTGGAGAGGAGCTCGAAGGTGCGATCGTCGGAGGCGTCGTCCACAAACAGGATTTCATAGGGCCTCTGCAACTGCTCCAGCACCACCGTAAGGCGGTCGTAGAGCGGCAGGATGGAGTGCTCCTCGTTGTGGATGGGGATCACGATCGACAGCATGGCCATGAAAAGTATTAGTTTAACATCATGGATCGCGTTCCTTTTCAGGCCACCAGCGTGGGCGCGCTCTACGACCGCATTCGCGCGCTGCCGGTTTCGGTCCTGCTTGATAACGTCCGCAGCCTGTACAACGTGGGTGCGTTCTTTCGCACCGCCGACGCCGCGCGCGTCGAGAAGATTTACCTGTGCGGAATCACGGGCCGTCCTCCCAAGCGGGCGATCGCGAAAACCGCGTTGGGGGCGGAGGAGTCGGTGGCCTGGGAGCATGCGTGGGAGCCTCTCGCGCTGCTGCGGAGCGTCGCGGAGCGAGGATACGAGATGGCGGCCGTGGAGACCACGGTCCACGCGGTGGATCTGTTCGACTGGGCGCCGCGCTTTCCGGTTTGCATTGTCTTCGGACATGAAGTGGAGGGGATCCGGCCGGAGGTTTCGGCGCTCTGCGACACGCACGTGCGGATTCCGATGCTGGGCAGGAAGCACTCGTTAAACGTCGCCACCGCGGGCGGCGTGGTGATCTACGAGCTGCTCCGGAAGTACCGCAATCTGGGAAGCCGGCGGTAGTCCGCCGGCAACCTCACCGCCGTAGGGGCCGGGCATGCCCGGCCCCCGGGAGTTTCTGCCTTTCGGAGGACGTGGAGATATGATTGGCTGTGTATCAGGGCACGGCTTTAGCCGTGCCGCAAGAGTCACGGAAAGGAGTTTGGGCTTTAGCCCCTGGTGATGGCCAAACCCGCGCGCAATGCCCACCCCGACAAGGTCCTGAGTTCGGCGCGGACGTTCTTCGTCACTACGAAGACCAGCCAAGGGCGCCTTCTGTTGCAGTCGGAACGCAATGCCACCTTGATGATCGACGTGCTTCGTTTGTATGTCGCTGCTGGGAAGTTCCGACTACATGACTTCGTGGTCATGCCGAACCATGTGCATCTGTTGATGACGGTCGGCGCCGATATGACCATTGAGAGGGCCATGCAATTCATCAAGGGCGGATTCTCCTATCGCTTGAAGAAGGAATGCGGGTACCTGGGAGAGATCTGGCAGCGCGGCTTTTCCGAAGAGCGGGTCGAGAACCGGCAGAGCTTCTTGCAGCACCGGGAATATATTGCGGGGAACCCAGTCAAAGCAGGGTTGGTTGATTCGCCCGAGAAGTTCCCCTATTGCTTTGCGTACTTGGCAAGGAGGAAAGCGGCAGGGGCTAAAGCCCTATGATGGTTGCGTCTTGCGGCACGGCTGAAGCCATGCCCTGATACAAGGCGCCACCGTTGGGTTGCCAAGGCGGCGGACGGTGTCCTCAAATGCAGAAACTGCCGGGGCAGCCGGGCATGCCCGGCCCCTACGCGTTACGATGGAACTTGTCCCAGCCACTTCCCCGACTGCGCCTGAACCTGGATTTCATGCCCTCGCCCTCGCCGGAGAATCCGGGGCTCCTCATTCGGGATCCGTACCGTTTCTCCGATGCGATGCTGATCCTTCCGCCGGTGCTGGTCGAGTGCCTTCAGTGTTTCGACGGGCGGCAGACGGAACTGGACCTTCGGGCGGCGCTGGTGCGCATCACCAACACTCTCGAAGTGGGAGAGATCATGCAGCACCTCGTCGAGACGCTCAGCCATGCGGGCTTCCTGGAGGATGAGAACTTCGCGCGGATGGAAGAAGAGCGGCGGCGCGAGTTCGCGGAGAAGGCCGTGCGCGATCCGGCGCACGCGGGCGGGGCGTACCCTGCCCAGGCCGATGAACTGCGCCAAACCATGTCGCGGTACATGGCGGCCGAGTCCGGCGAAGCCGCCACGCCCGATGGCGATGTGTTCGCGATTGCGGCTCCGCACGTCAGCCCGGAGGGGGGATGGCGGTCGTACCGCGCGGCCTACCGCAAGCTGAAGCCGGAGCACCGTGATCGCACCTTCGTGGTCCTGGCCACCTCGCACTATGGGGAACCCGGAAGGTTCGGGTTGACGCGCAAGCGCTTTCGGACGCCACTCGGGGAGGCGGAGACGGACCAGCGCCTGGCGGACTGGCTGGCCGCGCGCGGTGGCAGCGCCGTGGAAATGGAGGACTACTGCCATTCCTTCGAGCACACCGTGGAATTGGAATTGATCTTCCTCCAGCACGTGCTGGCGCCCGATGTGCGAATTCTGCCGGTTCTGTGCGGGCCGTTCTCGCGCGGCCTGCCGGACGGCGGGAAGCCCGAGGATGACGACCAGGTGAAGCGCTTCTTCGATGCGCTGGGCGAGCTGCGCGACCGCGAGGGCGACCGCCTGTTCTGGATTCTCGGCGTGGACATGGCGCACATGGGCGCGCGTTATCACGACCAGTTCACGGCGGTGGCCGGCCAGGGCGTCATGAGCGAAGTGGGGGCGCGCGACGAACAGCGCATCGCGCGGATCGCCGCTTCGGACGCGGCGGGATTCTGGGACCTGGTGCGCGAGAATCACGACGATCTCAAGTGGTGCGGCTCCTCGCCGTTCTACACGTTTTTGAAAGCGGCCCCCAAGGCGCGGGGCGAACTGCTGCGATACGAGCAATGGAACATCGACGGCCGCAGCGTAGTGAGCTTCGCGGGCATGGCGTTTTCTACTGTGAAGTGAGACTCCGCTCCCTAACCGAGCCGTGACCAAACAGGAAAGTCTTTTTCGACGCGGAGGCGCGGAGACACAGAGACTTCGCGGAGAAAAACATAGGAGAATTAAGTCAAGACCTGAGGGCGCTGAGGAGGCGGAGGATCGTGATACAGCGAGGGCAGAGGGAAGTTGGAGGCAATCTCAGAGCGTATCCAGGTTGCGCCAGCCGCCAGTGTCTCAGCTTCCTCCGCGCCCTCAGGTTTTGACTTGCTTAGTTTTTCTCTGCGTTTCCTCCGCGTCTCCGCGCCTCCGCGTCAAATACACGGTTTCCCGTTTGGTTCCGGCTTCGCCGGGTTTGGGAGCTTAGCCGCATCATTCAATGGTTGCCAGTACTTCGCCGGCGGCGACGGTGACGCCTTCCTTGGCGGGCACCGTGAGCACCCGGCCGGCGCGCGACGCCTTCATCTCGTTTTGCATCTTCATGGCTTCCACCACTACGATGCCCTGGCCCGTTTCGACGGCCTCGCCGGGCGAAACCAGCACCCTCACCACTTTGCCGGGCATGGGGGCGACAACCGTCTCGACCCCTTCGCCGCCCCGCCCGGCGGATTTGCGGCTCCACTGGCGGGGATCGCGGACTTCCATCTCGAAGCGGTAGCCGTCGATCACCACTACCAGGCCGCCGGGAATCTCCTCCACGCACGCGTCATAGCTGCGGCCATCCATCAGGACGGAGTAGACGCCGGGTTCGGGGCGCTCGACGTGGGCGTCGCGCTCCAGTGCCTCGCCCAGCCGGAAGCGGCACGCCGGAGCGGGCGCGAGGATTTCGATGCGGTCTTCCGTGCCATTGATGGTAAGCAGCAGCTTCATCGCAATAGATGGTCCCTCCCGGTCTCCAGCCACGCGCTGCGGGCCGCGCCCGGCGGGCCGGGACGGTTGCGGGACATGGTGTGAAGCGCCGCGGCCAAAGCGGCTACGGCGACCAGATCGTTCTCCGGTTGCGGAGCGTGATGCCGCTCGAAAAACTCGTCGATAAAGCCGGTGTGCAGCAGCCCGCCGCGAAACTGTTCGTCTTCCAGGATCTGGCGGAAGAAGCCAATGTTGGTGCGGATGCCGCCGACGTCGTACTCGCGGAGCGCGCGGATCATGCGCGCCGTGGCCGCTTCGCGCGTGTCCGCCCAGACCGCCAGCTTGGCGAGCAGCGGGTCGTACTCCATGGGGACGGTCCAACCGTCGTAGACGCAGCCGTCCAGACGGATGCCCGGGCCATGCGGGCGCGTGAGGCGCGTGATCTTGCCGGGGAACGGAAGGAAGTTGTTGTACGGGTCCTCGGCATAGATGCGGCATTCGATGGCGGCGCCGCGCCACGCGATGTCTTCCTGCCGGAAAGGCAGGCGCGCGCCGGCGGCGATCTCAACTTGCAGCTTCACCAGGTCGAGGCCGGTGACCAGCTCTGTGACGGGGTGTTCCACCTGGAGGCGTGTGTTCATTTCGAGGAAATAGAAGCGGCGGTCCTCATCCACCAGGAATTCCACGGTGCCGGCGTTGTAATAGCCCGCGGCGCGGGCGGCGCGGATGGCAGCCTGGCCCATGGCCTGGCGCATCTCAGGGTGCAGCGCCACCAGCGGTGAAGGGCACTCTTCCACCACCTTCTGATGGCGGCGCTGGATGGAACACTCGCGCTCGCCCAGGTGGACCATGCCGCCGTGATGGTCGCCCATGATCTGAATTTCGATGTGCCGGGGGCGCTCGAGCAGTTTCTCGATGTAGATTTCGGAACTGCGGAAGGCGCGCTCGGCTTCGCTGGCCGCGTTGCGGAAGGCGGACTCGAGTTCGGACTCGCGGTCCACGCGGCGCATGCCCTTGCCGCCGCCACCGGCGACGGCCTTCAGGAGCAGTGGATAGCCGTGGGCGCGTCCGAACTCGCGGGCTTCGCCCAGCGTGACGCCGTGGTCGGTGCCAGGCACCACGGGCGTGCCGGCGGCCATGACGGTGCGGCGCGCGGCGGTCTTCGAGCCCATCCCGCGGATGGAGTCGGCGGAGGGGCCGATGAAAATGATTCCGGCGTCCTGGCAGGCGGCGGCGAAATCGGCGTTCTCGCTGAGGAAGCCATAGCCCGGGTGAATCGCTTCGGCGCCGTGCTTCCTGGCGGCCTCGAGAATGCGGTCCGTGCGCAGGTAGCTTTCGGCGGAGGGGGACGGCCCGATATGCTCGGCTTCGTCAGCCATGCGGACGTGCAGCGACACCCGGTCGGCATCGGAGTACACGGCCACGGTGGCGATTCCCATTTCGCGCAGAGTGCGCATGACACGGACGGCGATCTCGCCACGGTTGGCGATGAGGACCTTGCGGAACATGCAGCAAGAATTGTAGCAGGGCTGGGCAAGGTATGCCCTTTGCTAGAATTGGAAGGTCCCCCTTTCGGTATGACCCTCGACTCGATTCAAAGATCTCTGAAAGAGCGGGGCGTCCGCCTCACCCGCCAGCGCCAGATTCTGCTCGAGTTGATCGACAAGACCGGGGCGCATCTGGACGCCGAGCGGCTGTATGAGCTGGCGAAAGAAAAGGACCCGAGACTCAACCGCGTCACGGTGTACCGCACCCTGAAAATGCTCAAGACCAGCGGGCTGGTGGATGAGCTCGACCTGATGCACTACGGGGGCGACCAGCACTATTACGAGACGCGTTTGAAGCAGGAGCACGCGCACGTGATCTGCCTGCGTTGCGGCAAAGTGGAGGAGTTCTTCGGCGAGCCGCTGCAACGCCTGCGGAAGCAGATTGAAAGCCACCTGGGCTTCCAGGCGCTGCTGGCGCGGACGGAGGTGGGCGGGTACTGCGCGCACTGCCAGACGCTGAGGGCGCGGGAGTTGGAAGAGCTGCGGCGTCTTCCCATAGAGCCACCCGGGCGCTCCGCCCGGCGTGTGCGGGGGGCCCTCCGGGCCCGGCGCACCTGAATGGAACCGGCGGCGCGTTCGTCTGTTGCGGAACCGGCGTCGCTCGTGGTGACGGACCCGAACGGCCACCGCACGCGCGTGGCGATTGACCCGCTGCCGTTTCGCATCGGGCGGCAGCCCGAGAGCCACCTCATCATCCGGGACAGCCGCGTCTCCCGCGCGCACGCGCGCATCGTGCTCGAGAACGGCGAGTACGTGATCGAGGATTGCGGCAGTCTCCACGGCACGTGGGTGAACGGCAAACGGATCACCCGCCAGGCGCTGCGGAACTCCGACAAGATCGAATTCGGCGCGCAGGATTCCTACCAGCTCGTCTTCGCGCTGGACGGCGCGGAGTTGAAGCGGCTGATGGAGCAGATGGGGGTGGCGGAAAAGAGCGGCGTGGCCCCTGGGGTGCCCCCTGGGCCCGGTGGCAACCTGGCCAAGCTGCGCGCTATTCTGGACCTGGCGCGCACGCTGCAAAGCTCGTTTTCGATCGACGAGGTGCTGACCTCGGTGGTGGACACGGCGCTGACCATCACCGGCGCCGAGCGCGGGTTCCTGCTACTGCGGGCCGGCGGCGGCCTCGAGACGCGCGTCGCGCGCCACCGGCGGGGGCGCCATCTGCACTCCAGCGACCTGCGCGTGCCGCGCGAGGTGATCCACCGCGCGCTCGAACACCGGCGGGAGCTGCTCTCCATGAGCTTCGACCCCTTGGGCGAAGGCGAGACGCGGCCCCAGAGGAGCGTCGCGGACCTCGAGCTGCGCAGCGTGATCTGCGTTCCCCTGGTGCGCATCCGGACAGGCCAGGGCGAAGCCACCAGTGTGCTTTCCACAGGCAGCGAAACCGTGGGCGTGCTCTACATGGATTCGCGCCTGATGGCCGCGGACCTGGCGGGCGGGGACCGCGAACTGCTTCAGACGCTGGCGATCGAAGCTTCGACGGTGCTCGAAAACGCGCGGCTGCTCGAGGAGGAGCGGGCCAAACACCAGATGGAGCAAGAGCTGCGCCTGGCGCGGACCATCCAGCAGAGCCTGCTGCCCGGAAAACTGCCTTCCGAGGGATGGCTGCGGGCGAGCGGCAGCAGCGTGGCGTCGCACGAGGTGGGCGGCGATTACTTCGACGTGACGCCGGTCAATCCGCATTGCTGGTGCGCGGTGGTGGCGGACGTTTCGGGAAAGGGCGTGAGCTCGGCGCTGCTGGCCTCGCTGTTGCAGGGCGCGCTGATTACAGTGACTGACCATCCCGATACCATGGGCCGCCGCATGGAGCGGCTGAACCGGTTCCTCATGGACCGCACCGGCGGCGAGAAGTACGCGACGGTGTTCTATTGCCTGCTGGACCGCACCGGGCGGCTGAGCTACGTGAACGCGGCGCACTGCCCGCCGATGGTAGTGCGTGTGGGCGGCGGAATGTCGGTGCTGGAGGCCACCGGCATGCCGGTAGGGCTGATGGAGACGGCCGAGTTCGCGGTGGCCGACGAGCGGCTGGCTCCCGGCGACAAGGTCATCATCTACACGGACGGCGTGACCGAGGCGCAGAATGCCGCCGGCGAATTCTTCGGCAAGAAGCGGCTGCGGCAGATTGTGACGGCGCGCGCCGCGGAATCGTGCGCGGCGGTTCACGACGCCATTCAGGAGGCCGTGACGGAGTTCACCGAAGGAGCGCCGCAATCGGACGACATCACGCTGGTGGTGCTGGAGTTCCGGGGAGCGGAGTGAAAACCCGGGCCGGGCCCCGATACGTCGCAGCGCGAACTGTGTTTGTGGGGCAGGTTGGAAACCTGCGGCGGGTTGCCAACCCGCCATTTGCGCCCGTAAACAATCGGCGCGCAGCTTGCCAAGCTGCCCCAGGTGTCTCAAAAAAGGTGAGTTTCAGGAGCAATATTGAATCGGCGCGAGCGCCGATCTGTGCCCCGTGGCCATGTGCGCCTGGTCAGGCGCGGGCCACCCGTTCGGCTCACGCCTCACGGCTGCCAGCAAAGGAAAGGGACTAGCTGCTAAAATTGTTCTTGACATGCGCAACGTGGCGCGTTACGGTGCGGGATGATACGGACAATCCGTCACAAGGGACTGAAACGACTTTTTGAACAGGACGACCCGAGCGGCGTAAACCCGGAGCATGTTGGCAAGCTGCGGAATATTCTGGCAACGCTTCACGCCGCTCGAACCGTTGACCACATGAATTTGCCGGGGTTCCGGTTGCATCCGCTCAAAGGCGCGTCCAAAGGTTTCTGGGCCGTTACAGTACGCGCTAACTGGCGGGTGATTTTCCGCTTTGACGCCGGCGCGGAGGACGTTGATTATGTCGATTACCACTGAAAGGAACCAGCCCATGACCATGACCATGAAAAACCCGCCTCACCCCGGCCTTGTCGTGTTGCAGGAATGTATTGAGCCTTCAGGCTTGACCATCACGCAAGCAGCCGAGGCCCTTGGAGTGACCCGCAACACGCTTTCGGAACTCGTAAATGGGAAACGCGGCATATCTCCCGAAATGGCCGTGAGGATCTCGAAGGTTTTCGGCGGCAGCGCCGAAAGCTGGCTTGTGCAACAGGCGCAGTACGATCTTGCCCACGTTCGCGCCGACAGCATGAAGCTCAAGCGGCTGGAATTCGCGTAGCTGGCTCCGCTCTACTTCTTGCCTGCAGCTTCGATCAAACGCCACTCGATGAAGCGATAAGCGTTGTAGCTTGCCGTTCGTCATGCGGGTTAATAGTGAAGAACCCATCGAACCAATGGTGCTGTGACCCGGAGACTTTGGGCCGCGTAGCGAAAAAACATAAAACAGCCCACGGACCAAATGCACCCAAAAATGAACTTTGGATAGGCCAAGCGAATCTTACGGCGCAATCTCATCTTGTAGCCATACTCAGATTCCATGAGCCGCACCATCCCTGACATTGACCCGGCTGACGTCGCAGAAGTCGGTCTCAAAACGGGGCGACAGTCTTCCACTCCCTATGACGGCCTCTCTGCCTGTCTCCGTTTTTCGCCACGGACCCCGGACAAGCTGGTTCACCGGCTCAGCTCAATCGTTTCGTCTTCCGAAAGGCTGGCGGCGTAACGCAGGGCTTCATCGATATCCGCCGCCTCCAGGTAGGGATAGGCGCTCAAAATCGACTCTCTCGTCTCCCGGGCCGCCAGCAGACCCAGTAGCCGCGACACCGGGAAGCGCAGATTGCGTATGCAAGGCTTGCCCGTAGCCACCGCAGGGTCAACCGTGATTCGCTCGAACCGCATGGAGAATACCCTTTCCGATGATACCAGCGCCATCACTCCCGTGACGTCCCCCCCACATCAACTGGACAGGAAACCATCGACCCGGAATCGAGTCGGCAGATTGAAGAGGCGCCCCGACGTGCCAATCCATCTCGGCCTCAGGTATTCTATGGGCATGGAGCTAATCTTCGAAGTTCGCGACGCTGAGGAAGGTGGCTATTGCGCGCGAGCGCTTGGCCATGGCATTTTCACCGAAGCAGACACATGGGAAGAACTTCGTGGGAATGTCCTTGAGGCAATATCGGTCCATTTCGAAGACGGCGCCGTGCATCCGCGGTTGGTGCAGTTGCACTATGTAAAGGACGAGTTGATCCCGGTCGAAGCCGCATGAGACTGCCACGCGGCGTATCCGCAGATCGTCTGATCCGCGCACTGGAGCGCCTCGGCTACCACGTGATGCGTCAGAAGGGTAGCCACGTCAGGCTGCGGCATGAGGGACCACCGGTTCATACGATCACGGTCCCCCTACACAATCCGCTCAAGACCGGCACGCTTTATGGCATTCTCTCTGACGTCGCACTGATGCGGTCGACCACCATCGAATCCATCACTGATTTGCTCTAAGCCCGGCCGCTTACAGCTTCATCTGCTCCAGCTTCCGGTAGAGGGTCTTGCGCTCGATGCCCAGTTTCTTGGCGGCCTTGCTCTTGTTGCCGCCCATGGCAACCAGCATCTTGCGGATCTGGTCTTCTTCTACTTCCGCCAGGGTCTCGACGGGCTTCTCGCGCAATCCAATGGCCAGAGCGTGCCGCACCGTCTGGTCGTCGACCCGGTCGGCCAGGATCGTCAGCCGCTCGATCACGTGCTGCAACTGCCGCACGTTGCCTGGCCATAGGTGTTCCCGCAGCGCCGTGACTCCAGAGTCCATCAACTTCACGTCACGGTGGTAGCGCTCATTGTACTTTCTGAGGAAATGCTGGGCGAGCAGGACGATATCGCCGGGATGCTCGCGCAGCGGCGGCATCACGATCCGCACCACGTTGAGGCGGTGCCAAAGGTCCTCGCGGAATTTGTCTTCCTTCACCATCCGCTGGAGATCCCGGTTGGTGGCCGCCAGAACCCGCACATCCACCGTCTTGGATCGCGAGGCGCCCACGGGGCGGATCTCGTGGCTTTCGAGAAACCGCAGCAGCGCAAGCTGGAAGTTGTGTTCGATATCGCCGATCTCATCCAGAAACACGGTGCCCCGGTTGGCGGCCTCGAACACACCCACGCGGTCGCGGTCCGCCCCCGTGAACGCGCCGCGCATGGAGCCGAACAACTCGCTCTCCAGCAGGGAAGGCGCGATGGAGGCGCAATCCACCGGCACGAACGGCTGATCCTTGCGGTTGCTGAACCGGTGGATCATATGCGCCGCCATGTCCTTGCCGGTGCCGGTCTCGCCTTCAATGAGCACGGTGGCGTCGGTGGGAGCCGTCCGGGAAATCGTCTTATAGATTTCGACCATGCTCGGCGACGTGCCGATCATCTCCGTCTCGAGCGGCTCCTCCTCTTCGGCTTCGCCCTCTTGTTCCTGGCGCGAGGCCTCGGCGCGCGCGATGGCATCCAGCATCACGTCGAGGTCGAAGGGCTTGGCGATGTAATCGAAGGCGCCGCCGCGGGTGGCGGCCATCACCGTCTCGACCGTGCCGCGGCCCGTCATGAGAATGACCGAACAGAGCGGATCCTTCCGCTTGGCGGCGTCCAGGATGTCGAGGCCGGTGCGCTCATCGATATAAATGTCGGAAATCACTATTGGATAAGCGTTGCCGCTCAGGCGCTCGATGGCTTCCCCGGTGGTCGACACGGCGTCCACCTCGTACCCTTTTGCCTCCAGCGCCGTCAGAACGGTGAACTGAAGCGCCGGATCGTCTTCTACTAACAGTATCCGCATCAATGTCATTCAACCACGGTGGGTATCACCACCGTGAAACAGGAGCCCTCGCCGGGCTCGCTGGTCACTTCAATCTTTCCGCCATGCTGTTCCACAATCTGCTGGACGATGGAAAGCCCGATTCCGCTGCCGGCTTCTCCGGATTCCTCCGCCTTCTTGGTGCGGTAGAACTTCTGAAAGACCTGCTTGACCTCCTTCTGATCCATGCCGATGCCCTGGTCCTTCACGGCGATTCGGACGTGGCCATCGTCCCTCCAGCCGGAGACCCTGACTTCGGTGCGCTGGGGGGAATACTTCACCGCGTTGGTAAGTAGATTGTAGCAGGCGTACTCCATCAATTCGCGGTCGCCGGTAAGCTGCAATTCTTCGGGGATGGGATCGAGCGTGATGGCGATGTGCTTGCGCTCGCCCAGCGGCTTGACGCGCTCCACGCAGACGTCCACCATCTGCTTCACCGGGATGGATTCGTGCTTCAGCTCCATTTGCCCCGCGGAGAGCCGCTCGACGTTGAGGAAGATTTCGACCATGCGGGCCAGGCGCTTCGATTCCGAATTGATGAGCAGCGCGATCTGCTTGCGTTTCTCCTCGGTGAGCGCGTAACGCGAGATCAGCTCGCTGGAGCCCTGAATGGCGGAAAGCGGCGTGCGCATCTCGTGCGTGACGAAGTGCATGGCCTGCTGGTAGCGCGCGCGCGCGGCCTGCTCAATGCGCAAATTGCGGCGCACCACGAGATGATAGTAGGCGGCCGCCGTCATGGTTCCCAGCAACGCCGCGGACGCCGGCGTCGCCAAAGAGAGGACGCGCCGGTGCGTGAAGAAGACGTAGGGCGTGACGCCGGCGGCCAGCAGAATCAGCACTCCCGCGGCGTACGCCTGCCACCCCGGCAGATAGCGGAACGCCAGGCCGGCGGCAATTGCCAGGCCAAGGCTGAAGAGCAGCACCCAGAAATCGGAGACGTCGGTGATGAACAGGCCTTGCGCCATGGTCTCAAACGCATCGGCGTTGATTTCGATCCCGGTGGTCTGGCGGCTGAGCGCGTAAGGCGTCAGGAGGCGGTCGCGCACTTCGGTGAGGGCGGTCACCCCCACGAACACCACCTTGCCGGTGAACTCCCCGGCGAGCGCGGGATTGGCGAGCAGGCCCGCCATCGAAACGCGGGGAACGGGCGCCATGTTGTAAGGGACAAAGCGCACGCGCATGAGGCGGCCGTCGCCGCTGGCGCGGACCGGGATGACGGCGCCGCCAACTTGGAGATGGGCGGGAGATTCGATGATGGGCGCGCCTCGGCTCAAGCGGAACGCCTCCAGCGACAAGGCCCACCGCCGCACATGGCCCGAGCGTTTTTCCAGAGGAATGGCGCGCGTGACGGAGTCGTTCTTGTCCGGGTCGGCGTAAACGTGCCCCAGCGCCGCGCCGCGCCGGAATTCCTCCAGCGGGTCTTCCCACCGGCGGCCCTCATCGATCAGCTCGCAGGAGAGCACCAGGTTCGGGGTGGAGCGAAAGGCCTCGGCGAGCGCCGCATCCACGGCCGGGTTTTCGCTTCTTTCCGCGAGGATCACGTCGACCGCGACCGCCTTGGGGGAAGCGGCGGCGACCAGGCGCAGAGCGTCCGCTAGCGGCTTGCGGATGCCGTGCATGCCCCCGCGGATGGTGGACAGGGTGGGCTCGTCGATGGCCAGGAGAACCGACTGGGGCTGCCACAGTTTCGGCTGATAGAGCCGGAACCAGTAGTCGTAGGCGTAGTTGTCCAACTGCGCCCCGAAGATCCAGCTTCCCGCGACGCCCACGAGATACGCGGCCGCCAGCAGGGCGACATACGAAGCCGTGCTCTTCCAATTCAGCCGCGCCACGAATTCCAGTATAGCGAGAGCCGTGTGCGGCGTCGTGCCTTTGGCGTTACGATGAGAGAAGGAGATCGAACAATGGCGAAGCTCGATTGGTCGCAATGCCCGGCCGTGGAGAGTATCCCCGGCAAGCGTAGCGGAGCATGGGTATTCCGAGGCACTCGAACGCCGGTTTCGACGGTGTTCGAGAACCTTCAGGACATGAGCGTTGACGAGCTCGTGGAGGAATTCGGGGTCACGCGCGAACAGGTTCAAGCCGTTCTGCAGTTTGCCGCGCGCACCGCGGAAGTGCCAGCCCTCCGGCTCTAATGCTGATTCTCTTCGACACCGGAACACCGCGAACGCTGGCCCGCTTTCTGATTGACCGCCACACGGTCACAGAGGCCCGCGCCCGTGGGTGGGAAGAATTGGATAACGGCGAGTTGCTGAAACAAGCCGAGGCCGCTGGGTTCGAAGTGCTGGTCACGACCGACAGGAATCTCAGTTACCAGCAGAATCTTAAAGGGATCAAAATCGCCGTTGTGGTGTTGGGTCAGGGCCGATGGAGTCTCATCAGACACCATGTTGCTGAGGTTGTCGCAGCGGTGAATGCGGCCACCTCTGGCAGCTTTACCGAGGTGGACATCCCCTACGAGTAAAGCCCGCCGTGTCTGTCATGCGGCGCGAAGCGCCGACGGAATTTTGAAACCTCTGCGCTGTGCCCCACCAGCCCGCTACCGCTGGCTCAGCCCGCCGTCCACAGCCAGCACTTGCCCGGTGACGAAGTTGGACGCCTTCAAAAAGTAAACCACGGCGTCCGCGATTTCCGCCGGCGTGCCACCGCGCCGGGCCGGGGTGGCTGCGATCATCTCCTTGCCGCGGTCGTCGATGTCCTCGAACGGGATCACGCCCGGCGCCACCGAGTTCACCGTAATCTCCGGCGCGAAGGCTTTGGCCAGCGCGCGCGTCAGCATGATCACCCCGGCCTTCGAGGCGCAGTAGTGCGCGTGCTCCGCCCAGGGGCGAATGCCGCCGAGCGAGCTGATGTTGACGATGCGCCCGCCGCCCGTCTTGCGCATGAGCCGCGCGCCGTGCTGGCAGCAGAAGAAGACCGCTTTCAGGTTCACCGAGTGAATGAAATCCCAGTCCTGCTCGGTGATTTCGAGCGGAAGGCGACGGCTGAAGCGCGCGGCGTTGTTCACCAGGCCGTCGAGCCGTCCCAAGCGCTCTTCCACCTCGGCGAACATGCGGCCGATCCCGGCCACGCTCTCGAGGTTGGCGCGGACCAGCGCCGCGCCGCCGCACTCCTCGGCCGTGCGGCGCGCTTCGGCTTCCGAGCGGTGGTAATGGATCGCTACCCGCGCGCCCTCTTCGGCCAGCCGCAGGGCGATGCCGCGGCCCACCCGTTTGGCCGCGCCGGTGACCAGCACCACCCGGCGCGACAGACCTCCTTCAGACGGTCGGCTCTCCATGAACTTCGATCTCCTCCGGCTCCACGCCTTCGCACGCCGGCTCGGGGAGCCGGCCCGTAACATGCGCCCAGCCCCAGAATATCGCGGTGGTGGAGCTGAGCGCGCCGGCAACCGCGCCGATGGTCCGCGGGTCCCAATGCTGCGAGGCGATGCCCGCCAGCATCATCGAGATCATCATGACAGACCAGGTGGTCGATTCCATGGTGGCGAACACCCGGCCGCGGAAGGCGTTGGGAACGTGACGCAGCAGTTGCGACATGTTCATCACCGAGCTGAACCCCACCCCCGCGCGCGACAGGGCGATCAAAACCAGGGCCCAGGAGAAGCTGCGCATCTGGCTGAACAGGATATACGCGCCGCCGTGCACAATGTAACAGATCACGATGGAGCGCTTGTAATTGGTGAAGCTCAGACGCCGCCCGATGGAATAAGCCAGCGCGCCGCCGCATAGCAGGCCGATGCCCGCGCAGCTCCAGACGGCGCCCAGGCCGGCGGGCCCGCGATTAAAGACCAGCTCGCCGAAAATGCTGAACAGGATCTGCGCCGCGCCGCCTCCGGTAGCCCAGCCGACATTGATCAAAGCGAGTCCCAGAATGAGCGGCGTGGCGCGCATGTAGCGCAGCCCTTCCTTGTACTCGTGCCACGGCCGGACCACCTCGGCTTCGGTAAGCGCGGTGCGCGGCGGCCGGAAGCCGCGGCCCGCCAGAAACAGCCGGGAAATGCACAGCGCCGAGGCCAGGAAGGAGAGCGAGTTGCCGAAGAACGCCCACTGGTACCCGAACTGCATCACGCTGGCCCCGCCCAGGAAAGTGCCGATGGTGAGGGTGGTCCATTGGGTGGTCTGGGTGAGTGAATTGGCGGTGTGCAGCTCGTCTTTGGTGGCGATCGAGGGCAGAATCGACGAGCGCCCGCTGGTGAAGAATGGCGAGGCCAGCATGAGCAGCGCGCTGAGGACATACAGCAGCCACGTGTCCGCGCGCCTCACCGTGAGGATAAAAGCCATGGCCACCACCGCCCGGATCAAATCGCTCGCGATCATGACCTGCTTGCGGTTGGCGCGGTCGAGCACCACGCCCGCCAGCGGCCCCGCCAACACCGCCGGAATGGCGCGGGAAAGCATCACTCCGGTCACCACCAGCCCCGGCTTGGAATGGCCCACGGCCAGGCTGAAGACCGCGATGTTGTTGAAGTGGTCGCCGATTTCGCTGACCACCTGGCCGGTCCAGGTGTACCGGTAGTTGCGGTTGTCGCGCAGCAGCGAGACGAATGCTTTCAACCGATGGACTCCTCGCGCACAGTGATGCCGCGGATGTAGTCGTGGTCGAGCGCGTAGCCGAAGCCCGGCTCGTCGCGAATCGCGATGGTGCCCCGCGGCGTGGTTTCAACCGGCGGCTGGATGATGTCGCGCTTCCAATAGCGTTGGCTCGCCGAAACGTCGCCCGGCAGCACGAAATTCGGCAAGGTCGCCAGCGCCACGTTGTGGGCGCGCCCCACGCCGGCCTCGAGCATGCCGCCGCACCACACCGGAATCCCCGCGGCCTGGGCCACATCGTGCACCCGCTTGGCCTCGTAAAACCCCGCCACGCGCCCCAGCTTGATGTTGATGATGCCGCAGGCGCGCAGCTTGATGGCCTGCTCGGCGTGGTGCGCCGTGCGGATGCATTCGTCCAGGCAGATGGGGGTTTGGAGCTGCCGTTGCAGCTCCGCGTGGTCGATGATGTCGTCGTGGCTGAGCGGCTGCTCGATCATCATCAGGTAGAAATCATCGAGCTTCCGCAGATGGCCGGCGTCGGCCAGCGTGTAAGCCGAGTTGGCGTCGGCCATCAGCTTGACGGCGGGGAAGCGCTGGCGCACGCGCCGCACCACGTCCACGTCCCAGCCTGGCTTGATCTTGATCTTGATGCGCTGGTACCCGGCGGCCAGCTCGCGCTCGATCTTCTCCAGAAGCTGCTCCACCGTGTCTTGAATCCCGATGGAGACGCCGCAGGGAATCTCGCGCCGGGCCCCGCCGCCGATCTTCTTCCAGAGGGGCACGCCTTGGAGGCGCGCTTCGAGATCCCAGACGGCTGTTTCCAGGCCTCCGCGCGCCATGTTGTGGCCGCGGATGTGCGCCGCCAGCGGGTAGACGGCGGCGGCGCTCTCCAGTTCGCGGCCGAGCACACACGGCGCCACGTAATCGCGCAGGATCATCCACGCCGACCCGGTCCACTCCTCGTTATAGAAGGGGCTCTCGCCGGCGGTCACCTCGCCCCAGCCGGACGCTCCCTCGCCCTGCGCTTCCACCAGAATGATGTGGCGCTCGGTGGTGCGCCCGAAGCTGGTTTCGAAGAAATCGACCAGCGGCATGCGGATCTGGCGCAGCGTGATGCGTTCGAGTTTCATGGCCATGGTTCCAGGCAGTAAGCGCCTTGGGTTTCGCTCCGCTCGAAGCCGGTCACGGCGAGCCCGCGCTCGAAGGCGCGCTGGAATTTTTCGCCGTTGGTCTTCTGGATTTCGCGCGCACGGCCCGGGTCTTGACTGCGCATCTGCGCGATGCCCACCGGGAAGACGATGCGCTCGGCCTCTTCCCTGCGCCGCGCCACCGCTTCGCCCGCCAGGATGGCTCGCACGCGCGGCGAATCGATCCACCATTCGGCGACGCAGCGGTCCGTCGGAAGCCCGCCATGCAGGGGGCTGGAGGTGGTCCCGTACTGGTTCTCCGCGTAGCGCCGCACGATCGCGCCCAGCCGTTCGATGTTGAAGAAGGCGTTCTTGAGCTCCAGCGGGTCGAAGGTCCACTTGATCAGTTCGATTCCGCGCGCCAGGGCGTCGTCGCGCTGCCGCAGCTTGAGCCGCCGCCCGATGCCGGCGTCCTGGCAGGGCGGCAGCACGCCCAGCATGTGGCTGTGGAGGTACGGCCGCGCATCCGGCCCGATGCCCGGAACGGCGAAACAGAAACCCACCATGCGGTCGCCATGGTACGCACCGAAGACGTGTCCGCCCACCTCGCAAACCACGATCAGAAAGCGCACGGGCAGCAGATCGGCATCCGCAAACCCCCAGATGTCCTGCTGCAAGCCGAACACGTCTTCGAATTCGGCCGGCTGGAACAACTGGCGAATCTCGATCACCGCTTGGCTTCCTGCCATAGCGCCTCCATTTCTTCGAGGTTCGATTCTTCCAGTTTCTTGCCGCGCTCGGCCAGCCGGCGCTCGATGTATCCAAAGCGCTCGCGAAACTTGGCATTGGTCTTGCGCAGCGCCTGCTCCGGATCCACCTTCACGAATCGCGCCAGGTTCACCAGGACGAACAGCAGGTCCCCGAGTTCGTTTTCAAGCTCCTCGAGCGAGCGGTTGCGGCGCGCCTCGGCGAACTCCGCCAGCTCTTCGTGCAGTTTATCGAGCACTTGATCGGGGTTCTCCCAATCAAATCCCACGCCCGCGGCGCGCGACGCGATCTGCTGCGCCTCCACCAGCGCCGGCAGCGCGCGCGGCACCGGCGCGAGCAGGCTGTCTTCTTCCCTGCCCTTCTCCTTTTTCTCCGCGGTCTTCACTTCGCCCCAGATGCGCTTCACGTCGCCGGCCGATTCGGCCGATTCGCTGCCAAACACGTGAGGATGGCGCCGGACGAGCTTCTGGTTGATGGCGTCGAGCGCATCCTCCATGCGGAACAGATTCCGCTCCGCGCCCATCTGCGCATAGAAAACAGCTTGCAGCAAAAAGTCGCCCAGCTCTTCGGCGAGTCCGTCCCAGTCGCGGCGGTCGATAGCGTCCAGAACCTCGTAAGTCTCTTCGAGGGTGTACGGTTTGATGCTGTCGAAGGTCTGTTCGCGGTCCCAGGGGCACCCGCCCGGCGCGCGCAAACGCGCCATGATCTCGACCAGTTTTTGAAATTTCGCGCCAGCCGTGGAATCGGTGTTCATCGCGAGGGAGATTTCTCCCAATGTAACATGTAGTGCCGCGCGCGCCCGGCGGTTTATGCCCGGGCCCAGCGAATCGCCGCCGCCGCCAGGCCGTCAATGGAGTCGGTCAAGGCGATACCCAATTCGCGCCGGCGCTCGTGCGGAACAGCCAGCGGCAGCTCGGTACAGCCCAGCATAACCGCGTCCGCCCCTTGATGCTTCAGCATGCGGACGCATTCCGCGGCGGGATCGTAGGCCGAGGCGATCTGGTTGGCTTTCACCAGCCGGATGGCGGTCATGCAGTACTTCTCGATCGCTTCGCCGGAGGGGACAACCCACTCAAATCCGCGGGATTCCAGGCGCTGCTGGTACATCCCGAACCGGAGAGTCGCGGCGCTGCCCATAAGCCCTATCCGCCCGCGCGAGACGCCATGACTTCGCAGGTCGTCAATGGCAGCCTCGACGATGTGCAGGATCGGCAGCCTGGTCTCGGCGGCCATCTGGTCGTACCAGAGGTGGGCCGTGTTGCACGGAATTACGATCGCATGGGCGCCCGCCTCCTCCAGGCGCCTGATTCCGTTCAGCAGCCAGGGGAGCGGATCCTCGCCGCCGTCGAGCCTGGCATCGGTCCGATCGGGGACGCGCGGATCGCTCCACAGAACGGCGGGGATGTGCTCTTGATCGCACCGGGCGTTGGTCATGGCCGTCAGCCGCTCCATAAATACGGCGCCGGCCATGGGGCCCATCCCTCCCAGCACGCCCAGAAGTTTTCCCTCGAATTTGTCTTTCGCGGCTTTCATTGTGGTGGAGCGATTCGCCTCAATGTAACATGCGGCGCCCGTGGGGCAGACCATCGGTCTTTGTGGTCTGCCGGGCATGCTGTGTAACGGAGGAAAGGCAGACGACAGAAGGCGATCGTCTGCCCCACCTCCGTTGTAAAATGTCAGTTGATGAGCGACGTAGATTCCGCCGAACCTAAACCGGAAGAGATCCATATCCCGCTGCCGCCAGCGTCCTTTGCTTTCCTGGTTCTTTCCCTGCGCACGCAGGCCGAAATGCAGCTCGGCTTGATGCATTTCGGCGAGGAGGAAAAGCCCCAGCCGGACCTGCAGATGGCGCGCCACACCATCGACCTCATGGCCATCCTGCTGGAGAAGACCAAGGGCAATCTCACGCTCGATGAGCAGCGGTTTCTGGAGAACTCCGTTACGGAGCTGCGGTTCCGTTTCGTCCAGGTCTCCGACGAGGCCGGCCAGGCGGCCGCTCAGAAAGCCTGAATGCCGGCGCCCCCCCTAAAAATTACGGTATTGGGTTCGGGGACGAGCGTAGGCGTGCCTAACATCGGCTGCCACTGCGACGTGTGCACGTCCACCGATCCACGCGATAACCGGCTGCGGCCCTCCATCCTGGTCAGCTACGCGGGCCATAATATCTTGATCGACACCACGCCCGACTTCCGGACCCAGGCGCTGCGAGCCAGGATCGAGCGTCTCGACGCCGTGCTCTTCACGCATTCGCACGCCGACCACCTGATGGGCCTCGACGACGTTCGGCCGTTCAATTTCCGGCAGAGGGGCCAGATCCCGATTTACGCTTCCGCTGAGACCATGGCCGCCATCCGGCGCAGCTTTCCGTACATCTTCGACGGCGGGAAGAAGGAATCCAACGTCCCGCAGCTCGACGCGCGTCTCATCGATGGCGCGCCGTTCGATTTGTTCGGCCTCGAGTTTCTGCCGGTTCCCGTTCTCCATGGCAGCCAGGCGATTTACGGCTTCCGCTTCGGCGCCGCCGCGTATCTCACGGACCACAGCGACATTCCGGAATCTTCGCTCGATCTGCTGCGCTCGCTCGAGGTGCTGTTCCTCGACGCGCTGCGCTACAAGCCGCACCCCACGCATTCCACGGTGGACCGGTCCGTCAAAACCGTGGAAAAGCTGGCGCCGCAACGCGCCTTCTTCACGCACATCTGTCACGACCTGGCGCACGCGCGCGCCGAAAGCCTTCTGCCGCCGCACATCCGGCTGGCCTACGACGGTTTGGAAATCCTGGTGGGGGGCACGGCCTGATTCATGAAGATCTACCACAGCCTGGCTGAAGCGCCCGCGGATTTCGGTCCGTGCGCCCTCACCATCGGCAATTTCGACGGCGTCCATTTCGGCCACCGCCGCATTCTCCGGCGGCTCAAGTCGCTGGCCGATGCCCGCGGCTGGAAGGCTTCGGTCCTGACCTTCGATCCGCATCCTACCCGCGTGGTGGCGCCGAAGCGCACGCCCCGCTTGCTGACCTCGCCCGAGGGCCGCGCCGAGCTGATGCGGGAGGAAGGCATCGAGCAGGTCCTGATTTTGCCCTTCACCCGCGAGCTGGCGGTGCTGACCCCCGAGGAGTTCGCGCGGCAATTGCTGCTGGCCCGGCTGGACGCGCGGGCGGTGCTGGTGGGCAGTGATTTCCGCTTCGGCCACAGGCACGCGGGCAACGTGCGGGTGCTCGTGGAATTGGGGCACAGACTCGGTTTCGAAACCGAAATTGTGCCCTCGGTGACGTGCCGCGGCCGCGTGGTGAGCAGCAGCGGGATTCGCGATCTGATCCAGGCCGGACGGGTTTCGCTGGCGGCGCGGTTCCTGCAACACACCTATGCTCTGGAGGGCCGGGTGGTGCGCGGGCACGGCATCGGTTCCCGGCACACCGTTCCCACCTTGAACCTCGCCACCGCCGCCGAAGTGATTCCCGCTCGCGGCGTCTACGTCACCAGCACCTGCGATCTCGAAACCGGACGCCGGTGGAACTCACTCACCAATGTCGGTTACCGCCCCACCTTCGGGGCGAGCGATCAGCTTTCCATCGAGACTTTTTTGCTCGACACGCCCATGGAACAGGCCGGGCCTGCCTTGGGGCGGCTGCGCGTGGAGTTTCTCTGGCGCGTCCGCGACGAGCGGAAATTCGAGTCTCCGCAGGCGCTCAAGGCGCAGATCCTGAAAGACGCACGCACGGCCCAACGCTACTTCCGCCGCGCCCAGGCGTGGATCGGCCGGCCGGAGCGCCCATGCCCATAGGTCACTTCCTCTTCGGCGTCTTCTCGATCATCCTGATCGACCTGATGCTGGCCGGGGACAACGCGCTGGTGATCGCCATGGCGGTGCGCTCCCTGCCCCGGCGCGAACGCCGCATCGGGACGGCGTGTGGCGCGGCCGTCGCGGTGCTCCTGCGGATTGCGCTCACCATCTTCGCCGCCCGGCTGCTCAGCATCCCGTACGTCCAGCTCGCCGGCGGCCTGTTCATCGTCTGGATCGCCGTGAAGGTGTTGGTGGATGCCAGCGCTCCGCCCGATTCGGCGCCGGCCCCCAAGCGCCTGGTGCAGGCCATCTGGTACATCGTGTTCGCGGATCTCACCATGTCCACCGACAACATCCTGGCCATCGCCGGAGCCTCCAAGGGCAACGTCGGGCTGATCGTGTTTGGGCTGTGCGTGAGCATTCCGTTCGTAATCTTCGCCAGCAACCTGCTGGCAGACCTGATGGACCGGTATCCCGCGACGATTTACCTGGGCGCTGCGATCCTCGGCAGAGTGGGCGGAGAGATGATCCTCACGGATCGGTTTGTACAGGGAATCCTCCACCCCACCGACACCTTGCGCTACGTCGTGGAAGGCGTGTTGATCGTGGCCGTGGTGGTGGCGGGGAAACTGCTCTGCAAGCGGCGTCTCACTTCGCGATCTTGATCATCACCACGCCGTGCGATGGCACCTCCGCGGTGTATTCATCTTTCACTTTACCCCGGTCGGCGTGCGCCCACAGGTCCCGGACCTTGTGCGCGCCCTTCACCCCGATGTCGCTCCACTTGGCTGTCACCTTGGCGGCGGCTTCGCCGCGGTTGAATAGTCCCACCGCGTGGCCGCCATCAGCGAGGGGCCGCGCCCACACTTCGAGATCGCCGTTCTTCGCCACGCGCACGCCCTGCTTGCCCAGCCTGTCCTGGTCTACCGCGATGGCTTCCTTGTTGGTGAGAATCTCCAGGATGCTCGCCTTCACGTCGCGCAGGTCGTTACCCGCCAGCAGCGGCGCGGCCAGCAGGCACCACAGGCTCATGTGCGTGCGGTACTCGATATCGCTCATGCCGCCGTTGCCGATTTCCAGCATGTCGGGGTCGTTCCAGTGCCCCGGGCCCGCGTACTTCTCGCGGCCGGGTTGCCGGTCGAATCCAATATTCGACATGGATTGCCAGCGGTCGCCGATGTCCCCCGTGGTGCGCCACAGGTTGCCATCCACCTTCGCGCCCCATTCGCCCACATCCAGCATGCCGTACTGGCACAGGCTGTAAACGATGGGCCGCCCAGAAGCCAGCAGCGCCTCGCCCATCCTGGCGTAGGCGGCCTGCATGGTGGAAGAGTCGGGCGCATACACGCGCGCGGCGCTGCACCAGTCGTACTTGAGGTAATCGATGCCCCACGCGGCGAAGGTCTTGGCGTCCTGAGCCTCGTGCTGGAAACTACCTTCATATCCGGCACAGGTCCGGGGACCGGGCGATGAGTAGATCCCTAGTTTTAACCCTTTGCCGTGGACGTAATCAGCCAGGGCCTTCATGTCCGGGAACTTCGAGTTGGTGCGGATATTGCCCTGGCCGTCGCGCGTGCCTTCCCAGGTGTCGTCGATGTTCACGTAGACGTAACCGGCGGCCTTCATGCCGTTCTTTGCCATGGCGCCGGCAATTTCGCGCACCACCTTGTCGTTCACCTGGCCGCGAAACTTGTTCCAACTGTTCCACCCCATCGGCGGGGTCTTGGCCAGCCCGTTGGAGCGCACGGGAGCCGGCGCCGGCAGCGGAATCTTGGGCGGCGGGGCCGGCAGCGGCGCCTGCGCCTCGGCCGAGGCGCGCGTGAATTCGATCACTTGCGGCGGGCGATTGCCGGAAGTGGGCATGGTCAGCTTGAGCTTGCCGCCCTCCAGCACGGCGGTGTAGTTGCTGCGGCGCCTGGTGTTGTTGTTGGCCTCGCGCTCGGCAACAAACATGATCTGGTTGCCGTTGGCCGTGCCCTCGACGATGCGGTCCTCATATTGCGGCGCCAGCACGTATCCCGTTACCTTGCCGCCGCTCTCCACGTTCAATACCAGAACGATTTCGCGCGCCTCGTCATCCGACGAGAACTTCGCGACCCACTTCCCTGTTGGGCTTTGCGCGCTCGCCAGCGCCAACGCGGCCAGCAAGGCGGCGCATAGACGAAACCATCTCATAGATATCAAACCTCCAGTTTCCAGGGTGAACGGTACTTTGCCTTCAAGAATTGTTTTGCCTCGTGCTGCCTGACGGTGAACGCCTTATCGTCCCAATCCAGCGTCAGGCCGCGCCGCATGGCGATGTTGCCAAGCACGCAGGTGGCGGTGGTGCGCACGCAGGTCTCGATCTCGCTGATGGGTTTCTCGCGCGTGCGGATGCACTCCAGAAAGTTCTTCCAGTGGGGCACGTTCATGTCGGCCATTTCCTTGCCGTGCTCCTCCACCGGCTGCGCGCCCTTCTGGTTGGAGAGCAGCGTATAGCCCTTGCGGTTCACCATCAGCGTGGCTTTCGTGCCGTGGAACGCCGTGCCGTAGGTATCGCCGCAGACGGGGTACGGATTCGCGGTGCGGCTTTCGTACGATCCGATAAATCCGGGATAGCGGTAGGTTGCCAGCATGGTGTCCGGCGTCTCCACGTTGTCGTCAACGTAAAACTTGCCGCCCTGCGCGGCGATCGAGACCGGCATCACCTCATCGAAAGCGAACTGGACGATATCGAGCAAGTGCACGCCCCAATCCGTCATGGCGCCGCCGGCGTAATCCCAGAAGTAGCGGAACGCGGAAAAGCGGCCCTCCACCACACCCCAGCGATTGGCATTGAACGGCCGCTTGGGCGCCGGTCCGAGCCACATATCCCAGTCCAGGCCCGGCGGCGGATCGGAATCCGGCGGATTGCCCCAGCCTTCCTTTTTGTCCAGGCCGGCCTGAAAGGTGCGGCAGAAGGTGATGTCGCCCAGGTCACCGCTCTTGACGATCGCGCGCGCCTTCTGAAAAAACCCGCCGGAGCGCTGCATCGTGCCGGCCTGCACCACGCGCTGGTACTTGCGCGCGGCCTCCACCATCTTGACGCCCTCTTCCACGTACACGAAGGAAGGCTTTTCCACGTAAACGTCTTTGCCGGCCTTGCAGGCTTCCACCGCCATGTAGGCGTGCCAGTGGTCCGGCGTGGAGATGCACACGGCGTCGATGGATTTGTCCGCTAGGATTTCGCGGAAATCCTTCCTGGCCTTCACTCGTTCAAAGCCCAGCCGTTTGGCCTGCGCCTCGGCGCGCTCCAGCGCCGGCTGATACACATCGCAAACCGCCACGATTTCGAAGCCCGGAACCTTGGCGGCGATCCCGAGGTTGTCCGAGCCCATCCGGCCGACCCCGATGAACGCCACGTTCACCTTGTCGTTGGCGCCCTTGAGGTTGCCCGTGAACAGCGAGGTGGTGAGCGCGGCGCCACCCGCGGCCTTGAGAAAATCCCGGCGGTGCGTGGAATCCTGTGTCATGCCCTCTGTTGTAGCAGGTTTGACAAAGGACCGCGAGAAGCTGTGAAAAAAACGCCCGCAAGCGGGCGAGGCAGACGGGCCCACAGGGCACCCCGTCTGCCCCACCGATGCGAACGCTCGAATTCCGGGGGCGACGCGGGGCTGGGCCTTTTGGCGATTCCGCGGCCGGCGGCGAGCCGGAGCCCTGGTCTGGCGCTCCTGGAGACGGCGCCGGGGGTGGGCCGGGGGTCTCCGGGGGAGGGTCGGTAAGGGGGTAGTCGGGGTCAGGCTCGTCGGGCCGCAACGGGTCCGGTTCCGAGGGAGTGCAAGTGGTTTGGTTTTCTTCGAGTTGGCCTTCCG
>JBEKYW010000039.1:0-47597 GCA_049510555.1 Bryobacteraceae bacterium
AACCAGCCCGAAGGCACTCTTAAGTCCAGCATGTCAGGCAAACCAAATATTCAATACCAACAGGATCGCTATGACGGTCACGGCCAGGGGAGCGGGGCGCTGATACCAACTGCCGCGGTCCTCGGGGATCTTGGTCAGGCCATAGACCAGCCCCTCGAGATCCTTCTCGGGGCGCGGCTTGGTCGCCAGACTGACGAGAAGCGTCACCAGCAGGCAACTGGTGAAGGCCATCAGGGCGATCCAGAAACTTTGGGCCATGGTGGAGGGGAAGGTGTGAACGGTGCCCAGGATGCCGCCCTTGCCCTCGGCCACAGTCAGGCACCAGGTGAGCGAAGCAGCCACCGTGCCGGTAACCAGCCCGGAGAACGCGGCGTGGCCGGTGCCGCGCTTCCAGAACATGCCCAGGAGGAAGGTGGCGAACAGCGGCGCGTTGACAAACCCGAAGACCAACTGCAGCAGGTCCATAATGTTGTCGAAGCGCGTGGCGACGTAGGCGGCGCCGATGGAGAGCAGCACGCCGACGACGGTGGTGGCCCGTCCGACGTGGAGATAGTGCCGGTCGGGCGCGTTCTTGCGGATGTAGGTCTGGTAAATGTCGTAAGTCCAGACCGTGTTGAAGGCGGTGACGTTTCCCGCCATGCCCGACATGAACGACGCCATGAGGCCCGTCAGCCCGACGCCCAGCATGCCGGCCGGATAGAACTTGGCCATGAGGGTAGTGATGACCAGGTTGTAGTTGGGAGCACCGTTGGCGTCAACCGGGATGCTGTAGATGTCGGGGCCCATCTGGGCGAGGGCCACGGCGGCGATGCCGGGGACGATGACGATGAATGGGAGCAACATCTTGGGGAAGGCGCCGATGAGCGGTGTGCGGCGGGCGGAGTTCATGGAATCGGCCGCCATGGCGCGCTGCACCACCAGGAAGTTCGTGCACCAGTAGCCGAACGAGAGCACGAACCCGAGGCCCGCCACCATCCCGAAAAGCTCCACGCCCATGGGATTGGATTGCGGGCTTCCCATGTAGGTCCAGGCATGGGTCATGACCTTCCCGGACATGCCGCCGGCAAGCGTCATGGCGCCCAGTCGCGTCTGGATGCCCTGCCAGCCTCCGGCCTTGGCGACTGCGAGAATCGCCAAGGGAGAGAAACCGGCGACGATCAACAGAAATTGGAGAACCTCATTGTATATGGCGCTGGTGAGCCCGCCGAGGAAGGTATAGACCAAAACGATGGCGGCCGAGACCAGGATCGAGGCACTGAAGTCCCACCCCAGGACCAATTGCAGCAGCTTGCCCAGCGCATACATGGAGATTCCCGAGGAAAAGATCGTCATGACGGCGAACGTGAAGGCGTTGTACGTGCGCGTCTTTTCGTCGTAGCGCATCTTCAGATACTCGGGAACGGAGCGGGCTTTGCTCCCGTAGTAGAACGGCATCATGAAAATTCCCACGAACAGGATGGCCGGAATGGCGCCGATCCAATAGAAGTGGGCGGTCATGATGCCATACTTGGCGCCCGAGGCGGACATGCCGACCAGTTCCTGCGCGCCCAGGTTGGCCGCGATGAATGCCAGGCTGGTGATCCACACGGGAACTGACCGCCCGGAAAGAAGGAAATCGCCGCTGGTGGATATCTTCTTACGGAGTATCCAGCCGATGCCTAGGACAAAGGCGAAATAGACGGCGAGAATGGTGTAGTCAACCGGAGCGAGTTTCAAGCGACAGGCCTCTCCATTCTCCGAAGTTTCAGATGCGGAACACTGAGTCTATCACAGGAAGTTTGGAAGGAAACAAGAAAACTATGGAATGGTGTCAAACCCTTGTTCGCGGAAGTGGGGGTCGAAGCAGAAGGCGGTCTGGGAACCGTACTGCCGCATGGTTTGGAAGCTGATACCGTCCACGAGGCTCAGTTTCCTGCGCGCGGCGGTGAGTAGCGCTTCGACGCCCGCCTGGTGCCGCTGCTGAGTGATCCAATCTACGGCAAGCAGGGGGACCAGATCCTGGTGGAATGCCTTGAAGGCGGCGGGTCCGAGGCGATGGTGCAATAGGGCGCCGGTCTCCAGCAAGACGTAATTATTGGTCAGAAGCATGGCTTTGCCAGCCAGCAGGTCCGTCCAAGCGCTCTTCGCCCGGTTGTGGTTGATGTCTTTCTGGTCGAGCCCTGCGTACAATGCCGAAGTATCGACGAAGACGATCATTCTTTAAAGGCCTCGGCCAGGTAACGGTCGTGATGAAGGCTGACATCGTTGCGGCCAGAAGAGAATTTACCGATCACTCTGAGGGCGCGGTCGATCTGCTCCTTCCGGCTGGGCCGATGCTGTGAACTCAGGTAGAGTTCTACGCCGAGCCGCACCAGTTCGGCCACGGGTCTCCCGGTTGTGGTTGACAATTCCCTCAGCGTGTCGAGCTGCTGCTCGGTTAACTGAATCTGTGTTCGCACCATGCTAACATGATAGCACTTTTGCCATCATGATGGCATCCGATCCTGCACCCGGCCCTTCCACAGACCGCCCGCGCCACGCCAATAGGACAGGGCGGAATGAATGGTGGCGCCCAGATAGAAGGCCGCGATCACCGGCAGCAGCGGCGCCCATAGAGGTGAGCGGCGGTAGAGGCGCAGGGCGGGGAAGTACGCGATGCTCATCAGCATCCACGCACAGGCGCCCAGCGCGCCTGCCGTTGAGCGGGCGGTGAGCGCCAGCACCGGCGGCGCCATGTACGTCAGCACCAGTCCCAGCACCGTGGCCATCAGCAGCCACACGGAATGATGGAGCTGCGCGAAGGCGGTGCGGGAAATCATGCGGCCGATTTCGCCGAAAGTGGCGTATTGGCGAATGCTACGGGTGGCGGCGCTGAGGCCCAGCCATAGCCGGCCGCCCTGCCGCCGGACCGCGCGGGCCAGCGCGCAGTCGTCAATCACTTCGCCGCGTATCCGAGCGATGCCGCCCAAACGTTCGAGCATCTCACGGCGGATCAGGATGCATCCACCGGCGGCGCCGGCCGTCGCGCGCCGCGAGCTGCCAATCCAGGCGGGCGGACAAAGCATGAAGAAGAAGAAAACGAACGCGGGAATGAGCGCCCGCTCGGCGAATGTCCGGCACTCCAGCGTCGCCATGAAAGAGACCATGTCGTATCCGGAAGACGCGGCGCGAGCCACCAGCGCGGACAGGTTCTCCGGCGGATGCACGATATCGGCATCCGTAAGCAGCAAGTACCCGGCGTTGAAGCGCCCGGCCTCGCGAATGCCCTCGGAAACAGCCCACAGCTTGCCGGTCCAGCCTTCGGGCACGCGGCCCGCGTGAACCACCTGGAGAAGCCCGGGCGGAGCCGCCGCGCGCGCGGCATCGGCGGTGCCATCGGTGCTATTGTCGTCCGCCAGCACGATGTGGAACTCACCGGGATACTGCTGCCGGGCAAGCGAAGCCACCGCGCGCGCCACCACCGGGGCCTCGTTGCGAGCCGGAATCACCGCCACAACCGGCGGCGCCACGGCAGGCAGCACGCCTTCCGGCGAAGCGTCGCGCATGCGCCAGAATCCGCCGCGGCCGAGCAGCAGGTAAATCCAGATGGCGACCGCCGCGGCACCGGCCAGTTCCAGAAGCATAGATCCGCATTATCGCGCGTAGTTACAAATGAAGCGCACCGGGACCCGCTGAGTCGGCTACAGCAGATCCGCCGTGCTGAAAAAGAACCGCAGCTCGGTCTCGGCGGTTTCCGGCGCGTCCGAGCCGTGAACGCAGTTGCGCTCGATACTGGCCGCGAACCGCTGGCGGATGGTGCCTTCCTCTGCGTTGGCGGGGTTGGTGGCGCCCATCACCTCGCGCAGCTTCCGGATGGCGTCCTCCCGCTCCAGCGCCATCACCAGGATGGGGCCGGCGGTCATGAACTTCACCAGCCCGGTGAAGAACGGCTTCTCCTTATGCACCACGTAGAATTCCCGCGCCTGCGGTTCGGTGAGGCGCGTCATGCGCAGCGACAGAATCCGGAAGCCGGCCTTCTCGATCATGGCGAGAATGTCGCCCGCCTGCCTCGCAGCCACCGCGTCGGGCTTGATGATGGACAACGTGCGTTCCAGGCTCATAAGCGGCTTTGAACTTTCTCTCCTATTTCGGCCGGCGTGGAGCACACCGTAATGCCCGCCTCCCGCATGGCCTTGATCTTATCGGACGCCTTGCCCGAGCCGCCCGCGATAATCGCGCCGGCGTGGCCCATGCGGCGTCCCGGCGGCGCCGTCTGGCCCGCCACGAACCCGATCACCGGCTTGGTCACATTGGCCTTCACGTAAGCCGCGGCGGTCTCCTCGGCGTTACCGCCGATCTCGCCGATCATGACGATGGCCTCGGTCTCCGGGTCCTCGTTGAACAGCTTCAACGCGTCCACGAAATTCGTCCCGATGATGGGATCGCCGCCAATGCCAATGCACGTCGATTGCCCGATCCCCAGCCTGGTCAACTGCCCCACCGCTTCGTAGGTCAAGGTGCCCGAGCGCGACACCACGCCGACGTTCCCTTCTTTGTGGATGTGTCCTGGCATGATTCCAATCTTGCACTTGCCGGGCGAGATGATGCCCGGGCAGTTCGGCCCGATCAGCCGCGTGGGCTTGTCTTGCAGGAACTGCCACACCTTCACCATGTCCAGCGTGGGAATCCCTTCGGTGATGCACACCACCACCGGCAGCCCCGCGTCGGCGGCTTCCATGATGCAATCCGCGGCGAACGGCGGTGGAACGAAAATAACCGACGCGTTGGCGCCCGTCTCTTTCACCGCCTGCGCCACGGTGTCGAAAACCGGCAGATCCAGGTGCCGGGTCGCGCCTTTACCGGGCGTTACGCCGCCCACCACCGTGGTGCCGTAAGCGATGGCTTGCTGCGTGTGGAAAGTGCCTTCCTTGCCCGTGAATCCTTGAACAATCAGTCGAGTGTTTCGGTCTACGAGTACGCTCATCTTACGCCGCCAGCTTGACCACTTTTTGCGCCGCGTCGCGCATATCCAGCCCCACCGTGAAGTTCAGCCCCGACTCCATCAGGATCTGCCGGCCCATCTCCACGTTGGTGCCTTCCATCCGCACCACGATGGGCACCTGGACGTTGAGATCGCGCGCCGCCGCCACCACCCCCGTGGCCAGCGTGTCGCACCGCAGGATGCCGCCGAAAATATTGATCAGCACGGCCTTCACGTTCTTGTCCGTGAGCAGAATGCGGAACGCGTTCTTGACCTGCTCGGCGCTGGCGCCGCCGCCCACGTCGAGAAAGTTGGCCGGCTCTCCGCCGGCGTGCTTGATGATGTCCATGGTGGACATGGCCAGGCCGGCGCCGTTCACCATGCAGCCCACCGTGCCATCCAGCTTAATGTAGTTCAGCCCGAACCGCGAGGCCTCCACTTCCAGCGGGTCTTCTTCGTTCAGGTCGCGCAGGTCGAACAGCTCCTTATGCCGGTAGAGGGCGTTGTCGTCGAAGTTGATCTTGGCGTCCAGCGCGTAGACTTTGCCGTCCTTGGTGAGGATGAACGGATTGATTTCGGCCAGCGACGCATCCATCGCCAGGTAGGCCTTGGCCAGCGCCACCATGGCCGCGGCGGCGCCGTTCGCGCTGGCCGGGGGAATCCCCATTCCGAACGCCAGTTTGCGCGCCTGGTAGGCGGCCAGGCCCACGCCCGGCTGCAAAGTCTCCTTCAGAATCAGCTCCGGCGTCCGGGCGGCCACCTCTTCGATCTCCATGCCGCCCGCCGCCGAGGCCATGAACACCGGTTTGCCCTGCACGCGGTCGAGCACGATCCCGAGATACAACTCGCGCTCGATGGGCAGCGTCTCTTCCACCAGCAGCCGCTGCACGATGCGCCCTTCCGGCCCCGTCTGGTGGGTCACCAGCCGCATGCCGATCATTTGCCGCGCGAATTCGGCGGCCTCGGTGGCGTTCTTGGCCACTTTGACGCCGCCGCCCTTGCCGCGTCCGCCGGCGTGGATCTGGGCCTTCACCACCACGCTGCCGCCGATGTGCTTGGCCGCGGCTTCCGCCTCTTCAGCCGTATACGCCACCTCGCCCCGCGGCACAGGTACGTTGTACTGGGCCAGGATGGTCTTGGCCTGATACTCGTGGATTTTCATGGAAGTCTGCTTGTGTTAGTATGGCGGAAAGCCAAACCCTTTAATATATCATGTCGCTTCTGCCCTACCTCGAACGCGTCGCCGAAAGGGAGAACCTGTCGTCCGCCGATGCGCTGGCGGCCATGCAAACCATCCTGGCCGGCCAGGCCACGCACCCCCAGATCGCGGCTTTCCTGATCGCCTTGCGGATGAAGGGCGAGACCGTGGACGAGCTGGTCGGTTTCGCGCGCGCCATGCGCCAGATGGCCGAGCCCATCGATCTCCAGCCCGGCGGCGAGCCGCTGGTCGATACCTGCGGCACCGGTGGCGACTGTACCGGCACGTTCAACATCTCGACCATTGCCGCGTTGGTGGTGGCCGGCGCGGGGGTCCGCGTGGCCAAGCACGGCAACCGTTCCATTTCGAGTCAATGCGGCAGCGCCGATCTGCTGGAAGCTTTGGGCATCGACATCGCGCTTTCGCCCAGCCAGACGGCGCGCGCCATCCGCGAGATCGGCATCGGGTTTCTCTTCGCCCCAGCCTTCCACACCGCCATGAAGCACGCGCAGCCCGTCCGCGTCGACCTCAAGATGCGGACGGTTTTTAATCTGCTGGGTCCTCTCACCAATCCCGCCGGCGCCACCGCCCAGGTGGCCGGCGCGCCGTCGCTGAAGGCAGCCGAGCTGATCGCCGGAGCGCTGGCCGCTCTGGGCCTGAGGCGCGGTTTCGTGGTTCACGGCTCCGACGGTCTGGACGAAATCACCACCACCGGCCCCACACTGGTTTTTGAGATCCGCGAGGGCCAAGTAGAGCGCCGCACGCTCAAGCCGGCGGATTTCGCGGTCCGCACCGCCGTCCCCGAGGACCTGAAGGGCGGCGACAAGGCCTGCAACGCCGCCATCGCCAATGCGGTTCTATGCGGCGAACGCGGCCCACACCGCGACATCGTCCTGGCCAACGCCGCCGCCGCCCTGGTGGCCGCCGGGAGGGTGTCTACCTTCCTGGAAGGGACTGCCATTGCGGCCGTGTCTATCGACGCCGGCGCCGCCCGCGCCAAAGTCGAGGCCCTGGCCCGCTTCACGCAGTCGGAGCGGCCAGCCGTCAGCCCCATCACCACGGCCGAAAGCTGACCGCTGAAAGCGGACTGCTGAAAGCTTCTTGCCGCGCTACCCCAACCCCGAGTGACGCTTGAAAATCTGAGGCATGTTCTGCGAGAACGCCGACCGCGCCAGCACCATGTCGCAGCCGGCCTCATGGGCCTGCTGCTTCAGTTCTCCTTGCGCGTGGGAAAGATACCCGATCAGGCTGATAGCTTTGGTCGCGGGGCTCCCTTTCAGCTTCGAAATCACCTTCAGCGGCTGTGCCGCGTCGAAGTTCAAGTCAAAAATGATGAGCGAGGGCTTGTCCTGTGCCTTGGCCAGGACTTCTTTGGATTCTTTGACGAATTCCAGCGCCAGCCCCGCCCGCTTGGCCGCGTCGGTCAGCTTGACCGAGAAGAACAGGTCGCTGACGACTGCCAGGACTCTCTTAGGTTCCTGCTGCTGCATAAAGATGTGTTTAGTTACCCTTGTCTCTGAAAACGAGTAGGAGGGGACGATTGAATTCTATCACGAAACCCGGTCCCCCTGGGCTGTGACTTGCCAGTAGCCCTACCCCACCGCTCTCTTACGTTCGCGGCTCCGAATCGGCGCTTCAACATGCCATACTGTCTGCTGATGCCCTCGGTTCTCATAGCCGGTGGCGGCCTCGCCGGGTTGTCGGCGGCAGCCGCTCTGGGCGGCGCCGGTTTCGAGGTGGACCTCTTCGAAGCGCGGCCCTTCCTGGGCGGCCGCGCTACATCTTACTCAATGCCTGGTTCGGACCAGGTCTCCGCGGAGATCATCGATAACTGCCAGCACCTCCTGCTGCGTTGCTGCGTCAACCTGCTGGATTTCTACCAGCGGCTGGGCGTCCGCGAGCGCATCCGCTTCTATCGCGAGTTCTACTTTGTGGAGCCCGGCGGCCGCATCTCCGTCCTGCGCCGCGGCCGTCTGCCGGCACCCTTCCACTTCACCGGGTCATTCCTGCGCCTGCACTGCCTGAAGCGGGCCGACAAGCTGGCCATCGCGCGCGCTCTCTTCGCCATCCGCCGCGAGCGGACCCGGCGCCAGGATCTCGACCGCATCAGCATGCTCGACTGGCTCCTCCGGAAACGCCAGACGCCGCGCGCCATCGACCGCTTCTGGCGCCAGGTGCTGGTCAGCGCCGTGAGTGAGGACCTGGACCGCATGGCCGCCGTACACGGCTTCCAGGTCTTCTGGCTGGGCTTTCTGGCGCGCGCCGATTCCTACGAGGTGGGGATTCCCACCGTTCCGCTGGCCCAACTCTATGCCAGCGATGCCTGGCAGCGGCTAGGCAACGTTCGCATCCACCTCCGTTCCCCCGTCGAGCGCATCGATGACGCCGGCTTCACCGTGGCCGGCGAACGCCGCACCGCCGATCACTACATCTGCGCGCTGCCCTTCGAGCGTCTCGAAGCCGTGGGGCTTCCGGCCCCCAAGCTCGAGCACTCGCCCATCACCGGCGTGCACCTGTGGTTCGACCGCGAGGTCACCACGCTGCCCCATGCCGCCCTGCTCGACCGCACCATGCAATGGATGTTCAACAAGGACCGCGGCCGTTACCTGCAACTGGTGGTGAGCGCCTCGCGCGACCTGACTGACCTTTCGCGCAGCGACATCATCGATATCGCCATCGGCGACCTGCGCCTGTACTTTCCGCGCGTCTGCGACGCCAACCTGGTGAAGGCGCACGTCATCAAGGAGCAGCGCGCCGTTTTCTCCGCGGCTCCGGAAACCGAATCGCTTCGGCCCGCCACTCTGTCCGGCCCTGCGAACGTCTGTCTGGCGGGTGATTGGACCCGCACGGGCTGGCCCGCCACCATGGAAGGAGCGGTCCGCAGCGGCTACCTGGCCGCCGAAGCGGTGGCGCAAAAGGCCGGCAGACCCGCGCATTTTCTCCTCGCGGATATCGCGTGATGGCCAGCCGGGCCCGATTTTGCAGGGCTTGATATGACCCCAGGCGCTGGAAACGGCCGGAAAATATACACTCTTCGATGCAAGAAACTATTGACACCGGCTGCAAAAAGCGGAAAACTATTAAGATCGCTTCTTAGGTCAGGTCTGTTGGCTAGGTTTGACCCGGCTGCGGTTGCCTGCAAGAAGTGATAATTCCGGGCTAAAGTTGGTATGCCTGCGTTCAGAACGGATCAGTTGGTTTTGGAGTTAGTGACTTAGGAGATACAAAATGACGAAGAATCTTCTAATGGCGCTCTGTATGTGCGTCATCCTAGCGTTTTCCCAGGCGAACAGCCCGGTGAGCGGCACCGTTGTTGACGCTCAAAACGCATTTGTTCCGGGAGCGGAGGTCACGCTTGCAAACACTGCGACCGGCCAGGTTTTCCGAACCACCACTAACGAGAGAGGCGAGTGGGCCTTGGCTTCCATACCACCCGCTGTGTACAAAGTGACCATTTCCAAAACTGGATTCGTATCGCAGACGATGGCTGCGGTCACGGTAAACTCCGGTGTTCCCGCCACCGTGGATGTCAGACTCGAAGTGGGCGCGATCACGGACAGCATCACGGTGGAGGCCGGAGAGGACATCGTCCAGACGGCCAGCGCCGCGATCAGCAGCACCGTCGGGGGCCGCCAGATTTTTGAGCTTCCCTTTGCGACGCGCAACGCGGTCGAACTACTGGTGACCCAACCGGGCGTGCAGACTCCCACCAACCCGCGCAGTTCCTCCGTGAACGGGCTTCCGCGCGGCGCGCTGAACGTCAGCATCGACGGCATGAATACGCAGGACAACATGCTGAAGTCGAGCGACGGGTTCTTCAGCTACATTTATCCGACGGTCGACTCGCTGGACGAACTAACCGTGACCACGTCGGCGGGCAGCGCCGATTCCAGCGGCCAGGGTGCGGCGCAGATCAAGTTCGTGACCAAGGGCGGCACCAATCAATGGCACGGCGGCGGTTTCTACCAGCGGCGGCAGACCGGTTGGAACGCCAACTACTTCTTCAACAACCAGCAGGGGCTTCCGCGCGACGTGGTGAAGCTGACGCAGCGCGGTCTCCACGGCGGCGGTCCGATTAAGAAGGACAAGGCGTTCTTCTTCATCAACTACGAGCAGTACCTGCTCCCGGGCACCAAGTCCTACACTCGCCAGATCCTCACGTCCGACGCGACGAACGGCAACTTCTCGTATTGCCCGAGCGGCACTGCAAACGCCGCCTGCGTGGCCAGTCCCAGCCTGCTGAGGACCGTCAACGTGTACACCCTGGCGGCGGCGAACGGTTTCACGAACACCCCGGATCCGATCCTGCTCAAGACGTTCCAGGACATGAACGCCACGGCGGCGGGGGGCACCGTCACTCCTCGCGGCATCAGCAACAGCGACTACAATCGCGTGGACCTGAATTATCAACCCGCCGGGAACCAGATGCGTCACTTTTTCACTGCCCGCCTGGACGAGAACCTGACCAACAACCACCACCTCTCGCTGGTCTACAACTACGACAAGTACTCCTCGGTGCCGGACTTCCTGAACAACGTAGTGGCGGCCTTCCCGGGAACGGGCGTGGTGCTCGGCAGCAATACCCAGACCGGGCAACTGAGCAACCGGTTCGAGGGGACACTCTCGCTGCGGTCGCAGTTTGGCGCCCATGTGACCAATGAGTGGCGCGGCGGCTTGAACGGCGGAACGGTTCTGTTTTTCCCCGACGTCAACCCCGGTTTGTACACCACCTGGAAGGGCTACCGGCCTATTTTCGGCAGTACCTACGTTTCGAGCGTGAGCACGGCCACCAGCATGCAGCGCCGCAATTCGCCGGTGAAGGACATCGCGGACAACGTATACGTCATGCATGGTTCGCACCAGTTTGCGTTTGGCGGCGAGTTCACCCAGATCAACTCGTGGCAGCAGATCGCCAGCACCGATACCATGCCGAGCATCACGTTCGGCGCGGCAACCGGAGATCCGATCCTCACGAACGTTTTCAACGGTACGAATCTTCCGGGTTCTTCCACCACGAACCAGACCGATGCCGCGACTCTGTACTCCATCCTGACCGGGCGTGTTTCCTCCATCTCCAAACAGCTCACGCTCGACGAGAAGACTAAACAGTACTCCGCAACGCCGACGATCGATCGCAACCGCGAGAGAGAATACGGCCTGTACGCGCAGGACACCTGGCGCGTCGCCCGCAACCTGACGCTCAACATCGGGTTGCGCTACGAGAAGCAGGGCGTCTACGAGAACCTGAACGGCCTGTACTCGCGCGTGGGATACAACAGCGTTTGGGGCCTTTCGGGCGTCGGCAATCTGTTCAAGCCAGGCACCCTGACCGGTGTCACCCCCTCGTTCCTTTCGGTCCAGGGCAATGGCTACACCATACCGGCAGCCTGGGCGCCCTCGGCGGGCATGGCCTGGCAGGTGCCGGCGATGGCCGGGGTCCTCGGGAAGATCTTCGGCAGTCACGAAGGTGCTTCGGTCTTCCGCGCTGGCTACGCCATTTCCACGGTGCGCGAAGGGCAGCAACTGTTCATCAGCCTCTGGGGCGCCAACCAAGGGATCACGCAGACCGCCTCGGTGAGCAACGCGTCCACACCAGCCGATTTTGGGGCGGCTGGCAGCGTGCTCTTCCGCCAACCCGCCTTGCCGACCAAATCCGGTCTGGTGTCTACACCCGTCTACCCGATTCCGGCGACATTCACGACGGGCTTGAACGATTTCAGCCCCAACATGAGCCTTGGATACGTGCAGAGCTGGAACATCGGCTGGCAGCGCGAACTAGGCCGCGACACGATAGTGGAATTCCGCTATACCGGCAATCACGGTGTGCACCTGTGGCGGCAGTACAACCTCGACGAGGTAAACATCTTCGAGAACGGGTTCCTCAGTGAGTTCAAGATCGCCCAGAACAACCTGCGCATCGCCCGCGGCGGCGATATCACAAGAAATACCAGTGTCAACAACTGGGGGAATACGGGATTGGCGGGGCAGGCGAATGTGCCGATTCTCCAGACGGCCATCGGCAACACGACGGATGCTACCCTGGCCTCGCAGTTGCTCACCGGCCAGGCGGGCTCCGCGGCGAACGGCATCGCCACCAATGCAACGCGCATTAACAACCTTACCGCCGCAGCCTCCAAGGCATGCAATGGCGGGCCTTGCCCGGTTAATATGTTCGTCGTCAATCCGACGGTAGCCAGCGGCGGCAGCTACCTCGAGAACAACGACGGCTCCTCGTACTATGACGCGCTGCAGATCGAAACGCGGCGGCGTCTGAGCCATGGCCTGATTCTCCAGGGCAGCTACGTCTTTTCGAAGTCGCTGGCGAATGGCCCCACCAACAGCAGCAGCAGCGTAGCGCAGCCGACCACGTTTCGGAACCTGGGCATCGACAAGGTGCCGTCGGGATTCGACCTGCGGCACCAGCTCAAAGCCAACTGGATTTACGAAATGCCCTTCGGCCCCGGAAGGCGCCTGCTAAGCGGCGTGAGCAATCCTATCGTGAAGAAGGTGCTGGAAGGATGGGAGACCGCCGAGGTGCTCCGTGTCCAGTCCGGTCTGCCGTTCTTCATCAACGGCGTGGGCACATTCAACCAAGTAACCAGCAATGCCGGTATCACACTGAACAACTTGACTGCCCAGCAGTTGCAGGACATGGTGAATATCCGGAAGACCACCGGCTCCGATGGCAAGGGCATCGTCTACTTCCTGCCGCAGTCGCTGATCAATAACACGCTGGCGGCTTTTAATACGGGCGGCTTTACCCCCGCGGATCTCGACACGAGCAAGCCGTACATCGGACCCGCGCCCGTGGGCCAGCTCGGCTGGCGTGGCTTTCTCCGGCAGAACTGGAACCGCTTTTTCGATGCGAGCATCGTGAAACGGACCCGGATCCGGGAGAACATGAACGTGGAGTTCCGCGCCACGGCGCTGAACGTTTTCAACATGACGAACTTCGGAACCGGGGCCAGCGGCACGAATTACAACAACATCGGTTCGGCCTTCGGCCAGGTGAGCGGCGCCTACCGCGATATTTCGGGCACGGTTGAACCCGGCGGCCGCATTCTGGAGTTCATGCTGAGATTCAACTTCTAAGAGCGATCCTTCCCCGTTTTGCCGCAGGCTGGAGCCCCGCTCCAGCCTGCTCTTTTTCGTGGTGAGTCCTCAGCACGGGCGCTGATAAGCCGAGCGCGGATTCAATCGAATCCCCACCACTATCCCAAGTTCGTCACGGCAGGGGGGTCGTTATTTTACGTCGTTTTTCAGGCGCGTCGCGGGCGGGTTTCCGGCGTTTGTTGTGGCTGTGACGCCGTTTTTCGGGCAGAGCGGCAAAAAAAACCTCCGCCCCCCAAGAGGCCGGGGAGCGGAGGTGTGATCAGGTAAACTCTGAATGTCAGCCCGTCAGAAGTCGAAACGCAGGGCCATCTGCATGACGCGCGCGCCGTTCTGCGAGCTGGAGATCTTACCGAACGTGGTCGGCGTGGCGATGCTCACCGCCGGGCTGCTGAAGTTCACGTTGTTCCAGAGGTCGTATGCTTCGGCCCGGTACGTCACCGCCTTGCGCTCGGTGATCTTAAACCGCTTCACCAGCGAAATGTCCGTGTCGAAGAAGCGCGGTCCGCGGAACGCATTGCGGCCCGACGTGCCGACTCCACCCGCGAGTGGGAACGTGAAGGAGGTAGTAGCCAGCGTGGGATCGAGAAAGAACACCCCGCTGCCTTGCCGCGAGATGCTTCCGATGTTGCGGTCGCCGTTGTAGTCCGCCGCGGCGGTTGCGGTCCCCGGCCCCGTGGCTCGGCCGGAGGAGATCGTCATCGGTGGGCCGCTTTCCCACACGCCCATAACGCCCACGTCCCATCCGCCCAGAATGGAATCGGCCCAGTGCGGCATGCTGCCCCCCAGCGCCTTTCCCTTACCTATGGGAAGGGTGTACATGATTTGGTAAGTGAATACCTTCGGACGCTCATAATCGCTGCGGCCATAGTTGAGGTTGAGGTTGTTGTTATCCAGCGGGTTGGTGAACCCGTTGCCATCCACTGAACCGTTGTCCAGCGATTTGCTCCAGGTGAAGTTGAATGTGTACTTCAGAGCGCCCAGGTTCCGCCGCAGGCTTACTTGGAGCGAGTCGTAGAACGACTTGCCGTCGTTGCTCCCGTAAACCACCTGGTTGAACTGCGGGAAGGGACGGAGGTAGTAGTCGGAGACGCCGGCCGCGGCGTACCGGGTGTAGTTGGTGCGGTCCAGAGTGTTGGCGAGCGTGCCCAACTGGCCCTGGCTGATGGCCGTGCTGCCCAGCGCGCTCACGGCGGCTGCCGATGTGCCGAAGATCTTCACCAGCGTGTTGGTCGCGGGCGGCGCCGTGCCGTTCGCGACGTAGGTCTGGAGTTGCTGCACCGCGCCCAGAAAGTCGCGATAGACCATGGGCTGGTTGATGTCGCGGTCGGTGAAGAGTTTAACGCTGTGGTTGCCTACGAAGCCCGCTTCCATGATCGTGCCGCGCAGAATCTCCCGCTGCACCGTGAAGCTGAACTGGTGCACGTACCCGGAGCGCAGGTTGGGATTGAACACCACGATGCTGGTATTGCGGTTGTCCAGCGGCGTGATGAGCGGAGCGGCGGCGTGCGTCGGCATGGCCGGGTTCTGGCTGGCGCGCACGTCGGAGACTACTTGATTCGGGAAGGACGTCTCGCCATCCGCGAAGCCCGGGCTATTGCTGTCCACCAGGGACGCGGTGGCGCCGACGATGCGGTCGTAAAAGATACCGTAGTTGGCGCGGATCGCCATTTTCCCTTCGTGCGTCGGATCCCAGGAAAGGCCGAATCGCGGGGCGAAGTCGTGCATGTCGGTGTTGTACCAGGATGCCATCTTCGCCACGCTCAGATTGTTCTGGGGATTGGTGGCGGCCATGGTTTTGACGCTCGAGATAGTCCCTTGCAGTCCGTTCTCCTCGGTCGGCGTGCCGTAGATTTCCCACCGCAAACCAATATTGAGGGTCAGGTTGGGAAGAAGCTTCCAGTCGTCCTGGATGAAGCTGCCGTAATCGTGGAAGTTATAGTTCTTCACCGACGGTGTGCCGGGCGCCTGGAAACTGGACAGGTCCGTGTAGAATGTCTGCGTGATCGAACTGATGCGGCCCAGCAGGTCGTTATACAGACCCTGGAAGATCTGCAAGTTCGCCGAAGAGAGGCCGCTCGGGCCGACAGTGGTTGGGACCGGGGCATAGGTGGTCGCCAGCGTAGCGTTCGGATAGACGCCCGCGTAGTTGTAGCCGTATTGCAGGGTGTAGCGAACGTTGATCCCCGCCTTCGCCGTGTGCTTGCCATGGATCCATGTCAGGTTGTCGGTGTATTCGTTGACCGGCGAATTGCGGCCTTGCGCCAAGGCCGTCAGGATGGGGTTGGTGAAGCTGTAGAAGCTGTACATGATGCCGGGCAGGCGCTCGGGACGCACAAAGTCGACCGATGCGCTCTGATGGCCGTAACGGAATTCATTGATCAGCGACGCGCTGATGGTCCAATCCCATCCGCCGGCTACGCCCCAGCGGTGGCCGCCTTGCGTGCCCTGAGCGCCACCCGGGAATGGCGCGTCGGCGGAATTCAGCGAGTCGATGGCGCTGTTCCGCTGCCAGCTATGCCGGTAGAAGATATGGTTGTTGGAGTTCAGGTTGTAGTCGCCCCGGATGGTGAACTGGTCTTCGAAACTGTTGTTCGGCTGGTTGAAGCTGTACCCCGAGGAGTTGTATCCGTCTCCGACGCTGGTGGTGTTGGGCGCGGGGAACATTGCCAGCAGCTTTTGTATTGCCGGGTCGATACCCAGGTGCAAGGGATCGTTGGCAACGATGCTGTAAGTCTGGGGGGTGGTGGTCCCGGCCTGCAACCACGTGAAAAGACCCGCCTTGGCGTTAGCGGTTGGCACAGTGCGCGTTCGGAGAACTTGTTGATACGTGCGGCGGCCCTGGTAGTTTCCGAAAACAAACAGCTTGTCGTGTTTGATCGGCCCTCCGAACGATCCCCCGAAGATGTTCTGCGTGAACTCCGGCCGGGCCACGTTCGCCAGGTTGCTGAAAAAGTCGTTGGCGTTGAAGTCCCGGTTGCGCATGTAGTCGAACGCGTTGCCGTGAAAGAAATTGGTGCCCGCGCGCGTGATCATCTCCACCTGGCCGCCGGCATTGCGTCCATATTCGGCCTTGCCGCCTTCCGTAATCACGCGCATCTCGCCGAGCGAGTCGGTATTGGTGGCCGTCAGGGAGAGGCCAAAGCGCGGCGCCACCGAATCGTTGGCGTCGATACCGTCCAGGGTGGTGTTGTTGCTGCCTTGGCGGGCGCCGTTGATTCGCGAGTAACTGCTGTCACTGGCGTAGACCGCAACGCCCGGCGCCGAATACGGCGCAATCGCAAGAGCCGTGCGGCCCAAAGCCGGCAGCGTGTCGATATCACGCAGCGTCACCGCGCGCGAGACCTGCGACTCGCCGGTCTGGATCACGACCGTCTTGGCTTCCACCGAAATGGCCTCACTGGTCGGGCCTACCTCGAGCTTGACGATCTGGGAAACCGTGGCCCCGGCATCCAGTTGAATATCGTTGAGATCGAACTTCCGGAAGCCGGCGGCTTCCACCGACAGGTTGTAGACGCCGGGCTGTAGCGCGGCCAAAACGAAAATACCTTCCGCGTTGGTAGTAGTCTGCACAGCGACCTGCGTCTTGACGTTGACGGCATGCACAGCGGCATTGGGCACCACGGCCCCGGTCTGATCCTGGACCGTCCCGTCCAAACGGGAGGTCTGGGTTTGCGCCAGCGCAATCGCGGTAAGCGCAAGGACGGCCAGCACAAGAATCAACAACTTTCGAATCGACATTCGCTTTCTTCTCCTGTTCATAAACTCAGCAATTACGGCACAGTTTCAGGGCCCGGAGACCCGCCAAAAACCACACGCAGACGCCACTGCCCTCACTCGCAGGTGGTGTAAGATGGCGAATCTCGCCCCTAGACCCCGTGCATTGTTGAATTTTACACTAGCGGATTGGGCGTGGTCAAGGAGAATCCGCGATCTTGCCGGGATTGCCGTAGTCGGTCTGCTCAGGTCTGGGCGGACTATCCGGCCTGCTCCTACTGCCCGCCAGTCTTCTTCACCAGCCTGATCTCAAACAGCTTGGGCCACTTTTTTCCCGTGACAAACAGGCGGTCGCCCTTGGCGTCGTAGGCGATTCCGTTCAGCACATCGCCCTGGCCTTCCACGAAGTGTCCGTCCAGGGTAGCCAATCCCGCCAGACTGATCCATCCCATGACCTTGCCGGTGGCGGGGTCGATGCGCGCGATGCGGTTCGACTGCCAGATGTTGGCGTAGACCTCGCCTTTCACCCATTCCAGCTCGTTCAGGTCTTTCACGGGCTGGCCCTCGTCCGTCACGGTTACGCGGCCAATCTCCTTCAGTGTCTCGGGGTCCCAGAACCGCAGCGCTGGCGTGCCGTCGCTCATGATGATCCGCTTGCCGTCCTGGGTGAGCCCCCACCCCTCGCCGGGATACCGGAATTCTCCTCGCGGCGCGAAGGTGCCAAGGTCATAGATAAAGCCCGCCTGGGCTTGCCACGTCAGCTCCATCAGGCGGTCTTTCCAATTGATAATGCCTTCGCCGAAATACGGGTCGGGGATATCGCGCTTCTGGAGCACCTCGCCGGTTTCGAGCCGCACCTTCCGAATGGACGACTCGCCGGGCAGACCCGTGCCCTCGTACAGAAACCCGTTCAGGTAGAACAGGCCCTGCGTGAAGGCCCCCGGATCGTGAGGATACGTGTGCACCACTTCATATCCATATTCGGGAATCCCGCCAGCCTGCGAAGCCGGGCCGCACGCGCACGCCGCCAGCAGCACCGTCACAATCAGGATTCGCATGAGATGCCGTAAGGGCCGGGCACGTTTGCGTGCGTACCGCATGCCCGGCCCCTACACCTAAAACGGAAAATCTTGCCTGGAAGCCTGCTGGTATATCGCGGCAGTCGACAGGTACCGGCGCGGATTCATGGGAGTGCCGCCGACGCGGACCTCGTAATGCAGATGCGGCGCGGTGACACGGCCCGTGCTCCCCACGGCGCCCAGCAAGGCGCCCCGCCGAACCTCCTGTCCGGCGTGCACGTAGATGCGGGAGAGGTGCGCGTAATAGGTCTCGATGCCGCCGCCGTGGTCCACTACCACCAGCCGCCCGTAGCCGCCGGGCACAAACTCCGCCTGCATGACCATGCCGTCCGCGGCGACGCGCACGGCAGTGCCGCTAGGCGCGCTGATGTCCACTCCCCTGTGGAACGCTCCTTCACCCGAGAACGGGTCCGACCGCTTGCCGAACGCTCCCATAATAATGCCCTGTACCGGCCAGAGGCTTGGCTGCGCGCCCGGTGGCCGCAGGCGGGTGGAATTGCGGCTTGGCAGCGCCAGCAGGTTGGTGGTACGCAAGAAGTCGTAATCCTGCACGCTTTCCGCAAACGTTGGCACCAGCTTGCCTTCGGCCGATATGTCCGACGGCCCTTCCAGCTTCTGCTTGATGCCGTAAGCCACGGAAACTTCTTTGGCGTAAAGCTGCAGGCTGGCGAGCTGCTCGTTGGTCTGGCTGACCACCTTCTGCAGGCTCTGGTAACGCACGCGAAGGCCGTCCGCCTCCTGCTTCAGCGCATTGTAGTTGGCCACCTTCCACACCATGCGGGCATAACTGGCGACAAAACCGAAGACCGAGAAACAACCTAGGAGGGCCAAAGCCAGGATGGCGTACACCGCCTTGTGCGGAATGCGGACGCGCCGGAGCCTGCCGCGCAACGAGTGCGCCAACACCACAACGAAGTATTCCTGCTTCATAGTCTTCTCCGGCCGGACCCTTCGAGATTCGGAACGAACTTCCACTCCGGGGGTCCGGTGGGGCTATTTGAACTACCGAATTGGTGGACCCTGCAACTGTAACAATTCGGACATGCCGGTGTCAACACCTAATTCTCCGTTGCAAGTTGTTGATAAAATTGGTACTGTTCAATTTTACGGTGCCCAGACGAATCCCCGGAACGTTTTTTCTGCGCAATTTGGTTGAGCGGCGCAGCCTGCTCTTCCAACTGGTGCGCCGCGATTTCGAGCAGCGCTTCGTCGGTTCAGCCATCGGGTGGATCTGGGGGCTGATCCATCCGCTGGTGCTGCTCATCAGTTGGATGTTCGTTTTTCAGATCTGCATGCGAGTGCCACCGCCGCCAGGTGTCAGCAAGTACCCCCTGTTCATTTTCGCGGGGATGCTTCCCTGGCTGCTGTTCAGCGAGACCGTGCAGCGCTCGGCATCGAGCCTGTTGGATCACGCCAGCCTCATCACCAAGACGGTCTTTCCGTCCGAGATGATTCCGGTCTCCGTTTTTCTTTCCACGCTGGTGAGCCACCTGCTGGCGCTGGTGCTGATGATCGCCGCCACGGGTGTTTGGATTAACCAGATCAGCGTCTTTTTGGTTCTGCTGCCGCTCTATTTCGTGGTCATCGGGCTGCTCGCGGTCGGCATGGGATGGATCGTCGCCAGCCTCCACGTTTTTCTTCGGGATACCGCGCAGGTGCTGAGCGTCATCCTGATTTTTTGGTTCTGGCTGACACCCATTTTCATCACCGAAAAGCAGTTTCCGCCGTGGGCGCGCTTTGTGCTGGCGGTCAACCCCTTGTACTATGTGGTCCGCGGGTACCGCGCGCTTCTGCTCGGCTCCGGCATGCCCGATCTCGAAGATTTCGCGATCGCCGCGGTTTACGGCGTTGCCGTGTTCACCGCCGGAGGACTTTTCTTCCGGCACATGAAGCGCGGCTTTGCCGACGTTCTATAACAGCGGCAGGATGCGTTCGGGAGCGCGCGGCGCCACCGTCTCCAGGTTCGCATAGAGCGCGATGATCGGATCATCCACCTTGCGAAGCAGGTCCGCCAGGCGTTCCATCCCCAGGGGATCCATGGCTGCTCGCCCGATGAGCGAGTTCACCGGCAGAAACCACTCCATGCGGTTCTCCTCTTGAAACCGGTTGTGCTTCATGCAGTCGAGCATGGCTCGGAAAACCAGTTCGCGATCGGGGCTATTTGAGACCAGATTCAACAGATCCCCATAAGCCGTGGATTTCATGCGGAAGTGCTCCGCGTTGGAAGGGTGCGCTCCGGGCGCGCTCTCCTGCCACCCAGCCAGGGCCGAGAGAAGGTTTCGCAGCCTGCCCCGCCATGCCGGCGTGTACTTCTGGTCAGGCGGGTATGCAGAGCCGTCCGGGCCGAAGACCAACTCCCGGTACTGTTCCGCGATGGCGTGGCATTCAGCGTCCTCGCACGAGCGCAGGCCCGCGGCCACCCCTTCCAACCGGGAAGGCGTGGCTTCCTGCTCCTGGATCGGCTGCAGCGGAGCCATGCGGAGGCTTTCATTGAAGAGCGCGACGGCGTCCTGGGCCTGTTGATCGATGGCCTGCCCGGCAAAGAAGCCGAACGATGCTGCGTTGCCCAGCATGGAATCGTCGTCGGCGCATCGCCCCGCCGAGAGATGGTTCACCAGGTAGAGGCGGTAGGCCTCCAGCAGCGGCAGAGGCGAAGCGTGGCGGCGCTTGCACTCTTCGACCAACGCCAGGATCTGCTTGCCCGCCGGCATCGAATAGGCAAAAGAGCGGTCGTCTCCCGAAATCTTGCCCAGTGCTTCCGCGAATGAGTTCACCAGGGCCTGGAAATCGGCGTCTTTCACGTTCGCCGCCGCCAGCATCCGCGCCACCGCCGCCACCTGCACGGGGGACGCGAGGTCGCCGGCGAACCGCCGGAGCAGCCGAAATGGCTCGCCTCCTTGGACCTCCCGGGCGGTGAACGACTGGCGCGCAATGCTTCCCAGCACGTCGTAGAATCTTCCTGCGTCGTATACCAGGAAGTCATCGCACTTCAGCCGCGGAGTCCTGGGAGGCGGCGCCTGGAGGAACAGTTCCCTGGCCTTCTTGCCATCGAGGGGAAGCAGCGTCTCGATGGCGCGCAAGCGAAGCGACATGGCGTCCAGATCCTGCCCGTAGGCGTGGTTCAAAAAACCGGATGGGCTGCCCGGCCGCGCGAAGGCGGCATGGCGTTTGTAAGGCTGCTGGGCGCCGGAGGCCCGCCGGAACGCCTGTTCGAGCAGCTCGATTCTGCGAGGCTTTTCCAGCTTGTCGAGAGCGGCGATCCGGATCGTCGCGTCGGCCGCAAACTCGGGCGGCGCGGCGCGCGCCGCATCCAGCAGCGCATCGATCCCCACCGGCGCGTCCGCCGCCGCGCAAAGCAATGGGAGGAGAATCCAAGCAAGGGTTTTCATGTTCCGAGGTATGCGCTTCTATTTTACCCCGGTTTCGAGCCGATAGCGCCTTTCGGCGCAACCGCCGCCGGCGCTGCTCAAGCAGGGCCGCGTGGGAGGGATGCTTGGCGATTAACCGCCGCTGGCTACGGCACTGGCGGAGCCGAGTTGGTTATTCGCCTGAGTCCAGATGCTGTTTACGGCAGGTCTGCCGCTGCCAATGAGTGCGGCGCACGCAATTGCAATGAACGTGATCAGCAGGGAGTACTCGATCAGGTCTTGCCCATCCTCTTCCAGCCAAAAGTTATACAGCCACTGCGCCATTTCGGCCTCCTGGGCCATTACAACCGATGAGGCGGCAGTCCGCAAGACTTAACACGAGAGGTTAGTACTGTCATGGACGTAATTTGCCGTTCGATATGGCGCCGGCACTAGCCGAGCGGAGTATCCCTCCGATGACGCCTACTGACGCTCGTCAACGCCTGAGCGCTGGCTAAGGATAGTATGTTCCCGGCGTGCCGCCGGTGTTCCCACCGGAGGGTTTGCGCCGCCCCTGCTTCATTGGAGCGAGTAACGGTCAAGAGTGGTTGCCGGAGAGGGAAGGGGGGTGTTGGAGCGCGTCGCTAGGCCGTGCCGGCCCCCGTTATTGACCCGCGTTTGTAAACGGGGTGGGCGTCCGCCGAGCGCCTTCAGGCTTCTCCCTTGCGGCCAGGCCGCCAGGAGCTTGCTCACCAGCGCGTAATGATCGAGTCGGACTCCCTATTTTGATGATGTTGGATCAAAATAGGTGGACCGGCGTCTGCGTCGCAGACACGCTCCTGAAGGCATTATCGCAGGCCAGTCCCCGGAAGGGAAGCGGGATGTGCCGGGTTGACAGGCGTCCATTCGCCGAACTTCCCTCACCCGGCGCTTGAATTTCGGACCCAATGGACATAGCATTGAGTCTGAGGACCGGATATTCAGATGAAACTGTCTTTTGTGGTTTCGATTCTCATGGCCGCGAGCTTCGCAGCCTATGCCCAACAGGCGATGCCTCGGATGGTCTCTGTCGATCCCCAAAACGGGAAGAAGGGGGACGTGATAACGGTCACGGGTGAGAACCTGCAGAAGGATCTGGTTGCCAAGATGTACGTCACCGACCAAAAGAACGATATCCAGGTTGAAGTCACCGAACAGACGCCCACCTCGATTAAGTTCAAGATCCCGGCCAAGGCCGCGGCCGGGCGCTGGGCGCTCATGATCCTGACTACCGGCAAGGATGCCAAGTACATCGAGCAGCCCGTCAAGGTGACCATCGAGGAAGATTGAGCGAGGCGCCCCGGTGCCCCGCCGTTACATACGGTGGTACGGGGTCGAAAGGTACTTCCTGGACTCCTGGGCCGCTTCCGCTTGGGGCGCGTACGCAATGGCCTTGCGGTATGCTTCCACAGCCTCCGCGCGACGGTGGGTCATGTCGTAGATCTGTCCCATTCGCAGATAGGCGGACACGCCCGTGTTGAGGTCCACCTCTTCGGACGCGGCGGCCACCTTCTTCATGTTCTCCAGAGCGCGCTCCAGGTCGTTGTACCAGAATTCGATGGTGCCCTCCTGGAAGTAGATCTTCTCCCACGGCACGCGGTCGTAGCCCGGGGCGTGCCGGGTCTTTAACTGCGCCACCTCTTCGGCGGCCTCCAGCGCGCGAGTCTTGTCGCCCGCCATGCTGTACATCTGCGACAGCTCCAGCCGCAGCAGAAAATTCCGGGGGAATGTCCGCATGAGGTCTTCGATCAGCGGGATTGCCTGGCGCGGGTGATTTTCCCTGCGGTAAAGCGCACCCAGAAAAATCTCGGCGTCGACGCGGTTGAGCTTGCCGTTCCTGGCGACGTCCTGGACGGTGCGAATGCCTTTCTCCCGATCGCCGTGGATGCCCACCAGGAATCCCAGCATCCGCCATCCCCATGGGAGGCTGCCCACGATGTAGTCGTGGAGGCCCTGCACCAGGCGCGCGTCCACGTTGTTGGGTTCCATCTCGGTAATGCGGTTGTGCAAGCGCCGCGCGGCGGTGGCGTCCTTGAGCGAATCGCGCCACGCCTTTTTCACCACCCAGCAGTAATTCGAGCGCAGCCCGTAGGAGATGCCCAGCGCGTACATGGCGCCGGTGTCGTTGGGGTTCTTCCTGAGGCGTGCCTCGGAAAGCGCCATGGCCTTGGCGATTTCACCCAGAAACCGCTTCTCCGTCTCCGGCGCCGGGTTCAGCTTCGGCCGCCGCAGAAAGGAATTCGTGCCGGAGACCAGCTCGCTTTCCAGCGCGCCGTTGCGGTACATTTCCCGAAAAACGAGGGTTTGCGCCAGATGATTATGCAGGTCTGGCGAATTCGGGTTCTGCGCGATGGCTTTCTCGAAATCCGCGATGGCCTGATCGTATTCCAGGTTGTAGAAGTGGTTGAACCCCTCTTCGACCACGGACTCCTGGGCCGAAAGCCGCGGCGCCAGCGCCACCAGGGCCAGCATCAGGAGTCTCACACTCTCATCGTAATTGCTCCAACCCCCACCGCGCATGTTCCGCAACCAGCGGGTCCGGCGACGCGGCCAGTTTCTCCAGCGGCGCCCGGAACTTCTCCAGCCGCTGGTTGCCCATGGCCACCGCTACGTTGCGCAAAAACCTCGAGTACTTCGCGCGGGTGATGGGCGTGGCGTGGAACCTCGAGCGGAACTCGTCCTCCGTCACAGCGGCAAGTTTTTCCAGCGGCGGCGCAAAGTGCCGCGGCTGGAAGGCCGGCTCGCGCGTCACCGGGGCGCGCCGGTTCCACGGGCATACGTCCTGGCAGATGTCGCACCCGAAAACGTGCCCGCCCACTCCGGCCCGGCGTTCCACCGGAACGGCGCCGCCGAGCTCGATCGTGACGTACGAAATGCACCGTCGGGAATCCACCGTGAACCCCGGCCCAACCGGCACGATGGCCGCGGTGGGGCAGGCCTCGATGCAGCGCCTGCACGTCCCGCACCGGTCGGGCGGCGGGGCGTTCTGTGGGCCCGGCTCAATGGCCAGCGATACCAGCAACTCCCCCAGAAAAAACCACGAGCCGCGGTGTTGGCTGATCAGGCAAGTGTTCTTTCCAATCCAGCCCAGGCCCGCCATCCGCGCATAGGAGCGCTCCAGCAACGGGGCCGTATCGACGCAGGTCTTCGATTCGAATTCCGCGCCCGCGCGTTCCCGCAGCAGGGCGTCGAGCCGCTCCAGCCCGCGGCGCACCACGTCGTGGTAGTCCTCGCCCCAGGCGTAGCGGGAGATCCACGCCAGCTCTCCGTCGCCAAAGTGGGAAGAGTAAGGCCACGGCGTGTTGTAGAGCTTGCCCACCGAGATGACCGACCGCGCGGAAGCCAGCAGGCTGCGCGGATCGTCCCGCGCCTCCGCGCGGCGGCCCGTCAAGTAGCGCATCTCGCCGGCGAAACCCGCCGCCACCCACTGGTGATACCAGGCGCGCTCCGCCACCGGCTCCGCCGCAGCCACCCCGGCCAGCTCGAAACCACACTCGAGCGCCAGCTCGCGGATCGTCTCGGCCCTCAAATCTCCAGCCCCACTGAACGCATCAGCTCGATGGCGTTGCTCTTTCGCACCACTCCCGGCCGCATCACGTAGTCGAACAGGATCCGGCCGTCTTCGAGGTGATCTTCGAAATGCACATTGGCCGCCCGCTCGCCGAGCGCGCCGGCGATCTCCGCCAGCGCCAGGTCGTGCGTGGTGACGAGCCCGATGGCGCCGCGCTCCACCAGCCCGCGCACCAGCGCCTCCGCGCCGATACGCCGGTCATGCGAGTTGGTGCCGTGCAGAAACTCGTCGATCAGAAACAGGACGGGGAGCGGCCCCGCGGTTCGATCCAGAATCTGCCGGATCCGCAGAATCTCCACGTAGAACCGTGACACGCCGCCCTGCAGCGAGTCCGTCACCCGGATCGACGCGCCCACCGCCAGCGGCGACATGCGCAGCCGCCTGGCTCGCACCGGGGCGCCCGCCTGGGCCAAAACCGCATTTACCCCCAGCGTCCGCAACAGCGTGCTCTTGCCCGACATGTTCGAGCCGCTCACCACCAGCACCCGCGGCCCGGGCGGGCCCAAAGGGCACCCCGTCCCGCCGATCCGCACATCATTGCGCACCACGCGGCCTTCTTCAATCAGCGGATGCCCGATGCCCTCCGCTTCCAGCAAGGCGCCGCCTTCGGCAAGACCGCTCTCTGACGTTCGCGGCTCGGAAATGAACACCGGGAACGGGTCTTCCGGATGTTCAAAGGCATGGCTCGCCAGCGAGCAGAGCGCCTCCATTTCGCCCGTCGCCGTGAGCCATCTCCGCACCACCGGCCCCGAGTGCCGCCGCCACGCCTCCACGGCGAAGGCCAGGTGCGTGGTCCACAGCACAAACGGTTCCGCCAGCCGGACCACCAGGTGATCGCGGGAATCCAGAAGCTCCATCAGCCGGTTGAGCCGGCCGATGCGTTTCGAAGGTGGCGCGCCCTCCGTGTCGAGCGACGCACGCAACTCGGCCAGCAGCGGCGAGTGGAAGCTCTCCCGTTCCAGCCGCACCAGCACCTCCGACAGCAGTTTCAGCTCGTGCGCGGCCTCTTCCACTGCCCCCGCCACCGCGCCGATCCGCTGGCGCACGCGATACAGAAATGTGCCGTTGACCGCCAGCGCGGCCAGGAAAACGTCGCGCAGCAGAATGGAGGCAGGCTCGGATATTCTGACGATTCCCATCAGCCCGGAGACGTACGCGGCAAGGGCCAATGCCCCCGCCACACCCAGCGTGGTGAGCGCCAGCGCCGTGGCGTGCAGCCCGCCGCGCCCCAGCGACCCCGGCCCCTCGCTCCAGGCCGCGAGCGACACCGGGTCTACGCCAGTCCGGGACTCTTCCGCCACCACCGCCAAGTCCTCACGTAGATCCACACGCGCGCGCAACTCGTCCACGGCTTCCTGCCGGGCGTGCGCCGTCGCCGGGCCGGCGGGGCCCAGCAGCCAGCGCGCCAGCGTGTCCTCGCCGATGTGGGTCCGCGCCGTGCATAGCAGCTCGAAAAGTGATCCCGGCCCAAACAGGTCCAGATCCCGTGCATAGGGATGCGCCGGGTCCAGGTAGCGGTCGCCCGGCTCCCCGCTTCCCGCCCAGTTGCCATCCAGGCGCGCCAGTGCCCTTTCGAAGAAGCGTTCCGCGCGCCGCCGCCGCTCCAGCGCGCGCAGCAGGTGATCGTGAATCAGCAGCAATGCGGCGAAGACCGCTGCCGGGATCATCACCCAGGCGATCGAGAGGAATCCGGCCAGCGCCAGCCACACCACTGCCGCCGCGGCGACTGCGGCCGCCAGCCGGCCATACCCGAGCACCCGGTGGCGCCGCTCGCGCGACCCAATGTCGGCGCGCCGCTCCTGCAATAGCCGGGAGTAAACGAGGCGCGGATCTGGAATCATCGGCCTCCCCATTGTCTCTCGGAATCAGGCGGCGAGTCGGGCTGCGCGATCATGTGAAGTCGTGAGGGCGGGGTCCGGGCTCCCCAATTCCCCCCCATTTACCGTCCAATCGCGCCAGCGCTCCTTCAAAGAAGCGTTCCGCGCTCCGCCGCCGCTCCAACATGCGCAGCAGGTGGTCATGAATCACCAGCAATGCGGCGAAGACCGCTACCGGGATCATCACCCATGCGGACCGAGAGGTGTCCGGCTAGCGGACCAAGGGCGCTGCTCCGCGTGGGGCTGGCACAAGCGTTTCAGCATGTTATAGTGGTCCCATGCCCGTCGGTTATGTCCCCATCTTCATCTTCCTCGTTATGGCTATCCTCTTTCCGGTCGTGTTGATCGTGGCCGCCAAGCTCATACGCCCTTCGGCCCCGTTCCTTACCAAGCTGGAGGCGTACGAATGTGGCATCAGGGCCGCCTCGGACTCGCGCGGGCGCTACACCGTGCGGTTTTATATCATTGCCATCCTGTTTGTAATCTTCGACGTGGAGACCATTTTCCTGTTCCCGTGGGCCGTTCGATACCGGGTGCTGGGTTGGTTTGGCGTCGCCGAAGTGGCGGTATTCCTCGCCGTCCTGATTGTCGGGTACATCTGGGCTTACAAGAAGGGCGCTCTGGAGTGGGTCTGATGATTCGCCGCTTGCTGGCGGCCGTGATCGTCCCACTTGGTTTCGCGGCCCTGCTCCACGCTGCGCCGATGCTGCGCCTGGTGAATACCGCGGTGGTCGCCGTCCCTTTGCCCGTCGGCGCCAGCGGAGGCACCCAGATAGTAGAGGCCTATAACGCCGGGGATGGCTCGCTTTCCCCGAGCGTTTCCGCGCCCGTGTATGTCCCGGCCGCGTCCGTCTCATGGATTGTTCCATCCGTTGGCTCGCCGCGCGCGTGCACGACTACCGCGGCTAGCGCTACCTGCATCCCACTCCAGTTCGCGCTGAATACCTCCACGCTGGCAGCGGGGACATACACCGGCACGGTGACCGTCAGCGATCCGAACGCCGTGGACTCTCCGCAAACCGTCACGGTGACCGTGCGCATGGGCGGCGTGGACGTGTACGTCGCGCCCGGCTCATCGTACGACGTTCGGTTCTCCACCAACAGCTCGTTAACGGGGGTCGCGACCACGCAAGACGGCAGCCGCTGGCTCAGCCTCGCGCTCGACGGCACTGGCAGTTTCCGTTTCACCTACCCGTACAAGATTCACGTGGCGCCTTCTTCCGGCATGGCGTCTGGCACGTACACTGGGTCCCTGGTCACCAGCGGTTCCAGCTTCGCGCCGGATGACCAGACCATTCCCGTCACCATGCGGGTCACCACGCAGCCGATTGCGCAGCCGTCTCCGGATCACGTCGGCGTGCGTCTCGCCCAGGGTGCTCCGCCGCTGCCCATGGCGATTTCGCTCAACAACTCGGGGCAGGGAAGCCTCACCATTGGAACCGTGACCGCCACCACCACCGATGGCGGCAGGTGGCTGACGGCTTCTGCTAACGCCGGCGGCTGGGCCGCTATCGCACTCGATCCCGGCGCACTGGCGCCGGGCTCTTACAGCGGCACGGTATCGATGGCCTCCAACGCCGTCAACGGGACTGTCTCTGTGCCCGTCAGTTTCCAGGTGGTCGCCAAATCCGCGCCGCTGGCCAGCTACTCGGGCGTGGTGGACAATGCCATCTTCGGCAGCGGGGATGCGGTGGCGCGCGGCGATATCGTGGATGTTTTTGGCGAGCAGTTCTTGTTCGGCAACCTTACCTACAGCCCCGGGGTGCCCCTCACCACGCAAATCACGGGTCCCTCGGTCTCCTCGGTCCTGGTGAATGGCCGCCCCGCGCCGCTGTTCTTCTCCAGCTACTACCAGATTGCGTTTCAGGTCCCCATGGAGACTGCCGTGGGCACGGCATTGGTTCAGGTGCAGCGCGACGGCCTCGCCGGCAACACCGTATCAGTGCAGGTGGTGGACCGGGCGCCGCGGCTGCTGCTGGCGGCCGGCGGCCCCTTCGGCGCGATTCAGAATGCCCGCGACCTGAGCTACCCGATGCCGGTTGGCTACCTGCCCGGAGTGACGACGCATCCCGCCCAGGTGGGCGACACCTTGACCATCTACGCCATTGGCTTGGGCACCACGTATCCGGCGGTCGGCACCAACGTGCCTGCTCCGTCTTCCGAACCTCTAGCCCGCCTCACCCCGACGCCCGTGGTCAATTTCGGCGGCACTATTTTTGGGACGGTATCGGCCACGCCAGCCTACGCTGGCCTGACCCCCACATACGTCGGCCTCTATCAGGTCAATGTCACCATTCCGGCCGGTGTTCCCGCCGGCCTCGTCGCCGTGAGACTGGCTTTCCCCGACAGCGTCAGCAACAGCGTCCAGATCGCCATCCAATAGGGCGTCGATCGACTACCATAGAAGTTGAACTTCGTGAAAACGTCTCCCACTCCCTGGTACCAGGTCTACCTGTGCGTAGCCCTCACCACCATGGCGACTCTGCTGCTGGAACTGTCGCTCACCCGCATCTTCTCGGTGGTCTTCTACTATCACTTTGCCTTCCTGGCCATCTCCATCGCGCTGTTTGGCCTCGGCGCCGGTGGCGTCTTCTCTTACGTGGTAGCCGGGTGGAAGGCCCCGCTCTTCACGCGTCTGGGCCGCCTGAGCGCCATCAACAGCTTTCTTGTGATCCTGGCGCTGGTGGTGATCCTCGCGCAGAAGAACACGCCCTCCAATTGGGACCTGGCCCTCATCTACTTCACCACGGCGCTGCCGTTTTTCCTTTCCGGGACGATTGTCTCACTGGCCATCTCCGAGACCATCGAGCGCGTGAACCGGGTCTACTTTTTCGACCTTCTGGGAGCCGCCGGGGGGTGTCTGCTGCTGATTCCCCTGCTCAACCAGTTCGGCGGTCCGAGCACGGTGATCGGCGCGGCCATCACCTTCGCCACGGCGGCGGCCATCTGGCACAGCATGGCCGGGTCGGTGAAGGGCCGCGGCGCCTCGGTGGCGCTGGCCCTGGCGCTGGTCGCCTTCCTCACTTACAACCAGCACCACCCCCTCATTGACATTCGCCACGCCAAGGGCCAGACGCTGGCCCACGAATGGTTCGTCAAGTGGAACAACTTCTCGCGTGTGGCCATCGTGCACAAGGCCGAGGAGGGCAGGGACACGATCTACATTGACGCCGACGCCTCCAGCGCCATCGCCAGCTTCGATTTCGACCACCTCACGGCAAACGATCGCCATGACCTGCTGGAGCAAGGCCCCAGCCTTCCCTATGCGGTGCGGCCGGGGGCCAAGACTCTGATCATCGGGTCGGGCGGCGGCTGGGACGTGGCGCGCGCCCTGGCTTCCGGCAGCCAGGATATCACCGCGGTCGAGATCAATCCCATCATCGCCACTACCATCATGCGCGAGCGTTTCCCCAAGCTCAGCCGCAATCTCTGCTTCCACCCGGGCGTCCACGTTTTCGTCGAAGACGGCCGCAGCTTCGTGCGCCGCAGCACGGACAGGTACCAGGTCTTGCAGGCCACGCTGGTGGACACCTGGGCCGCGACCGCGGCCGGAGCCTTCGCGCTATCCGAGAACAATCTCTATACCACCGATGCCTTTCGCGACTACCTGTCGCACCTCACCGATGACGGCCTGGTGGCGGTCACGCGCTGGGGCCTGGAGCCGCCGCGGGAGTCTCTGCGCCTGATTTCACTGGCCATCGAAGCGCTCAGCCAGCTCGGTGAGTCCCAGGCATGGCGTCATGTCGTGGTCGGCCGGGAAGGCTCGGCCCAAGGCTGGGGAGCGCGCGACACCGTCCTGATATCTCGAAAGCCCTTCAGTGAGACGGATATCGACCGCGCCCGCGCCCTGTTCGCGGCCGCCGGCATGGAGGCCATCTACCTTCCTGGCGGCGGCCCGCATAACCAGTTCTACGACCTGCTCCACAGCCCCAACCCCGACGAGTACGAGCGCAACTACACCTTCGACATCACTCCCGTCAGCGACAACCGCCCGTTCTTTTTCTACACCGTGCAGCCGCGCGACCTGTGGGCCTTTGCGCGCACCGCCTCGCACGACACCGCCGACTACAAGGTCAACAAGGCCGTGCCGCTGCTGTTCGGCCTCATGGGAGTGAGCCTGGTGGCCACCCTGCTCATCCTGTTGCTGCCGCCGCTGGTGCTGGGCACGCGGCTGCCCCGGCAGCGCGGCGTGCTCGGATTCCTGCTCTATTTCCTGTTCATCGGCGCCGGCTACATCCTGATCGAAGTGGGGCTGATCCAGAAATTCGTGCTCTTCCTCGGCCATCCGACTTACGCTTTGACGGTGGTGATCTTTTCCATGCTCGTGTCGAGCGGGCTGGGAAGCGCCGCCAGCCGCCGCTTGCTGGGGAAGGACGAGGGCCGCCTGGTCAAGGCGCTGGGCGGCGTCGCCCTGCTGGCGGCTCTGCTCGCGCTCATCGTGTCCTCGTTGCTGGGGGCGCTGGTGTGGCTCCCGATGCCTTTGAAGATGGGCCTCACGGTGCTGCTGATTGCGCCGCTGGGCTTTGTCATGGGCATGCCGTTTCCCACGGCCCTCCAGCGCCTGGAGGAGTGGCACGCCCCCTCGGTCCGCTGGGCCTGGTCTCTGAATGCCGCCTCCAGCGTGCTGGGTTCGGTGGGGGCGCTGATCTGTTCCATCTATCTCGGCCTGGTCCAGACATTGATCATTGGCGGCCTCTTTTACCTGGCGGCCCTGGCCGTGGTTGCCCGCGCGCGCCCGAGCGCCGTGGTCTCTCCGGAACCCGGCGCCGGCCGGGTGGTCCTGGCAAAGTAGCGCCGGCACCGGCCGATTCCCGCAAAATTTGGTCTTCAATGCCTTGCAACAAGCGGCGAAAGGGTGTACATTTTTGTTCGGACGCCGGCCCCGGGTGAGGGGCCACCGGTACCCGGGGACACCCGGATGCGAAGGAGGTTAACCCAAATGAGAACGATGAGACTGTGTTTTGTGATGAGCCTTCTGGTCATTCTGCCTATGGCCTGCCTGGCGCAATTTGACACCGCCACCGTGCTGGGGACGGTAAGAGACCCTTCCGGAGCCGTCATCCTGGGCGCCAAAGTGACACTGGAGAATGTCCGGACCGGCATCACCAGCGTTGCTCAGACCAACGATGCCGGCAACTTCGATTTCATCAACGTATCGATCGGGACCTACCGCGTGCGAGCGGAATCCCGCGGATTCAAGACCGCCGTGGCGGAAGATTTTACCGTCACCGTAAACGCGCGCCAGAGGGTCGATCTGACGCTGGCGGTGGGCGACGCGACGCAAACCGTGGAGGTCAAGGGCGCGGCGGCGGCGCTGGAGACGGATTCCAGCGATCGCGGGCAGATCGTGGCCAGTAACACCATCGTCAATCTTCCGCTGAACGGACGATACTATGCCGATCTGGCGCTGATTTCGCCCGGTGTACGGAAGTCCATGCTTGGCATGGACCAGAGCAGCAGCAACTTCCGCGAGGGGTCCTTCAACGTGAATGGGCTGCGGAGCGCGCTCAACAGCTTCCAGGTCGATGGCGTGGACAACAACACCTACGGCACCAGCAACCAGGGCTATGCCAACGAGGTGGTGCAACTGAGCCCGGACGCGGTTGCGGAATTCAAGGTCCAGACCAACAACTACAGCGCCGAGTACGGGCGCGCCGCTGGTGCTATCGTGAACGCGTCCCTGCGCAGCGGCACCAACGCGTTTCACGGCTCGGCGTGGGACTTTCTGCGGAATACGAAGCTGAACGCCGTCGGATTCTTCAAGCCGAGCAACGGAAAGCCGGTGTTCCAGCAGAACCAGTTCGGCGGGTCCTTGGGCGGGCCGGTTCGGAAGAACAAGACGTTCTTCTTTGCGGATTATGAAGGGGTGCGCCGCACCACACGGACGCTCACCTACCTGACACTCCCCACGGTGGACCAACGGAATGGCATCTTCACCATTCCGATCAAGAACCCGTTCACCGGTGAAATCTACTCCAACGGCGTCGTGCCGCCGGCGCTGATCACGTCGTTCGCCAAGAAGGTCTTCAGCCAGCTTGCGGCGCCCACGCTGCCGGGCACCGCCAACAACTATGAGGCGCTGCCGCGCATCCCCACCGTAGACAACAAGGGCGATGTGCGCGTGGACCACTACCTCAGCACCAAGCTGACGGGATTCTTCCGTTACAGCCACCGCGAATTCAACCAGACCGATACGCCCACGATTCCGCTTCCCATCGGGGCCGACAGCAGCAACGGCAATGTCAACATTGTGAACAAGCAGGGCGCGGGCGGCATCACCTATACCATCAACCCGACCACGCTCGTCGAGTTCCGGCTGGGGATCACGAAGACCATCGGCGGCAAGTGGCCGGTGCAAATTGGCATGCCCAACATGCAGGATGGTTACGGCATCGTCGGTTTACCGACCGATCCGGCGCTGGCCGGCGGCCTCAACACGCAGGACATGGGCGGCTACACCGGGATGGGCCGGCGCAACAGCACGCCGCAGTTCCAGAATCCGCTGGTCGTCAATCCGAAGGTGAACTTCTCCAAGGTCTTTTCGCAGCACACCCTGAAGCTGGGCTACGAATTCCAGACTATTCACACCGAGATTCTGGACTTCAGCCCGCAGTACGGGCAGGACAATTACACCGGGCAGTTCAGTTCGCCCGGCGGCGCGCAGAACAACGTTTACAACGTGGCGGATTTCCTGTTTGGCGCACGGAGCAGCTACGAGCTGACCACCTGGTTTGTGGCGCAGTACCGCCAGCGCATGCAGTTCCTTTATGCGCAGGACGACTGGAAGGTGAGCCGCAAGTTGACCCTCAACCTCGGCGTGCGATATGAATACGCCACGCCGCAGTGGGAGGACGGCAATCACCTGAGCAACTTCGACCCGGTGGGCAAGCAGTTGACATTGGCCAAGAACGGCGGCATCGCCGATCGCGCCCAGGTCAGGCCGGACCGCAACAATTTCGCTCCGCGTGTGGGCTTCGCTTACAACGTCATGCCGAAGACCGTGATTCGCAGCGGCTTTGGCGTCAGCTACGTCCACTTCAACCGGCTGGGCGGCGAGAACATGCTGTCGTACAATCCGCCCTCGGTCATCGATGTCGCCATCAATAATCCCAGCCCGGCGACCAGCCCCACCTGTGCGCAGGACGTAGCGTCTCCCACCTGCTTCCGCCCCACCATGATGGGCTTCACGCCGAACCAGGTGTCGCCGACGAACTTCACACCGGCCAACACCCAACTGCGATACACGCCACCCGACAATCGGACAGGCTACGTGATGGCTTGGCACTTCACGATCCAGCGGGAGTTGGCGAAGGACTTGGTCCTCGACTTGGGCTACGTGGGCAACCGCGGCGTGAAGATCATGGTGCTGGCGGATGCCAACCAGGCGCGCGCACAAAACCTGGGAGAGAATCTGGCCATCAACGCGAGGCGGCCGATCACGGGCTTCGCCGGCATCGAGGAATCCTTTGGCGCCGGCTTCAACGACTACAACGGTCTCCAGATCAAGCTGGAGAAGAGGTTCGCCGGCGGCATTTACTTCCTGAACTCCTTCACCTGGTCGAAGGTCCTCGACAATGCCGCCGGGCACCTGGAGGTGTACAACGGCGACAGCTCCAAGGTGAACTACGCCAACATCCACGGCGACAAAGGTCTCGGCTCTTACAACCAGCCGCTAAACGACACCACCACGGTGGTGTACGACGTGCCGTTCGGACACGGGCGCAAATTCGGCGCTAACATGCACCCGCTGGCGGATGCCGTGCTGGGCGGCTGGCGGCTGAGTGCCATGAACACCATGGCCAGCGGAATGCCGGTCAATCTGACCTACGGCCCCTCGTCGCAATACCAGGTGAGCGGCCTGACCAGTTACCGGCCGAGCTTGCTGGGCGACGCGATGGCGCCGCTGGACCAGCGCTCCATCGACAACTACTTCAACAAAGCCAACGTCGTCCTCCCGATCGATGCCCAGCACACCTATCCGTTTGGCAACGCGGGCCGCAACACCGTTCGTGCCTACGCTTTCCACCAGACCGACATGGGCCTGCATAAGGACTTCCCAGTGTGGAAGGAGAGCAAGAAGCTCGAGTTCCGCGCGGAGTTCTTCAACCTGCTGAACAAGACCAACTTCCAGGCGCCCAACTCGACCCGCAGCGACAGCGGGTTCGGCACGATCCGGAGCGCTTTCCCGGCGCGCATGATCCAGTTCGCCCTGAAGTTCGTCTTCTGATCGCCGCAGCAGGGCGGCACTGCGCCCGCGGAAACGCGGCGTGAACTGAGCTCGTGGGGCAGGTTGGAAACCTGCCGCGGGTTGGCAACCCGCCAGTTGCGCCGGTAAACGACCGGCGCGCAGCTTGCCAAGCTGCCCCACAAGCGCGTCCGGCCTCCATTTCAGTTGCCCGCCAGCCGCAAAATTTGGTCTTGACATCCGTTTTGCAAAGGGCTAGTTTATCGATAGCGTTATCGCCAATTGGGGCGGTAGCGAGTTTGGGGGCTTGGCAGGTTCTTCGCGAGGAAACGTTTATATGAATCAAAACTTTGTACGCTGTTCGATTGCGGTTGTCGCCGTTGCTTTGCTGTGCGCGCCAGCCTTGGCGCAGACCTCCAGCGGCGCCATCACCGGACGGGTGGTGGACGCCAGCGGCGGCGCAGTGGCCGGCGCGGAAGTTCGTGTCATCAACCAGGTGGACCGGAACACCCGGAGCTTCACCACCACCGCCTCGGGTGACTTCGTGTTTCCCGATCTGGACCCGGGAACCTATACCTTGTCAGTAAAGGCGACCGGGTTCAAGCAATACGACAAGACGGACCTGCACCTGGCCGCCTCGGACCGGCTGGCCGCTGGCGACCTGCAACTCCAGATCGGCGCGGTCACGGAAACCGTGGAAGTGAAGTCGGAGATCGCACAGGTGCAGACGGCGAGCGCCGAGCGCTCGGGCCTGCTGGATTCCAAGCAGATCACGGGCCTGATGGCCCGCGGCCGCGACGTGATGGCGCTGCTTCAGCTTATGCCCGGCGTGGTCGACGATAGTACCGGCTCGGACACGCTGGGGCAGTTCGGCACGCCCACCATGGACGGGACCCGGTCGTTTTACAACTCCCTCAACATCGACGGGATTTCCGGCAACACGGCGCGCGGCCGCACCGCCGAATCGCCCATCAACATGGACGCGATTGCGGAAGTGAAGGTGCTCACCAACTCCTACACCGCCGAATACGGGACTGCTTCCGGAGGTGTGATCAACCTCGTAACCAAGAGCGGCACGAAGGAGTTCCACGGCGGCGCGTATTACTACAACCGCAACGAGGCTTTCAACGCGAACAACTTCTTCAATAATCGCCAGGGGATCGCCCGCCAGAGATACCGGTACAACACGGTGGGATACAACGTGGGCGGGCCGATTTACTGGCCAAACCACTTCAATACGAGCAAGCAGAAACTGTTCTTCTTCTTCTCGCAGGAGATTCTGCCGAATCAGAGCCCCAATGCAGTGGCCAACTTCACCGTGCCCACCGCGCTCGAGCGGCAGGGAAACTTCTCGCAATCGTACAAGAACGCGACCAGTCTGTATGCCGTGAAGGACCCCACGACGGGTTCGGCGTTCCCGGGCAACGTCGTCCCCGCCAACCGGATTGACCCCAACTCTTCGAAGCTGCTGGGCGTGTTTCCCCTGCCCAACGCGACCAACACGGCCGTCACCAACTTCGCTTACAACTACCAGATTGCGGGCACCGAAGACCTCCCCGTGAAACAGGAGATTTTGCGCGTGGACTATAACCGGTCCGACCGGGCGCGGCTGTGGTTCCGCGCGTCGGGGTTCAGCAGCGACAACACGGGCCGCACCAGCGCCGCCATCAGCAACCAATGGGGGCTGGCGGACGTGGACTACGCGCAGACCATGCCCAATCTCGGGATGAACTTCACTTACATCTTCAGCCCGAACCTGATCAACGTAGCAACGGTGGGCATGAACCTGTGGACGGAGCAGCAGAAGCTCAGCGACGCGGCACTAAAGGCTTACCAGCGCGCCACGTATGGAATCAACATTCCGCAGACCTATCCGAAGGACAATCCGCTGGGTGTTCTTCCCTCGATGTCGTTCGGAGGGGTCAGCAGCCCGGCGCAAGTCAGCTACGATGGCCGCTTCCCCATGGTGGACGATTCGACGGCCTTGAGCTTCAGCGACGGCGTCACCAAAGTCTGGGGAAGCCACGAGTTCAAGCTGGGCATCCACCTCGAGCACGCGCTCTACAACCAATATCACCAGGCGGGCGGCAACGGTTTCCCCGGGAACTTCAGTTTCGGGACCGACTCCAGCAACCCGAACGATACCGGCTATGCCTACGCCAACGCGGTTCTTGGCCTCTACGACACCTACAGCGAGGCAACCAACCGCGTGGATTATGCGCCCATCACCCGCATCACCGAGTGGTACGCCCAGGATCATTGGAGGGTGACGAGCCGCTTGACGCTGGATGTCGGCTTGCGCTTCACCTGGGCGCTGCCGCAGACGCCCAACAACAACAACGCCGGCAATTTCGTTCCGTATACCTATGACCCCGCGCAAGCGCCCAAGCTGTTCCGGCCGGCGGTGGTGAACGGCGCCAAGGTCACGATCAACCCGATCACGGGAGCCACGGTGCTCCCGGTGTATGCGGGGCTGATCGTGGCCAACTCCGGAAATCCGATCAATGGAGTGGTCACGCCCACCACCAGCGGTTTCCCCGCTTCCATGGTGTTCAGCAACGGCGTTCTGACGGCGCCGCGCTTCGGCTTGGCCTGGGACCCCTTCGGCAATGGGAAGACCGCGCTGCGCGTCGGCGGGGGATTTTTCTATAACCCGCGCGCGGACGCCGGCACCCTGGGCAATCTCTTCTTCAACCCGCCGGCGATTTTCAATCCAACCCAGTATTACGGGACCGTGGCCACGGCAGCCAACGGCACCGGCCTGCTCTCTCCCAGCAGCTTCTCCCGCGATATCGAACCGCGTCCCAAGACAGTCACCTCCTATCACGCCAACGTCGGTATCCAGCGGGACTTGGGCTGGGCCACGGTAGTAGATGTTTCCTACGTAGGCACCTTCGGGCGGCACCTGGGCGAGGTTCTTCAGCTCAATACAGTGCCCTACGGTGCCGAGTTCCTGCCGCAAAACCAGAACCCGCAGACCAACACCCCGCTGGCCGACAACTACTTCCGGCCCTACATGGGTTACAACGGCGTCCCGCAGCAGATCTTCCAAGGCAACTCGAGCTACCATTCCTTGCAGGTTCTGGCGAACCGGCGCTTCTCGAACGGCCTGCAATTCGGCGTGGCATACACGCACTCGAAGGCCATGGACTATGCCGAAGGGGACAGCACGAGCACCTCGGGGACTCCATCCGGAAGCACGAATCAAGTCGCCATGTATCTGAACCGCAAAGTTTGGAATTACGGGTTGGCGTCGTACGACCGGCCCAACATCCTGACGTTCCACTTCTTGTGGGACGTGCCGAGGCTGAGCCGGGTGCTGCCGAATCCGTTGGTCCGGACGGTGTTCGACGGCTGGCAGGTCTCCAACATCACGAGCTTCGTCGCCGGCAGTCCTCTGGCCATCAGCATGACCACGTCGCCGAGCGTGAACTTCACCGGCGGCGGAGACGGCGCGCGCCCGCTGATGGTGGGTGACCCGAATCTGTCCGGCAGCCAGCGGACGTTCTACCAATGGTTCAACGTGGCGGCCTTCGCCGAGCCTAAAGCCATCAGCCCAAGCTCGTGTACCTCGAGCGGATGCCCGCCGATCACGATCGCCAACATCGGCGACATGCCGGAGATGCCGATCCGCGGGCCGGGGCGCAACAACTGGAACACCTCCATCTTCAAGAACTTCGTGATCCGGGAACGGCTCCAGTTCCAGTTCCGCGCGGAGGCCTATAACACGTTCAACCACACCCAATACTCGGGCGTGGACACGACCATTCAGTACAACGCGGCGGGGCAGAACACCCGCGCCTCTTCGGGGAATATCACGTCGGCCCGCGATCCGCGGATCATGCAGTTCGCGCTGCGGGTGATCTTCTGAAGCTGGCGTAGCCAAACCGCGCCGCCACTCTTACAGCAGATCGTGGCGCCCGAGTTTCTCGAGCGCCTTGACGATTTCGCCTACTTCCTGCGCCCGGTGGCGCGCGGCCACCAGCAGGGCATCCGGCGTGTCCACCACGATCAAATCCCGGACCCCCAGGAGCGCCACCAGCTTGCCGCGCGCGTCCACGAAGTTGTTGTGCGAGTCCAGGCAGATGGAGCCGGGGGCAATGACGTTGCCACAGGCGTCGCGCGGGAGTAATTCGTAGACCGCGTTCCAGCTCCCCACGTCGTTCCAGCCGAAATCGCCGGCCGCGATGCCGCTGACGGGGTGCCCTCTGGGCCCGGCCTTCTCCAGCACGGCGTAATCGATGGAGATGTTGTCGCAGAGCGGGAAGGCTTGCTTCAGGCTGGAAGCGAAGCGGCGCGATCCGAAACGGGGCAGGGAAGCCAGCACCGTCGCCGTCCTGGGCAGGTGCTGGCGCAGTTGCTCGAGCAGGATATCGGCGCGCCAGAAGAACATGCCGGAGTTCCAGTAGAAGTTGCCGGCGGCCAGATAGCGCCGGGCTTTCGCCAACTCCGGCTTTTCGTGGAAACGGCGCACCGGAAGCGCCTCTGCGCCGGGCTTGGTTCCGCGCGGGAATTCGATGTAGCCGTAGCCGGTTTCCGGCCAGCGCGGCTTGATCCCCACCACCATCAGGTTCCCGGCCGCGGCCCCCTTTAGAGCGGCCCTGAGCACGGCGCGGTACATGGCAGGCTTTCCCACCACGTGGTCGGATGGGAACACGCCCATCACCGCCTCGGGATCGAGCGAGCGGAGGATGTGCGCCGCCAGGCCGATGGCAGGCGCGGTATTGCGCTGCAGAGGCTCCGCCAGAACCTGATTTCGGGGAATCTCGGGAAGCTGGCGGATGATGGTATGGCGCAGGTGTTCATTGGTCAGAATCCACAGCCGCTGGGGAGGGATCACGGGCGCCAGCCGGTCCACGGTGGCCTGGATCAGGGAACGGTCTCCCGCGACATCGAGCACCTGCTTGGCGGAGCGCTGGCGGCTCCGCGGCCAGAAGCGCGTTCCGCGTCCTCCGGCGAGGATGAGCCCGTAATGATGAGGATTCATTTACTTGAGAGGATAGCCGTGGATCAGCCGGAAGCTCCGGCGCCAGCGGGTCTTGGTGGGGAAGTGCTGGATGAGGTCGATGATATGATCGATCCCGATGGAGGGGTTGGCGAGCGCTTCGGTGGGCGCGTCGTACGACCAATAGATGATGAGCGGCTTGCCGATGATGTTGTCGCGCGGCACAAAGCCCCAGTAGCGGCTGTCGAGCGACGAATCGCGGTTATCGCCCATGGCGAAAATGGAATCCGGCGGGACCACAACTTCGCCATTCTGGACGTGGTTCTGAAGCATGTCCAGAGCGGCGTCTACTACGTGCACGTTGGGGTCGCTGGGGAAGTTGTCGCGGTAGGAATCGATGTACTCGGTCTTGTGATAGACGTACGGCTCATGGACCGGCGCGCCGTTGAGGATCAGTTGCTTGTTGACCAGGCGGATGTGGTCTCCGGGGATGCCGATAGCGCGCTTCACGAAGGTTTGCTGGATATCCACGGGATAGCGGAAGACGACGATATCCCCGCGACGGATGTCATCGTATGGCAGGACGTGCCGCGATAGAGGGCCGGGCGGGGCGTAGGAGAGCTTGTCCACCAGGAGGTGGTCGCCGATGAGGAGGGTATCCTCCATGGAGCCCGTGGGAATGACAAACGCCTGCACCAGGCTGGTGGTGCCGAACAGCAGAAGAATGATGGTGACGGTCCACTCCGCGATGAAGCCGCGTTGCGGCTCGCGCCGGGCGGTAGCGGGGGCGTCTTCACGCTGATCGTCTGCAACGATCACATTGTCTTGATCCACAGATACTCATTCTACCGAAAACCCTGTTATCCTGTTTGAGATTGCCCAAGGTTCCCGCTTGAACACTGCTGCCTCCAACCCCGCCAGAGAACCCGATACCGCCGCGCGGCGGCCGGTGCTGCTGGTATTCGGCTGCACGATTCTGGGCGCGGCGGCGCAGATTCTGATGAAGTGGGGCGCCAACCACCTGGCGCACGCCGGGTTGATCGATACCGTGATCGCGGTGGCCACCAACCTTCCGTTGATGAGCGGTTACGTGCTGTACGGGCTGAGCACGGTCCTGCTGGTGCTGGCGCTCAAGGACGGCGAGCTTTCGCTGCTCTATCCGGTGATCGCCCTGACTTACGTCTGGGTCACGGTGCTCTCGTTGGTCTTCTTCCACGACAAGGCGAACCCGTTCAAGCTGGCCGGGATTACCATCATCGTGATCGGCGTGTCCGTTCTGGGGCGGGGAGGGAAGAAGTGAGCGGCACTCCCGTGATCTCGATGCTGCTGATACTGGTGGCCTCCATCCTCGGCTCGTTTGGCGCGGTCCTGCTGAAACTGGGCGCGGTGGAGCTGCACAAAGGGTTCTGGCACATCCTGAATGTGAAACTCGGCGCGGGGGTGGGGTTGTTTCTGACATCCTCGTGTTTTTTCGTGGCGGGCATCCGGCATGGCGAGCTTTCCGTGCTGTACCCCATGGTGTCGCTGGGTTACATCTGGACGCTGTTCTGGGCGCGGCTCATCTTCAAAGAGGGGTTCACGCGCCAGAAGTTCATGGGGCTGGCGCTGATTCTTCTCGGCGTGTTCTTCGTGGGCCTCGGAAGCAAGTAGGGCATGCCCGGCCCCTACGGTCGCACGGGGGCGCTTGTGGCGGCTGGCTGCGGCGCGGGTTTGCCGGTATCCAGGTGGTCCCAGTTGAGGATGGCATTGAATGCCAGGAAGTAGGTCCCTTGCGTCTGCCACCGCCAGAAGGGCCGGAGGGCAAACATCACGATGTGTCCCTTGCCGAGCGGCACGTCGGCCACCAGCGCCCGATTGGCCAGGGCCTCTCCGCCCGCCAGCGTCCCCGATAACAGCATGTCATTCGCGCTGGCGGGGAACTGCATCACCACCCTCGGGCGGGTCTCCTCGGGCATGGCAGCGAATCCACCGCCAAAAGCGCCACCGCCGCCTCCTCCGCGCCCGCCACGGCCGCCGCCGGCGGGCGGTCCGGCCTGGGCCGGTTGCGTGCCGCCCGGCTCCAGGGGAGAGATGCGCAACGGCACGGCATTGGGCGTGATGTCCTGGCCGGTCCCCGGCGGCATCTCACCGCCAAACCCGCCACGGCCTCCGCCAAACCCGCCCGCGCTTCCCACAACCACGTTCAGGACCGGGTCCTGCGAAAAGTACACGGGCAGGTCCTTGGAGTCATACCCGTAGGCGATGGGGCTCTTCTGGTCCGCGAACACTCCCCGCAGGATGGACCCGCGGGCGAACAGTTGTGCGGGGTGCTCGACGGTGACGCCGCTGCCCAGATGAAACTCCGCCATCAGCGACGCGGTGGATCCCTCGGAGATGAGCGTGCCGCCTTCCTCGACGAACTTCGCCAGCTCCATTAGCCCATCCAGACCCATTCCGCCCCGGATGTCGTCGCTCTGGTCGTTGGCGCCCAGGTTGGGCGTGAGCTCCGACTTCTTGTAGGGAATCGGATCGGCGCCGCTTTTCGGAATGCCATTGATCATCGATTGCGAGTTGCCGCCGACGTGCGGGAAGACGATCACGTCGTATTTTGCCCGCAGGTTTCCGTCACGCAGCTTCTGATCCGCGAAGTAAGTGTAGGGCACGCCGTAACAGTCCAGCGCCGCGCGCACCCACCCTTCATCCTGCGTCCGCTGCCAGGCATGGACGTAGCCGATGCGCGGCACGGTCATGGGGTGCGTCTTCACCGCGGGTGCGGATGCCGCGGCCCAAGCCGAAAGCCCCAGCTCCCGGATGGAGGGCTCCAGCCTGGCGCGGGCGGCGTTCGGAATCAGAAACGCGCCGGCCCGGAATTTGCGCCCGTTCATCTCGAAATCGTCCTCCGCCGCCAGCATGGTCACGTCCCGGTTGCGGAAACGGAAAGTCATCAACGTGTTGTCGGTGGTGTGGTCGATCACCAGGAAGTCGCCGGCGCCTTGGATGCTTCCGGGAGGCTTGGCATCGGCGGTGAGCAGGGTCATGGGCTGACCGAGCACGGCCTTCTCGGTGAGCGGCGTGAGCTTCACGTTGCGCATGTACTGCATGGTCCAACCGGTGTCATCGTAGGGCCGCGGGTTGGCCGGCGGGTAGTTCTGGACGCCGAAGTACATGTCGGCCAAAGTGCGGTAGGGCTGGTCGGCGCGGATGACGTAATCGCCGGCGGCCACCTCGACGGTCCCCGCCTGGAAGGCGGAGTCCGCCCGGTGGATCTCGAGGCCCTGGCGCCGCAGGTCGTTGACCACCTCCGCGGCTTCCACCTTGCGCCTCTGTCCCGCGGGAATCACCCACGCGAAGACCGGCCCGGCCTGTCCCTTTTCCACGGCCCGCCGGTTCTTCATCCAGTAATTCTCGAGGTACAGCTCCCGGCTGCCGGCTACCTGGTTCATAGCGATGAGCAGAGCGGATTCCTGAATGTTGGTATTGTTGCGCGGTCCCCACTTGATGGAGGGCAGCGGAGGATTCGGCCGGTACCATTCCCGGCTGCTGGTGGTGGGCGGCAACTGGAGGTTTGGAACGATGTCCGGACCGTAGCTCTGCACCTCGTAAAAGCGCCCGAAGGAATTGTGGGTGATGGCGATCCAGAAAAGATAGTTGGGCACCCAGCCGTCGTAGAAGCCATAGGTCCACACGCCGGGCACGCCGCGCTTGGCCATCTCCATCACCTCGGTCTGCGCCAGAAGCCACCATTCATCCACCTGGATGGGGTCCAGCGAGACGTTATAGGGACCGGTGCCGGTGGAAATATACAGGTACGACTGGGCTTCGTGCAGATCGTGCAGGATGGTGGGATGCCATTCCAGCAAGACTCGGGTGATGTTCTGTGTCAGCTTCAGATACTGGCCCATGCCGTCGCGATTGTTGTCGTGCGCCACATACCTGCCCCAGTACATCAGGGGAGGACGCGGCTTGCCGGTCTTCTTGCCGTAGTAGTAGGTGTCCACCTGCTTTTCGCGCCCGTCCACCTCGATGACCGGGGTGATGAACGTGATGACGTTATTGCGGATGGCCTGGATGAAGGGCGTTTCCTCGACGATCAGGCGGTAGGCCAGCTCGATGAGCATTTCGGGACCGCCGGTCTCGGGGGAATGGATGCCGCTATTGGCCCAGTAGATCGGTTTGGCGGTGTGGATCAGGGCGCGGGCCTGCTCCTCGGTGGTTTTCCGCGGATCGCCTAACTGCGCCAGCATGGCCTTGTACTTGTCGAGCTGCTTGATGGTGGCTTCGTCGGCGATGGCGAGAATCACCTGGTCGCGGCCTTCCTCGGTCTGGCCGATCTTCCAGAACAAGGCGCGCGGAGACGCCTTGGCCAGCGCCTCGTAGTAGCGGTAAATGTCCTTGGCGTAGGTCAGCTCGCCGGGCGCGCCGGGGATACGGCCAAGAAACTGGAGCGGCGACGGCACGGTGTCGGAAGCCGGCATATGATCCACGAGTTCCGTGGTGACGCGCGGATCTTGCAGGTACTCCTTGATCAGCTTGGTATATGGCTCATCGATCTTCTGCGGCGCGGGCTGGGCGTTAGCCTGGGCCGCGGCGGGCCTGGCTTTCTTGCCCTGCGCCAGCGCGGGCGCCACGCCGGGTGCGGAAGCGAGAGCGAATCCGAGGAGTGCGCTCGCAAGGGGGGCACAGCGAAATGTCATAAGCGGCATCCTTTTCCCAGGGACCCGTCTCCGGATACCAGGGAATTCAAACTGATACCTCTTTCGGCGCTTGCGTGTCAACCGGAACGGCTGGCAGGGTTCGCTGGGATTCCAGCGCTGATGCGCTGGGCTACTCTCGCGCGCGTCTACGGTGCTGACATGCATTTCCGTGCGCAGAGACGCGCGTCCGTCTGTCAGTATGGTATTGGGAAGGTCATCATGAAGTCTGTCTGCGTGGTGGTTTGTCTCCTCGCGCTGGCTGGCGGTCTGGAAGCGCAACTTCAGGCGCCGGGCAAGATCGCGCCGAAGCCCTTGTTTCGTGACCCGGTCCACGACGGCGCGGCCGACCCGGCCCTGGTGTGGAACCGCGGCGAAAAGAAATGGTTCATGTTCTACACCAATCGGCGCGCGGATCTGCGCGATGCTCCGGGCGTCGCCTGGGTGCACGGCACCCGCATCGGCATCGCCGAATCGGCGGATGGAGGGGCCACCTGGAAATATCGCGGCACGGCGGAAATCGACTACGGCAAGCCCGATTACACGCACTGGGCGCCGGATGTGATCGACGATGGCAGGAAGTATCACATGTACCTCTCGATTGTTCCGGGCATCTTCAACGATTGGAATGCGCCGCGCGAAATCATCCACCTGACGAGCGATAACCTGCTGAAATGGACCTACGAATCCACCTTGCCGCTGGCCTCGGACCGGGTCATCGACCCCAGCCTGTGCCGCCTGAGGACGGGCCAGTGGCGCCTGTGGTACAAGAACGAACGCGATGGGAGCCACATTTATTACGCCGACAGTCCCGACCTCTACCAGTGGAAGCAGGGCGGCGTAGCCATCAGCGACCGCGCGGGCGAGGGTCCCAAGATCTTTCGGTGGAAGAACCGCTACTGGATGATCACCGACATGTGGAACGGACTCGCGGTGTACAGCTCCGAGGACGCGGAAAAGTGGACCGCGCAGCCGGAACCCATCCTGCGGGAAGCGGGGCAGGCGCCGACGGACCGCGGGAAGGGGCAGCACGCCGATGTCGTGGTGGATGGAGACCGTGCTTTCCTGTTCTACTTCGTGCATCAGGGAGGAGCGGACGCCGCAGCGGGCGATCCGACGTGGCAGCGGCATACGGTGATCCAGGTGGTGGAACTGCAATACAAGGACGGGCTGCTCGGATGCGACCGGAACCAGCCGACGCGCGTGCTGCTACATCCACCGACAGGGGCGGCGGGGAAGTAGTTTCATTCGGGTGCTTTCCAGGAACCTAGCGCGTTTATCGCTACCAATCCACTAGCCACCCTGTCGGATAGGCACAACGCTATGCCTTTGAATCGCTCACGCAGGTGCGAGCCATCACGGACTGGTGGCTCCAAATCTACAGCGGCGAACGCCCGCATGACAGCCTCGGTGGGGTGCCGCCGTTCACGTTTCTACCGAGGCGATCATCGCCGGGGGCGTCTACTTTCGCAGTGTCTACTTGACGGGGAAGCTAACGACGCGATCTCCAGTTCTCGGGCGAGGCGGAGCCTCACTGCTGCAACGGCAAATCCGCTCGGCTCCGTAGCGACAGCGCCAAGCCAACGATCATGAGCACGAGGATCAAGAGGTTGATGTAGATGCCTGGAGGTGTCCCGGTCCTGGCGATGGGCTTCACCAGTAGAATCCACCTCCGCGCAAGGTGCTCGAGCAGGAACAGGACGAACACGAACGGAATCATGGCGCGATAGCGAGTGAGCGCCAGTACACCGAGCACGCTGAACACGAGCTGCGCAAGTCCCCAGATCGCGAAGAGCGCCACCACGGCCTCCGCGCCGCTGGCGCCGAAGCTGTTGAGGGGGATGCCATCGGCCGATTGCGCCGCACCACGGCCATTGAAGATGGTACCCAGGGCGATACCCGTCTTCAAGACCACGACCGGTATGAAGAGCCAGAACGCGAGGGGGTGACCGCGATAGGTGTTGTCGATGCGTTGAGGAAGAATCCGGTTGAGCATGTGATCACTCGCAGATGTAGCGCGCACTACACCCCTCGATCAAGAGGCTGCGCCGGCCAATGGCTGCACGTTTGCGCCCTTAATCAGAAGCCACAGCATGATCCACAATTCGCCAAGTAGCGCCGGCAGGATCGCTCGGAAAACGACATTTGCGTAGCTTGGAAAGAGCAACGACGTAAGGCTCGCGGCGACATAGGCGAAACAGTTAACGATCAGCAGCAGCCCAAGGATGCGGGGAAGGAAGCGCGATCTCATCACCAGGAGACCAAAGGGGAGAAGCCAGAGGCCCCAGAAGATGTCGTTGACTGCATGTCCCTGGCCACACAACCCGAGGAACAACATGGCTAGGGCGTCCCGCTGGGGTTTGTCGAACACCGAGAGGTAATCGGCGCCACGGAAGAGGGTCAGGGCGGCGATGTTGTTCAGCACATTCACAAACGTGATCGCGACAGACACCAGAACCAGACCCACCATCAGCCGGGCATGATTCTTGTTCACTCCGCTGAGCAAGCGGTAGAGAGCCATTACCAGCAAAAGAAAAAAGACCGCAGCGATCAGCTCAGCGACGATACCCAGACGGAAAAGCATCTGGGAGGCCAAGATGTTGTTGGCCGTCGCAGCCGCGTTCCCCCGCACGATCAGAGTGCGAGGAACATACATGAGGCTAAACACACCGGGTATTCCCATTAACGGATAAAGTAATCCTGCGACTCGTGCGGTCTTGATAGTTGGGTGCATGCTTCTCTCTCCTTATTTCGCTATTGCCGAACCGCTCTTAGATCCGCATTGCTTTGGGCTCCCGAACTGGCTTCATTGCTCCTTGCTCTCGCTGGTGGATGGGCCGAAGCCGCAACGTCCGCGCCAGCTTTGCCGGAATCGTTCCCGCTCCTCAGGGGTCATGTGCTCCCAGCGCTCGGCCATGCG
>JBEKYW010000004.1:0-153499 GCA_049510555.1 Bryobacteraceae bacterium
TGCCTGAGGCGAGAGCTTTCAGGAGAGCCGGACGCGGGAAATCTGCACCTCCGGTTCGACGAGGGGAGAGTGGGTCGCGCTACTCGCGTCGCCCTCTCTCCTACTCTACCGGCTCTGAAAGTCGCCTCGGGCAGAGCCGCGACCGTCAGGGAGCGGTGGGTAGACGCAACGATCAACACGCGGCCGTATTTGCGAATAGGTGTGCTTAGCAGGGCCCCCGCGCGCTCTCTTTCACCCCTGTACCAGCCAGCGCTGGCGGTTGGCGCGCGTCACCAGGAACAGCGTCGCAAAACCGGCCAGCAGGCCCAGCGAGGCGCCCAGCCCGATCGATTGCGGCTGGTGGGAGTGTATCCCCAGCGTCAGGGTCACGTTGAACAGCGCGGGAACCAGGGCCGCGATGACCGGAGGCCAGGGACGGTCGAGCGCGAACAGGGAACGCGAGGTGATCTCGATCAGGCTCCAGCCGACCAGGCTCGGGCCGAGGCCCAGGAACACCGCCGCGACCAGCTTGGTGGAATCGGCCGTGAAGCTGCCGCGCTGGAAGATCAGCGCGATGGCCGGCTCGCGGAATGCGATGGCGCAACCGCAGCCGGCCAGCGCCACCAGCGCGGCCAGCGCAATGGTCCGGTCAATTAGGCGGAAGGCCTCGCGCAGGCGGAAAAGGCTGCGCAGGCGGGCGATTTCGGGCAGCAGCGAATTGGAGATGGGGTTGACCAGGAGGGCCAAGGGCACGCCTACGCCGCGCATGCAGTATTCCAGCGCCGCGGCCATACCCGGCCCGGCGTGCGTGGCATACGCGCGGGTGAAGGTGATGTTGAACCCGATGCCGGCGGCGTACACCACGAAGAAAGCGGGCTTGGCGAGGATCTCGCGCCAGTGGACCTGGCAACGCGGCGCGCCGGCCGTGTCGAGGCCGGAACGCGCCGCGAAGCAGACGATGCCAACCTGCGCACATGCGCCCAAGGTGTAGCCGATGGCGAAGGCGTACACGCCCATGAGCTTCCACAGGCTCAGCGCGGCGACGATGGTGAAAACGTTTAAGGCGGCCTGGTAGAAGGCGGTGGGCGCAAAGCGGCGGTCCGTGAACAGCAGGGCGCAGTGCACTGCGGCCACGCCGGCGGCCACGGTGGAAAGCGACAAGATGCGCAGGATGTTGACGGCTGTGCCGAAGTAGTGCGGGTCGAGGCCGGGCGCCAGCGCCTTCATCAGCCAGGGCGCGGTGAGAACGACGGCCGCGGCAATGGCCGAGAAGACCCAGGCAAAGCAGCGGCTCAGCTTGAGGAACAGCGCGGTGCGCTGCGGGCCGCTGGCAGCCGTGAGCATGGGAACGAAGGCGAAGACGATGCTGTTGATCAGCACGGAATTCAGCGTGTCCACGGGGCCCATCGCCACCGCGAGGGAATCGGCCCGGCTGTGCGTGCCGAGCAGGTAGGCGGTCAGCGCCACCCGCACGAAACCCAGAACATTGCCGGTGAGGACGCCGGCGACGATGGTCAATCCGCCGCGGACCAGAGGATTCTCCACCGCGCGGGTGAGGACCCGCTCGGCACTCAACGCCGGGGATGGTTGCGTGGAGCTCAGTCAGAACCTCAGGCCGCGGCGGCCCTGGCAGCGGACAGCGCCGCTTCGTAGTTGGGGAAATCGGCCACTTCCTTCACGTATTCCACGTGCCGGATCTGGTTGTACCGGTCCAGAACGAAAATGGCGCGGCTTTCGATGCGCAGCTCCTTGATCAAGGTGCCGTAGTTGGAGCCGAAGGAGGCGTCCTTGTGATCGGAGAGCATCTTCACATTATCGACGGCGAACGCGCCGCACCAGCGCTTCTGCGCAAAAGGCAGATCCATGCTGACGGCGATGATGTCGACGCCCGGAAGGTGGGCCGCCGCTTCGTTGAACTTCTTGGTCTGCGCGTCGCAGACGGGCGTGTCGAGCGAAGGAACCACGCTGATGATGCGGACCCGATTCCCGGTGTCTTTCAGGGTGACGGGCTTCAAGCCGTTATCCACCACGGAGAAATCGGGGGCGGCGTCGCCGGGCTTGAGTTCCGGGCCGATCAAGGTGAGAGGGTTGCCCCTCATCGTCGTTGCGCCTGGTCTTTCCATGTCTCCTCCAGTTTTGCTCCAATACTGTTCACTTAGGCCAGCTCCGCAGGAGCGATAGACTTTAGCCCACGGCGCAAGCCGTGGGAATGGGCGCGAAAACGATTCAGCCCCGCAGGGGCGTAAGATCCTGCGGCCCAACCTCTTCCGCCCCTGCGGGGCTCATCGTGCTCTTCCACCGACCCACGGCTTGCGCCGTGGGCTAAGATCTTTCGCCCTATCGGGCTCAACACCAAAGTGAACAGCATTGTGTCTAGCTCAGTAAATTCAACATCATTGTATCAACTCAGCGAACTTCTCAGATTCAGTTACCGGCAACTGGCAGGTGTAGTTCCGGCAGACATACGCGCTGGCGCGGCCTTGAATCTTCTCCATGGATTCAATGGAAGGAATACGGGCAGCCAGCGTCCGGCGGCTCTCCGGGGAATCCACCAGCATCACAACCCGGTGGGGAACGAAGCGGGAATGGAGCGCGCGGAGGAGCGCCAGGGCGCCGGCGCCATGGCGGTCGCCAACCAGAATGATCTCGCGCGGCTCGCCGGCGACCCACTCACAAGCGGCGAGCATCTGCGGGAGTGCGGCCGGCGTCGCCGCCAGGCGCGAGGCAAAGGCGGCCAGCGTGCTTTCAGCCAATTCGCGGAAATCAGAGCGGTTGGTGAACCGCGCCAGACGCAGCAGATTCATCGCCGCGACCGAATTGCCGGAAGGCTCGGCGCCGTCATAATCTTCTTTCACGCGCATGACGAGGCTGGTGTCGTCCGCGGCGGAGCTGAAGAACGCTCCGTGGCCGCGGTCTGCAAACATCTCTATCTGTTTTTCGGTAAGGCGGATGGCCAGTTCCAAATCCCGCAGGTCGAACTGGGCTTCGTAAAGATCGAGCAGCCCTTGGGCGAGGAGGGCATAGTCGTCCAGAAAGGCCGGGATGGCCGCCTCGCCCTGGCGGTAGCGGCGCAGCAAAGCGCCGGAGGGGGAATGGTACACGCGGGCGAGGAGAAAGTCCGCCGCGCGGCGCGCAGCGGCGGCGTAACGCGCCTCGTCGAGGATGGCGCCACCGCGAGCGAAGGCCGAAATCATGAGACCGTTCCAGGCAGTGAGGACCTTGTCGTCAAGGTGTGGGCGCACGCGCCGGGAGCGCTCCTCCAGCAGAATGCGCTCGGCCCGGAGCAGGGCCACGCGAATTTCGTCGAGCGGCCGGCCGAAGCACTGCGCGGTTTCCTCGACCGTGTGGGCCTGATAAAGGATGTTCTTTCCCGTGAATTCGCCGTGCGGGTCGGCGGCCACATTGCCGCCGGTTTCGACGCCGTAGCGATAGCAGAACCAATCGGCGGCGGGCTGGCCGGCAAGAGCGCGAATCGCATTGGCGCTCCAGATGTAGAATGCACCCTCGCCCTTGAGGTGGGGGTTCACAGGGTCAATTACGCTATCGGCGTCTTCGGCGGAAAAGAAGCCGCCTTCCGCGCCGGTCATGTCGCGCAGAACGTAATCGAAGATGCGGCGCGCGGTTTCGGCGTACTGTGGATCGGCGGTGATCTGGAAGGCTTCCAGATAGGAGATGGCGAGCTGCGCCTGGTCGTAAAGCATCTTCTCGAAGTGAGGGACGAACCAGCGCTCGTCGACGGAGTAGCGATGAAAGCCGCCGCCGAGCTGGTCGTGGATGCCGCCCTTGGCCATTTCGCGCAGGGTGAGCAGCACCATGTCGAGGGCTTCCCGGTTCCTGGTGCGCGCGTAGTAGCGCAGGAGGAAGTTGTGGACCGAGGGGCGCGGAAACTTGGGTGCTCCACCGAAGCCGCCCCAGCGCGCGTCGAACGCGCGGCGGAACATGGAAAAGCCGCGGTCGAGGACCGCGCGATCGATGGCGCCAATCGGGCCGGCCTCGACCGCCACGTGCTGGCGGAGCTGCTCGACGATGTCGCGCGCAGTAACCATAATCCGCTCGCGATTGGCGGCCCAGGCCGAGGCGAATTGGGTCAGGAGGGAGGCGAAGCCCGGATGCCCCCAGCGGTCCTCGGGCGGGAAGTAGGTGCCACCGAAGAACGGCTGCAAATCGGGAGTGAGCCAGACGGACATGGGCCATCCGCCGCCGCCGGTGGTGGCCTGCACGAAGGTCATATAGATGCGATCCACGTCGGGGCGCTCTTCGCGATCCACCTTGATGGGGACGTAGTCGCGGTTCAGCAGCGCGGCGATGGGTTCGCTTTCGAACGACTCGCGCTCCATGACGTGGCACCAGTGGCAGGTGGAGTAGCCGATGGACAAGAAGATGGGCTTGTCTTCGCGGCGGGCTTTCTCAAAGGCTTCCGGCCCCCACGGAAACCAGTCCACCGGGTTGTGAGCGTGCTGAAGCAGGTAAGGACTCTTCTGGCTGGCAAGTCGGTTGGTATGCATATTCCTCTGAGTGGCAGCCGAAAAGCTTATGCCACAGCCTGCGCGGCGTTCGACAAGTAACCCGCCCCTCGAAGCCTGGCAAGCACGCCTGCAACCTTTTGGCGCACCTCGGGTGGCACGGGGCCCACGGGCTTGCGGCAGGGACCGGCCGGCAGGCCCGCCATTTGCATGGCCTCCTTCACCACGGCCGGGAACGTATGCAGCGCCAGAGTGAGGCCCAGCTCATCGGCGAGAGCTTGCAGCCGAGCGGCTTTTTCCCGGTTCCCCTCCCGGAAAGCCGCGTACAGATCTACAAACAGCCGTGGCGCCACGTTGGCGCCCGGCGTGGCCGCCCCCACCGAGCCCTGTTCGAACGCGGGCAGGACCAAAGGGTCGCAGCCGGTAAAAATCGCCAGTGACCGCTCCGGCGCGGAATTTCGACACGCGGCGGCCCACTCCAGGTTTCCGCTACAGTCCACCAATCCGGCGAAGTTCTCGCACCCGGCGGCAATTTGCGCGACGGTTTCCGGCGCAAGATCGATTCCGCTGTGATAAGGAACGTTATAGCCCAGCACCGGAAACCGGGCGGCGCGGCAGACTTCGATGTAGTGCCCGGCCAGTTCCTGGGGCGACGGCTTGATACAGTACGGCGTGATGACGACGAGGACATCCACGCCCTCCGCCTCGGCTTGCTGCGCCAGCTCGATGGTATCGCGAGTGGTGACGCATCCGACATTGCCGTATAGCGGCACGCGGCCGGCCACGGCTTGCGCCGAAAACCGCAGCACCACTCTGCGCTCTTCCGTATCGAGGGAGAAGAACTCGCCCTGCGACCCGGCGGCGAACAGGCCGTCCACACCGGCGGCGATCAGCGCGTCGATGATCGCCTGCCAGGCACCGTAGTCGATGCACCCATCCTCGCGGAAGGGCGTTACAAGCGCGGGAACGATGCCGTGAAGGGAGGGGGTCGCCACGCTTTCATGGTACACCCCAGCCTGAATGCGAGCGGAATTTGCTCAGATCTGAGCGGAACAGAGGGATGCCTTCATTGATAATAAAGGCGTTAGACGTCCGATTACGCTCAGATCTGAGCGCGCGATACAATTTACCAGGAGCCATCATGAACTACTACCAGCAGCACCAGTCCGATTTTCTCGAGGGGCTGAAAACCTTCCTGCGCATTCCGAGCATCAGCACGCTCTCGGAACACAAGCCCGATATCCGGCGCGCCGCCGAATTCGCTTTGAACGAGCTGCGCGCGGCGGGGATGACCGCCGCCGAGCTGATCGAAGGCAAAGGCAATCCGCTGGTCTACGCCGAATGGATGAATGCGCCGGGCAAGCCCACCATCCTCTTCTACGGCCACTACGACGTGCAGCCACCCGACCCGCTGGACGAATGGAAGTCGCCGCCCTTCGAGCCGGAGATTCGAGGCAACGACATTTTTGCGCGCGGCGCCTGCGACGACAAGGGCCAGGTCTGGATTCAGATCAAGGCGGTGGAGGGCCTGCTGAAGACCACCGGCAAGCTGCCGGTGAACGTGAAGTTCCTGCTTGAGGGCGAAGAAGAGACCGGCGGCGAGCACATCGAGGAGTATGTCAAGACCAAGCCGCCGCGCCTGAAAGCCGATGCGGCGGTGGTGTGCGACACGGAGATGTTCGCGCCCGAACTGCCCACCATCTGCGTGGGGCTGCGCGGCATGGTGTACTACGAGCTGTTCGTGGAGGGAGCCAGCCACGATCTGCATTCGGGGTCGTACGGGGGGGCGGCGCCCAACCCGATGCAGGCGATCGCGGAGATTGTGTGCGCGCTCAAGGACCGGGATGGCCACATCAAGATCCCCGGCTTTTACGACCGCGTGATTCCGCCCAGCGCCAAGGAGCGCGAAGCCTGGGCGCGGCTGCCGTTCGACGAGAAGGAGTACACCGAAAAGGAAATGGGCGCGCGCGAACTGGTGGGCGAGCCCGGGATTCCACTGTTCGAGCGGGTATGGGCGCGGCCCACGCTGGAAGTGCACGGCATTCGCGGCGGTTTCACGGGTGAAGGCGCCAAGACCGTGATTCCGGCCCGCGCGGTGGCCAAGATCAGCACGCGGCTGGTGGCCGAGCAGCGTGTCGCCGAGGCGATCGAGCAGACCAAGGCCGCGGTGAAAGCGGTATGCCCGAAGGGTGTGACCGCCGAATTGAAGGTGCTGCATTCGGGCGAGCCGTCGCTGACCGACCCGGACAACCCGTTTATCCATGCATCGGCCGAGGCCATGAAGCAGGTCTTCGGCAAGGACACGGTGTACATCCGCTCGGGCGGATCGATTCCGATCGTGGGGGTGTTCGACCGCTACCTTGGCGTCCCCAGCGTCATGATGGGATTCGGGCTGCCGGACGATAATCTGCACGCGCCCAACGAGAAGTTTCACCTGCCGAACTTGTTCCGCGGGATCGAGGCGATGGCGCGGTACTTGGAGATTCTGGGGGGATAGCTATCGCCAGTGGCCGCGGTGGAGTACCCAGCCGCGATGCGTCTGCGCCCAATAGCCGGGCACCCAGACGGCCCGCGGGCGAGGGGGGCGGACCCAGCGGCCGCCTACCCAAGACCACTGGCCGGCGCGCCAGTCCCAGAATCCGTCGATCCAGACAAAGCCGGGGCCGGGGGCCACGCCGATCATTCCGTATCTCGGCGGCGGAGGCGGGCCGTAACGCACGATGTAGGCGCCGTTCACGGCGCAAGCGCTCAGAATTGTGCCCAACAGCACGGTGGCGAGGGGCAATAGCTTCCGTTTCATCTCGTTCTTACCTCTCTGTGCGGTGGAACGCAGGCCGCCGAATGCGGGTTGCGGATCTGAACTGAAGTTAACGTTACGGCTTGTTAAGGATGCGCCAGCACTACCGGCGCTCGGTGAGGGTGATGGGTGCTCGCAGGCGGAAGCTGATGCGCGTTTCCGAGGGGAGGGCAGCGGGCTTGCCGCGCGTCAGCATGACGTCGCCGGCGCCTGCTCCGGCGCCCACGCCGGCGCCGATGGCCGCGCCTTTGCCGCCACCAGCCACGGCGCCAATGACCGCGCCAATGGCGGCTCCGGCGACAACCTTTTGAGCATCGTCGCCGCTGGCCGGCTCGGCATGGCGTTCGAAGCTATCGGTCTGGATGGCCACATTCTGCCCGTCGGAAGTGTGCAGGCGGGTCAATTTCACGGCGATTGCCGCAACCCCCTTCAGCTTGCCGCCGGGGTCGGAGGCCACCACGCGGCCCTCCACCCGCGCGCCGCGCTCGGCGATCACAAAGCCATCCACCACAAGCTCCCTGTCAAGGGTTGCGATGAAGGCGTCGCCGGGCGCGTTGCGCTCCGAGGACAGGCCGTCGACAAGGCGCACCGGTATCAGCATTCCGGCGTTCAGCGTGACCTTGTGCGGCTCGGGCGGGGGCGGTGGAGGCGGAGTCACGTTCTCCGGTTCGGCGGGCACAGGTGGAGGGGCGTGCTCCGGGGCGGGAGCGGCAACCGGCGCGGCGGCCGCGGGGACCGGTTCATCCTGCTCGCGAGAGATGGGCTCGGGGTCGCCTTTCAGTTGAGGTTGCGGGACCGGCTGGGGATTCTTCTCGACAAACGGCGACGGACGCGCGGGCGATGGAGGAACAACCGGCCCGGCGACCAGTGGCGGCGTTACGAAAGCCGGCTCAGGCACGGGCGCGGGTGCCGGCGCTTGCGCCACCACGGGCGCGGGAGCAGGGACCGGCGGGCGGCTGGGCCTCTGGGCCACCTTCATGACCAGGGCGCCCGAAATCGCACCGGCCGCCAGCAGAAGAACGATTTGCAGCGGCTTCATTCGTCATTCTCCTCAAATCAAAGTGACGGGCCCGCGCGCAGTTCCGTTTCCGGCTGGTAACCGTTAAGATTGGTGAAGGTTGGCAGGCCACAAGAAACGATGGCCTGCCCCACCAGATTAGGTAATCCGAACGGCCATGCAGTCTTTTCCCGCGCACTTATCGATCGGAGAGGTGAAGATCGCTCCCGCCACGGTTCTGGCGCCCATGGCGGGCGTGACCGACACGGTCTTCCGGCGGTTCATACGCAACCTGGGCGGGTGCGGGCTGATCATGACGGAATTCACCAGCTCGCACGGCGTGAGCGCTTCGCGGCGCGCCCGGAAGCCGACCAAGACGCTGAAGTACCTGGCTTTCGAATCCGAGGAGCACCCCATTTCGGCGCAGCTTTTCGGGGCCGATCCGGCCGTCATGTCGGATGCCGCGCGCGTCTGCCAGGACCTGGGGTTCGATATTCTCGACATCAACTTCGGCTGCCCGGTGAACAAGGTGGTGAAATGCCACGGCGGATCGGGGTTGCTGCGCGACCTGCCGCTGGTGGAGCGCTTGCTGCGCGAGGTGCGGAAAGCGATTTCGATTCCGTTCACCGTGAAGTACCGCGCCGGGTGGAACGATGAGGAGCTGGTTGCCGTCCGGATGGCAAAGCTGGCGGAGGATTGCGGCTTGCAGGCCGTGGCGCTGCATCCCCGTACGCGGGCGCAGGGTTTTGCGGGAAAGGCGGATTGGTCGCGAATCGCGGAAGTGAAGGCGGCGGTGAAGATCCCGGTGATCGGCAACGGGGATGTGTTCAAGCCGGAAGACGCCGTCCGCATGGTGCGCGAGACCAACTGCGACGCCGTCATGATTGGGCGCGCGGCGTCGGCGAATCCATGGATCTTCCGGCAGATCGGCCAGTACCTGGAGACCGGCGCGTACGACCAGCCGAGCGAGCACGACCGCTACGACATGATGCGGCGGTATTACGCCATGCTGATCGAGCGCCAAGAGAAGGACACGGTGGGCAAGATGAAACAGTTCGCCACCTATTTCACGCACGGCGTGAGAAACGGCGCGCAGCTTCGCGCGTCGATCCACCGAGCGCAGGAGGCGGCCGCCATCCTGGGACTGGTGGACCAATTCTTTTGTGCGGAGCCGGTGCCAGCGCGGTGAAGAAGGTCCGGCTCATCACCGATGGCGCGTGCCTGGGAAATCCCGGACGCGGCGGCTGGGCGGCCATCCTGCGGTACAACCGCCACAAGAAGGAGATGTGGGGATGCTCGCCCCACACCACCAATAACCGCATGGAACTGACTGCGGCCATCGAAGGCTTGCGGGCGTTGCGCGAAAGTTGCGAGGTGGAGGTGGTCACCGATTCCGAGTACCTGAAGGACGGGATCACCATCTGGATTCACGCATGGAAGCGCAAGAAGTGGATGACCACCGGCAAGAAACCGGTGGTGAACCAGGACCTGTGGCGGGAGCTGGACGAGCTGGCAGCGCATCACAAGACCACCTGGACGTGGACCAAGGGCCACGCTTCGCATGCGGACAACAACCGCTGCGACGATCTGGCGTCACGCGCAGCGAGAGAGCAGTCGAGCGGCGGCTTCTGAGCAATTGGTTATGGACGCCGGGGCGGCGTGCGGGCGTGGCGCGCGAGATAGGTGGTCCACCAGCGCTCCTGGCCGGGGGCGTCGAAGACTTCGGCCCAATCTTTGCGAAACTCCTGAGCTTTGACGGCGGCGCGCTCTTCCAGAAAACGCAGGATGCGGGCGCGTTGCGGCGAGGCGGTGCTCATGGACTGGGAGAGCAAGCGGGCGGCGGCGGTGCTGTCATTTACCTCTCCCAGCAACTGCTGGATGCGGCGCAGGGCGGCCAGGCGGGTGTCGAGGCCGGGACCGTAGCACGGACGGAACAGCTCGAGCGTATAGCGGAGGCGCTTGGTGGCAAGCCTGAGCCTATGCAGTTTGAGCGGGGACGGATCGCGCGCGAGGAGCGCGCGGACGCGAGCGAAATAGCTGGCGGCCAGAGGCGGAAGCTCGCGGCGGGCATTCACAGCGGCGCTGGCCCGCTCATCCCACCTGGTGCGATGGAGCTTGGTCATGCGCTCAACTCCAGCCGGCTCCGCCATTTCCTGGAGAAACTCCGGCTTTTCCAGCGGCGGATTTCGAGCAGCAGCTCGTGGCCGACCTTGCGGCGTTCGGCTGCCAGCCGCGCGGCGATGGCGGCGCGGCGGGAAATGCCGGCCTCGGCGAGCAACTGGAGAGCGATATCGCGGTCGCGCACGCTGCCCGTCGCTTTCATCAGGGCCGCGAGCCGACGCCGGATCTTCTTCCACGAGCCGGCGGGGAAGAACCGCGAAAAAGTACGCAGGCAACGGCTGAAGCGGCGGATGGCGACGCGCAAGTCGTGGATGGAATCGGCGTCGCCGCTGTGGGCGGCACGGTTCAACTGGTAGGCGAGCCGCCGCAGCAGGATGGCGGTCTGGAGCCGGGCGTGTTCACGCATAATCAATCGCGCGCCTTCGTCACGGAAATCAGCCGGCTGTAAACCTGTTGGAAGGCTTCGCCGGCGCGTTCGGCGCCCCATTGTTCCAGGTCGATATCGCCGCGGGAGCGGACCTGGAGCACAACTTCGCCGTCGCGCAGGCGGCATTCCACGCCGCGGATGCGCTGCTCGCGGCCGCGATCGAGGTTATCGGCGAGCCGCAGGATAGGGATCATCATCAGCAGCATACGCCTTTCTTCCGGCGAAAGCGACTGGTAGGCGTGGTGCACCGCGCTGGGGAGGGACTTGCGGTGATAGCGGCACAGGGCCGCGATCAGAAGCCGCTCGTGCTCGGTGAAGCCGGGCATGTCGGAGTTGGACACCACGTAATAGGAATGCTTGTGGTGGCCGGTATTGCTGACGAAATGTCCCACGTCGTGCAGGTACGCGGCGGCTTCCAGGAGCTTGCCGCAGCCGGGCGGCAACTGATGCAGGGGCTGGAGCGCGGTGAACAGCAGGCTGGAGATATCCGCGACCTTGCGGGCGTGGTCGAGCGAGACGGTGTAGCGCCGGCCCATGTCTTCGACCTCGCGGCGCTGATCGCGGCTGAGGCGGGCAAACTCGGCGCCCACGTTGCGGGCAGCCAGATCGGCGATGATGCCATCGCGGACGCCGGCGCGGGAGTAGTAGACCGCGGGCAGATGGAATTCCTGCAAGAACTCGAGCAGAACGGCCACGCCGGAAACGATGATCTCGGCGCGGCGCGGTCCGATGCCGGTGATCTTGCGCCGGCCCGCGAGATTCCGCGTGGCCAGCTTGAGGTAGAGGTTGCGCACCTGGGCGGTGGAGACGCGGAGGCGGTCGATCTCCTCGCGCTTGGAGCGCGGCACGCGGGCGACGGCGCTGGCCACGGCCGAAGCGGTGGCGGAGGTGGCGATGGCGCGGTCCCAGCCCGAGTGCCCGAGGCGGCGCACGGCGATATCGAGCTTGGCCTGAGTGTACTCGCGCATCTGGTGCAACTGGAGCGGCGCAGGCGGGTCGTCCTTCAGGAAAATCTCGCGCAGACGAACCGCTCCCAGCGGTCTGGAAAAGGCTTCCCGCAGGCGGCCGCCTTCGGCGGCGATGATCTCGGCGCTGCCGCCGCCGATATCGAGGATGAGGACGCGCCGGGCGGGCTGCGGCCAGTTGCTTTCCACACCAAGGTGAATCAGGCGCGCTTCCTCGCGGCCGGAAATGATCTCGACCGGCGCGCCAGCGGCTTCCGAAGCGCGCGCCAGAAAGGCCTTCTGATTGCCGGTGTCGCGGATGGCGCTGGTGGCCACCACGCGGACGCCGACAACGTCCAGCCGGCGGTAGAGTCCGGCCATGCGGGCCAGCACCGCGCAGGTGGCCTGCATGGCCTCCTGGCTGACGGAACCGACGCGGAAAACGCTCTCGCCCAGGCGCGTGACTTCGCGCTGGGAGGCGAGGATGCGGGTGGGCTGTCCCGGCACCACTTCGGCGGCCTCCATGCGGATGGAGTTGCTGCCGATGTCGATGGCGGCGTAGCGGGGCATGTTTCCATGCTAGAACAAGAAGGCGGAAGACAGGAGTCAGGAGTCAGGAGTCAGAAGCAAGACCCACGACTCGCGCGAAGGGGCGACGGATATGTTCGACGACGGGACGATTACACCGGCTTCCCCACCCGCGCGGTAGAATGAACTGGCGGTCTTATGTCACTTTTTGTGCCCAACCGGTACCGTGGCAAGCTGATCGTGGTGGAGGGGATCGACGGTTCCGGGAAATCGACTCAAATCTCGCTTCTGAGCCACTGGTTGCGCTCGCAAGGCTATGCGGTGGCCTTCAGCGAGTGGAACTCGTCGCCGCTGGTGCGGCAGGCCACGCGGCGCGGCAAGAAGAAGGAGATGTTCACCCCCACCAGCTTCAGTCTGATCCATGCCACGGATTTCGCGGACCGCATGGAGAGCTACATTCTGCCGCTGGTGAAGTCGGGCGCCATCGTGTGCGCGGACCGGTACGCCTACACGGCCTTCGCGCGCGACGTGGCGCGCGGGGTCAGCCGCCGCTGGGTGCGCAACCTGTACCGCTTCGCCATGCACCCCAACCTGAGCTTCTATTTCCGGGTGCCGCTGGACGTCGCGCTGGGCCGCATCCTGGGCGGGCGCGACGCGCTGAAATACTACGAGGCCGGCATGGACCTGGGACTTGCGCGCGACGTGGAAGAGAGTTTCCGCATCTTCCAGGGCCGCATTCTGGACGAGTACGAAGCCATGGCGCAAGAGGTGGGATTCCACATCATCGACGCCACCCTCTCCATCGAAGAGCAGCAACGGCGCATGCGCGACATCGTCATGAACGTGCTGGGCGACAGTTTGAAGAACAGCGTCCTGCATCAGCCGGCGGGAGGAGATTTCAATGCGCAAGCCACAACCGCTCCAGTTCTATAGCGAGCCGCTGCCGGGCGTCGACACTTCCGATCTGCAGGGCAAGCTGATCGTCATCGAGGGGCCGGACGCGGTGGGCCGCAGCACGCAGATCGCGCAGTTGCGCCAGTGGCTCGAACAGGAAGGCCACGCCGTGCTGGATACCGGCATGGCGCGCTCGGCGCTGGCAGGCAAGGGCATCAAGATGGCCAAGGAAGGCAACACCCTCGGCCCGATCACCATGACCCTGTTCTACACCACCGATTTTGCGGACCGGCTGGAGAACGAGATCATGCCCGCCCTGCGCGCCGGTTTCGTGGTGCTGATCGACCGCTACATTTTCTCCATCATGGCCAGAGCCATTGCCCGCGGCGAAGACCGCCGGTGGATCGAGCAGGTGGCCGGGTTTGCGCTGGCGCCGCACGCGGTCTTCTACCTGCGCACCGACGTCGAGCACCTGGTGTCGCGGGTGGTGCTGGGCCGGGGCGCCTTCGATTACTGGGAAAGCGGCATGGACCTTCGGTTCGGGCCGGATATGTATGAGAGCTTCGTGCGCTACCAGACCCGCTTGATCAAGGCCCTGGACTCGATGGTGGAGCGCTACGACTTCACCGTGATCGACGCCTCCCAGCCCATCGACCGGATCTTCCGCGAGCTGCAGCGCCAGATCCGGCGGCTGCAATTGCTCCGGGTGCGGCCGCGCAGGCGTTTGGCGCGCAAGGCCGAAGCGTGACGCAGATTTACCTTCTGCGGCACGGCATCGCCGAGGATGCCCGGCCGGGACACGCGGATTCCGAGCGCGCGCTCACCAGCGAAGGACGGGAGAAGCTGCGGCGTGTGCTGAAACGCGCGCGGGCCGCGGGCGTGGCGCCAGACCTGATTCTTTCCAGCCCCTACCGGCGCGCGGTCGAGACCGCCGATGTGGCCGTGGAGGTCTTTGGATACGAGGGCAAGGTGGTGCGCACGCCGGCGCTGGTTGCGGATGCGTCGCCATTCGACGCGTGGGAGGAGATCCGGTCGCGTCAGGAGGAGCGCTCGATTCTGCTGGCGAGCCACGAGCCTCTCATGAGCTCCCTGGTGGCGTTTCTTCTGGGGAGCCCGGCGCTCGAAGTGGACATGAAGAAGGCGGCGCTGGTGCGCGTGGATTGCGACCGTTTGGGCCCCGAGCCGAAGGGGGTGCTGAAGTGGATGCTGACGCCGGCGGTGGCGGGGGAGTAGGGGGCCGGGGGTCAGGGGCCAGGGGCCACGGGCCGGGGGTCAGGGAACGAGGGTGCCGCAGGCTTCGCCCCGGGGTCGGCGCGGAGGGAGCGGAGGGCGCGGAGAAGACTTAGGGGGTCGAGAGGTCCACATGAAAATCGGCAAAGCAACCGAAAAATATGAAGCTTGGCTGGGGCGGCATCTGTGCATCCTCGAGGCGGATCTCCAGCTCAAGCACGAGCAGATGCGGTCGGGGGCTTTCCCGTTTCTAAGGGCTACCTATTACCGCTGGGCGCAGATGTGGGCGGAGGTCTGCGGCGAGGCGGCGCGCGGGCCCCGCGTGCTGGCGGTCGGAGACCTGCACGTGGAGAACTTCGGGACGTGGCGAGACATCGAAGGGCGGCTGATCTGGGGCATCAACGACTTCGACGAAGCGTGGCGGCTACCCTACACCAACGACCTCATACGGTTGGCCACGAGCGCGCTGCTGGCGAAGATGACATGCGAGCCGAAAGCGGGAATCGCGGCCATCCTCCAGGGCTATAGCGACGCGGTGGAAGCGGGCGGGCGTCCGTTTGCGCTGGCCGAACATCACGTGGCGCTGCGCACCATGGCTTCCGCGCGCCTGCACCAGCCGGAGACGTTTTGGGAGAAGCTGCGCGCTCTCGAAAACGTGAAAGAAGAGCCGCCGGCCGGCGCCATCAAGGCCATTGACGGGATGATGCCGGAGCGCGGCCTCACTTGGCGGGTGGCGCACCGTGTGGCGGGGCTGGGCAGCCTGGGGCGCCAGCGGTATGTGGCCATCGCGGAGTGGGGCGGCGGGTCGGTGGCGCGCGAGGCCAAGGCGGTGGCGCCCTCGGCGTGCGTCTGGGCGGAGGAGGGCAAAGGCACGGCGCCGATTCTCTACCAGGAGATTCTGGACCGCTCGGTGCGGTGCCGCGATCCTTTCGTGCGCTTACAGAAACGCTGGATCGTGCGCCGCCTGGCGCCGGACTGCTCGCGCATCGAGCTGTCCGCGCTTCCGAAAGAGCGCGACGAGATCCGCCTGCTGCACGCCATGGGCTGGGAGACGGCCAACGTCCACCTGGGCAGCATCAAGCCGCGCGCACTGCGCGCCGACCTGCAAAAGAGGCCGCGGGGCTGGCTGGTGAAAGCGGCGCGGAGAATGGAAAAGGCGGTGACCGCCGATTTCCAGGACTACTCGACGCGGTAGTTAGGCGCTTCCTTGGTGATGATCACGTCATGGACGTGGCTCTCGCGCAGGCCGGCGCTGGAAATCCGCAGGAAGCGGGCTTTCCGCTGGAGTTCGGCGATGTCGCGCGCGCCGCAATAGCCCATGCCGGAGCGCAAGCCGCCCACGAGCTGGTAGACCATATCGGCAAGAGGTCCTTTGGCCGCGACGCGTCCTTCGATGCCTTCGGGCACCAGCTTGGAATTCGGGTCCTGGGAGTAGCGGTCGGAACTGCCCTGCAACATGGCGCCGGTGGAACCCATGCCGCGGTAGGTTTTGAACGTGCGGCCCTGGAAGAGGATGGTCTCACCGGGGCTCTCGTCGGTGCCGGCCAGCAAGCTCCCGATCATGACCGTGTCGGCGCCGGCGGCGATCGCCTTGGTGATGTCGCCGGAGAACTTGACGCCGCCGTCGGCGATCAGCGGCACCCCGGCTTCCCGGGTGGCCCGCGCACACTCGACAATCGCGGTGAATTGCGGGACGCCCGCGCCGGAGACGACGCGGGTGGTGCAGATGGAACCGGGGCCGATGCCTACTTTGACGCCGTCCACGCCCAGGGAAATCAATTCCCGGGCGCCTTCGTAAGTGGCCACGTTGCCGGTGATGAGCTCCACGCCGGGCAGCTTGCTCTTGATGGTCTTGACCGCGTTCATGACGCGGGCGCTGTAGCCATGGGCCGTGTCGATGGCCACCACGTCCACTTTCCGCGCCACCAGTTCCTGGGCGCGCTCGAGGTAATCGCCGGAGACGCCGATAGCGGCTCCCACACGCAGCCGGCCCTGGCTGTCTTTGGCCGAGTTCGGGTACTTCAGCTTTTTCTGGATGTCCTTGACGGTGATGAGGCCCTTGAGGTTGTACTGGTCGTCGACCACGAGCAGCTTCTCGACGCGGTGTTTGTGCAGGATGGCCTCGGCCTGCTCGAGGGTGGTGCCCACGGGGACCGTCACCAGGTTCTCTCTGGTCATGACCTCGGAGATGGGCAGGTCGAAGCGGTTCTCGAACCGCAGGTCGCGGTTGGTGAGGATGCCGACCAGCTTGCCGGCCTTGGTGACCGGCACGCCGGAGATGCGGTAGCGGTTCATGAGCTCCTGCGCGGCGGAGATGGGCTGCTCGGGACCGATGGTGATGGGGTCGACGATCATGCCGCTTTCACTGCGCTTCACTTTGTCCACCTCTTCGGCCTGCCGCTCGAGGGACATGTTGCGATGAATGATTCCAATACCGCCCTGCTGCGCCAGGGCGATCGCCAGGTGCGACTCCGTGACGGTATCCATGGCCGCGGAAACGACCGGAATGTTTAATGCGATCTGGCGAGTGAGACGGGTGCGCGTATCGACCTCGGCCGGGAGCACTTCGCTGCGGGCCGGTTCGAGCAAAACATCGTCGAAGGTGAGGCCCTCGGGGAGCACGTCTTGAGTCATGGTGATTCTTTCCATGATAACGTAGCCGCCGGGGGCCGCCGGGCCGGTTTGCAGGCGCCCGCCCGAACCTCGCGTCCCCAGGAGTGGGGACGCGGCACGCAAGAGTGCGTGCGCCACATCAGCGGATCGGCTTCTCCGCGGAGTACTTGAACAACTTGTCCGGATACTTTGGCGGCACAGGCTGCTCGATGGGCTTTTCCCGGATCTCGGTCTTCAGATATTCGATGGCGGCTTCCAACTGCGCGTCCTTGCCCTCGAAGGTCGCATGCGGAAGATTGTCCACTACCATGTCCGGGTCCACGCCGTGGCCCTCGATCAGCCACTTGTGATCGGGGCCGAATACGCCCCATTCGGCGGCCGTGGCGATTCCGCGGTCCGCCAGGCGATTGCTGGCGGTGAGCCAGATCTCTCCGCCCCAGGTGCGCACCCCGATCACTCTTCCGAGGCCGAGGCGGCGGAACCCCTCGGTGAAAGCCTCTCCGTCCGACGCGGTGAACTCATCGCACAGCACCACCATGTGGCCGCGGAAAGCCTGCTGCATGTTCCAGAAGGGTTTGCCCGTTCGCGTCTGCCAATACATCCACGCCTTGCGCAGGAGCTTGTCGAGAATCCAGCTATCGATGTTGCCGCCCCCGTTGTGACGGACATCGATGATGAGGCCGTCGCGGGCGAAGACCGGGATGTACTGCTCGACCCACTGGTTGATATCGCTGGGTCCCATGGCGCGCAGATGGATGTAGCCGATCTTCCCGGCGGACGCCCGGTCCACCGCCAGCCGCCGCGTGTACTCCCATTCGGCATAACGCAGGTCGGCTTCCTACTGCATCGTTACCGGCTTCACGATGACGTCGCGCGGCTCGGTCTTGTCTTTCGGGCGCAAGCGCATCAGCACCTGCTTGCCCGCCTGGTTGCGCAACAGTTCCGCCGGATCGGTGGCCGACAGCAGATCGCGACCGTTCGCCGCCAGCAGAACGTCGCCCTCGGCAATATCCACGCCAGGCTCGGCCAGCGGCGACTTGCGGTCGGGACGGTCCGGGTCGGACTGATAGATGTGCGCGACCAGGTAGCCTCCGGCCTTGGGATCGCGAACCAGGCGCGCTCCCAGCGCCGCCAGCGCGACTTGATCCGGCCCTCTGCGGATATCGCCCCCGGAAACAGACGCGTGCAGCGCGGAAAGCTCGCTCACCATCTCCGCGATCAGATCGCTCAGTTCCTCCCGGTCGCGCACGCGGCCCACCAGTTCCCCATATTTATCGCGCATGGCCGCCCAGTTCACGCCGTGCATGTTGCGGTCGTAGAAATAGTCGCGGTGCAGCCGCCAGGCGTCCAGAAATTCCTCGCGGAACTCGTCGCTGGGGATCACCGAGAATGTCCAGTTCTTTAGATCCACCTGGCTGTCGGCGAGCGTCTTGGGGTCCTTCAACGCCGCCCCTTTCACGGTGGCATCCACGATCATCAGCTCGGTCTGCTTGTACGCGATCAGCATCTTCTTGCCGTCGGCGGACACTTCGAAACGGTTTACGGCTTCCAGCAGGGTGTCGGGCTTGTCGCCTTTGTTGGCGACGTCCAGGCACTGGAGCATGCTCTTCTGGCGGTCCTCGGCGTTCTCGTCGATCCAGCAGAGCCGCTTTCCGGCCACCGCCAGGTTGCCGTAATTGGCGGGAGGAACGGGGACCTCCTGGAGCCGCGCGGCAATTCCGTCGAGGTCAATCTCCACCTTCTCCACCTTGGCTTCGGCAGTCTTGGCGGCATCGGCAGCGGGCTTGGCAGGCTCGTCCTTCTTATCCGGGTGCAGTTCGTCGGCCGGCTCAAACGGAGACCGCAGCCCCTTCTTGAGCGGCAACATGTGGATCTTGTTGGCACGGTCGAAGTACGGCTCGGGCTGGCGCGATCCCCACGGCGCCGGCGCCGTCGATTTCAACGCGCGGTCGGATACGAAGTAGATCCACTTCCCATCGGGACTCCAGCTCGCCCAATTGCTGTCGTACCGGTCGGTGGTGAGCGGCGTGAAGACACCCGTCTCCACGTTGTAGAGCACGATTTGCGAAAGCCGGCTTGGCAGCGTCTGCCCGTACGCGATCCAGCGGCTGTCGGGCGACCAGCTCAGGTTCTCGAACTGCGGATTGGAATTGAAAACCGAGTCAAGCGTGGCGATCCGCTTCTGTGTCTTGGTGGACGTATCCAGCAGCCAGAGCTGATTATCCTTATCTTGGTGGGCGATCCACTTGCCGTCCGGCGAGGGGACGCCATCCCACCGGAGCACCTTGCCGTCGGTGGTGAGGCGTTCGCCCGGGCCGACGCCGTTGGCCGGAACCTTCCACAACTCCACCTCCCCGCTTTCCGTGGAAAGGATCAGCAGAGACTTGCCGTCCGGCATGAACCGAGCATCCCGGTAGCGCCCCGGTTTGTGGGCCGCCACGTCCACAAACCGGCCTTTCAGAGGCGCCACGAAGGCCCGCCCGCGCGACGTCCGCACCACGCTGCTGCCGTCCGGCGAGATATGCGCGGAGGTGGCGCAGTCGATCGGATTCCTGATCCAGTGTTCGCGCAAGTGGTCGAAATCGGAAGAGGGCTCGATGGGAACCGGCTTGTCGGCGCCGGATGCGATCTCGTACACCCGGAGATCGGCGCCCATCTGGTAGACGATGCGTCCCTGCGCGAACGAGGGATTCTTCAGATCCCAGCCCTGGTGCTTGGTGTGCTGTCTCAGGCTCTTGCCGTTCTCGTCCATGGACCACAGGTTCATGGTCCCGTCGCGGTCCGAAAGGAAGTAGACGCGGCCGTTCCACCACATGGCGTCCTTGCTCGTCCCGGCAAAGTCGGCGGTGAGCGGCACGGCTTCGCGGCCGGCGGCGTATTTCCAGATATTCTGCGCCGTCCCGCCCTGGTACCGCTTGGCGTAGCTGCCCTGGAACGGCAAGCGCGTAAAGAAGAGGGTGGCTCCAGCGCTGTCGTAGCTGCCTTGCGCCGCCTGGCTCAGCGGCACCGGTTCCACGCGGTTCTCGGAATCGATGGTCGCCAGTTGCAGGCCGGGCAGCGTCGAGTACCGCCGCGTGGAATAGAGAAGCTTTCCGTCGGGGGTCCAGCCGACCACGTTGGCATTGCCCTCAAAGGTGCGGCGTGACGGCAGACCGCCGGTGGCCGGCGTGGTATAGACCTCGGTGGGGCCTTCGCAGTTCGCCGAGAACGCGACGGTCTTTCCATCGGGTGAGAACGCGGCGTGCATTTCTTCGCCGGGGTGCGTCGTCAGGCGACTCGCCATCCCCCCTTCGATGCCGACTTCCCAGAGGTCTCCCTCCGCGGTAAAGACAATGGTTTGGCCGTAGATTGCGGGGAAGCGATAATACCCCCGATTCTGCGGTTGCGACCAGCCAGGGGCGGCGAGCGCCAACAGGATGAGCGCAAGCAATGAAGAACGCATGGGACCTCCGATCAGGAACAATGGTACAGCAACGGCGCGGCCGCGCGTCAGCTCAATGGCAGGAGCACCGGCGGCAAGACCGCCGGCGTTACTGCCCTACCGCGGTGTACAGGGTTTGCGTGCCGCTCACACCGCCCAGAGTGAACGTCAGTGGCACGGCGTCGCTGGGGGCGATATTGGGCACCACGACGTTGAACTGGTATAACCCGGAGAAAGTCCGAGCCAATCCCCAGTATGCCAGCGTGGCTGGAGTCGAGGCAAAGGAGATTTGGAAGGGCACCGTCGCAAGCTGATTATCCTGCTGGACGAGCTGGCCGGCGGGAATGTTGGGAATCACCGGGCCAAATCCGATACCAAAGATGATGATGGTCTCTCCGGGTTTGGCCTGCCGCGAGGCGACGCCGGGGATGGCGCCGGGCGGCAGAACAAAGGTCTGATAGTCGGGAAACATGGCCGCCACGTATTGCACTCCACCGATCTTGAACGATGCGGGGGCCAGCATCCCCGCCGCGGTCGGGTTTACGGTGACGGCATACGGGGCGCTGGTTCCGGCGGCGGTGGTCACGGTAATCTGCTGCTGACCGGTGGCGACATTGGACGGCACTTGCCCGTTGACCTGGCCCGGGCTGACGTAGGCGATGAAGGCGGCCTGACCGCCGATGGTCACCGAAGTTCCAAGGAGCGCAGTGGGGGCGTTCACGCCATTGAAGGAGTTGCTCCAATCGCCCGAACCGGAAGCCAGGTTGGTTCCGTAAATCTCTATGAAAGCGCCGGGGGCAATGGAGCGGAAAGCTCCGAATGCGCTGGCGGTAATCACTCCGCCGGGATTGATGGAGGGCAAAACCGGCGGCGTCAGCAGGCGAATCACGCTGTTCTGGTTATCCGCGATGTAGACCTTGCCGGAGGCATTCACCGCCACGCCCCGGGGGAACGATAGTTGGGCGCTGGTGGCGGGGCCCTGGTCGCCCGAGTAACCAGAGCGGGCGATGCCGGCTATGGCGGTGATGATGCCGTCGGCGGTGACCCTGCGGACGCGGTTGTTATTGGTGTCGGCGACATAGATGTTACCGGCTGAATCCAACGCCACGGCGGAAGGGGAGTTCAGTTGGGCGCTGGTGGCGGGGCCTCCGTCTCCGGAAAAACCGACCACACCATTTCCGGCCACGATGGTGGTGACGGTGGTGGAGGCATTTGGCGTCACTTTGAGGATGCGGCTGTTTCCGGTATCTGCGATGTAAACGCTGCCGGTGGCATCCACGGCCACGCCGCGTGGCGACTTCAGTATGGCGGTAGTAGACAACGAAGTGATGTATTGATTCGACTTCGCCACCACGCGGATGAGGCTGTTGCCGGTGTCGGCGATGTAAAGATTGCCGGCGGCATCCAAGGCCACGCCGGTAGGGCTGAAAAGTTGCGCGTTGGTGGCCAAGCCATGGTCCCCGCCCGGACCACAGCTAGTAGCGTAGTTGATATTGCTGCCGGCATACGTTGTGATGGTGGTGCCGGACACCTTGCGGATCACGCAGTTGCTGGTGTCCGCAATGTAGAGGTTGCCGGAAGAATCCACGGCCACGCCGGAAGGAGCATACAGCTCGGCGCCGGTGGCCGACGCCGCGTCCCCGGAGTAACCGGCAGTGCCGTTGCCGGCCACCGTCGAGATGCTGCCATCGACCGCGACCTTGCGGATGCGGTGATTCAACTGGTCGGCGATGTAAAGGTTGCCGGCGGTATCCACGGCCACGCCGTAGGGGAAGTTGAGCTCGGCGCTCGAAGCCGCACCTGCGTCCCCCGAAAAGCCAGCGATATTGTTGCCGGCGTACGTCGTAATGGTGTATCCCGCCGGAGTCTGCGCCTGACACAAGGCGGGCGGGAATATGGATGCGGCTCCGATCAGGAAGACGAAGGCAGTTCGACGGAACGGGCGGTGTATCACGTGCGATCTCCAGTTACTCGGGATAATTAACGACGGACGGAGATGAAGACAGGTTTCCATGGTTCCAAGGGCCGGGCAGCGCGGGCTCATACTACTTTGCCCGCGCGCAACCCGCTCCATTGTTCCGCCACCACGATGGAATTGGCCGGGTTCTTGGGGTCGTACTTCACGGAAACCGAGTCGATGGCCGAGAAATCGGGCGGCAGATGCGGCTTGAGCATGGAGACATCCTGGGACGCGGTGTACTCGACTCCGCGCACGCCGTAGGAATAGAACAGGAGGTCATCGCGAATCTCGACGAGCCTGGCGTCGCTCATCTTGCCGTTAGCCACCAAGACGGAGCGGCGACGCCGCTCGCGTTCCTCCGGGGTGATGCGTGAACGCTTCCACGCGCGGTATCCAATGAGGGCGACCAGCACCAGGAGCACCCCGGCCAGCGCCAGCAAGACTGCTTCCACGACCGTCCACGACGAAGCCTGAAAACCCGGCATTTGATGAATGACTTACCCGGTGACGGGCGTCTCCTGGAAGACTTTGGCCCAGTCCTTGAGGAACTGGTTCTTCAGCTTGTCCTGGTTTGCGGTATCGCGAAAGAACTTCACGCTTGCTGCCCTCGGGATCACTTACAGTTTAACGCAACGCGCCAAGGTAGAATAAAGTCATCGTGTCCGGGAAAACCTTCTACCTCGAGACCTTCGGCTGCCAGATGAACGCGCACGATTCCGAAAAGGTGATCGGCACGCTGATGGCCCAGGGCTACTCGCCGGTCCAGACCCCGGAAGACGCCCACCTGGTTCTTTACAACACGTGCACCATTCGCGACAAGGCGGAGCAGAAGGTATACAACCGCTTGCGGCAGTTCCAGCGGGGCGCGGGGAAGGGTAAGGTTTTCGGCGTGCTGGGCTGCGTGGCCCAGCAGGAGGGCGAGAGGATCTTCGACCGCGCGCCGCACGTGAGCCTGGTGGCAGGATCGGCCAGCTACACGCGGCTGGGCGAGATGCTGGCGCAGGTCGAATCCGGCAACCGCCGGGTCACCGGGCTGAGCCTGGCGACGGACGAGACTTTCGACACGCCCTTTACGCGCCGCGACAATCCGTATCGCGCCTACATCACCATCATCGAGGGCTGCGACAAGCAGTGCGCGTACTGCGTGGTGCCTTTCACGCGCGGACGGGAGCGCAGCCGCACCAGCGAAAGCGTGATGGCCGAGGCGCGGGGCCTGGCCGGGCAGGGCTACACCGAGATCCAGTTGCTGGGGCAGAACGTGAACAGCTATCGCGATCCGTCCGAGGCCGGCTGGGATTTCGCCGCGCTGCTGGCGCGCGTGGCGGAGGTCCCGGGCATTCGAAGGGTGCGCTACACCACGTCGCACCCGCGCGATTTCACGAGGAGCATCGTGGACGCGATGGACCGGAATCCGGCGATCTGCGACCACGTGCACCTGCCCGTGCAGTCCGGCTCGACCAAGGTGCTGGCCGCCATGGACCGGCTCTACACCCGCGACGAATACCTGCGGCGCATCGAGTGGCTGAGGACGGCCCGGCGCAAGTACTCCATCACCACCGACATCATCGTGGGTTTCCCGGGAGAGACGGAGGACGATTTTCAGCAAACGCTGGGCCTGCTCGACGAGGTGCAATACGATTCGCTGTTCAGCTTCAAGTACTCGCCGCGGCCCAACACGGCGGCGCTCGCCATGGAGGACCGGATTCCCGAAGAAGAGAAGCAGCGGCGGCTGGTCATCCTCCAGGAGAAGCAGCGCGCCATTCAGATCCGGCGCAACGCCGAGCTGATCGGCGGCATCCAGGAGGTGCTGGTGGAAGGCCGCAACCAGGCGCTCGGGCAGTGGATCGGCCGGACTTCCGACAACCGCACGCTCAACTTCACGCATCCGGATTCGAACGGGCACAACCTGGCGGGGAAGTACGTCGTGGTGCGCGTCACGCGCTCCGGCCCCAACTCCTTGGTGGGCGAAAGCGCAACTGTGGTGTAATGAAACCTGAGGCCCTTGGCAGGGCGGCATGGCGCCTCCGGCGCAGGGGCTGTGTGCGATTGCGAGCGGGGGCACGTTCAATCGTGTGTTAACGGAGAGACAGCCATGGAAGTCGAAATGAAGATCCGCGGGCTCATGATGGATCCCGTCACCAACATGCCCATCGTCATTTTGAAGGACATCAATGGCAACGCGGTGCTCCCCATCTGGGTGGGCGTATATGAAGCCAACGCCATTGCCCTCGAAATCGAAAAGGTTGCGACGCCCCGGCCCATGACCCACGACCTGATCAAGAGCCTCCTGCTCGGCCTGAACACGGGCCTGCGGAAAGTGGTGGTGAGTGAACTGAAGGACGACACGTTTTATGCCGTCATCTGGCTGGACCGCGACGGCGAATTGATCAGCGTGGATTCGCGCCCGAGCGACGCCCTGGCGCTGGCGCTGCGGCTGGACTGCCCGATCTACGTGGAGGAGAGCGTTCTCAAATCGACGAAACTGGCGTCGACGGTTTCCGACAAAGTCAACAACGAAGAGCTGCGCCGCTGGCTCGAGGGCCTGAACGACGAGGACCTGGGCCGCTACAAGATGTGAACCCCGCCGTGGAGCCCGTCTCCGGTGCGGGAGGTTGACAGACGACACAAACCGATCGTCTGTCCCACCTTAACAATGACACTCGACGAACAACTGAGCTACCTGCGTAAAGGGATGGCGGAGATCATCCGCGAAGAAGAGCTGCGCGAGCGGCTGGCCGAGGCCGCCAAGAGGAAACGCCCGCTGCGGATCAAGGCCGGTTTCGACCCTACCGCGCCGGACCTGCACCTGGGCCACACCGTCCTGCTGCGCAAAATGAAACATTTCCAGGACCTGGGCCACACGGTGATCTTCCTCATCGGCGATATGACCGCGATGATCGGCGATCCCTCGGGGCGCAATGTGACGCGCCCGCCGATGACGCGCGAGGCCATCGAAGAGAACGCCGAAACATACAAGACGCAGGTATTCAAGATCCTGGATCGGGAAAAGACGGAAGTTCGCTTCAACAGCCACTGGCTGGAGCCGCTGAAATACCTGGACATGGTCCGCCTGTTCTCGAAGTACACGGTGGCGCGCATCCTGGAGCGCGACGACTTCGCCGCGCGCTACAAGGAAGGTGCGCCCATTTCGATGCACGAGTTGATCTACCCGCTGGCGCAGGCGTACGATTCCGTGGTGCTGGAGTGCGACGTCGAGATGGGCGGCACGGACCAAAAATTCAACCTGCTGGTGGGACGCGAGATCCAGAAAGATTTCGGCCAGGCGCCGCAGATCGTGGCCACTGTGCCGATTCTCGAAGGTCTCGACGGCGTCAACAAGATGTCGAAGTCGCTGGGGAATTACATCGGGATCACCGAGCCGCCGGAGGTCATGTTCCGCAAGGTGATGCAAATCAGCGACGAGCTGATGTTCCGCTACTACGAGCTGCTTACGGACAAGAGCATGGCCGAAATCGCGGCCATCCGCGCGAACCTGCATCCCATGGAGGCTAAGATCGCGCTGGCCAAGTCGATTGTGGCCGATTTCCACTCGGCGGCGGCCGCGGCGCGCGCGGCCGCGGTATTCGACGCCGTGGTGCGCCGCGGGGAAGTGCCGGAGAATATTCAGACCGTGCCTCTGCCGGAGGGCGTGCGCGTGGCGAACGGCATCCGCGTGGACAAGCTGCTGGCCAAGATCGGGCTGGCGGAATCGGTGAGCGACGCGGTGCGCAAGATCAAAGCGGGCGCCGTGGAGATCGCCGGCGAGAGGGTCAAAGACCTGGTGTGGGTAGACGCCGGTTGCGAATTGTGGATCAGGGTGGGAAAGAACTGGCGCAGAGTCACAACATGACATGATTGGCGTCGCCGACAATCTGGCGCTGGCGGTGGACTCCATCCGCGCCCACAAAATGCGCGCCTCGCTCACGGTGCTCGGGTTGACCATGGGGGTGGCCACCCTCATCACCGTGATGACCCTGGTGCAAGGCGCCAATGTCTACGTCGAACAGAAGATTGCCAACCTGGGCACCAACGTCTTTCGCATTGCGCGCATCCCCTTTGTGATCACCGATTTCACGGTCCTCACCAAGGCGCTGCGCAACCGCTTTCTTTACCCCGAGGACATGCAGGCGCTCGCCGAGGCCTGCCGGCAGTGCCAGGTGGTGGGCGCCTCCATCAGCAGCAGCGCCGCGCTGCGCTACAAGGGCCACGAGCTCGACGACACCACCATGTACGGCCACACGCCCACCATGGCGGACATCGACACCCGGACGGTCCAACTCGGGCGCTACTTCACCGAGGTGGAAGACCGCCATGCCGCGGACGTCTGCCTCATCGGCGACCGCCTGGCGCAGGAGTTCTTTCCGGACGCCGATCCCATCGGCCGCGTGATTCGCGCCGGCGCCGACGAGTTCACCGTGGTGGGGACCTTCGAGCGCATAGGTTCGGTGCTCGGCCAGGACCAGGACAATTTCCTGGTGGTCCCGCTGCGAACCTACCTGAAGCTGCGCGGCCAGCGCAACAGCCTCACGCTGCAAGTCAAAGCGGAAGGCGGCGAACAGGTTTTCGACCGCGCGCAGGACGAGGCGCGCCGCATTCTGCGCGCCCGCCGCCACGTGCCGCCCGGAAAGGACGAGGACTTCTACATTGGCACCGCCGACACCTACATTTCTCTGTGGCAGAGCATCAGCGCGGCGTTTTTCACGGTATTCGTGATGGTCAGCTCGATTTCGGCCGTGGTAGGAGGCATCGTGATCATGAACGTGATGCTGGTCAGCGTCACGGAACGGACCAAGGAGATTGGAGTCCGGCGCGCGGTCGGCGCAACCCAGCCCGACATTCTGCACCAGTTCCTGGCGGAGAGCGTGCTGCAATGCGTGGCTGGCGGGACCATCGGAGTGTGGGCCGGATTCGGCTGCGCCCTGGCGCTTCGCCGGCTCACGGAGTTTCCCGCGGCGGTCCAGGTTTGGGTCGCGGTGCTGGGCGTGGTCTTGAGCTCCATGATTGGATTGTTCTTCGGAATCTATCCGGCCGTGAAGGCCTCCAAGCTGGACCCCGTGGTGGCGCTTCGGACGGAGTGAGAAATGACGCGCGCTGAAATCAAAGAGAACCTGCTGGTGGCTCTCGACACCCTGCGGACCCGCAAGGTCCGCTCCGGCTTGACCATTCTGGGCATCGTCATCGGTGTGACCAGCGTGATTTCGGTGGCGGCGATTATCGACGGATTGAACGGCTACATCCTGAATCGTATCCGCTCGTTCGGGTCGCGGTCGCTGTTCATCACGCGCATCCCCGCCGGATACACGGGGATGGGGCGGCTCCCGCAGAACATCCGGATGAGGAAGTATCTCGAGATCTCCGACGCGCAGTATCTGAAGCAGAACGTGCCCGGTCTGGACATCTCGGCGGCCTTCGCACAGCGCATCAACTTCGGACAGTCGCCCGACTCCATCCGCTACGCCAACGAGCACGTCGAGCGCCTCATCATCCGCGGCACCCAGCCGGAATACGCCGCCGCGCTCCCGCTGTTTACCACCGCCAGCGGCCGTTACATTTCCCAGTTCGACGAAGAGCACTCGCGCAACGTCGTGGTCGTCGGAGACGCCATCGCCAATTCGCTCTTTCCGAACTCGGACCCGATCGGCAAGGAGGTGCGGCTGAATGGGCGGCTCTACGAGGTGATCGGCGTCTTCGAGAAGGATCCGGGGATGTTCGGCGGCTTCGGCGTCGACCAGTTCGCTTGCATCCCGCTCTCCAACTTTCACAAGAACTTTCCGGAGATTCGCGATGTTTTTCTGATCGTCACTGTGCGCGAAGACGCCGACCTGGTGGAGGTCCGCAACCAGGTGATCGAAGCCATGCGCCGGCGGAGGCACGTGCCGCACCGCGCGGAAAACGATTTTGACGTAGCCGACGCCGACTTCTTCTCCAATCTGTGGAACCAGCTCACCGGCGCCATGGTGTTGCTCACCGGCGTCATCAGCTCCATCGGGCTGCTGGTTGGCGGCATCGGGGTAATGAACATCATGCTGATCTCGGTTACCGAGCGGACGGGAGAGATCGGCGTCCGCAAAGCCATCGGCGCGCGCAAATCGGACATCCGCGCCCAGTTTCTGCTGGAGGCCATCACGCTCTCGGGCGTCGGCGGGGTGGTTGGCATCCTGATCGGCGCGGTCATTGCGTTCGCTGTGCGCACGCTGGCCTCGATTCCGGCCACGGTATCGCCGTTCTGGGTGGCGCTGGGGGTGGTGATCGCCGTGAGCGTGGGCCTGTTCTTCGGGTACTACCCGGCGAACCGCGCGGCGAATTTGGATCCCATCGTTTGCCTGCGCTACGAGTGACGCGCAAAAGTGCGAAATTGAAAGAAGGGTGAGAAAGCTCTATTACTGGAAGCTGAAGCGGCGCGAGATCAAGCTGGGCGAGCGCACCGTCCTGATGGCGGTGCTGAACGTCACGCCCGATTCGTTCTCGGATGGCGGCAAGTACGCCGATCCGGATCGCGCTTTTGCCCGCGCGCTGGAACTCGAGGAACAGGGAGCGGACATCGTCGATATCGGCGCGGAATCCACGCGGCCCGGCTCGGCGCGCATTTCGGCTGCCGAAGAGATGCGGCGGCTCATCCCGGTGCTGAAGCGATTGAAGGACCGCCTGAGCATTCCGGTTTCCGTGGACACCTACAAGGCCGAGGTGGCGGAGCGCGCGCTGGAACTGGGCGTCGAGATCATCAACGACCCCTCCGGCCTTACCTTCGAGCCGCAGCTCGCGCGCGTGGTTTCCAACCACGATGCCGGGCTGGTGCTCAATCACATGCGGGGGCGTCCGGAGACCTGGGCGAGGCTGGGCCCCATGCCCGACCCGATGGGCGCCATCGCCCGCGATCTGGATGCCGCGGTGAGCCGGGCTCGCCGGGTGGGCATCGACAAGAGCCGCCTGGCGATCGACCCCGGCATCGGTTTTGGCAAACGCAAAGAGCAGAACTCGCTGATCCTGGCGCGGCTCGCGGAGCTCGCTGGCATGGATCTGCCGATCATGGTGGGACCGTCCCGCAAGCATTTCCTGGCCCACCCGGACCCGGAGGAGACCAAGTTCGCCACGGCCGCAGCGGTAGCCGCCTGCGTGCTGGGCGGAGCGCACATCGTGCGCGTTCACGACGTGCGGGAGATGCGGGCCGCGGCCGAGGTGGCCGATGAGATTCTGCGCGCCAGGGAGGGTTGAGCGGTGCGCAACGCAGGCTCTTTCGCCCCTACCGGGACTTGTGCGGCTGACGCTCGGTTCGCACGGCTCGCGCCGTGGGCTAGTGGCTTTGGCCCCGGCGGGGCTGATACTCCGCGTAGTGACACATAGAGGTGTGCAATGCGACGAGCAATAACAGTCTTCCTATTGCTGGCATCGGCGGCGTTCGGCCAGACGCGCAGCCGTCTGGCGGAGTACGCGTTGGTCCTCGAGGATCAGCCGGTGGCCCGAAAGATCCAGTCCCGGGCAGCGCTCCAGGGCGCCGCGGCACAGGCCCATCTTGAGAGGATTCGCAACGCGCAGAGCGCGGTGCTCGCGGAGCTGGCGCGCCGCCAGGTGAAGGTGACGAGGGCGACGCAGATCCTGCTCAACGCCGTATTTGTGAGCGCGACCCCCGAGGAAGCCGCGCAACTGGTTGGCATGGCGGGAGTGGTGAAGGTGGCTCACATGCCCCGCTACAAGCCGGCGCTCGACAAGGCGGTGGGCTTGGTAAACCTGCCCGTGGGCGGTGTGCCCAATGGCGGAGCTGGGATCAGGATCGGGATCATCGATTCGGGAATCGACCAGAACCACCCGGGATTCCAGGACGCGTCACTGACGCCGCCGGCGAATTTTCCGGTGTGCGACGTCACCAGCAACTGTGCCTTCACCAACCACAAGGTGATTGTGGCGCGCAGCTATGTGGCGAAGGATGCGGCGGTGTGGGATACCCCGGACGATTACTCGGCGCGCGACCACATGGGCCACGGAACGGCCGTCGCCATGATTGCCGCGGGCGCGCAGAACACCGGGCCGGCCGCCACGATCCAGGGGGTGGCGCCCAAGGCGTTCCTCGGCAATTACAAGATTTTCGGCTCGCCGGGCGTGAACGACTACGCCTACCAATCGGCCCTGGTGGCGGCGCTCCAAGATGCGGTGAGCGACGGCATGGATGTGGCGACACTTTCGCTGAGCGAGGGGGATCCCGCGGTTTACCCCCCAATGGACGTCGATCCGGTCTGCGCCGACTCCAGCGGGGACCAGCACTGCGACGTGCGCGTCGAGGCGGTGGAAAACGCCATCAGACTGGGGATGGTGGTGGTGGCTTCCGCCGGTAACGACGGCAACACCGCCGCCAATTACCCCACGCTGAATTCGATCCACACGCCCGGCACGGCGCCCGACGCCATCACGGTGGGCGCGTCCATGAATGCCCACGTGTTCTACCAGGCGGTGCACGTGAGCGGACAGGGCGTGCCGTCGAACTTGCAGAACATCCGCGCGCTGTTCGGCAACGGGCCCCAGGTTTCGCCTTCGGCGGCGCCGGTCCGCGACGTGGCCCAGTTGCAGAACGACGGGCTGGCGTGCGCGGCGCTGCCGGCGGGGTCGCTCGCGGGCGCGATCGCGCTGATCCAGCGAGGCGCCTGCCTGTATAGCAACAAGATCATCAACGCGCAGAATGCAGGCGCGATTGGCGCCATCATCTACAGGGAGAGCGGCTCGGATGTGCCGTTGTGGATGTTCGCGCAGGAGGCCGGCATTCCGGCCGTCATGATCGGGTACACGGACGGCGTGGCGTTGAAAAACTTCCTGGCCTCGAACCCGGGCGCGACCGCGACCCTGGACCTGACGCTTACGCCAGCTAACGCCCAGACCAGCACGGTGTGGCCCAATTCCTCGCGAGGGCCTTCGATCGGAAGCTTTGGCAACACCCAGACGTTTGTGATCAAGCCAGAACTGGTGGCACCCGGGGCGGACCTCTACACGGCCGCTCAGAAGCTGGATCCCAACGGCGACGCTTACAACGCCACGGGGTATACCAGCGTGACGGGCACCAGTTACGCCGTTCCGATGGTGGCAGCGGCGGTGGCGCTGGTGAAGCAGGCATGGCAGCAGAGGAACCCGTCGCTGAAGCCGACGCCGGCGCAATTGAAATCGGCGGTGGTCAACACGGCGACGCAAGATGTGACAGACGGAAGCAGCACGGCGCGGGTGAATGCCGTGGGCGCGGGCAAATTGAGCGTGGGGGACGCCATCAGCGTGGCGGCCACGGTTGATCCCGCCACCATTTCCTTCGGGGCCATCGCTTCCGCTGCTCTGCCCATGAGCCGCACCCTGAACATCACGAACATCAGCAGTTCCACGGTGACACTCAACCTCGCCGTGCAGCCGCGCGACGCCTCAAACGCGAGTGTGACGGTTCCGCCGCCGTCCAGCATCACTTTGACACCGGGCCAGCAGAACAGCGTGACCGTCACTCTTCAAGGCAACCGCCCGAGCCCCGGATCGTACGAGGGATTCATCGTAATTACCGGCGCTGGACCGACTCTGCGGGTGCCGTATCTGTATTTTGTGGGAGACGGCGCGCCATATAACATATTCCCGGTAGCCAGCGGCTCGTTCACGGCCGCGGTGAGCATACCAAACGCCTCGCCCAGCCAGTACTGCTGCCTGGATTTCGAGATGGTGGACCGGTATGGCGTGCCCACCACCTCTCAGCCGGTGCTGTTCAACGTTGTCCAAGGCGGTGGCAGCATATCCATAGCAGACTCGACGACGGACCGGTCGGGGATCGCGGGGGCGATAGTCAATATCGGCGCGCAGCCGGGCGACCAGATTTTCACCGCCACGGCGGGCGGACTGAGCGTGGAATTCGACGGCTACGCCCAGCCTCTCCCCGTGATCGCCAGCAACGGCGTAGTCAACACGGGCAGTTACCAGGTGGGTCAAGGACTCGCTCCGGGCTCCTACATTTCGATCTTCGGCACATCTCTGGCGGATGCGATGGTCAGCACCCCGACGCTCTCCCTGCCCGTCTCGCTTGGCACCGTGAGCGTGAGCTTCGACGCCGGAAACCTCAGCTTACCGGGTCACATTTCCTTCGTCAGTCCGGGCCAGGTGAATGTGCAGATCCCGTGGGAGTTGCAGGGACAGACGTCGGCCAAGATGACGGTGTGGGTCAGTTATCTTGCCAGTGCGGTTTACACCTTGCCACTGGCCACATACTCGCCGGGTATCTTCGAATTCAACGACAACGGTCACCTGTCGGCCGCTGCTCAGGATGCGAACTATCTTCCAATCAGCCAGAGCAACCCGGCCAAGCGCGGGCAGACGATCGTGCTGTACGTGAACGGTCTGGGACCGGTGGACCACCAGCCACCCTCCGGCGAGCCCACGCCCCAGCCGCCGCCTTTGGCCAACACCGGTACCCCTCCGGTGAAGATCGCAGGCATCGCCGCGCACGTCGACTTCAGCGGCCTGTCGCCGGGGTGGGTCGGTCTGTACCAGTTGAACGTGGTCGTGCCGCAGAGCGCCCCCACGGGTCTTCAGTCGCTAGTGGTATCCATCGGCGGGGTGGATTCGAAGGCCAGCGTCCTCCCGGTGCAGTAAGGCTATAATGTAACCCTGGGAGCGGTTGCGGTTCGATGACCGACGTCAAGAAGAAATTACAGGACGAGATTGCCACGTTGGAGTACGAACTGCGCAACGAGCTTCCCAAGGAAATCCTGAGGGCAAGGGCCCACGGGGATCTGAGTGAAAACGCCGAGTTCCACGCCGCCAAGGAGCGGCAGGGCTTTGTCAATGCCCGTATCAACCAGTTGAAAAAGCGGCTGGCGGAGATGTCGATGATCGACTTCTCCAAGATTTCGCGTGATAAGGTCGGACTCGGCTCGACGGTCGTCGTGCTGGATGTCAAGCGCGACGAAGAGTTGACGTACAGCCTGGTCACCACCGAGGAGGCCGACGCCGCCAATGGCAAGATCTCGACGACGTCTCCGATTGGCCGCTCGCTGCTAGGCAAAGAAGTGGGTGACGTGGTCCGGGTGCAGAGCCCCGGAGGAGTGAAGGAACTCGAAGTCCTGAAGCTGACCACGATCCATGATGCAGTCGACTGAAGTATGACATACACGCGCGCGATTGGTGTGGTGTTCGGCGCCATCATCGACCGCATTGTGCGCTGGCTTGCGCTTTCCAGGATCCACCCCGACGTCCTGACGTTTATCGGGCTGGTGATCAACATCTGGGCTGCGTGGCTGTTCGCGCTGGGCAGTTTTCGATGGGCGGGCGTGGTGGTGATCTGCGCCGGGCTGTTCGACATGGTGGACGGCCGCGTGGCGCGCGCCACCAGCCAGGTGACGCGTTTCGGCGGCTTCTTCGATTCGGTGGTGGACCGCTACTCCGATCTCGCCCTTTTCATGGGCCTGCTGGTGTATTACGCCTCCATCAACCGCTTCTTCTATATCGTGCTCACGGCAGTGGTGATGACGGGTTCGGTGATGGTGAGCTACACCCGCGCGCGCGCCGAGAACGCCATTCCGCGATGCAAGGTCGGCTTCCTGGAGCGGCCCGAGCGCATCGTCCTGATCATCATCGGGGCGCTGTTCGGCCGCATGGCCGCAGTGCTATGGGTGATCGCGGTGCTCTCCAACCTCACGGTGATTCACCGCATGATTCACACCTGGCAGGAGGCCAAGCGCCTGGAAGACGCGCAATTGCGCGCGGTGACTAATCCTCCAGAATCACGTGAGCCATCCCCAGCTCCGCCGTATGTGTGAGCGATAGCGAGATGTTGCGCACGCCCAGCGTGTCGGCGACGCGCGCCGCCACTCCGTGCAGCCGCAGGGTGGGCTTTCCCGAAGGCAGGTTGGCCACCTCGAAATCCCGCCACCTCACGCCGCGCTTCCAGCCCGTGCCGATGGCCTTCATGCCGGCCTCCTTGGCCGCAAAGCGCGCCGCGTAACGCTCGCAGCGGTTGGCCTTGCGCTCCACGTAGGCGATTTCCGCGGGCGTGTAAATGCGATCGATGAACCGCGCGCCAAACCGCTCGATAGAGGCCCGGATGCGCGGCACTTCCGCCAGATCGACGCCCGTCCCGACAATCATTTCAACTCCGCGCCCGAGGTCGTGATGGTCAGCCGCCCGTGTTTGACGCCTTTGGTGCTGATCAGCGCATCCGCCACCTTCCGCACTTCCGCCGACTTGCCCCGCACCACCAGCACTTCGAGGCAATTGTCGTGGTCGAGGTGCACGTGCAGGGTGGAAAGAATCGCGCGGTGAAAGTCGTGCTGGATGGCCGTCAGCTTCTCGTTCAGGAGCCGCACGTGATGATCGTAGACCAGGGTGACGGTGCCCACCACCTGGCTGTCGGGCGATTCCCAGGCTGTCTCCACCAACTCGTCGCGAATCAGGTCGCGGAACGCCTCCGACCGGCTGGTATAACCGCGCTGCGCAATCCGCCGGTCGAACTTGTCGAGCAGGCCGGAATCAATCGCCACGCCAATGCGGCTGAGTTTGCCCATGCGTACACATATTAGCACTGGCGAATCCAGCGGCGGTGGCACGATTCTGGAAATCGTGCTACTTTGGAGACGATCGTGCACATACCGGACGGATTTCTGTCGGCGCCGGTTTGGGCCACCATGGACGTGATAGCGGCGCCGGCGGTGGGTTACATTGCGCGCCGCGCGCAACGCGGATTCGACGACGCCAGGGTCCCTCTATTGGGTGTCATGGGCGCGTTTGTGTTTGCCGCCCAGATGATCAACTTTCCGGTGGGAATCGGCACCACCAGCCACCTGGTGGGCGGCGCTTTGCTGGCATACACGCTCGGCCCCGCCGCGGCCAGCGTGGTGATGTCGGCCATCATTGCCATCCAGGCGCTGGTGTTTCAAGACGGCGGTATCCTGGCGCTCGGCGCCAACCTCATCAACATGGCTCTGGTGGGCGTGCTGGCGGGCTATCTTCCGTTTTACCTCTGGGGAGGAGGTCCGCGGCGCAAGATTGCGATTTTCGCCGGCGGAGCGCTCTCCTTGTTGGCGAGCGCCGTGCTCGCGCTGGCGGAGCTGCTGATTTCCGGTGTTCCCATGCCGGATTCCGTGCTGGGCGTTTCGCTGGCTCTATTTCTGGTGTCGGCCCTTCTGGAGGGCGCCATTACTCTGGCCGTGATTCAGGCTCTGGAAGCCATTCAACCGGGTTTCGTCCGCAAGCCGGAAGCCGGCCGCTCCTGGGCCTTGGGCGCGGCTGGCCTGGCAGCGGTGCTGTTGGCGGCGGTGGGTGTGCTGGTGGCCTCCACCGCCCCGGATGGCATCGAAAAGCTGGGACTACAGACCGGCATCGCCCCGCATGTCAGAACCCTGATCTCAACTCCGTTGAGCGGCTACGAGGCGGCCTTCCTCAAAGCGGGCTGGCTGCGCAAAGCGAGCGCCGGGCTGGCGGGTCTGGCGCTCATTTATGGCGCGTGTCTGCTGATCGGCCGCGCGGTGGCTTCGAAGAGGAGCGCCTGATTGCACCACGTGGTTCTGGAGCGATGGAGCCAGGGCGCGAGCGTCATGCACCGCCGCGACCCGCGCGCCAAGATTGCGGCGCTGCTGGTTTTTCTGGTGGTGCTGGCCACCGCGCATCGGGCGCTTCCGGTTCTCGGCCTGGCGCTCGTTGTGCTGCTTTCCGCGGTCTTGATTTGGGCCCGGCTGCCGCTGGTTGGCGCGCTGGCGCGGGCCGCCATCGTGCTGCCCTTCGCGCTGGTTTTCGCCGCCGTCTGCTGGCTGTCCGGCGACCCGGCGCGCGGATTCGCCCTGTTGCTGAAGAGCTATCTCTCCGCCCTGGCCGTTCTGCTGGTAGTCTCCACGACGCCGTTTCCCGCCCTGTTGCGCGGGATCGAGATGACCGGCGCCCCGCGTTTTCTCCTGATGGTGGCGCAGTTTCTCTACCGGTACCTGTTTGTGATTTCCGAAGAAGCCCAGCACATGAGCAAGGCAGCCGCGTCGCGCGGGGCCACCGTTGGCAGCTTTGTGGCGGGGCGGTCTAAAGGGCGCTCCGCCCGTTTCCGCGCCGCGGCGGGAGCGCTCGCCGTGCTTTTCGCGCGCTCCTACGGGCGCGCCGAAGACATTCACCGCGCCATGCTCGCGCGCGGCTTCCTGGGGCGGCTCCAACCGTTCCAAGCGCTCCGCTTTCGAAAAACCGACGCGGTCTTCACGCTGCTCGCCTCGGTGGCGCCGGTGCTCCTGCGCGCCGCCGTCGAAAGGGCTCTATGACACCGTCCCTGCGGCCCCCAGCTCGCGGCCCCCGGCTCCTGTCTCTGCACGCCGCCACCGAGAGCGATCCATGACGCCGCCCCTCATCGAAGTGCGCGGCTTGCGGTTCTGCTACGAAGATGGCACGCGAGCTCTCAACGGAGTCGATTTCCGCCTGGAGCAAGGCGAAACCGTGGCGCTGTTCGGAGCCAACGGGAGCGGCAAAACCACCTTCGTTCTGCACCTGAATGGATTGCTTGCCGGCGAAGGCAGCGTGGAAGTCTGCGGCCTTCCCGTGAACCGGCAAAACATACCGGAGATTCGCAGGAAAATCGGTCTGGTGTTCCAGGATTCGGAAAGCCAGCTCTTCATGCCCACGGTTTTGGAGGACGTGGCATTCGGGCCGCTCAACAGCGGGATGGGCCGTGAAGAGGCCGTAACGCGCGCCCAGGCCGCTCTGGAGACAGTGGGCATGTCCGCGGCGGCGGCGAAGGCGCCGTACCACTTGAGCGCCGGCGAGAAGAAGAGAGCCGCCATTGCCGGAATCCTGGCGATGGATCCGGAGATCCTGGTGCTCGATGAGCCTACCACTTCTCTTGATCCGCCTGGCCAGGGCGCTCTGGCCGAGCTGCTTGCCCGCTTGCCGCAGGCCAAGATTCTGGCGACCCACGATGTTCCCTTCGCCCGGGCCTTGTGCGACCGCGCGGTTTTCTTTCAGGGCGGAGTAATTGCAGCCGACGGGCCGGTCGAGGGCATAGTAACCCGCTTCGGCTGGGAACTTGCTCTAGAGCGGAGTAAGTTGTGGCGCTGAGCGCCCGATCAAGCCTGTTTGGCGGCTTGCGCCAGGCGCTTGCGGTGTTCGGCCCAACGCTTCCTCTGCGCGGCGGCGATGCGCCGGCGCGCCGCGGCGCTGAGCACGCGCTTCACAGGACGGGTTTTCTTTGCGGCCGCCACGGAAGGCAGCGCGATTCGCCCGCCCTTAAGTTGGGATTGAATTTCGTGGATCTTATTCTCGATCTTCTCTTTCTCGATCTGATAACCAACCAGCGCCATCTGTAGCGTGGTCAAGTCTTCTATGTTCCGGCCTCGTGCCATAGGTTCACCCACGGACACTATAACATAAGGTGGCGCCCGGTGTGTCAATATAAATAGAGATTAAAAGCTGTTTTTGCGAAAAAACATGAGATTGGTTATTCAGCGTGTAAGAGAAGCCCGCGTGACCGTGAATACTAGTACCAAGGGATCCATACACACGGGACTGCTTGTCTTCTTGGGCATCTCCCGGACCGACACCATCGAAGATGCACGCTATCTCACCGAGAAACTTCTCGGGCTCCGGATTTTTCCCGATGAGGATGGAAAGATGAACCGCAACGTGCAGGAGGCCGGTGGGTCGCTGCTGATCGTCTCCCAGTTCACGCTTTACGGCGACTGCCGGAAAGGGCGCCGGCCCAGCTTCGATCAGGCCGCGCCGCCGGATCAGGCGCAGGATCTCTATAATTACTTTGTGGAATCCGCGAAACGGGGCCCGGTTCCAGTGGAAACCGGCGTTTTTCAGGCGATGATGCAGGTTCACCTTGTGAACGACGGGCCAGTGACCATTTTGATCGATTCCGCGGAGCGAGCCAGACGATGATCGAAACCTACAGTTATGCCCGCGCCGGCCTCCTGGGGAATCCGAGCGACGGTTACTTCGGCAAGACGATTGCGTTTGTCATGTCCAACTTCCGGGCGCGCGTTTTGCTCTACCCCAGCGGCCGGCTGGAAATCAAACCTTCCAAAGCGGATTTGCCGGTCTTTGAGAATCTGGACGACCTTTACCGGACTACGCGCTGGCGCGGTTACTACGGCGGCATCCGCATCATCCAGGCACTACTTGTCAGGCTCATCGATTACTGCCGCGAGAAAGGGATTGAGCTGGAGGACCGCAACTTCACCTTGGAGTACGAATCCAGCGTCCCGCAGCGTCTCGGTCTGGGGGGATCGAGCGCCATCATCACAGCCTCCTTGCGCGCCCTTTGCCAGTACTACAACCTCGACATACCGCTTCCCATTCAGGCGAACCTTGTTCTGGAGACGGAAACCCACGAGCTCAACGTGCCCGCCGGCCTTCAGGACCGCGTGGTGCAGACCTACCAGGGGCTGGTTTATATGGATTTCTCCCGCGGCTTGATGGAGTCCCGCGGTTACGGCGAATATGAGCGCCTGGACCCGGCCCTGATGCCGAACGTCTATGTGGCTTATCGAACCTCGCTGGGCGAAGGAACCGAGGTGTTTCACGGCAACCTGCGAGAGCGGTGGCGGCGCGGCGACCCCGAAGTAGTGGAAGCCATGAAAACCTGGGCGGGCTACGCCGCGGAAGGCCGGGAATGCCTTCTGCGCCGCGACTACGCCAGGCTGAACGAGTTGATTAACGCCAACTTCGATCTGCGCGCACGCATCTACCAGATTGACCAGGGCAACCTGGAATTGGTTCACACCGCCCGCAAGGCCGGCGCCAGCTCCAACTTTGCCGGTTCCGGAGGAGCGATAGTGGGGACTTATACCGACGACGGTATGTTCGCCCGCCTCACCGAGTATATGAAGGCTATCGGCGTGGCCGTCATCAAACCGAAGATAGTGACGTAGGGCAGGCGAGGCCCACTGGCGAACGCCGTATACTGGGATTTGTCCACGGATAAACAGGTCCGCTACCGCGATGCCGGCGTGAATATCGACGAAGCCGATCGCGCGGTTTCTTCCATCCGGAGATTCGCCCGGCGAACCTTCACTCGCGGCGTGCTCAGCGACATCGGCGCCTTCGGCGCCTCGTACCAGCTTTCCGGTTTTCGCAAGCCCATTCTCGTCAGCTCGGCCGATGGCGTGGGCACCAAATTGAAGATCGCGTTTCTGACCGGCCGGCACGACACCGTGGGCGAAGATCTGGTGAACCACTGCGTCAACGACATCGCCGTCCAGGGCGCGGTTCCGCTGTTTTTCCTGGATTACTTCGCCGCCGGCAAACTCGACGCGCGCGTGGCCGCGAGCGTGGTCTCGGGGATCGCGCGCGGGTGCCGGCAAAATGGCTGCGCGCTCATCGGCGGTGAGACCGCCGAGATGCCCGGCATGTATGCCGAATCCGAGTACGACCTGGCGGGCTTCATCGTGGGCGCCGCCGAGCGCTCCGAACTCCTCACCGGCAAAAGCGTGCGCGCGGGCGATGTTCTGCTGGCGCTGCCCTCCACGGGGCTTCACACCAACGGTTATTCGCTGGCGCGCAAACTGCTCTTCGATATCGCGGGGTACGGTCCCCAGACGCTGCTCCCGGAAGTGGACGCCACGGTCGGCGATGCGCTGCTGGCCGTCCACCGCAGCTACCTGAAACCCATCCGCGCGTTGATGGCCGCGGGCCTGCTGCGCGGCGCCGCCCACATCACCGGCGGAGGGATCACTGGCAACACTCCGCGCATGTTGCCGAAGGGCCTGGCAGCGGCCATTGACACCGCCTCCTGGCGCATTCCGGCGCTTTTCGAGGTGCTGCGCCGCATCGGCGACATTCCCATTGACGATTACCGCCGCACCTTCAACCTGGGCGCCGGCATGATCCTGGCTGTTCCCGCGCGCGGGGCCGCCCGCGCCGAAACGGTGCTGGCCAGGCTGGGCGAATCCCCGTTCCGCGCCGGCGCCGTGGTTACGCAAAAGCGGGGCTACCCCCGCGTGGAGTACCGATGAAACGTCTGGGCATTTTAATCTCCGGCCGCGGCTCCAATTTCGAGGCCATCGCGGACAGCGTCTCGGGCGGCGCACTGGATGCGTCGATTGCCGTGGTCATCAGCAATCGCCCCGAGGCGCGCGGCCTGGAAATCGCCCGCCAGCGCGGCTTGAACGCCGTTTGCATTCCCTCGAAAGGCCTCGACCGCGAGGTCTACGACCGCATGCTTCTGGAGGAACTCCGCAAGCACGGTGCGGACCTGGTCTGCCTGGCCGGCTTCATGCGCCTCCTCAGCGCCACTTTTATCCGTGAATATCCCAACCGCATCCTCAACATTCATCCTTCGCTGCTCCCGGCTTTTCCAGGCCTCGACGCGCAACGCCAGGCCCTGGAGCATGGCGTCAAGATCACCGGGTGCACGGTCCATTTTGTGGATGAGTATCTGGATGCCGGTCCAATCATCCTCCAGACCCCCGTTCGCGTAATGGACGGCGACACGGTGGAGACCCTCTCCGCGCGAATTCTCGAAGAGGAACACCGCATCTATTCCGAAGCAATCCGCGTGGTGCTTGGCGGCAACTACCGGATCGAAGGCCGGCGGGTGGTTCTCGGGTAGAGTGGTGTCCAGAAGTTAGCTGGACAGGCCGCAAAAGACAGGCCACAAAAAACGATGGCCTGTCCCACCTCAAAGAGGAATGCATCTATTTGGCGGGTGGGGCTGGGCTAGGAATTCAGGCGGCGCTCTTTGGCTGCCGCGCGCATCGCCAAGAAATCGGTAAGTCTCATGGGCGGACCGGGCCCGGTTTCCAACTGCCGCTCGACGGCCTTCTGATACTGCCGCAAAGTCTCCAGGCGCCGCCGCCGGTCCAGGGGGCAATTCTCGATATCGAGCAGAAGGTCTATCTCCCATGGCTGGAACACGTTGCGGGCGATGGCCCCGCGCATGAGCTCCCCCATCAGCCGGTTGAACCGGTTGAGCATCAGCTCCTTCTGGATGAGGTCGTCGTCCACCGCCATCATATTTGACCTATCGGCGGCTTCCGGCAGAACGTTAAGGTGGTTTGGCGGCCTGCAACGGCGGAAAGCCCGCTGGTATCATGGATTTCGATGAACCTGGCGGTTGCGAGCGACCATGGCGGCTTCCCGCTTAAGGCCCGTGTGATCGAGGAACTGCGCAAAATGGGCCACCAGGCGGCCGACCTGGGCACGGACTCCGCCCAGCCGGTGGACTACCCCGACTATGCGCGCGCCGTCGCCCAGGCGGTGCTCGAAGGCCGGGCCGAGCGGGCGGTACTGATCTGCGGCAGCGGCGCCGGCGCCTGTGTCGCCGCCAACAAGTTTCGTGGAATCCGCGCCGCCACCTGCCACGACAGCTTCTCCGCGCGGCAATCGGTAGAAGATGACGACGTGAACGTGCTCTGCCTCGGCGCGCGCGTCATCGGCCCCGAGCTGGCCGTCGACCTGGTGCGCGACTACGTGAATGCGCGTTTCTCCGGCGCCGAGCGCCACCGCCGCCGTCTCGGGAAAATCGCCGCCTTCGAAGCCGATTTCGGCAAGTGACCATGGCCACCTATCAGACAGACTTCCGAATCTCCACGCGCGGCCGCTGCGACGTGCTGGACATCACCCCGCAAGTCTCCGGCATCGTCTCCGCGAGCGGAATCGAGAGCGGCATCGTCAACATCTCCGGAGTTGGTTCGACGCTCGGCATCACGACCCTCGAATTCGAGCCCGGCTGCGTAGCCGATTTGAAGCGCGCCCTGGAGAAGATCGCGCCCTCCAACACCGATTACGCCCACAACGCCCGATGGGGCGACGAAAACGGCTACGCGCATCTCCGCAGCGCCCTGATCGGCGCCGCCAAGAGTTTCCCCGTCGCCAACGGCCAGGTTCTGATCGGAACCTGGCAACAGATTGTCCTCTGTGATTTCGACGACCACCCGCGCGACCGGCAGATCGTGGTGACAGTGACCGGCTAACGCCCGTAGTACGGATGCGCCTCCGGCACCGCCGCGCCGTCCTTCCGCGGGTCCGACGCCCCGTAGTTTATTCCCGATGCGGAATCGTGGATCACCGCCTGGCCGCCGCCCATCTCGTTTGAAAAATCGCCGACCACTTGCAGTTGATGGCCTTTGGCCGTGAGTGCAGTGCGCACCTGTGCGGGCACCCGATTCTCGATCATCACGTCGCACCCGCCGAACGTTTTCTTGGTGAAGCGCGGTGCTTCCAGCGCCGCCTGTATGTTCATGCCGTGGTCTGCCACGTTGGAGACGAACTGGGCGTGCGCTTGCGCCTGATTCAGCCCGCCCATGATGCCGAACCCGATGTGCACGTTGTCCTTCTGCATGAATGCGGGAATGATGGTGTGGAAGGGACGCTTGCGCGGCGCGAGGGCATTGGGATGCCGGGGATCCATCTCGAACAGTCCGCCGCGATTCTGCAACGCAAAGCCATAGTCGTCCACCACCACGCCCGATCCGAAATGCTGATACAGGCTTTGAATCAGCGAAACGATGTTCCCGTCCCGATCCACCGCCGAAAGATAAATCGTGTCCCCGTGAACGGCCACCGGATTCCCCGGCGCCACCTCGCAGCGGGCCTTGCCGCGGTCGATCTCGCTGGCACGCTCGCGGGCGTAATCCATCGCCAGCAGCCCCGCCACCGGCACTTGGCTGAAGCGCGGGTCCGCCACGTACCGGTGCAGGTCGGCATACGCCAGCTTCTGCGCCTCCATCTCGACGTGCAGCTCGTCCACCCCGCGCGGGGCATAACCGGGCAGCGGGAACAGCGAGAGGATGTTGAGCATCTCCAGCGCCGCAATGCCTTGGCCGTTGGGCGGCAGCTCATAGACCTTCCAACCGCGGTACACCGTCGAAATCGGCCGCACCCACTCCGATTCAAACTCGCTCAAATCGGCCGCCGTCATTTTGCCGCCGAGCCGGCCGCTGGTCTTCAGAATGGCCTTCGCGATGGCCCCGCGGTAGAACGCCGCCGGTCCCTCGGCCGCAATCAGTTTCAGCGCGGCGGCCATCTGCGGGTCACGCCACACCTCGGCCAGGCGTGGCGATGCGCCCTCGCGCAGAAAGATCCGCCGGGCGTTCTCATCCCGGGCCAGCTTGGCTTCCTCCAGATGCCACGCCTCGTGAATGATTTCGGTCACCGGATAACCGTGCTCCGCATAGTAGATTGCCGGCTGGAACAAGTCGTTCCATGGAAGCCGGCCGAAGCGCTGGTGCAGCCTGGCCCAGCCATCCACGCATCCCGGCACGGTGACGGATTGGATACCTTCCTGCGGCATGGTGGAATGACCCATGGATTTCAATACGTCGATGGTGAGCGCTTTTGGCGCCCACCCGCTGGCATTGATGGCCGTCAATTTGCCGGTTTTAGCCTCCCAATAAATTGCGAACAGGTCTCCGCCGATTCCACAACTCTCCGGCTCTACGACGCCCAGCGTCGCATTCGCCGCGATGGCCGCGTCCATGGCTGATCCGCCAAGCGCCAGCACCTGCGCGCCGGCCTGCGATGCGAGGGTCTGGCTGGTGGCCACAATCCCGCGGTCGGAGATCACCATCGACCGCGCCTGGGTTCGATCCTGGGCGTGCGCCGGCAGTTGCAACATCAACAAGAGCAGGAATAGCATGACTTGGAAATGATATCAATCTTTGGCGGCCCTTCTGGCTTCCGCCGTCAGCCCGCGCTCAATTGCGGCTGGCCGGCCTCGCGCTTGACCCAGCGGTACGCTGCCACGGAATTCTTCCAGAAGAACTTCTCCGCCACCGCCGGCCCCTTGGCGGTGAAATACTCGCGCACGATACTCAATACCTGCGGATAGGGCGCCCACTGGTCGCTGTTCGGCCAGTCACTGGCGTAGAGCAGCCGATCCTGGCCGAAAACATCCCATATCTCATCCAGCCTCGGCCGGTAGAAGTTCAGGTCGTCGGGGACTCGCCCGTCCACGCGGCGCAACACCTCAGAGACCTTCACATAGACCTGAAGCCGTTTCCCCAGTTCGCGCAAATCGGCCTGGTATGCATCGCGCGCCGCCGCATCCGCCGGGGGATTGAGTTGCGGCAGGTGATCGATCACCACCCGTAAATCGGGAACCTGGTCCGTCAGCCGAACCACGGCCGCGATCAGAGCGGGGTTGGGATTGGCGGTATCCAGCTCGAGACCGGCCTCCGCCAGGGCCTTGAGATCGGAAATAAACTCCGGCCTGGACAGCTCCGCGCCCAGGTTCCTGCCCCACAAGTTCCCGTACCGGATGCCCCGAAACAGCGGGTTCTTATGGAACCGCTCCAACTGCCTGCGGAACTCCGGCTGGCCGGGTTCCAGGTCGCCGACCGTCCCCACCAAGATGGTGTCTTTGGCGGCGACGTCCAGAACCCACTGGTTGTCCTCCAGCCAGGTGCTGCACTCGACTTCGATTGCGCCCGTGATGCCCAGCGGCGCGGCGATCTTCCGGTACCGCTCCGGCAACGCCGGCTGGTAGAGGACGGTGTTGTTCTTGTTCGGCCAGGGCACGCCCTGGGGGCGCGTCGGATCAAACAGATGGATATGCGTATCGATGATCGGTATGGATGCGGCGCGCGCGCGCGTATTTCCCAACGCGAAGCCCGCCGCGAGGCCCAGAAACGTTCGGCGATTCACGCTCGTATTGTAGCGCCCGCGCCGCAGCCCCGCTCCCGCCCCTTGCTACAATGGAAAACTCCGCACCCATGGTCGATCGGTCCATACAGGAACTGGAATCCCGTTCCCTGGCGCGAGTGGCATCCGCACGCTCGCCCGAGGAGCTGGAGGCCGTCCGCGTGGAAGCGCTGGGCCGCAAGGGCGCGCTCGCGCAGATCAGCAAGGAGATGGGAAAGCTGGCGCCCGAAGAGCGCGCGCGCATCGGCAAACTCCTCAACGGCGCCAAGCAGAAGCTCGAAGAGGCGCTGGAGTCCAAGAAGCGGCAGTTTGCCGAGGCGGCTCTCCGCGCCCGCCTGGATGCCGAGTGGGTCGACCTCACGCTGCCCGCTCCCGGCCCGCGCCGCGGCCATCTGCACCCCATCACCCGCATCCAGCGCGAGCTGGAAGAGGTCTTCGTCTCCCTGGGCTTCACCGTGCTCGATGGCCCCGAAGTCGAAACCGAATATCACAACTTCGACGCTCTGAACATTCCGGCCGACCACCCCGCACGTGACACCCAGGACACCTTCTGGCTGGATGGCGGCAACCTTCTGCGGACCCACACCTCGCCCGTGCAGGTTCGCGGGATGGAACAGATCGGCCCGCCGCTGCGCATGATCGCCCCGGGCCGCGTCTTCCGCAACGAAAGCGTGGACGCTTCCCACGAGCACACCTTCTATCAGATTGAAGGCATGATGATCGATCGCGACGTCTCCGTCGCCCACCTGCTTTATTTCATGAAGACGATGCTCACCGCCGTTTTTCAACGCGAAGTCACGGTGCGGCTTCGCCCCGGCTTCTTCCCGTTCGTGGAACCTGGCTTCGAGCTCGACATCCAGTGCTTGATCTGCGGCGGCTTCGGCTGCCCGGTCTGCAAGCAGAGCGGCTGGGTGGAACAGTTGGGCTGCGGCCTGGTGCACCCGAATGTGTTGCGCATGAGCGGCATCGACCCGGAAGAGTGGAACGGTTTCGCTTTCGGCCTGGGCCTCACGCGCCTGGTGATGATGCGCTACGGCATTGACGACATCCGCCTCCTGCAAGGCGGCGATTTGCGGTTTTTGGAGCAGTTCTAATGGTTTGACGCTCCGCTCCCTTACGGTCGCGGCTCTGTGCGAGGCGACTTTCAGAGCCGCGACCGTAAGGGAGCGGAGACCCTGAGGCGCTCTTGAAATTTTCTTATAACTGGCTGCGCGAGCTGGTCGAGGATCTGGATTACGCCCCCGGTCCCCTGGAAAAGCTCATCACCATGAAGACCGCCGAGTGCGAAGGCATCGAGGTCGCCGGCGAGCTGCTCGACCGCGCCCGCGCCGCGCGCGTCGAATCGGCGGAGCCCATTCCTAATAGCCATAACGTCAAAGCCGTGGTAGACGCCGGCCCGTACGGCCGCAAGACCGTCGTCTGCGGCGCGCCCAACTGCCGCCCTGGCGCCGTCAGCGCCTACGTTCCCATCGGCAAGAAGGTGATCGATGGCGTCGAGAGCGACGGCATGCTGGCCAGCGCCGCCGAGCTCGGCATCAACAAGGACCACTCCGGCATCCTCGAGCTGCAAGCTGCCATCGGCGCACCCGTCCCTGGCTGCGTTCCCGACAGCGTAATCGAGATCGACAACAAGTCCATCACCCACCGCCCCGATCTTTGGGGTCACCACGGGATGGCGCGTGAAGTCGCCGCCATCCTCGGTCACAAGCTAAGAGATCCGGCGAAGCTCGATCTCCTCCCGCCAGGCCCCGCCGCAGTCAAGATCCGTATCGAAGATCTCAACCTCTGCCCCCGGTACAGCGCGCTGTTCTTCGAGAACGTCACCGTCCGGCCTTCGCCCTTGTGGCTCCAGTACCGCCTCACTGCCATTGGCCTGAACCCCATCAACAATATCGTCGACATGACCAATTACGTCATGGCCGAGCTGGCGCAGCCCATGCACGCCTTCGATGCCGATCTCCTCAAAGGCGACACCATCTTCATCCGCCCCGCCAGACCCGGCGAGCGTTTCCGCGCGCTCAATGAAGAGGCATACACGCTGGATTCTTCCAACCTGGTGATCGCCGATTCCGCCTGCGCCATTGCGCTCGGCGGCGTGATCGGCGGTCTCGACACCGCCATCGGCGAAAAGACCAGGCGCGTGGTTCTCGAGAGCGCCAACTTTCAGGCTTCCTCCATTCGCAGGACCTCCGCCGCCATCAAGCTGCGCACCGACGCCTCCATGCGCTTCGAAAAGGCGCAGGACCCGGCCAACACGGTCCGCGGCCTGGCGCGCGCCATCGAGCTGTTGCGGGAAATCTCGCCCGGCATCCGCCTGGTGGGCGGCGTAGCCGACCAAAAAAGAGACATGCCCGCGCCGCCGCCCATCCCACTCCCACTCGACTGGCTCGAGCGCAAGCTCGGCCGCTCCGTCGACGCCGCGGAGGTCCGCCGCATCCTCGAGCGTCTGGAATTTGGCGTTGCCGAGCCGCGGCCCGGCATCTTCTCCGTGACCGTGCCCGGGTGGCGCGCCACCAAGGACATCTCCCTCAAGGACGATCTTGTGGAAGAGGTGGGCCGAATGGTGGGCTACGATTCCATCACGCCGCGGGCGCCGCTGGTTCCGTCCTCGGTGCCGCCCGGCAATCCCGGGCGCAAGTTCCAGCACGAAGTGCGCAATATTTTTGTGGACCAGGGCTTCAACGAGGTTTACAACTACTCTTTCATGAGCGAAGAGTCCGCCCGCGCGTTCGGCTTCGACCCGGCCGCCCACGAGCGCGTCGCCAACCCCATCGCTTCCGACCAGGTGCTGATGCGCGCCTCGCTATTGCCCGGCATTCGGAAGAACATTGTCGAAAACAGCAAGCACCGGGATGCCTTCCGCCTATTCGAAATCGGTGTCGAAATTCACAAGCGCCCAGGCGGCCTCCCCGAAGAAATCCCGCACTTAGTCGCGGCAATCTACGACCGCCAGGGCGACGGCTCTGCCGGCCTGTTCGAAATCAAGCGCGCCGCCGAATGCGTCATGCCCGGCGCGCAGGCATGTCCTAGCCAAGCGGTCCCGTACGAGCATCCCGCGCGCTCCGCCGAGATCCTCTGGCGCGGCCAAACCGTCGGCCGCCTCTTCGAGTTGCACCCGTCGCTCATCGAATCGGGCCGCGCGGCGGTGCTCGATCTGGACCTCCGGCTCGTCCAGTCGCTGAGCGCCGCCGAAATCAAGTACGCACCCATACGCCGCTACCCCTCGAGCGCCTTCGATCTTTCCGTCATCGCCGGCCTGCGCGAGCACGCCGGCAAGCTGGAAGCCAGCGTGGCATCTTTCGCCGGGCCGCTGCTGGAATCCATTCAGTTTGTGCGCCAGTACTCCGGCGCGCCGCTCGAAGAAGGCCAGAAGAGCGTCTCCTTCCGGCTGACGGTGGGATCGCCCGAGCGCACGCTCTCTTCGGAAGAAGTGGGCGAGATCCGCTCGCGCATCATCGAAAAGATGCGCGAGCTTGGCTATGAACTCCGCGTATAAGTGAGGCCTATCATCCATGCGCAAGCTATCGTTCTTGCTCCCGGTCATCGCACTCAGCGCCCTGGCGCAGACCAAACCGAATGCCGACAAGGAAGCCGCCATGAAGGCCGATCTCGCCGGCCAGATCGACGCCATGAAGAAGCAGGCGCAGGTCATGGTGGACTCCGTATTCAGCTTCGGCGAGCTCGGCTTCCAGGAATTCGAGACGTCCCGATACCTCACCGGCATTCTGGAAAAAGAGGGCTTCCACATCCAACGCGGCGTCGCCGGAATCCCCACCGCCTGGGTCGCCAGTTGGGGCGAAGGCAAGCCCGTCATCTCTCTCGGTTCCGACATCGACGACATCCCGCGGGCCTCCCAGAAGCCCGGCGTGGCCTGGCACGAACCGCTGATCGAAGGCGCGCCCGGCCACGGCGAGGGCCACAACTCCGGTGTGCCGCTCAATATCATCGCCGCGCTCGCCGTGAAAAAGGTCATGGAGCGCGAGCATCTGAAGGGCACCATCCGGCTGTGGCCCGGCGTGGCCGAAGAGGAACTCGGTTCCAAGGCCTACTACGTCCGCGCCGGCGTGTTCCAGGATGTCGATATTTGCCTGTTCGCTCACGTCGCCAACACTTTCGGCGTCTCCTGGGGTGCGTCCCTGAACACCAACGGCCTGGTGTCGGTCGAATACCTGTTCCAGGGCGAGAGCGCGCATGCCGCCGGCGCGCCGTGGCGTGGCCGCAGCGCGCTCGATGCCGTGGAGCTCATGGACGTCGGCTGGAACTTCCGCCGCGAGCATCTGCGCCTGGCGCAGCGTTCCCACTACGTCATCACCAACGGCGGCGACCAGCCCAACGTGGTGCCGCCTGCCGCGTCGGTCTGGTACTACTTCCGCGAGGCCGACTACGACCACATCATGGACATGTGGCGCATCGGCGACAACATGGCCAAGGCCGCGGCCCTTATGACCGATACCACCTTCACTTCACGCCTGCTGGGCAGCGCCTGGCCCGGTCACTTCAACCGGCCCATCGCCGAAGACATGTACGAAAACATCAAGAAGGTCGGCCTGCCGCAATGGTCGGAAGAAGACCAGACTCTGGCCAAAGCGCTGCAAAAAGAGCTCAAGGTTGCGGTGAGAGGGCTCAACGCCAGAATTCCGGAGATGCGGCCGCCTCGTCCACAGGCCCCCACCGACGGTGGTGATGGCGAAGGCTTCGGCAATATGCCCACCGGTGGCGGGTCCGACGACATCGGCGATGTCTCATGGGCCGTCCCCACCGTCACGTTGCGTTACCCGTCCAATATCCCCGGCGGTCCCGGCCACAATTGGGCGGACGGCATCGCCATGGCCACGCCCATCGCGCACAAGGGCGTGATTGCCGGCGCCAAGGTTCAGGCCATGACCATGCTCGATATCCTCCTGCACCCCGATCTGGTCAAGAACGCGTGGGACTACTTCAACAACGTGCAGACCAAGGACGTGAAGTACAAGAGCTTCCTGCGCCCCGATGACAGGCCTCCCACCTGGCTCAACCAGAAGATCATGGACGAATACCGTCCGCGCATGAAGGCCCTCTACTACGATCCCGCGAAGTACGACACGTACCTGGAGCAGCTCGGCATCAAGTACCCCACCGTTCGGTAGGTAAACAGAGCGTCATAACTGATCGCGTATCCGCTCTCTTACGTTCGCGGCTCAGAACGAGGCGCAGTACTGAGCCGCGAACGTAAAAGAGCGGTGGAGTAGGCGAGATGCTACGTCTGTGAATTTCTCTTGACTTTGCACTGCAAAGTAATCTACGCTTACAAGGATGAGAAACATAGTGCTGGTGGCGATGGTCCTGGTGTCCGGGTGCAGCCGATCCAACAATTTGTTGCTGGGGCGCGTCGAGGCCCAGGTGGGGTCGCACACCGTCGTGGTGACGGATTGCTACCGGACCAGTGTCCCCCCGCCACAAAGGCTCGAAGACGCGGGGGGGCGGGCGGTCTACCGTTTTACGCCGTGCCGCGACGCCGACGTGCTGATTCGCGGCGACGAGCTGCTGGTGAATGGGCAATCCTACGGGCGCCTGAATCCGACCGACGCCGTACTGGTGGATCACGGCGTGGTTTCGGTCCAGCGACGATCACCGTAGCGCCTGTATGGTGGTGTTCGCCATCCGCGGATCGTCGAACTCGGTCCGGTCCCCCGCCTTCTTGCCGGGGACCGGCAGCAGCCGCGCCGCCAGCGGCTTCTGCCACTTGTACGCCAGCGTAGCCACGTCGCCCAGAATTCGCGCAATCTGTTCCTCGCTGACGTCGCCCGGCAGCGGCACGGTATCGAGGCCGCCGGCGCACACCGCCGAGTAAGCCAGCAGGGAGTCGATATTGTAGGTCCCTTCCGCCCACCGCTTCGCCAGAACGTTGTCTTCCAGAACCGGCACCATCAGCCCGGAGTATCCCACACGCTTGACCGGCGCCGCCTGCACCGCCCGCGTAATAATGGCCGCCGCCGTCATGGTGCCGCTCACGCCGAACGGCCCGCCGGTGAACGATTCGATGGCGCGGCCGATCGAAACGTCGCCCAACGGCGCGGGTGTCGGGTCGATGCCCGCATACGTCCATCCGCTCTTGCCTGCGATTCCCACGGCCACGGCCTCCGCCTCCCGCATGCGCCGGCCAAGGGCCGCCGAAAGTTGCTTTTCCGCCTCGCGCGGGTCGCCGTATTGCGCGAACACGCCGGCCACCACGTTGGCCCCCTCCAACCCCACCGCGAACGTGTGCCCCGTGCCGAGATGGTACGCGCCCGGATAGAACGGACCGTAGGGCTTCACCATGGCCGTCACCGCGAAGTTGAAATTGCCCCGCCCGTGCGGGCTGCGCGCGGCCACATTCTTGATGAGCCGCGCCGACTCGCGAATGGCCCTCCAGTGAACGCCGTCTTCTCCGGCCACCACCAGGCTGGCATTGAGCCTGGAGGTAGCCAGCGCCTCGGCCAGCAGGTCGAGCGGCGACGCGTCGTCGCCATCCTCCACCATGGCCGTCCCGATGTTCGGTGCGAATCCCGATTGTGCCGCCGCCTCATCCAGCGTGCGCAGGAACGCGATGGCGTCCTCGCGCTTCATCCCGTGGGTGTACCGCGGAAACGGTTGCGTGACGATCCGGATGGTTTCCACTTCGAACCCGGCGAGGCGGTAAGCGTCCCGCGCGCTGTTTAGAAACCCCACAGTGTTTTCCACCTCGGCGCTGTACGTTTTTGGATCGATGTTGATGAACGCCGTAATCGCGCGCACCTTGGGCCGCGTATCGGCCCCCAGCGCAAGCGACGCCAGAGCAACTGCTATCAGGGCTTTCCGCATGGGTCGTTTATACCATGTAACGCCGGTGGTCCACACCGGAAACCACCGGCGGCAGGACTGCTACAATCAAGTTGCCGTGAAGGAGCCGCTGGTCGGGCCTCTGGCTGCCATTGCCTCGGGTATCCTGGTTTCCCGCTTCGTAACGTTCCAGCAATCCGAGCTTCTCCTTGCCATCGCTGCCTTCCTTCTGCTCGGCATCGTGGCGCTGCGCCGCGGCGGGCGCGTCCTGGCCGGGACCTGCTGCTGCCTGGGCCTCTTCTTCGCCGGCGTGCTGATCGCTTTGGCCCATGCCCCAGGCCCTTCGCCTGAGCTCGACGCCGAAGGCCGCGAAATCGTCATCCTGGGCGGCTGCGTGGTGGAGCCGCCCGCCATCTCCGGCGAGCGCGAACGCTTCCTCCTGGAACTGGAACCGCACGCTCGCGCACAGGTCACACTCTACACCAAGGGCGACGAGCCGCTCCCACCGCTCCGTTACGGCCAGAACATCGAGATCGACGCGCGCGTTCGAAAGCCCCGCAACTTCGGCAACCCCGGCGCTTTCGACTATGCCCGCTACCTCGCGCGCCAGGATATTTACTGGACCGCATCCGGCGCCGCCGACACCGTCCGCATTCTCCCCGGCCGCTGCGGCTCGCCGTTTCAAAAAGCGGTGATGGACCTTCGCGCCCTCGCTCTCGCCCGCATCCAGCGCCTCTACCACGGCAACGATTACCAGAGCGGCATGATGCAAGCCCTCCTGATTGGGCAGTCCTTCCAGCTCCAGAGAGTCTGGACGGAGTACTACCGCTCCACCGGCACCTTCCACGCCCTGGTCATTTCCGGGACCCACGTCGCCATCCTCGCCGCTTTCTTCCTCTTCTTCCTGCGCGTCTGCTTCGTTCCGGAGGGCCCCGCGCTGCTCCTCACGGTTCTGGCGGCGTGGTTTTACGCCCTGCTGACGGGCTGGCTGGCGCCGTGCACGCGCTCCGCAGCGGGTTTGACGCTGGTCTTGATCGCAGCCTACTTCTACCGCGAACGCAGGCCCCTCAACCTCCTGGCCGCGGTGGCGCTCGGCTTCCTGGTCTTCGACCCGGAGCAGTTGTTCGACGCCAGCTTCCAGCTCACGTTTCTCGCCGTCGCCTTCCTCGGCGCCTTCGCCACCCCGCTGATCCGGGCCACTTCCGGCCCGCTGGCCCGCGGCCTCCAGGATCTCGGCGATACCCGCCGCGACCTCCACCTTCCTCCTCGCGTCGCCCAGTTCCGAATCGAGATGCGTCTGCTCGCCGAGACCGTGCGCCGCGTCGCGCATCTACCAGCTCGCGCCGCCACGCTGGCCGTCACCGTGCCCGCACGGCTGCTTCTCTTCTTTTACGAAATCACGGTCATCTCCGCCATCATTCAAGCCGGCCTGGCGTTGCCCATGGTGGTCTACTTCCACCGCGTCGGCCTCTCCGGCCTCTCCGCCAACGCTTTCGTCGTTCCGCTCATGGGCTTGGCCGTCCCCGTCGGATTCGTCGCGGCCTTCACCGGCTGGTCGTGGGTGGCCAGGATCGCGGGGGTGCTGTTGTGGCTCTCACAAAAGGTGGTGTACTGGCACGCCGGCATCGAGCCTGCCTGGCGCATCCCCACGCCGCCCGTGTGGCTCGGTGTGGCCTTCTCCGCCGCCCTGATTGCCGCCGCCATGGCGCGGGGCCGCTGGTGGCGCACCGCGACGGGGCTGGCCGTGGCCGCGTTTCTGGCGCTGCTGCTCTGGCGCCCCTTCCCTCCGGATGTCCATCCCGGCGAGCTGGAGATGAGCGCCATCGACGTGGGCCAGGGCGACAGCCTCTTCGTCGTTTTCCCGGATGGAAAACGGATGCTCGTCGATGGCGGCGGCATCCCTGCCTACGGCCACCAATCCAGGTCCCAGCTCGATATCGGCGAAGACGTTGTGGCGCCCTACCTCTGGGACCGCGGCATCCGCAGCCTGGATGTCATCGCGCTCTCGCACGCCCATGAAGACCACATCGGCGGCCTTCCCGCGCTGGTCGGCGATTTTCACCCCAAGGAATTGTGGACCGGCGCCACTCCCGACAGCCCCACCTGGCAGACCCTGCGCGCGAAGGCCGCCGCCAACGGCGTCAGAATTGTGCCCATGCAGTTTCCCCGCCGCTTCGCCTTCGGCGGCGCCGAAATCGAGGTGCTTGCACCGCCCCCCGATTACGTCCCCACGGACAGCCCCAAGAACAACGACTCGCTGGTCCTGCGCGTGGGCTACGGGCGTAACGGGTTCCTGCTGACCGGAGACGCGGAACGTCCCATCGAGCGCGGCATGCTGGCGGAGGATGCAGTCCGGCGCGCCGACGTTCTCAAAGTGGCGCATCACGGCAGCCGGACTTCCAGCACCGAGGATTTCATCAGCTTGGTGGAGCCGGTTTTCGCCGTGATCTCAGTGGGATTCGAAAACAGTTACGGCCACCCCAACCGCGAGGTTATCGACCGCCTCCGCCAGCATCACGCCGTGGTTTTCCGCACCGACCAGGACGGCCTCGTCACCATCCGCGGCGATGGCCGCCGTCTTTCCGTCGAGACCCACAGCGCGATGTCCCAGCGCGCCGCTCCCTGACGGTCGCGGCTCAGTCACAGAACCCCACACAGAGCCGCGACCGTAAGGGAGCGGGGTTCATAGCGGTTTCCTCAGCCAGAGGTGGCAGTGGTTGCCGATCCTGGTGGCTGACGCCTCAGTGCCCCTGATACGGGAAACAGATCATTGTGCTTTTTGCACTATAATCTCTCCTTACGAGTGGGAGAGGAGATTGCGTGGGGCAGGCCATCGCTGTTTCCGTCTTGATCTTCGGTCTGGCGGCTTCGGCCGCGGGGCAGAGTTATACCATCGACACGGTGGCGGGCGGCGGGCTTCCGGCCACCCCCGTTCCGGCGACGTCTGCCGGAGTCCAACCGGTTTCGACTAGCGTGGACGCCGGGGGTAACGTCTACTTCAGCTCGGGCAATGCAGTCTTCAGGGTGGACACCACGGGGACTCTGACGCGCGTGGCGGGGGCGCCGGGAGGAGGCCAGTTGGGCGATGGTGGCCCGGCTACCAGTGCCCACCTGAGCGGTCCCCAGGGCGTAGCGGTGGACTCCGCCGGCAACGTGTACATCGCCGACACAAACAACCAGCGCGTTCGGAAGGTGACGGCGGGCGGGACGATCTCGACGCTGGCAGGCAACGGGGGAGCGGGCTATTCCGGCGATGGAGGCCCGGCCGCCAACGCGCAGCTCAACTATCCGATGGGCGTAGCGGTGGACTGCGCCGGGAACCTGTTTGTTACGGAATACAATCGCGTTCGGAAAGTGACGCCGGGTGGGACGATCTGGACGGCGGCGGGCAACGGTACAGCCGGCTACTCCGGCGACGGAGGCCTGGCGACCAGCGCACAGCTCAACTATCCGACGGGCGCAGCGGCGGACTCCACCGGGAACCTGTACATCGCAGACACTCAAAACAACCGCGTTCGGAAGGTGGCGCCGGACGGGACGATCTCGACGGTGGCGGGCAACGGAAGCCCGGGCTCGTTCGGAGATAGAGGCCCGGCCACCAGCGCCCGGATCTCCCAGCCGTCGGCTGTGGCGGTGGACTCCGCCGGCAACTTGTATATCGCGGACTTCAGCAACAGTCTCATCCGGAAGGTGACGCCGGGCGGGATCATCTCGACGGTGGTTCTCGCACCGGCCAGTGCCGACTGCGGCGTGGACGTGTGCGCACAGCTCAGCCAACCTGAGGGCGTGGCGGTGGACTCCGCCGGCAACCTGTACATAGCGGACACAGGCAACAATCGCATGCTGAAGATGACGCCGGGCGGGACGGTCTCGACCGTGGCGGGCAACGGCGCCTACGGCTACTCGGGCGATGGAGGCCCGGCCACCAGCGCGGAGCTCGACGTTCCCTCGGGCGTAGCGGTGGACTCCGCCGGCAACCTTTACATTGCGGACGCCCAAAACCATCGCATTCGAAAGGTGGCGTCAGGGAAGATCTGGACGGTGGCGGGCAACGGGCTCCCTGGCTACTCGGGCGACGGAGGCCCGGCCGCCAGGGCACAGCTCGCCGGTCCGTCCGGCGTAGCGGTGGACTCCGCCGGCAACCTGTACATCGCCGACAAGGGAAACAGCCGCATTCGAAAGGTGACGCCGGGCGGAACGATCTCGACGGTGGCGGGCAACGGGGTCCCCGGTTACTCGGGCGATGGAGGCCCGGCCGCCAGCGCGCAGCTCAACAGTCCGTCGGGCATAGCAGTGGACGCCTTCGGCGTCCTGTACATCGCGGACTCTCTCAACAATCGGATTCGGAAGGTGGCGCTAGACGGGACGATCTCGACAGTGGCGGGCACCTGGACCAATGGCTACTCGGGCGATGGCGGGCAGGCCTTTTACGCGCAGCTCGCCTATCCGAACGGTGTGGCGCTGGATTCCACCGGGAACCTGTACATCGCGGACTCTCTCAACAATCGGATTCGGAAGGTGGCGTCGAACGGGATCATTTCGACGCTGGCAGGCGGCGGGAGCGGCGATGTCGGCGATGGAGGTCCGGCCACCGGCGTGCAGCTCAACTATCCCACGGGCGTAGCAGTGGACTCCGCCGGCAGCGTGTATGTCGCGGACTTTCTTAATAATCTGATCCGGAAGGTGGCGCCAAACGGGACGATCTCGACGGTGGCGGGCAACGGAGCCTATGGCTACTCGGGCGATGGAGGCGCGGCCACCAGCGCACTACTCAACTATCCGGCAGGCGTAGCCCCGGATATGGCTGGCAAAGTCTACCTGGCCGACACATATAACAACAGCATTCGCGTTTTGACACCAATTTTCTGCACTTACTCGGCTGCCCCAACCGCATTGCAGGTTCCCGTCTCAGGCGGCAGTGTCACGGTCAGCATTCAGACTTCCGCAGCTTGTCCATGGACCGTTTCCGGCCTGCCTGCCTGGATCACCGTCTCCGGTTCGACGACCGGTTCCGGGTCCGCTGCCATCACCCTCGCGGTCGCCGCCAATTCCGGGACCGCGCGTTCCGCGCAGATCTCCGTGGCCGGCATTGCGGTGGCTGTCAGTCAGGTCGCCAGCGTGTTGCTGATCAGTACCAGCGGCGTTGTCAGCGCCGCCAGCTACACGGCGCCGGTCGCTCCGGGCAGCATCGCCGCGATTTTCGGCGCCTTCCCGCTGGCGGCGCCGGTCTGGGGCTCCGGCTTCCCCATCCCGACCAGCCTCGGCGGACTCGCGTTCCAATTCAGCGGCGCGCCGCTAGCTCCGCTCTTCTACGCGGGTCTTGGGCAGGTGAACGCGCAGGTTCCATGGGAATTGGCGGGCCGGCCGCAGACTGCCATCACGGCTGTCACCAGCAGCCAGACCAGCACGGCCCAGACGGTGACTCTCGCCACCTATGCGCCGGGCATCTTTGCCGTAAACGGCGCAGGCACGGGGCAGGGCGCCATCCTGGACGCCGCCAACCGGCTGGTGGATGCCGCCCACCCGGCGACCGCGGGCAGCACGGTGGTGCAGATCTTCTGCACGGGGTTAGGGCCGGTGGTCAACCAGCCGGCGACCGGCGCTCCGTCACCCAGGAATCCTCTGGCGTGGACCACCGCGCAACCCACGGTGACCATCGGCGGAGCGACGGCCAGATTGCAGTTCTACGGGCTGACACCGGACGCCGTCGGTTTATACCAGGTGAACGCAGTGGTGCCGCAAGGAGTGGCGAAGGGCAGCGCGGTGCCCGTCGTGATTTCGATAGGCGGGGTGCAGTCGAACACGGTCACCATCGCGGTGCAATAGGTTGGGAAGGCGCTTCAAGGATGCGATCACGCGTCCGTGCACAGAGCCGCGACCGTGAGGGAGCGGCGTTCACACCGGTTTCCTAAGCCAGAGGTAGCAGTGGTTGCCGATCCGGCCGGCGCGCCCGGTCCGCAATAGCCACAGGTCCAGGTATCGCAGCGGGAACAGCAGCCAACCCAGCACCGCGTGCGCCACGGTTCGCCAGGCCCGCCACGGAGCCAGCAGCTTCGAGTACTCGAGGACGAACACGAGCAAGGTGGCCGTCGGCCCCGTCCGCCACCCCTCCGCCACCACTGCCATCCCGCCGCGAAGCTCCTTCAGGCCGTCCAGAGTAAACCTTCGGTAATCCTTCGGGTACTCGTGAAAGGGGTGGCAGAAGGGAGTCACGATGTGCGCGTATCCGCCCGGCGCCAGCACGCGCTCGATCTCCCGCATCACCTGTTGTGGATCGCGAACGTGCTCCAGCACCGCATCGCACTCCACGCGTTGAAACATCTCCGCCCGGAAAGGCAGCCGGGCTGCGTCCGCCGCCACATCCACTCCCGGCATGATCAACAAGTCGAGATTCACATAGCCATTCACCGTGCGCCCCGCCCCCCCGATGTAAAGATTCCAGCGCCCCAGCGGAAAGTCCTTAGGCTCGTCCGGATTCATGACCAACGGCGCCGGCGGCTCGAAGACCCGGCGCCACCGCGATCCGCGCCTGCGATAAAGCTCAAGCTGGTTCAATGGAGGGCGCACGCCTACTTCGCCTGCGGCAAGATCTTCAGGTTCCCCGGCAGCGCGAACAGATCGTCCTTGAGGCTCCGGTTGATCGCCACCGAGTCCGAATACATCTCGAATGTCTTCTCCCCATTCCGCTCGCGCCAGATGGCGCACGGCCACTCGACTCCGCCGCCCACATCGCGGTACTTCGAAAAGACCATCACCTCCGTGTCAAAGTCCTTGTATTCCGGGTTGCGGCGTTTGAACATCTGGCGCACCGGCAGCTTGGTGAGCTGGTCGAAGTAGACCGTCACCGTGCGGTTGGCCGCGTCGGTGATGTCCACGATCTCCACCGGCCGGTTCTCGTACATATCCATCCCCCGCGAGTAGAACAGCAGCCCTGGCTCATTCAGCCGCTGCCGCAAAATGTAGAAGATGTTTCGCAGGGTGCTGTCCTGGTAGTTCGCGTAACGCAGGTCCGCCAGCGGGCGGGCGCCGCGAAACGTGATCTCCCATGCGCCGTTTTCCGTAAACAGCACAACGTAGTCTTCGCTCTTGCCTTGGGCGTCCCGTTCCCGCACCGCGAGCTGGCCCGCGACGGGCGCCAGATAGCGCGTGTAAATCTTGACCACCGCCAGGCCGGAGAGCTGTTCGCGGTAAAACCCATAACCCCGCCCGCTCTCCACGCGGTCTTCCATGCACAGAAACGCCTCGCCGCCGAGCGCCTGCAAGGCCTCGCTGATCACGCGCTTGCCGCGCTCGGCCGCGGTCTCGGCCGCGCCCGCGGAAGCCAGCGCGCAGTATGCCACCAGCATGGGAGCTTTCCAGTTCATGGCCGTTTCTGCAACTCCTCGAGTCGAAGGCCGGAGTTCACTCTGTAATCGATTATCTTCACCTCGGCGTATTTCCGTCCGCCCTGCGTGATCGTAACTCCGTACGGCGCCTTCACCCCGGCAATCTCCCGAAAGTCCGACCAGGTTTCCTCCGCCGGAACGGGCGGTCCGCCGGGGCGCGCCGTCTCGTAAAGCACCCGCTGCGGCAGCCCTGTTTCGGCATTCAATTCCAGCCGTGCTGTCTGGCCCGTGGTATCGCCGATCTCGATGGAATTGTCGTCCAGCGCATTCACGGTCCGCCCCTCGATGCGGTCGCTGAGCAGGAACCGGAAATATAGCCGGAACAGATCGCCCTGCAACTGTTTCAACTGCGCGCCCGCCAGCGCCCCCCAACCTTGCGGCGCGGCGATCCAGCCTGCCCTGCCGTCGCAGAAAGCCGATATCCTTCCGGAGGGCAGCACGGTGTCCTGCCGGATATAGCTAGGAGCGATCCAGCGGTCGGTTTCCTTCACCAGCAGGCCTCCGGCGGCGGGGTCGACCTGGAATTCGAACGATTGAACGTAATCCTTCACCGCCGCCAGCCGGTCGGTGCCCCCTACGGCCTGCTGCGCGCGCGCCAGGAGCTGCTTGCCTTTCTCCAGGCTGGCTGCGTCCCTCTTGGCCGGTTCCACCTTCTCTTGCGGGATTGTCAGGTCAATCATGCTGACGGAATTGCCCGGCGTGCCGAGCGGTCGTCCAAAGTCTTCCGGGTTTCCCACCGCGACGGTAGTGAAGTCAGCCGGATTCAAATGCTCCTTCGCCACCCGCAGCACGTCCGCGCGCGTCACCGCCTCCAGCGCCTTCTGGTATTGCTGGATGAAATCCGGAGGATACCCGTAATACTCGTACGTCAGCATCCGCCCCAAGGTCTTCGCCCTGGTGTCGTAAGCGAACACCAGGCTGTTGAGGGCCGCGTCCTTCGCCGTCTTGAGTTCTTCCTCCGTCACCTCGGACGTCCGTATGCGGTCCACCTCTTCCGAAATCGCCTTGAAGGTCTCCACCGTGGAGAGCGATTTCGTGCTGCCCGAGATCTCGAATAATCCGGGATGGTCGTAGTTCGCGTCCCAATCCGCGCTGATGTCGTACGCGTTTCCCATCTTCGTACGGACGCGCTCGACCAACCGGCTGCGGAAACCCCCGCCCAGAATGTCCGCCATGATCACCAGCGCCGGATAGTCCTTGTCCTTGAGCTCGCCGCCCAGTTGGCCGATCGAAAAGAAGGTCTGCGCGACGTCCTTCTTCACCGCCAGATACGTGCCCGGCGCCGGTTTGCCACCGACCTTCGGAAACTCCGGCACGGGCGGCTGCTCGACGTTCCAGTCCGAGAAGAGCTTTTCGATTTTGGCCTTCATCCCGGCCGCATCGAAGTCGCCCCACACCCCCAGCGTGATGTTCGAAGGGAAGAAGTAACGCCTGTAAAAACCCTGAAGATCGCCGCGGATGATGCGGTTCACGGTGGCGTATTCCATCTGCCACCCATACGGCGAGTTTTTGCCGTATACGGCGCCGGCGAATTCGCGCTCCGCCACGCCGCGCGCGTCGTCGTTGCGGCGGGCGATACCACTGCGCAACTGCGTCCTCGCCAGGCTGATCTTGTCCTGGCGGAACTCGGGAGCGGTAAGAACGTCTTTGAAAACTGCCAGCACTTCGTCGGTGTTCTCCTTCAACCCGGAGAACGAAACCGTGCCGCTAGTCTCGCCGATGCTGCTTTCCACGCTGGCCGCGATGTTTTCCAGTTGCTCGTCCAACTGTTCGCCGGTCTTCGTCCTGGTGCCGCCGGTGCGCATCGCCATGCCGGTCATGGTGGCCAGGCCGATCTTGTCCGGCGGATCCAGCAAGTTCCCCGTTCGAACCCGCGCCACACCGTTGATCACCGGCAGTTCGTGGTCCTCCAGCAGATAGACCTTCATCCCGTCGGGCAGCGTGAAAGTGCCCACTTTGGGAATCTGGATGGGCCGCAGCGGCGGAAACTTGAGGTCCCGGTAAGAAGGGGCAGGCGCCGATCGCGCCGCCGGCTGGCCCTTGGCCGGGGTCTCCGAGCCGGCTGAGGGCTTATCGGGCGGGGCCGAAGTGGGCGCTAACTGCGCGGCCACCGAAACGGCCGCCATGAGCAGGGCTGCAAGCGTCTTCTTCATTGGCTTCATGGGCGGCCCGCCGGGGCGCCCCCCACGCCTGGCTGTGCGATGTATGCCACCGTGCGGCTGGGCAAAACGAAGTACTGCCGGGCCACCCGCTGCACATCGTCGGCCTTCACCTTGTTGAGGTCGTCGATGGATGTGAACAGTTTCCGCCAGTCGCCGTAGCTGGCATAGTACGTGGCAAGCATTTGGGCCAGCCCCGCGTTGTTGTCCAGGCGGCGCATCACCCCGGCGCGCGCCTTGGTCTTCACGCGCGCCAGCGTTTCCGCGTCCACCTTCCGCGCCTTGAACTGGTCGAGCAGATCGTCCAGCGCCTTCAGGTTCTCGTCCACCGTGTGGCCTACCGATGGCGCCAGGAAGAACGTGAACAGGTTTGGGTACCGGCCGCCGGGGTAGGTGGCGCTCGCCTGCGCCACCAGCGCGATTTTCCGCTCCTGCACCAGCTCCTTGTACATCAAGCCCGTCCGGCCGCTGGAAAGAATCAGGGAGATGACGTCGAACACCGGGTCGTCTTTGCCGTACTGGTCGGGCCGCTTGTACGCGATGGTCACAATCGGCTGGGTGGGCGAGTTCACCACCGCGGTCTTCGGCCCCGGCTGTGGCGGCTCCTCGGTATGCAGCCGCGGCGGCAGTGGCCGCGCGGGTATCGGGCTGAAGTAGCGCTCGGCCATGCGTTTTGCATCCGCCGGGTTAACGTCTCCCACAATCGCCATGGTGATGTTCGCCGGCACATAGTACTTATCGAAGAACTCCTGGGCATCGGCGCGCCGCAGGCTGACGATGTCGCTGGGCCATCCGCCCGGCGGATTACGGTAAGGGTGAGCTGCGAACGCCGTGGCCAGCAAGTCCTGCGCCAGCTTGCCCTGCGGGTCCGATTCCACGCGCATGCGGTGCTCTTCCAGCACCACTTCGCGCTCCTTGTAGAACTCGCGGAACACCTGCCGCAGGAAACGCTGCGATTCCATCAGAAACCACAGTTCGATCCGGTTCGAAGGCAGGCTGTAGTAATACTCGGTGGAATCCAGCACCGTGCCTGCGTTCACGCCCACGCCCCCGTTTGTTTCTATGATGCGGAGATACTCGTTCGGCGCCACGTAGGCCTCCGCGCCGTCGATCGCCATCTTCAACTGCGCCTGGAGTATCCCGATCCTGAGTTCGTCGGAGCTGGGCCCCTTGTTGCGCTCGGCTTCCAGGCGGTCGTACGCCGCCTCGATGGCATCCAGCGCTTTTTTCTCGCTCGGCCAGTCTCGCGTTCCGATCGTGTCCGTGCCCTTGAACGCCATGTGCTCGAACATGTGCGCGATGCCGGTTTCACCGGAGGGGTCGTCCACCGACCCCGCGTTCACATACGTGTGGAGGGAGACCACCGGGGCCTCGTGCCGCTCCGCGACGATGAAGTGCAGTCCGTTGGAGAGCGTGAACTCCGTGACTTTTTTTTCGAATTCCTTGAGGTCCTGCGCCGGGAGGCAGATCGCCGCCCCCAGCAGGACGGCGCAGAGACGAAGTCCTCTCACGATACTCGCCGCTCCTCTTCTTCTTTGAGGATAGCTCCCTGGCGTAATCCGGTGGTGTCAGCGCTCGCGCAATGCTATCGAATTGTTTGCACCGGCAACGGCAACTTCCAAAGGTCCTCGGCGGTCTCTTCGGTGGCTTTCCTGGCGTTGCCGAGCGTGTTGCCTTCGAGCACGATGCCCTTCAATTCGCCCGGAGCCACCGCCAGAAATGTGCCCGTGCCCGCAAAAGCCCTGCTCCCTCGCACGATGGCGTCCGGGCAGTGGTCCAGCCGTACCACGGGACTACCCGATACGGGCGTGCGCGTGGACACCTGGTCGAGTTCCAGCTCCTTGGAATCCCGGATCAGGAACGCCGGCCCCACTTCGGGGTTCACTTGCACATTGTGCAGCTCCATCGCCTGCGTGTTGTAGGCCCGCATCCCTACCTTGCCGCTCGCGATGATGTTGCTGATCTGCAACCCCGTAACCGGCATCTCCGGCAGCCCCTCGATGTTGATCATCAGCGGCGAGTGGTTGATCGTCATGTTGCTGATAGCGATGTTGCGAAACACCGGCGTCCGCTGCGAAAGCGGTTCTTCGGGGCCTCTCGTGTAGTAGTTCGTAACGTTGATCGCTTCATCGACACCGTCCATCGTCCAGTGATCGAACCTCACGTTCTCGATCACGCCCCCGCGCCCGCGCGTGCTCTTGATGCGCACGCCTTTCTGCGTGCCCTGGCAGACGATATTGCTGGCCACTATGTTGTGGAAGCCCCCGGAGGTCTCGCTGCCCAGCACCACCGCCCCGTGCCCGTGATGCACCGTGCAATTGGTAATGGCAATGTTGGCGGTCGGGCGGTTGACGCGCAGTCCGTCGGCGTCCTTTCCCGATTTCAGGCAGATGGCGTCATCGCCGGTGTCCAGGTAGCAGTTGGAAATCCGCACGTCCTGGCTGGAATCGATATCCATGCCGTCGGTGTTCGCCCCGGGAAACGTCTCGATGATCAAGTCGCGAATGGTGACGTTTTGCGAATACAGAATATGGACCGTCCACATCGACGACCCCACGATGTGAAGGCCCTCGATGAGAACATTCTTGCTCTCCATCGCGCGAATGAACGAGGGCCGCAGGGACGGTGCGGCCTTTTGGAAATCCTCCGGCGCCACCGGTTGCTTCAGGTTCAGCGCCCTATTGATGCTCATCCAGACGCTTCTCGCCTCGGCCGCGTCCGGCTGGCGCACCAGGTTGAGCCATTGGGCGTTGTCGGTGGTGATGGTTCCCCGGCCTCGAATCGTGACGTTTTCCAGGTCGTGCCCGCCGATCAGCGGCACCGGCGTGATGCACTCGGTGCCCTCCAGCCTCCCCTTGGTGTACGTAAGGTCGGCGCGGGATGCCTCGAACCGCAGCACCGCCCCCGCGTCGATTTCGAGCACCAGGTTGCTCACCAGCTCGATTGGCCCCGTGACATACTTCCCTGCGGGGACGAACACCGTTCCGCCGCCCGCGGCCTTCGCCGCCTGGATGGCCGAGCGGATCGCCGCCGTGGCGCTCGCCGAACCGTCATTGCGCGCGCCGTAATCCAGAATGTTGAACCAAGGACCGGCGCCCCACGCGTTCGCGCCAGCCAACAGAACGAGCGCCGGCAGAAGCCGGCTTCGAGAGCTTAAGTTCACGAGACCTCCAGATCTCAAACAGGATTTCACTCTACTGCGTCCCAGCGACACTGTAACACGCCGCGCCCATCACCTTACCGGTTGTGGGCCGGCTGGCCGCCGGCCCACAAGAGCATCTCGGTGTTGTTACCAGACTAAGCGGAGCGCGGTCTCCAGCCGCCGGGGCGTATTGGCCTGAGCGCCGATGGTGCCGAATGCCGCGTTGGTCGGCGTGGTGTTCGGTGCGCTGAACGTGCAATGATTCAGGATGTTGAACGCTTCGAACCGGATCTGAACGTAGCGGCGCTCGCCAAACCGGAAGTTCTTGTCCAGCGAGGTATCGAACTGGTTGGTTCGGTCGCGCCGCAGGTTATTGAACTGGTTGTCGAAGGTTTGGATGTTGTTGGCCAGTTGCTGAGCCGAAACCATATTGAACCGGGTGATGTCGAATGCGGTGCCGTTCGGCTGATTAGGCTGCAGGTTTAGCGGCCCGCCGTAGTAAATGTAGTTGCCCCAACCGAGCACCGGACCCGATTGCAGCGTATAGACACCGCTGACCTGCCAGCCGCCTACCAGGGTATCCAGCCAGCGCCGTTGCAGATTGACCGTGCGCCCGCGGCCGATGGGCAGTTGGTAAGTGGCGGTCATGATGTTGCGGAGCGGCCGGGAATCCGAGGAAACGCGCTTTTCCGGAGCGGGATCGGACGGGTTCAGGTAGGCCAGGCGGTCTTCCAGCCGGTTCCAGATGAAGTTGTTGATGAGAATCAGCCCGTGTCCATACCGCTTCTGCAAGCGCACGTTCAGGCTCTCGAAATACGACGAGCCCGCCGGGTTGTTCTGCATCGTCACGCCATTGAACGGGAACTGCGGGAAGGGGACCACGAGCTGTTGCAGGGTGGTGCTGGTCCCGTTGAAGGACGAGACGCTTGGAATCAGCCCCTTAAAGGGATTGGCATTCGCCAGCGAGCCGGTGAGCGCGGTGATGACCGTGTTATCGCGAGCCAGCGAAGTGCTCAGAAACTGGCGCGGGGCGTAATTGATGTTCGTGGAGATGGGCTGGTGCATGGTGTGGGCGCCGATGTAAGCCGCTTCCAGCACCATCTGGCCCGGCAGTTGCCGCTGCACGCTGAATTCCCAGCGCAGCGTGTACGGGTTTCTCGAATTGGGGTTGAAGAAGGTGATGGAATTGCCCAAGAACGTTGACGCGCCTTTCGACGAACCGGACGGTGCCAGGAACCCATTGGGGAACGGGTTGGAGAGCGTCGAGAGGACCGGAGGAATCAGCGGGGAGGGCAGCGGAATGGTGGTCTGCTGGCTGAACCCCGGAGAGTTCGGCGTCGGAAGCTGGATGGGATCCACCAGGATGCCGATGCCGCCGCGAATCACGGTCTTGTTGTCCCACAAGTTTGGCGTCCAGGCGAACCCGGCGCGCGGGCTGATGATGTGCGAGTTGGTGTTGTAGATGTTGCGGTTGCTGGATGAAGGGAAGGTGAGCCCTCCCAGCGCCTTGAAGTTGCTGGCGGGCCACTGCGGCTGCGGGTTGGCCGCATAGGCGGCGGCAGCGGCGGCGGAGGCCGAGTTGGCAGCCGTCGCGTCGAACCCGTTCACGCTGCGGTTGTAGCGTTCCGTCTCGGGAAAATCGTGATCGAAGCGAAGTCCCAGGTTAATGGTCAGATTGCTGCGGACGCGCCAGTCGTCATTGATGAACAGCCCCAGGTACTTGTCTTGGGCCGTGGTCTGGGTGTTCAGGTCGAGACTGCCGTTGGTGGGAACGCCGAGCATGAACTGTGCAAAGTCCTGGCCGAACACCGTGCTGTTGGCAACGGCCGGGCTGTTGACCCAGGTGCCCGTGAATGAGTACGTGCCGGAGGGATTCCCGAAGGTGTACGCGCTCCAGCGATACATGCGCAGGTCGGTGCCGATTTTGATGTTGTGGTTGCCGTGGTTCTTCATCACCTGGCCGAAGAACTGGTAGATGTCGTTGTAGTTGGTGCCGTCGCTGTTGTAGCCCAGCGGCTCGAAGCTGGCGCGGGCTCCGCCGGAGGTGCTGGTGCTGCTGAAGGTGATGTACGGCAGCATCTTGAATTCCGAGTTGGCATCGATGTAGGAAGGGAATCCCAGCGACGTGGGGTCCACCGTATCGGAGGGAGAGGAATGGTTCTCGATGTAGCGCGCCCAACTGAAGCGAATGTCCGCCACCAGGGTGGGGGTAATGGTTTGGACGTCTTCCAACGTCGCGCCCTGGTTGATGCGATAGAGGTAGTTGCCGGAAGCCACGTTGCCGAGGAAGTTGTTCTTATTCTGCGCGCGATAGTTGTGCCGGGCATCGAAAGAGAGCCGGTTCCTGTCGCTGATGTTGATATCCAGGTGGCCCAGTTCGTTGTCGTAGCCATCGCTATCCACGGCATCGACCAGGAAGTTATTCTGCGCGCTGGCCAAGCCCGCGGTATTCGGCTGCGGAAAGTAATTGAGGTACTTGAGCGCCACCGGGTCGAGGCGGCTCGTGGGGATGATGTTGTTGGCGAATGGCGTACGCGAGACCAGGGTGCCGGAAAGGACTCCCGAATTGGGATCGTAGATGGTGGCGGCGTTGGTGGAGAGCTTCAGCAGCGCGGAAAAGTCGCCCTGGCGCTCGGCGGCGGTAGGCACCGACGTGAAGTTTTCCGGGTTGCCGGTTTCCAGCGGCGAGTTGGCGGGGTCGGAATCGCGCATGCCTTCCCAGCCGAAGAACCAGAAGACGCGGTTCTTGCCGTTGAAGATCTTGGGCACGAACACCGGACCGCCGGACGTGATGCCGTATTGATTCTGGTGATACGGAGGCCGGGGCACGGCCTTGGCATTGTTGAAGAAGGAATTGGCGTCCACCGCCGACGTCTGGTTGTAGATGTAGGCGGAGCCGTGCAGCGAATTGGTGCCGCCCTTGGTGATCATGTTGACCGTGCCGCCCATGGTGTGGCCGTTGGCGGCGTCCATGTCGAATGCGTTGACGCGCACTTCCGTCACCGCGTCCTGCATCGGGCTATAGGCCATCTGGTTGGTCTGGCCGGCGTTGGGCGCGCCGTTCAGAAGCACTTCGTTGCGCGTGGAGGGCGCGCCTCCGATGCTGATGGAGTTGGGCGCGCTGTTGTCGAACGGGCGCACCGGACCAGGCTCGTACGTGGAGATCACGCCCATCGCCAGGTTGTCCAGCATCATCGGAGTACGGCCATTGACCGGTACGTCCTCGACTTCCGCGGCGGTGATCACCTGGCCCAATGACGGGTTTGCGGTGACCAGAATGGGCGCCTCGGCGGTGACCGTCACCTCTTCGCTCACAGCGCCCACTTCCAGACGGATGTCGATGACGGGGTGCTCTCCGGCGCTCAGGGTCACGCCCTTTTGCGTGAACTTCTTGAAGCCTGCAGCCTCCGCCGCGATGTCATAGGTTCCGATAGCGAGAAACGGAATGGTGTACTCTCCGGTGACCCCGGAGACCGTGGAGGCTTTGGTGCCGGTCTGGGTTTCCGTCACGACGACCTTGGCGTTGGGGATCGCCGCGCCTTGCGCATCGGTGACGCTGCCGCTGAAGGTGCCGCGATATTCCTGTGCGAATAGCACGCCGCCCACCAGCAGCACGGAAGCAAACAGTATGCGAGTTTTCATGTGCATGACCTTTCTAGAATTTCAATCTCAGACACATTTAAACGTTCACGATCCGGTGATGCTGTTCCGCGATTCGGGGTCCCATGGTCGATTGAAAACACAACCCACCACGCAAAACGAGACGTAAGTTCATGAGCCGAACTATGTGAACTGCTAGAATTATGGGGCTGGCATCACCCGGTGTCAAGCGGAAATCGGCGGATCAGGAGCGTTAGCGCTAGAGACTGGGCTCAGGCACAGCCTCGCTAGTTCCTGGGACCCTCGACCAGCGGCGTCCCCGCATGCTTCTTCAGCGTGCGCAACCGGCTGGTATCTACGTCGGAGCAATTCACCAGCGACAGGGCCGGCCCCTGTTCCGTGTCGATGATCGCGTCGTGGAACGAGATCTCTTTGGCATTGGTGCACTTGAAGCCCGTTTGCGCCTGGATGTGCACGTTGCTGAACGTGACGTCCTCAATCGGCATCTCGCGGAGCCCGGTGATCTGCCCCGCGCTCTTGGAGCCTCGGGCGGTGATGTTGCTGAAGTGCAGGTCGCGGAAAATCGGCGTCCCCTCGTTCACTGGGAACACGTCGGTGGGTTTATCCGCGCCCGTGTAGAAGGTCGTGATCGTGAAGGCCTCCCTGACGTCCTGCATCACAATATTGGATGCGGTGAAACCCTCCACCACGCCGCCCCGGCCGCGTTGCGACTTCATCCGGATGCCGATGTCGGTCCCGTGAAAGACGCAGTTGGCGACCACCACGTCGCGCACGCCCCCCGACATCTCGCTCCCGATGGTGACACCCCCGTGGCCTCGCAACATGACGCAGTTGGTAATGGTAATGTCCTCATCCGGCTTGCCCACGCGGCGGCCCACTTCGTTGATTCCCGACTTCAGGGTCACGCAATCGTCCCCCACGTCGATCCGGCAGTTCGAAATCTGCACGTTGCGGCAGCTTTGCGGATTGATGCCGTCGGTGTTGGGCGAAGGCACGGGGTTTTCAATGGTGACGCCATCGACGCGCACAAACTCGCACATCAGCGGATGCACCGTCCAGGCCCCCGAGTTGATCAGGTGAACCTGTTCGATCACCACGTTCTTGCAGCGGATCAGGTTGATCAGGCCGGGACGCCCGCCGGCCATCTTGGCCATCTCGGCCAGCTCCGCCGGGGTCCGCTGGTCGCGTGGAATCTTGAGCCGGTCGGGCCAGCCCATTCGCCGCCACCAGATCTGTCCCTGTCCGTCGATCGTGCCGCGCCCACGGATGGCGATGTTCTCGGCGTTCTCGGCAAAGATCAGCGAAGACATTTCCTTTCTGCCCGGAGCCCATGCGCTGTCGTGCTGCGGGTAGTCCGCCGACTCACCGCTGCCCAGAATCACGGCGCCGGCTTCCAGTTCCAGCGTGACATTGCTCTTCAGCGCGATGGTTCCCGTCAGGTATCGTCCCGGAGGAAGGTAGACCGTTCCGCCACCAGCGCGGGAGCACGCCTCCACTGCCTTGGCGAAGGCGGCCGTTTCCTTCTGTGTGCCATCGCCAACGGCTCCATAATCGCGAACGTTGAAGATGGCGGGGGATGTAGCGGCGAAAGCCGATAAAGCGACCAACGCAGACAAGCCCAGTCGCCAAGAAGTACGGTTCATGGCCTTATGATACGCCGTGGCGCCGGGCGCCAGAAAGGCAAGCCGATTGCAGCAAGGCGAAATTGCAAAACGGATTCTCCCATCCACTCCTTCAGTGTGAGGCGCGCAACAGCACCAGCCACGGCTCCGCGGTGGGCTTCTGGATGACCGCCCCTGCCTTGCCTGAGACGGGCGCTTCCAGCGGCCTGGTGGCCCCCGTGCGCGGGTCGAACCACAGCCCCGCGTAACTATCCCACGAAAGCGTCTGCGCCAGCCTGATGGAGGGACCGGCCAGCGAGTAGAGCAGCACCGACTCGCTGCCATCGTCGGTCAGGCACCAGGTTTGTTCCGGATCTGCCGCCACGCCGTCCCGCGGCTTCATGTTCATGAGGGTGGTGGCCAGATGTTCCCGCACGAAACCATCCAGGGCAGTCCGGTCCACCGACCTGCCCTGCCCCTGCCCGGCGGAGGGATTGCGCATCAGCGCCTGCGCCCCGCCGGCCATGAGCACGGGGATAGGACCCGCGCCGCTATGCCAGGCTACGATGGCCTTGTCCGGATAACGGTCATGATACTCGCGAACCTGCCGGTAGACCTGGAGCGGCGTGGTATTTGCCGGAGCATCGTCCGATCCTCCGAAATCTTTGGCAATCATTTCCCGAAACGTCAGGTTCTTCCCGCCAGGCGGCGCCCACAACGATCCGTCCGGCCGGTATTGCCAATACCGCATGTCGATTACCGCCACCTGGCGTGCGCGCGCCGGGTCGGCCAGGATGGCGTCCGTGATGTCTTTGCTGGTGGCCAACTGGATCCGCACCGTGCGGCCCGTTCTCTTCTCCCATTCCGCCACCGTGTCCTGGAAGAATTCCTGGAACGAAAGCGGCCCGGCGAACTGGAATCCCAGGCAGAAGAATAGATTCCGCGCCCCGGCCAGCTCGTCCAGTTCGTGCAGGATGAAGGCGCGGTGTAGCGCGCGGCGAACCGGGTGGCTCACGTCATAAACCTCGTTGGCCACGTGAAGGTGGTTGCCCAGCTCGATCGGCGGCGGCTCCGACAACCCCGTATCGTTGATATTGTTGGCTGGCCGCCAGGGATAGTCGACCCAATGCGCGGGAATTTCCAGCGTGTTGTGGGTGTTGTACAGGTTGTGGTACAGCACCAGTCCGTTCTCATCGCACAGCCGCCCAAACTCACGGATGCGCTCGAGATGCCAAGGATTGAAGCGCGTCAGGTCAAACCGGCTGAGCCCGTCCGCCGCGGTTCCTTTTCCGCTGCGTTCCCAGGGCATTTCATAGAACGGAGCCCACACGTTCCCGTCGGGCCGCGAAACGATGGAGTGTTCGTCGCGCCGGCGGTCGTACCACAGCCCCGGAATCGCTTGGAAAAAAGGTGTGCCCTGCGCCACCATGCGTGCGGCCAGCGCGGCCAGATCCTCGGTGAGCCCCGTCCCCGTTCTGCCAGGCACGAAGCGCGTAAGGGCCACGCCTGCGTCGAGCGCCACCGCCGGAACCGCCTGGCCTCTCCACCAGCCGGCGTTCACGGCTCCGCCCCAAAGCACTTTTCCATTCGCCACGAATCGCCCGTTTACGATTTCGACGGGAACCTGGGGTTTCGAAGCCGCCGCGGCGGGCTTCTTCGGCCGGAACTCGGGAACACGCGCCGCCGTTTCGCTCGTAATGGATGCCGGCGGCGCCGGCTTCGCTCCGGTCCGCTTCGCCAACTGCGTCTCGTAGAGCGGCTCGGGCGAGCGAACCACCACGTTGTCCGCGCCCTCCGGTCCGCGCGCCTCGATGTCCTGGGCGTCGCAATTCCAGACCACCGAGTTGGCGGCCGTCCATCCGCCCCCTTGCGACCGCGAGTTGTCGAAGGTAAGCCGGATGCCCGCGCCTTCGATGCGCACGCGTTCGTACAGAACACCCGATGCCCAGCTTTCAAACGACCCGCTCGGGCCGAGCGCTCCCGTAGCCGTCGAATCCAGAAACACGTTCGGACCGCCCGCCAACAACCCGATGGCGAAATCGTTCATCCCCTGTTCGCTGGTCGACTGGCGAACCAGCACCTGCTGGCCCTCCACCAGAAAGCTCTGGCGCCGGTATCCGCCCGGTTCCGAGATCGGCGCCTCGCTGCGGCAGGCTTCGATGGTCACGCGCCGCGCCCGCGGTCCCACCCGAACCGCGGAGCCGGCGAAGTGCCGCGCCACCACGCCGCGCACCCAGGCGTCTTCCACGCGATCGAGCGCCACCGCGATCCACGAATGCTCTTCATCGCGCGGATTGGCGGCGCTAGACTCGCTCTCCAACGCAAGGCTCTCGATGCCTGCATAAGACATCGGCAAGTTCGATGCGACCCGCGCCACGGCGCCGCCGCCGTAGCGGCGTTCGAGCGCCGTTGTGATCGGCGCGTCCACCGTAATCTGCTGGCGTGCCGGATCCACCGCGGTGACGGTGCGGTCCCAAATCAGGTTGCGCGACCCCGGAGCCCAGTCCAACCTCTGATTCGCGAATGTGCCTGGGAGCCCGCTCATGCGCAGAGCCGCGATCCACTCCGCGGTGCTCGGACGCGTGATCACGATACGGTCGCCGGCTCGCAGCCCCCCGGCATTTTCGAGGGTCAGCGTGCGGCTGCCGGCGGGCACGGTCTCATCCGTGACGCTTAGCGGGGGCCCGGTTGCCGGATCTGCCACGTTGCCCATCTCGATCAGGGTGCGGCGTCCCTTGCCCGTCGCCACGATGGTCGTGTTCCCGCTGCCGCGCAGCACCACTCCGCTCGCCCGCATTTCCAGCCGTCCCGCTACCCGATAACGGCCGGGTAGCAACAGCACCGCGCCTCGAAGACCGTTCTCGCGCAGCGGAAGCGCCGATACATGATCGATCGCCTGTTGCAGCAGCTCTGTGTCGTCCCCTTCGCTGGGCCGGACCGAGATCACGGCCGGCACCATCGGAACGGAAATGCCCCCGCCTCCGTAGCCCGCGTACGAGAAATCGATCGGCGGTTGCGCCACAGCGGCAGCCGCTAAATACACGGAAAACAAACCAATTGTTGCAAGACGAATCTGCATGCGCCTGGATCCTCAGCCTAACCTTTATATTGCCGTATTACCAGGCCAGCCGCGCGCCTACCTGAAGCCGCTGTGGAGTATTCGACCCGGCGAGAGGCCGGTCGCTGGTTCACGCGGGCAAGGCTTAGACCCGGTTCCGGCGAAGCAAGGCCACAACGGCGGCCAGCGGCGCGAGCAGCACAAACGTGCCGGGTTCGGGGACGGAGTCCAATTCGACCCAGTCGGTGGAACTCACGTAGCCCGTGTCGCTCCAGTCGCCAATAGGGAGGGCACTGTTAAAGCTGTAAGCGTAGGAGGCTACCGAGGTGCCGTCGATCAAGAAGGAAACGCCATTGGCGCTCCAATCGATACCCAATGTGTGAAACGTGTACCAGGTTACGTCGACGCCGGTGTTCATCAATTCGCCGACCCCGGATTGGAGCACCAGGGCGCGCACCTTGTCAGTATTTGCTCCAAAACGGTTATCGTAGGTGTCGAAGTAGTACGCTATTGTCCCCGCGTCACCATTGACGTTGAAGCCGAACTTCTCGTAGTCGCCGGTCAGATCGATGCTGGCGCGCAGTGACAGCGTCTGGCCACCAGGGCTGAACGTGTTGAGGGAGTTGATCCGGTCGCGGTCGTACAGACCGAGATCCAGCAGGCCGCCAGAGACAATCGGGCTGCCGCTGACGACGCTCCATTTGGAGGTATCGAGACTCGATCCGGAGAAGCCGTCGAAGAATAGCAAGCCGGCTCTAACGGGTGCGGCGCACAGTAGCAGAATGGCCGCCAGTGACAGCAAAGTGAAACACCTACGCCCCACGTTGACCTCCGCAACAACAACCACGAACCAGGGTCGGTATCAGTTCACGCCGCCGGATATCTTTGCCAGGAGTTCCGCCCTGGAAACCCTTACAGAAGGATTGTCGGCCATCCTGCATCTGGAGTCAACGCAAAATGAGAGAATCAGACCTTCAATGTACCATGTCGAAATATCCAGCAGTGCTCCTTGACTCTGGCCGGGAGGTCGAAAGCCTCGTTGTGGGGGCTGTGAGAAATGCAGCCCTGGCACCTTAAGTACCCTGCAAGTACCTCCATTACTATCGCTTCCGCCCAAACCCAAGCATAATGGACTCGTTCCGGGGAAAGAAACGAGACGAGATTATGGCTTGCACCAGCGCTTGGGACCAAGAAAGCCACGCATCTGAACGCATCGCTGGAGACCGGCGCTTCGACCGGCGCTATCCGATCCTGCTGGACTTGCGATGGAAACTGATCCGCCGGAAACGGGTCTTGGACACGGGCACGGGCTGCACCATCGATCTCTCAAGCGGCGGTATCTTGTTTGAATGCGGCCGGCAACTGCCCCACGGATTGAACGTGGAGCTGGCCATTGCCTGGCCGGTGCTTCTGCACAACGTGGCGCCCATGCAACTCGTGGCGCAGGGCCGGATTGTGCGGTCGGAACACGGCCGGACGGCCATCCGACTGATTCAGCACGAGTTCCGGACGGTGGGGCTACCCACCAACCATCGCGGTGTGCTTTCCCATGGCGCGCATCCCAACCCGCCTTTCGCGGCACACGCCAATGGCGCCGCCGGCCTCGGAAAGATCCAGTAGGCGCTTACAGCGCCAACATCGACAAGAACTTGTCGATGTTGAGAAGCCAGAAGTGAGAAGTCAGAAGCCGGAATCACCCCGTTCAGTGTTGCGCGTTCCGGCTTCTGACTTCCTCGACTCCTGACTCCTGTGGCCCCGCAGGGACCGCTTCTTCGTGGCGCACGCACCGTGCGCGCGGCAGTGGTGGCTTGGCACCAGACCTACCGCGTCCGCCTGACGACGCCGGCTTCCACCGGGGCGGCCCCGGGGCCCGGCGCGCCCGCAGGCGCCTCCGCGGGGACCGCCGGGCTCGCCGGCTTGCGAGGCGGCCGGCGGTCCAGGCGGTTGGCGATAAACTCCTCGCGCGCCTTGTGCTGCCGCGACGTCCCTGGCTTGCCTTCCAGCGTAGCCCACTCCTCCGCGGTGATCTCCAGAATCGCGGGCACATATTTCTGGAAGTAGTTCCGCATCCGCTCGTGCACCGGCTTGAGGCTCGAATGGTACAGCAGAAATAGAACCTCGTCCGGCGCTGCCGGTGAAACGATCTGATACACTTGCGAGGCTTTCTTGATGCGCGCCGAACGAAGCGCCGTCTCCAGCTTCCTGGCTCTAGCTTCCAGCTTCTGCCACCGATCCACCAGCGCTTTGGGCATATCAGTGGTCGCGATCAGGGCCTGCTTCTCCTTGGGGGTCAGCCTCTCGGTCAGCGCCCACAGGAAAGGTCCGACACGCGCCGTGCGCGCACGGGCGTCGTCGGGCAGCATACGGCTGATCCTTTCGAACCGGGTGATGCCGGGCAGGTTGACCTTGGGACCGGTCAGCGCCGCCGAGAACAGCGTCAGCAGGCCGGCTTCACTGAGCGCCCGCAGAATGTCGGCGGGATTGTCTTCGACGCTGATGCGCTTGAGCTCCTCGGAAAGGGCCCGCGCCGGAATCATCTTCTCCACTTCGGCCTCGCGCGCGTTGGCCACCTGCATCTGGGTGCGCTCCTCCACCGTGAAGCCCAGGCGCACGCGGAACCGGACCAGGCGAAGCAGCCGCGACGGATCGTCGTAAAAGCCGTACGCGCTGACCGCGCGAAGCTCGCGACGATCGATGTCCGCCAGCCCGTTCATAGGGTCGAGCAGGAGCCCGCGCGAGGCCTTGTTCAGCGACAGTGCGATCGCGTTGCACGTGAAGTCGCGGCCCCGGAGGTCCTCTTGGATGGTGGCCGGCGTCACCTGGGGCTTGCCTCCGGCGCGCGCGGATTTCTCCTGCCGCGACATGCCAATCTGGGCCGTGACGCCGCCGGGAAACACCAGCTCCACGCTCTTGCGGTGGTCGTCCTGCGACGCCGTCTTGGCGCCGGAGCGTTCGCACAGGGTTTTCGCCACCTTCAGCGCGTTGCCTTCCACCACGAAATCCAGGTCGCGGATGCGGAATCCGGCCAGCATGTCCCGCATCGCGCCACCCGTCAGGAACACGTTGACGTTGGCCTGACCAGAAGTCGTCTGGACCTCTTCTACCACCCGGTTCTGATCCGGACTCAGGTGGCTCTCCAGCATGTAGATGTAATCGCTCATCGCATGCCCTCTCGGCTTGTCAAAATCACCCGGTATCCTGTCCAGGACCGAGGCCTGCGCGAGACCGGGCCATCGCTCAGGCTCGGGGGTGGTGTTTCTCTACAGTGTCCCGAAGCCTCGACCGCATGACATGCGTATAAATCTGGGTGGTCGAGATATCGGCGTGCCCCAGCATGACCTGCACGCTACGGAGATCCGCCCCGCCCTCCAGCAGGTGCGTGGCGAAGCTGTGACGCAGCACATGGGGCGTAAGCCCATGGAATATTCCTGCCTTCCGGCCGTATCCGGCCAGGAGCTTCCAAAACGCTTGGCGGGTGAGACAGCCGCCACGCGCGGTTATGAAAAGGTATCGGCTGGCCCGGCCCTTGAGTAAAGCGCCGCGGCCGTTTTCGAGATAATTCTCGACGGCCCGGACGGCTTCCCTCCCGGCCGGCACCAGACGCTGCTTATTACCCTTACCGGTAGTCCGCAGAATCCCCAGGTCCAGGTTGAGGTCGCCAACCCCCAGTCGGCACAACTCCGAGACCCTTAATCCCGTGGCATAGAGTAATTCCAGCATGGCCCAGTCCCGCAGGCCTGTGGGACGGGATCTGTCCGGTGCCGCGATGATTCTCTCGATTTCCTCTAAATTCAAGAACTTAGGAATGGTGTGCCATTGCCGCGGCGTGCTCAGGTGCTCCGTCGGGTCAGACTCGACGAGCCCTTCCCTCAGGAGAAAACCGTAGAAGCTTCGGAGAGTGGTAAGATGCCGGGCGACGGACCGGCTGCTCAAGCCAGATTGGTATAAATAATCCAGATAATGGCGAAGCGCTTCCCTGCCAGGTAGCGCCGCAGCCTCCCCCAGAAATGTGCTAAACCTTGAAAGATCAGAGGAATAGGCTTCTATGGAGTTGGCGGAGAGGCCGTTCTCCAGACGGCAGAAGTTGAGAAATGCGGTCATCTCGTTGCGTAAACGGCCGGAATTTCCGATCCGAACTCCAGACATCGTGCCAATGATACAATAAGCGCCGAAATGTTTGAAACATAGTTGTTGCAAAAGAGGCAAGATTTGGCCGGCTCCACCACCAAAAAAGCAGTCATCCGGCGATACCAGAAGGAACCACTGGCCGGGTACCTCAATCCCGCTTCCTTTCTCCAGCCCGCTGGAGTGGAACTGCTCTCGGCGCAGGGCAGCGTCTCCACCGTACCCTACGATGACATCAAGACCATCTCTTTCGTCCGCGATTTTGAGGGCGCCGTGGAAACCGGGCGGCGCGTCTTCAATACCCGCCCGAAAATGGAGGGCCTCTGGGTGAGCCTTCAGTTCCGCGATGGCGAGGTGATGGAGGGAATCATGCCCAATAACCTGCTGCAACTGGAGCCATACGGCTTTACCGTGATTCCTCCCGATCCATACAGCAACAATCAACGCGTGTTCATCCCGCGGGCCGCGGTGCAATCTGTCCAGGTGCTGGGCGTGGTGGGGAGCCCGCTGAAGAAACGGAAAGCCAAAGCCGTTCCCAAGGAACAGATCGGGTTGTTCGACGAGTAGGCGCCCCGGCTCCCCGTCCGCTTATGGTTGAAAAGCGCACTTGCCGCGTCGCGGAGGGCGGCAAAAAGAGATACAGTATACTGTCTGGAGCATTTGATACAAACGAGTCTCAGTTGGAGGTTATATGAAGTTCCGCAACCTGATCCTGGCGACCGCCGGGCTCCTGTTTTTTGCCTTCACTTCGCTGGCGCAGATCACCGCCATCGAAGGGGATGTGAAGAGTGAGGACGGGAAGCCGCTGGTCGGCGCCGTGGTCAAGATTGATCGCTTCGATATTACGGCACACTACAAGACCAAGACCGACAAGAAAGGGCACTACTTCTACAACGGTTTGCCGCTGGGCAATTATAACGTCACCGTGGAAGTGGACGGCAAAGACGTCGATCAGCGGAAGGGTGTGAGGTCGCGGTTGGGCGATCCCACCAACGTTTCTTTCGACTTGCAGGCAGCAAGGAAAGAGCGGGACGCAACTCAGGCGGTCATGCAGAAGGCCGCTGAAAGCGGCCAGTTGACCAAGGAGATGGAACGGGGCTTGTCCGCCGAGGAAAAGGCCAAGTTGGAGAAGTCCCTCAACGAGCGGGCAGGGCAGTTGAAGAAGCACAAGGAGTTGAACGACGCGTTCAACGCCGGCATGACGGCTATGCAGGAAAAGCAGTTTGACCAGGCGGTTCAGGCCTTGACCAAGGCCAGCGAGATCGGTCCCGAGGAGCTGGCCGTTTGGGCCAACCTGGCGGACGCTTACATGAAACTGGCCACCACCAAGACCGGTCCGGAGTTCGACGCCGCGACGCAAAAGGGCCTGGATGCCTACTCCAAGGCCATCGCGCTGAAGCCTGAAGATGCTGCCACCCACAACAACTACGCCTTGGCGCTGGTGCAGGCCAAAAAGATCCCCGACGCCCAGGCCGAGCTGACCAAGGCCGCACAACTCGACCCGACCAACGCCGGCAAATACTATTACAATCTTGGCGCCGTGCTGACCAATGCCAATCAGGGCGACGCCGCGGCCGAGGCGTTCCAGAAGGCCATCGCCGCCGACCCGAAGTACGCCGACGCTTATTATCAATATGGCGTATACCTGGTTTCCAAGGCGTCATTTGCAGCCGATGGCAAGGTCACGCCGGTCCCCGGAACCGTGGAGGCGTTCCAGAAGTACCTCGAGCTGGCGCCCAACGGCCAGTTTGCGCAACCGGCCAAGGACATGCTGACCACTCTCAGCGCCAGCGTGGACATTTCTTATAAGAACCCCAACGCCAAAGAGGCGCCTAAGAAGACCACCACAACCAAGAAGAAGTAGCAAGCTACAAGCGGGGGTGGGACCGTCGCGTCCCGCCCCGATTCCATGATCCGGCTTTTCTTTCGATTTGTTGTCCTTCCCGTTTTGCTCTTCTACCTGGTGAGAGCAATCCTCAGGAGCATCATCGAGGGCTTCCGCTCCACCGTCGTTCCGCGGACCGGAGTGAAGCAACCGCCTGCCGTGCGCGCTGGAGGGGAACTCAAGAAGGACCCGGTGTGCGGCACGTATGTCTCGACCACCGCCAGCATCACGCGGACAGTCAACGGTCAAGTCCTCTATTTCTGCTCCCAAGAATGCTGCGACAAGTACCACGTGGCCTGATTCGGAGCGGCCGATGCTCAGCGCGAGCAGCAGGGGCTGGTGCTGATGATTTCGGGAAGGCCGGACTTCCTGCTGGCATCGGCGGCGAAGTAGCGCTGCTCGGAGAGATTGCGATAGATGGCTCCGGCCACGCCGGCCGCCAAGGCTCCGTTGACGGACCGGTTGCCGGTCAGCATGACCACGACCACGAGCTGATGATGCCCCACGTCGTTAAAGGAGCCGAACCATCCCATGTGGCTCGCCAGGCGGAAATCCGTGCAGGTGCCCGTCTTCCCCAGGATGGGCTCGTTGGGATCGTAGCCGGCGCGTCTGCCGGTGCCGTAATCGACCGCCGCGCGCATCCCCATCTTGATATCGGCAATGCCGTTGGGGGCGAGTTCGAGCGGATGCTTGACCCGCGGAGCAAACTGCTCGATTTCGACCTGCGTGCGCGGGTATTGCAGGTAGTAGAGCGTGCCGCCATTGGCGATGGCGGAGAGCAACGCGGCCAGCTCCAGCGGCGTAATCGTAATGCCCTCGCCAAAGCTGGTCATCATGCCGACGCCGCCGCTCTGGGGAGGCTCCGGTGGCAGAACGCCGGGCTGCTCGCCGGGGATATCGAGACCGGCCTTTTCGCCGAGGCCGAGCATCTGCGCGTAGCGCGTGACGCGCTCGAAACCCAGCCGGGTGCCCAGGATGTTGAAGTACTGGTTGTTGGACTTGGCGATGGCGGTGGTGAGGGTGTAGCTGACGTGACGGCCGGTGAAGATGGACGTATCGCGGTCGACGATGTGCTCGCTGAGCGCGGCCAGCGCCGCCACCAGCTTGATGGTGGAGCAGGGCGTGAAGCCCGTCTTGAGTCCCAGTTTCTGGTTGACCATGCTGAGGACGCGCCCGGTATTGGGGTCCACCACCACCACACTGCCGGCCTGCGGGCCAAGTCCTGCTACGGCCGCCCGCCGAATGGTGAGATCGTCGCCATCGACGTTATCGCCGTCCGTGGGATCGACCGGCGGAGACCGCTTCGCCGCGCGCTTCCTGGCCGGTGTGCGCGTGGTCTTCCGCGTCTGGGTAGCGGTGAGACCGGCACTCTGGAGCAAGCCCCCCAGAAGCAGCGGGATGAGGAAAAGCATTTTCATGCGCGGCGTCGAGTCACAACAGTTCCAATTTCGGACACCCCGTCGAAGCCATTATGGAGGATGGGGCGGGGGGGCGTCAACCGAAATACTCTATATAATCCGAGATGGAGGGTGGCAATGTGCCGCCCGTGCGAAGCAGTTTGGAGAACGGAGTTCGGGAAGATCTGGTACGAGGAGGATTCATGCGCCGCAGAGATTTTTTTCCGGCCCTTGCAGCGTCCGCCGCATGGGCACAAACGTCCGCTCCGGTGGGACAGGCTCCCGCTCGCGCCGAGCGAAGGGGGCGGCTGAAACAGTGCGTCACTCGCGGTGTCTTCGCCCGCGGCATGAGCATCGAGGAGACTTGCCGCGAGGCCGCCCGCCTGGGCTCGGTGGGGTATGACCTGATCGGACCAGCGGATTGGCCCACACTCAGGAAATACGGCCTCGTACCAACCATGTATCCGCCCGGCCCGGGCGGGACCATCCCAGACGCGCTGAATCGCAGGGAGAATCACGAGACGCTCGAGAAGGCCATGCATGCCGCCATCGAGGAGTGCGCCGCCAACGGCGTGCCCAATATCATCACCTTCTCGGGCAACCGAAAGGGTATGTCCGATGCGGAGGGCGCCGATCACTCGGTCGAGTTCTTGAACCGCATCAAAGCGCACGCCGAGGACAAGGGCATCACCATCTGCATGGAGTACCTGAACAGCAAGGTGAATCACAAGGACTACATGTTCGATCACATTGCCTGGGGCGTGGATGTCATGCGGCGCGTCAATTCACCGCGGGTCAAGATCCTCTACGACATTTATCACGCGCAGATCATGGATGGCGACATTGTTCGCAACATCCGGGATCACTTCCAGTGGATCGGCCATTTCCATACGGGTGGGAACCCTGGGCGCCACGAGATCGACGATACGCAGGAGTTGAACTATCGTTTCATCGCCCGAGCTATTGCCGACCTCAATTATACCGGCTATGTCGCGCACGAATACTCGCCCGCGCAGGGACACGATCCCATCGCCAGCCTCACGCAGGCCATGGAAATCATGAGGGTTTAGAACCGCGGGGATGCCGGAAGCTCACCGCAAGAATTCCCCCACCGCCTTCAAGAACATACCCGGCTGGTCTACAAAGGTCATGTGGCCGCTCTGCGGCAGGATCACCAGTTTCGAGCCGGGGATCTTCTCGTGCATCTCGCGCGAGATCGAGGGCGCGCATTCGTCGTGGTCGCCTGCCATAATCAGGGTCGGCACGGTGATGGTCTTCAAGCGGTCGCCGTACTCGACCGACTTGAGGTTTCCGTCGATGATGAATTCCCCGCTCGAACCCCACATCTCCCGGTACAAGTCCCAGGACATGATGCCGTTTGCGACCGGGTCGTAATTCGGGTCCGGCCGCCGCTGGTACAGGTAGGGGAAATATCCCTCGCCCCAGGCGGCCACCATGTAGTCGTTGGGATAGCGGTTTCGCTCGTAGACCTTGCCTTGGCCGTACAGCCCGGCCTTCTCGAGCGATTCGATCCGGTTGCGCAGCTCGGGACTCATCTCCGCCATCATGCGCCGGAAAACCTCGTTCATCTTGCTGGTGCTATGGAAGGTGCTGCACAGCATCAGGTGAGTGAGGTTCCCTTGGTACTTCAAGGCGTACGCCTGCGCCAGCACGCCGCCGCATGAATGCCCGAGAAGGCTGATTCTGCCCAGCTTCAGTCCCTGACGGACGGCCTCGACGTCTTCGGCCATGTTCTCCACGGTGTAGCCGCTTGGGTCCTCCAATTTCTCGGACTTTCCCGACCCGCGCTCGTCGATGAAAACCAGTCTGTGCTGCCGGGCCAGAGGAAGCAGGTACGGGAGGAAATAGTCGTGTGACGCGCCCGGACCGCCGTGCAAGATCACGAGCGGCGTCCCCCGCCCCAGCAACTCGTAGTAAATCAGGACGCCGCGGGCGTCGATGAAACCTGCCTCAACAGGGTAATTGGCTGGCGGCTGTGCGAGACATGCGCCCGCCAGCAGGATCGCGAACAACGAGAGATGCGTCTTCATATGTCCGAACACTTTACCATCCTGCCCCATAGCCGCGTTAGAATTAACAGAAGAGAAGGCCTTTTTAGAAGGATTCAAAGATGCTCAAGCGATTAGCTATCATATCCCTGCTGGGTGTCTCCCTCGCGGGTGCGCAGGAGACATCTTGCCGTTTGCGCGACGGGGCTTCGCCCGCTGCCTCCGTGGCGTACGTTCTTTGCGAACCAAGCACCGTGCTGGCCACAACCGATGGCGGCGCTACCTGGGCCGCGCGCGACACCGGCACCAAGGGGCGCCTCCGGGCGATTTCGTTTCCGGATGTGAATCGCGGCTTTGTGGCCGGCGTTGGCGGCTTGTTGCTGGCCACCGAGGACGGCGGCAAGACCTGGCAGGCTCGGCAGAGCGGCACCACTGAGAGCTTGACCGACATTGAGTTCGTCGGCCAGTCGGGCTGGGTGGCGGGCTACACCGGCGTGCTGCTTCATTCCGGCGATGGCGGGCGCACCTGGGAGCGGCAGATCACCGGCACGGCGCAATCCCTGGAAAGCATTTTCTTTTTGGACGCGGAGCGCGGTTGGGCCGTGGGTTGGGCCGGAACCATTCTGCGCACTGCCAATGGCGGCCGCACCTGGGAGCAGATCAAGACTGCCGCCGCGTCCTGGTCGCTGAGCTCGGTGTACTTCCGCGACGCTTACAACGGCTGGGCGGTCGGGTTCGCCGGCCAGATCCTGCGCAGCAAGGACGGAGGGGCAACTTGGGAAGCGCAAACCAGCCCGGTGAGAGGTTGGCTCACTTGCGTGCTTTTCGATGGCTCCAACCGCGGTTGGATCACCGTTGACGACGGTTTCCTGGTAAGCGAAGATGGCGGTGAAACCTGGCGTTCCGTGCATGTCGACAACCGGGCCTTTCTCAGCAAGCTGGTCCGTGTGAAAGACTCGCTGTGGGCGCTCGGCCCGTTTCAAGGGCTGAAGCAGGCCGATGCCAAGGTGGCATGGCAGAAGATCGAGAAGCTGGTCCCCAGCGTTCCGCCTCGATCCTGAGCGCCGCTGGTTCACACTTGCGTCGCCGAACCCAGGGGTCCCGCCGCCTGGCGGAGGTGTTATACTCTTGGCGCGACGCTACTCGCGTATTTTGCGGCATCAAGCGCCAGTTATGGGTATTTGTCTGGATCTTGTACTTACCCTAAGGGGGTGCCCTCTTGCTCGACCTAATCATTGTTCGTGCCATTTTTATCCTGGTTCTCGCCACTTCCGCTTACTTCCTGCACCCGTTTGGCTCGTCGAAGGAGATTTCGGCGGCAGGCGGGCTGATTTTGGGCGGCTGCATCATCTTCTTTGAAATCCGGCTGGAGCGGGTCAGCCTGAAGCGGCTGATCGGCGCCGCCGCGGGGTCCGTGCTGGGAATCGCCGGCGCCTTTCTGATGTCGCTGGTCCTTAGCCGGGCCCTCAGCAGCGCCAATATAGCGCCTTTCTTGCAGGTGTGTCTCCTTCTGTGGATGACTTACATCGGCCTGATCGTGGGCGCCAAGAAAGGAGAAATGCTCAACCTTGCCGCTCTCGGTGGGATCTTCGGCGTGGAGAAATCGTCCAAGAAATCGTTCAAGATTCTGGATACCAGCGTCATCATCGACGGGCGCATCGCGGATATTGCCGAGACCGGCTTCCTGGACGGCGTCCTGGTGATTCCGCAGTTTGTTCTGCGCGAGTTGCAACTGGTGGCCGATTCGGCCGATTCGATGAAGCGCAACCGCGGCCGGCGCGGGCTGGACATCCTCCAGCGCATCCAAAAAATGGCGCATCTCACCGTGCAGATCGTGGAGGAGGACTTTCCGCACGTCCGCGACGTGGACATGAAGCTCATCGAGCTGGCCAAAATCTACGACTGTAAAGTCATTACCAACGACTTCAACCTGAACAAGGTGGCGCAACTTCACGGCGTCGAGGTGCTGAACATCAACGAGCTGGCCAACTCGCTCAAACCCATCGTGCTGCCCGGCGAGACCATGCGGGTGTTCATCCTCAAGGAAGGCAAGGAATACAACCAGGGCGTGGCGTACCTGGACGACGGCACCATGGTGGTGGTGGACAACGCCAAGAAGATGATCTCCAAGACCATCGACATCGCCGTGACCAGTGTGCTCCAGACCACCGCGGGGAAGATGATTTTCGGCAAGTTCGATGAGCGGGTGCACGCACCGGCGGCGAGCGTGGAGAAGCACGACCGGCCGGTGCGCAAGAGCGACCCGCAGCCCATGACCAATCTCGGCTCCGAGAGAACCACGTTAGAATCGTAGTGCGCATGAAAGTCGCTGTGATATTGCCCGCGGCGGGCCTGGGCACCCGCATGGGAAAGGGTTCCGCCGAGAAAACCGGCACCAGCCGCAAGCAGTTCATGCTGCTGGAAGGCTCACCCATCCTGATTCACACGGTGCGCAAGTTTGCAGCCTCGGACCGCGTGGCGGAGATCGTGGTGGCGGTGCGCACAGAGGACCTGGAGTGGGTCGGCGGGATGCTGGCGCGGGAGTTTCCCGGCCGGTGCGTGCGCGCGGTGGCGGGTGGCAACAGCCGGCAACAGTCGGTGGAGAACGCGCTCGCGACCTTGGGTCCGGACACCGGCCTGGTGGCGGTGCACGACGCGGTGCGGCCGTTCATCGATCTGGAAACCATTCACAAAGCGCTCGACGAAGCGGGCGAGACCGGCGCCGCCATCGTGGGCGTTCCGGTAGTGGACACGGTGAAGCAAGTGAGCCGCGCCACCGGCCACGTGCGCATCCGGGCGACGCTGCCGCGGGAGAAGCTGGTGATGGCGCAGACGCCGCAGGTCTTCCGCTACGACCTGCTGGCGCGCGCATTCGAGCTGGCGCGCCAGGACGGCTTCATGGGCACCGACGAGGCCAGCATGGTGGAGCGCCTGGACGTGGAAGTGAGCGTGGTGTTGGGCAGCGATCGCAACATCAAGATCACCAAGCCCGGCGACATGGATCTGGCGCGCCTCTTCTTCCACGAAGAAATCGCCAAGGAGGTCCGGCCTTGAGCGAGATCCGGACTGGGCTGGGATGGGACGCGCACCGCCTGGTGGCGGGCCGGCCGCTCATTTTAGGCGGCGTCACGGTGCCCAGCGAATTCGGCCTCGAGGGCCACTCGGACTCCGACGTCCTCGCCCACGCCATTACCGATGCCATCCTGGGGGCGGCGGCCCTCGGCGACATCGGCACGCATTTCCCCGATTCCGACGCCCGTTGGAAAGACTGCGACAGCCTGGTGTTTCTGCGCCATGCCAAGGACTTGGCGGAAGCGCTCGGATACCGCATCCTGAATGTGGATTCCACGGTGGTCCTGGAGCGGCCCAAGCTGAAGGAATTCCGGCAGGCCATCCGGGAGAAACTGGCGGAGACACTGGGGCTGGAGCCGGATCGTGTCTCGGTCAAGTTCAAGACGGCGGAACAGGTAGGGCCCGTGGGTGAAGGCCGGTCGGCCGAATCGCAGGCCGTCGTGACCTTGCAGAAGTTAGGCACAGGCCCATGGCATGAGGCCACGGGCTGGACCAGCTAGCGCCGTTCCAACTGCTTGTGTCGCTAAGGGGAGTTAGCCATCCCATGAGTCTCTGTCGCAGGCAACGCTTGCCCCGGCCGTTGTTTGGAACGGCACTAGCTCGCCTGTAGCAGGCACATGCGCCGGGCGGCGCGACGGGCCTTGAGGCGCTCATTGGCCTTCTTCTGCTTCTCCGCGGAGACGATGGCCTGACATGCATCGCAACGCTTGCGGATCCGGGACCGCGTGACGAATGGCGCGCCGCACCGGCGGCACTGTTTCGTCATCGTCTCCTCTAGTGGGAGAATGCCCGGTTTCTTGGGCAACAGGTGAGAGTAATGGAAATCGCAATGGTTCATCTCTGGCACCTCGCGTGTTTTGGCGACCAATTCGTTCCGGGCGTAAAGCACCTGAACTGGGTTTTATCCCCCATAGGTGTCTCCCGGTGCTTGAAAACCCAACAACCCCAGGTCAAGCACACCTTCCTGTCAATGGGCGGAACCTTACTCGCATCTCATTCCCCGACAAAGAGTTCCACGACAGATTAGGGTTCGGCTCTGAGCCTGTGGCAACCGGTTCCGTTGGGGAACAGTCATGATTCATACGTTCATCTGCACGCTACCAGCCGAACTCAAGCCGCGCTGGGAGACGCCGGGCGATACGGCTCGCTGGCGCCCAGCGTTTCCCACCTCAAATGGTTGATATAGAAGAGCAGGAGCGGTTCCGGGTATGCGCCGCGAAACTTCTCGAATACACGGCCCTCCCAACCCTCGGTGAAATACGGTTTCGGGTCCATGTTCTTGGCGAAGAAACCGTTCTCATGCGGCACGCCCACGAAATCGAGCACCGCCGTGATCATATCGATGTGCGACACCAACACTGCCTGGGCCAGGTCTTTAGCGAAGTCCTCGTCGCGCTCGGAGATCCGTGCCCAGAAGCGGGGCACGGACTTGCGTAAGAGTTCCGTGTTCACTTTGTGGAGGTGCGCCCGCACCTTGAAGCCCTCATAGATCTTGTAGGTTTTCAGCCTGCCGATGGAAATGCCGCGGACCAGTTGTGGGAAGGCCTCTTCGCCCAGCTCCAGGTAGACATCCGAAATCTGCATAAATTGAAAGCGTATCACTTCCGGGACCGGCCTGCGGAGGTGGGGGTCCGCATCTCCGTATTCGATGAGGGGGGACGCGACCGACAGACGACAAAAAGCGATCGTCTGTCCCACTACGGTAAAATGAATGGGTTTGTCTAACATGAGAAACGTTATCATCCTGGGCGCCCAATGGGGAGACGAGGGCAAAGGGAAGATCGTCGATCTGTTCTCCGAACGGTTCGACATCGTGGCGCGCTATCAGGGCGGGCACAACGCGGGCCACACGGTGGTGGTCGGCGACAAGAAATTCGTTCTGAAGCTGATTCCCAGCGGGATTCTGCACGCGGGCAAGAAGGCAGTGATCGGCAACGGCCTGGTCATCGATCCCGCCGCCCTGATGGCGGAAATCGACGCCCTGGAATCCGCCGGCGTCGAGGTGAGGGGCAACCTTTTCATCAGCAACCGCGCGCACGTGCTGTTTCCGGCGCACCGGATGATGGAGAAGCTGTCCGCTTCCATCGGCACCACGTCGCGCGGCATCGGGCCTTGCTACGAGGACAAGACCGGGCGGCGCGGCGTGCGCATCGCGGACCTGCTCAACCCCGAAGTTTTCCGCGCGCAATACGACTCGGTAATGGAAGAGAAGGTGGCCATTGCCAGGGCGCTCGGCATCTACCAGGAGTTGGACCTGCGGCGCATCCGCGACGAATACGAGATGTTTGCGGCGCGCATCCGGCCCATGGTGCGCGACACCGCCATCCTGTTGAACCAGGCGATCCGCGACGGAAAGGCCGTGCTCTTCGAGGGCGCCCAAGGGACCATGCTCGACATCGACCATGGAACCTACCCGTTCGTGACCTCTTCCAGTGCCAGCGCGGGCGGCGCCTGCACGGGCACAGGCGTGCCGCCCACGCGCATCAGCGGCGTGATTGGGGTTTCCAAGGCGTACATAACGCGCGTGGGCGGCGGGCCGTTTCCCACGGAAGCCCTGGATGGCGCGGGCGAAATGATTCGCAAGCGCGGCAACGAATTCGGCGCCGTCACCGGCCGGCCGCGCCGTTGCGGCTGGTTTGATGTTCCGCTGGTGCGCTACACCGCCGCCATCAACGGATTCGACAGCCTGGTGGTGACCAAGCTCGACGTGCTGGACGAGTTCGACAGCATTCCCGTCTGCACGGGCTACCGCTTGGGCAGGCAGGAAGCAGCGGAAATGCCGCCCACGGTGGCGGAAATCGAAAAGGTCGAGCCGGTGTATGAGTGCGTGCCCGGCTGGCGAGCCTCTACGTTCGGCGTCTCTTCGTACGACGACTTGCCGGAGAAGGCCAAGGATTACCTGGCGTTTCTGGAGAGCCGGACGGGCGTGGAGGTGGGCTGCATTTCCACGGGACCCGAGCGCAACCAGACCATCGTCCGGCCAGGCTCCCGTTTGGAGAAACTGGTCGCGTAGCATCCGGCTGAAACCCACGTTGCCCTGGGGGCGTAAGTATACTCGTGCGCTTCTTCACTCTGATTGCCTGTCTGCCCGCCATCCTCGCGGCGCAAGACCCGCGCGAGATCGTGCGGCGCTCTGTCGAGATCGACAGGAAGAACCTCGAAATCGCGCGCAACTACACCTATCTGGAGCGCCATGAGGCGCGCGAACTGGACGGGTCAGGCAAGGTCAAGAGCACGGAGATTCAAACCTGGGATGTGACTTTGCTGGAGGGGTCTCCCTACCGCCGCCTGGTGGCGCGCAACGACCAGCCGCTCCCACCCAAGGAAGTGAAGAAGGAAGAAGACAAGCTGCGCCAGAGCATCGAGCAGCGGCGCAAGGAAACCAAAGAGCAGCGGGAGCGCCGGATTGCGGATTGGGAGCGCAGGCGGGAGCGCCAACGCGAGCCCCTGAAAGAACTGCCGGACGGGTTCGATTTCCGGCTGATCGGGGAGGAACGGTTCGACAGCGGCCCGGCTTACGTGATCGACGCTATGCCCAAGCCGGGGTACAAACCGAGACGGCCTTCGGCGGCCTACCTTCCCAAGGTGAAGGCGCGGCTGTGGATCAGCCAGAACGACTACCACTGGGTAAAGGTGGAGGTGGAAACGTTGGACACCATCTCGTTCGCGGGGTTTTTGGTGCGGGTGTCCAAGGGCGGCCGGCTGACCATCGAGCAGACGCGCATCAATAACGAGGTATGGATGGCGAAGAGCGTGACGCTGCGGGCGTCGGCGCGGATCGCGCTGATCAAGAGCCTTCACGAGGAACTCATCATCACGTTCACGGACTACAAGAAGTTCCAGGTGGATTCGCGGGTGGTCTCGGAGGGACAGTAGGAACGAAGCCAATTCTGCGGGACGACCGCGCGGGCGTCGGGTGTTTGGGGGCCGGGCCTAGCATCCTGTGGGGCAAGTGACATTTTGGGCAAATTGCCCAAACCCCGTATGGGAACAAAGGACTTAACACGTGTTTTTGGGCAAATTGCCCAAAACTCTCCTTCTTCCAGAGTTATAATTGATGCCGGCCAGGGAGCCAAGACGGAAATCCGGATGAAGTCGCTTTGTCTGCTGCTATTGACCCTCTTGCCGGCGCTGTCACCGGCGGCACGGGCCGACCAGGCGAGGGATGACCGCTGGACGCAGGATCTTACTTACCTTTCCACCGAGTTACCCAAGCGGGCCGCCAACCTGTTTTTCGTGATGCCGCGGACGCAGTTCGACCAGGCTGTTTCGGGACTGATGCAGGCCATACCGTCGCTGAGCGATGCGGAAGTCGTGACGGGAATGGCGCGCATCGTCGCCATGGCCGGGGACGCGCATACCGCGATCTGGCTCACCCAGACGCCTCCGGGCTTCCGGGCCCTGCCGCTCTCTCTGTACTGGTTCCAGGACGGCCTGTACGTGATCTCCGCGGCGAGCGAATACCGCCAGGCCTTGGCGGCGCGGGTGGTGAGAATCGGGGATAAGACGGTGGAGCAGGCGTACCAGTCGGTCTCGACGGTAATCTCACACGAGAACGATCTCTGGTTGCGCGCCGAGACCCCGGGTTACCTCATCTTGCCCGACTTGCTTCAGGCTCTGAAGATCGCGGCGAACGGACCTCCCGTGCGCTTTACGTTCGAGGACGCGGCTCACAACAGCTTCTCGCTGGATATCGACTACGTGTCCGCGCCTAGCTGGGTAAGCTTGCCCGACGGCAACGGTTTTGTGCCCCTGGCCCTACGTAACACCGGGCAAGCTTATTGGTATGTCTACCTGGCCGACAGCCGGACGCTGTATTTCAAATACAACCAATGCGTGGATCTAGCGGCGCAGCCGTTCGCGAGTTTCGTGTCGCAGATGTTCGCGGCGTTCGATGCCAATCCGGTAGACCGGCTAGTGGTGGATCTACGAAACAACGGCGGGGGCAGCACATCCGTTCTGTCTCCCTTCATAACCGGCATGCAGGCGCGCCAGAACAGATTTGCCACCACCCGAGCGTACGTGCTGTTTAACCGAAGCACTTTTTCTTCCGCCATGCTGAATGTCCAGGAAATGAAAAATGACCGGGATCAGGCAGTGGCTGTGGGGATGCCACTGGGCCAGGTGGTGTTCATGGGCGAGCCGACGGGCGGCAACCCAACGGTGCCGTGGCGCAATGGCGCCAGTTTCTCGTTGCCGAATTCCAAGATTAGCGTCAACTACACTACGACCCTGGCGCCCACTTCGTACCAGCCCGGCGCGGCCGTGGACCCGGACGTGGTCGTGCCCGTTTATTCCTATGACGGATTTGCGCGCCACGATCCGGTTCTGGCGGCCGTGCTGGCCGACAGCAAGGGCGATACACCGCAGGAGAGTTCCGCCATCGCCGTCGTAAATGGCGCGAGCTTTCGCGTGGGTGCGGCGGTGGCGCCGGGGTCGCTGGCCTCGGCTTTTGGCGACTTTAGCGGCGCGGACAGCGGCGATGCAGGCACCATGCCGCTGCCCTCGCGGATCGGCGGAACCGAGCTTCTGGTGAACGATGTCGCCGCCCCGCTGGTTGCTGTCCGGCCGGCCCAGATCAATTTTCAGGTTCCGGCGGCGGCTCCAGCCGGCAAGGTCGCCTTGCGGGTGGTCCGTGGCGCGAACACCATAGCGTCCGGCACTATGTACGTGGCGCCGGCGGGGCCGGGGTTATTCACGACGGATCTGCTCAACCCGGCAAGGCCGGGCGCGATCCTCAACCAGGATTACAGCATGAACACGGCCGCGAAGCCGGCGCATACCGGTGAAGTCGTCCAGATCTACGCGACTGGCCAAGGCGCCACAGACCCGGCGGTCAGCGACGGCGCAGCGGGCCCGGTGAGCCCGCTCGCGCGCAGCACGGTCGAGCCGCGGGTATATATCGGGAGCGCGGCCGCGGAGGTCGTGTACAGCGGACTCACGACGGAGTTCGCCGGGCTGTGGCAGGTGAACGTGAAAGTGCCGGCGGGAATGTCGGCCGGACAGTATCCCGTATTCGCGATTGCGGGCACGGCGGCGAGCAACGGGGTTACGTTGTGGATCGCGCCATAGGCGGGCAGGAAATGCGTCTCGCCCTTTCTTGAGGCGCTACACTGGACCCAATGCTCCTCGTCACGGGTCCCGCCGGCTCCGGCAAAACCGCGTTCGTAGTGGACCGGTTCCGCGAGGCTCTGCGCACGGGAAATGACGGCATACGGCTGCTGGCGCCGACCGCGACCATGGCGCAGCACCTGCAAAACCGCATCGCGCGGGAAGGTTTCGTATTCCGGCGCAGGCTGATCCAAACGCTTTCGGGATTCGTGGAGGATTGGGCGGGTGATGTTCCCCAGGCGCCGGATTCCGTGCTGTACCTCATGGTCGAAGAGGCGGCGCGGCGCGTGAACCGGCCCGAGTTCGCTCGCGTGGCCCACATGCCGGGCTTCTGCGCGTCGCTGGCGCGGACCATCGCGGAGTTCTCTTCGGCGGGGTGCGACAGCGGCCGCCTGGCGGATTTTGCTCCGGAATCGCCGCTCGGGGCGGCCTTCCTGGCGGTCTACCAGGAAGTGGACCGCGAGCTGGAGCGGCTTGGCCTGGCCCTGCGCGCGAAGCGGCTCGAGCGGGCGGCGGAGCGCATCGAAAGCCAGGGGCTGGGCGGCATCCGGGCCGTCTGGTTGGACGGGTTTCATGCGCTGCCCGATCCCGAGCTGCGCGTCATCGGCGCGGTGAGCCGTCATGCAGACGTCACCCTGACTCTGGGTGACAACGACGTTAGTGAAACGGTTCGCGCACGGCTCCGTGACATGGGGTTCCGCGAGGAACGCGCGGGGCGAGCGCGTGCTACGCCCGCCATGGCTCTGGTGCGCGCGCCGGGAATCGAACGCGAAGCGGAGGAGATCGCCCACCGCATCCTGGAGCAGGCGGCGGGGCGGCCGTTTCGCGAGATGGGAATCATCGTTCGGGCGGCAGAGACTTATCTCCCGGTTTTGCGCTCGACGCTGGAGCGTTTCGGCATTCCCGCCCGCTTCTACTTCGATTCGGAGCTGGAGCGGCACGCGGCGGTGCGGTTTCTGGCTGGCGCGGTGGACGCCATGCTGGGCGGATGGGACCACGCACAGACGTTGAAGGTGCTGCGCCTGGCGCCGCGGTTCGCGGATTCAAACGCCATGGACCGCTTCGATTTTGCGGTGCGCGAGCAGATCCCCAATGCCGGGCTGGGAGCGCTGAAGGCGCTGCTGGTGGGCGCGGACGGGCAGCCCCATACGCCAGAGGCCGAGCGGCTGATGCGCAAGATCGACGCGCTGGCGGCCATCGAGGAGTGGCGCTCGTTCGTTTTGGCTCCGAAGGACTGGGCGGCGCAATTCCGGACGCTGCGCAACCTGTTTCGAGCGGCGCGGCCGGGCGATCGAACGGACCACGAGCTCGCGCTCCTGTGGCGCAGCCAGGCGGCGGTGCTCGGCCTGTTGGACGAGGCGCTGGAGGAAGCTGCGCTGGCGCTGGGGAACGAATCGGCGGTCCGGATTGGAGATTTCTGGCGCGCGGTGAGATCGGTCCTGCGGCTGAAGCCCCTTCGGCTGGCGGACGGACGCCGCAACGTGGTCCACGTGCTGAGCGCGGAGGAAGCGCGCGAATGGGTGCTGCCGGTGGTGTTCGTGTGCGGGATGGTGGAGAAGCAGTTTCCCCGGTTTCACGGGCAAGATCCGTTTTTTCCGGATGCGGCCCGCTGCCGGCTGAACGCGGCGGGCATCCGCGTGCGCACGGCGGCGGAGTTCGAACAGGAAGAACGCGCCTTGTTCGAATCAGCGATCAGCCGGGCCACCATGCTGGTGACGCTTTCGTACCCGGAGTTCGACGCGCGCGGAGACCGCAACCTGCCCTCGCTCTACCTGGAAGGCCTTCAGCTCGCATCCGAGGAATCGCGCGCGGTGCGGCCGGAGCCGCACGAGCTGGGGTGCCCTCTGGGCCCGCCGCGAGGTCCGGCGGAAATCCGCGCGCCCGGCTTGCTGGAGCTGCTGAACGCGAAGACCGGCAGGCTCTCGCCGACAGACCTGGAATCGTACTTGCAGTGCCCATTCCGGTATTTCGGCGGGCGCATGCTGCGGCTGAAGGCGGCGCCGCTCAGACCCGAAGAGCGGCTCGACTTCCTCACGTTGGGGAGCATCGTCCACGAGGTGCTGGCGGCGTGGTGGGTGGAGCCGCGGGACGTGGCAGGGCTGTTCGAAAGCGTTTTCGAGCGCTATTTGGAAGAGAAGCGGATTCCCTCCGGCTATCACACCGAGCGGCTGCGCAACGCGATGCTCGACGATCTGCGGGCCTTTGCCAGCGACGGCCGGTGGCCGCGCGGCGGCTTCCAATCCCGCATGGAAGAGAGATTTGTCTTCGCGCTTGACGAGTCGCTCGAGATCTCGGGCAAGATCGACCGGCTGGACACGGCGCCGGATGGCCGCGCGTACGTGATCGATTACAAGTACAGCAACGCGCAGAGCACCAAGGACAAGCTCAAGGACGAAAGCCTGCTGCAAGCGCCGCTCTACCTGATGGCGGCGGAAAAAGTCTTTAGAGTGAAGGCGGCGGGCATGTTCTACGTGGGGCTCAAGGGCGGCGTTCAATATGCGGGTTGGAGCGAATCGGGGCTGATGAACGGCGTCCCGTTCCCGGAGAACTGGCTGGAACGCAAGAAGGAGCAGACGCTCGGGGTGGTGGCGGAGATCCGCGCGGGAAGGGTGGAGGCTGCGCCGGCCGACCCGGACAAGTGCGGCTACTGCGATTACCGCGATGTATGCCGGGTGGAAGCGGGCCGCGCGGAAGCATTGGCGGAGGGCGCATGAAGGATGTGACGCTCACCCCCGATCAACTGAAGGCCGTGGATGTTGCGGAGCGCCATGTGGACGCCTGCGTGGTGGCGGGGCCCGGGTCGGGGAAGACCACCGTCCTGGTAGAGTACTTCAAGCGCCTGGTAGAGGCGGGGGTGGAACCGCTGCGCATCCTCGCCATCACCTTCACCGAGAAGGCCGCGAGCAACATGCGAAAGAAGCTGGCGGAGGCGTTTGAGGATGCCCCCGATATCCGCGGAAAACTGGAGCGCGCATGGGTCTCGACGGTCCACGGCTTCTGCGCGCGCCTGTTGCGGGAGAACGCGGTTTTCGCGGGGATCGACCCGGAGTTCTACGTCTCGGATGAACGCGAATCGTGGCGCATGCAGCAGGAATCCGTCGCCGCGGCCATCGACGCCCTGTTTCAAGAGCACCCTGCTCCGCTGCGGGCGCTGATCCGCGGCCTGTCTTCGTCCGAATTCGAAAGGGAGGTTCTTTCGGCCTATGACACCATGCGCGGGGCGGGGGTGGGGGTGGAGAAACTCTCCGGGTTTGCGGTGCCGCAAGACGACACGGCCGGCAAAATCGCCGCCACGAGGGACGCGCTACGCAACGACCCGTTGACGGGCTGGAGCCAGGCGCAGCGTCAGTATCTGGAGTCAATTCTGGAAACCGCGGAGCGCATCGCGGCGGCGGCGGGGCCGCTCGAAAAGTTGCAGGCGATCGAGGGCTTTTCCGCCGACTTGAGGAAATGCAGGAGGGGCACGGCGGCCTGCGAGCTGGTGCGGAAGTTGCGGGACGAACAGATCCAGGAGATGAAATGTTCTCCGATCACCGAGTTCTACGCGCCACAACACGAATTCCTCATCGAGATTCTGCGCCGCTTCGACCGCCTCTACCGCGAGCGCAAACGGCAGGCGGGGGCGCTGGACTTCGCCGATCTGGAGGAGTACACGGTGCGGCTGCTCACGGAACAACCCGACACACGCGCCCGCCTCCAGAGCCAGTTTGAGCACATCCTGATGGATGAGTTTCAGGACACCAACGGGCAGCAGTCCGAACTGCTCAAGAAGATACGGCCGCTGGACCGTTTCTACGCGGTGGGCGACATCAACCAATCGATCTTCGGTTTCCGCCACGCCGATCCGAAAGGTTTTTCCGAGTACCAAAAGGAGATCGAGAGCAGCGGCAAGCGCCTGCACAAGCTGGTGGAGAATTTCCGAAGCCGGGCGGAGATTCTGAGCGCCGTCGAAACCATTGTGAATGGCGTGCCGGGAATTGAACCGCGCAGCCTGGTGGCCCGCCGGGAGTTCGACAAGCCCAGGCCCGTGTGCGTGGACGTTTTGGTGGCCACGGAGTTGGAGATGGAGGCGCAATGGGTGGCGCGCCGCATCCTGGAATTGCTGGAGGCCGGCCCGGAGTTCGGTTTCAAAGACGTGGCGGTGCTGGTGCGGAACACGGAGGTGATGGCGGCGTTCGCCGCGGCCTTCGAGCGGGCCGGAATTCCGTACCTGTTGAACCGCGGCAAGGGCTTCTATGAGACGCGCGAGGTGAACGACTTGACTCACCTGCTGCGGGTGATCGCCAACCCTCGCGACGAGATCAGCCTGGCGGCCGTGTTGCGGTCGCCCCTGGTGGCGGCATCCGACGAGTCCCTGCTGCGGCTCAGAGTCATGGGGGATGACATTGGCGCCTCGCTGATGCGGCTTTCGCCCGAGACCCGGGCGGAGCTGGACGCCGAAGATTATCGCAGGCTCGTCCGTTTCCGCGACCGCTTGCGCGAATGGCGCATCCGGCGCGAATACGTCTCGTTCGACCGCCTGTTGCTCTCAGCCATCGACGACTGCGGGTACCGGGGGGAATCGGGCGCGAGGGGGCCGGCCAACATCGACAAGTTTCTAGCGCAAGCGCGCGAGGCCGCGGGCCGCGTGTCGCTGGACGAATTCGTGGAGGAACTGGCTTTGGTCCGCGCCTCGAACCCGCGCGAGCCCGATGCGCCGCCGGAGGATTCCGCCAACGCCGTCAAGGTGATGACCGTGCATTCCGCCAAGGGGCTCGAGTTTCCGATTGTGTTCGTGGCGGCGCTGCACAAGGGCGTGGAGACGAAACTGCCGGTGGTGACGTTTTCTCCGCGGATCGGGCTGGGAGCGCGCTGGCGCAACCCCGCCGTGCGCAAAGACGAGGAAGATCTGTTCCAGCGTGAGATCCGCAAAGAGCGAGCCGAGCGGGAGAGCAGGGAAAGCCACCGGCTGCTCTACGTGGCGATGACGCGCGCCGAGCAGCACCTGGTCTTGAGCTTCTCACGGAAGCAGATCAAGGAATGGGCCGATCTGGTGGTGAAGAAGCTGGATTTCGATCCGAAGCTGTGCCGCGACGAGGTTCTGACCCGCACGGCCCCGGACGGCCAGGAGTGGAAGCTGCGTCTGCTGGTGACGGACCGCGCGCCGGAACTACCTGTGGGACAGGCCCTTCGACCTGTCGAGTCCGAAAACAACGTGGAGCTGGTCTCCCGGCCCAAAGTGGCCGAACAGCAGGACACCAACGCCACGGTGACGGCGCTGACGGCGTTTGCGAACTGCCCGCGGGCGTATTACCTGGGCCATTATCTCGGCTTCGAGGGGCGTCCGCGGAAACTGGCGGAGGCGGAGGAAGAAGGCGGCCTCTCCGCCGGCGAACTGGGCACTCAGGTGCATGCGCTTCTGGCGGGCAGCCCGGTTCCCAAAGCGGACGTGGAAGCGCTGCATTTGGCCGAGGTATTCCGCCAGAGCCCGCTGGGCCGCCGCGCGGCGCGAGCCAGCCGCGTGGAGCGGGAGTTCGATTTCCTGATGGCGGTGGAGGACCTGGTGATTCGCGGCCAGGTGGACCTGTGGTTTGAGGAGGGCGGGGAAGTCGTCCTGGTGGATTACAAGACCGATTCCGTCACCGCCAGGGAAGCGCACGAGCGCGCGCGGGATTACGCGCTGCAAGTACAGCTCTACGCGCTGGCCGTGGAGCGCTTTGCCGGCCGCGCGCCGGATCGCGCCTGGCTGCATTTCCTGCGTCCGAACACGGTGGTGGAGGTGGATCTGACGCCGTCGCTGCTGGAACGCCCGGACCAGATTGTCCGCGATTTCCAGGACGCGCAATCCAACCTGGAGTTCCCGTTGAACGAAGGCGAGCGCTGCCGCCGCTGCCCGTTTTTCCGGGATCTGTGCCCGGCGATGTACGATACGCATCGTGAAGCGCACGCAAGTTTATGTTGACGACCTTTTGGGGCTGCCGAGCAGCTCTCTTCACGGCGTAGCGTGAGCACTTCCATCGGCCGGCACCTGTGCTTCCGCGCGGCCCGAACCTCCTGTCCCCATGAGTGGGGACGCGGCACCGCTGTTCGGGCAACTTACATCTGCACGACCTTGCGCGCCACCTTGGGCTTCACCAGTTGCTGGATCTGGTCCGCGGGCACGCTCAGTGTGATCTTCACCGTGCTGCCCTGCGTGCTAACCACCAGCGACTGGGCCAGCGCCGCGGTCTCCGGGTGCTGCGCAGCCTGAAGCTGCACAACGCTCACCAGGAGCTTCAGGACGTCAGCCACGGAGGATGCGTCTTCCGGCGTAGCGGCCTGCGCCTGGCCGGTCAACACCACCACGGAACCGAATTTCACGCCGCCGCTGGCCGATTGGATCTTCTGAAGCGCGTTCTGCACATTGGCTCCCGCAGCCGGCGGAACCGCTGCCGGCGGCTTCAGTGCGGAAGGCGGCACGGTCGAAATCGCCCATGCGTCCTCGGTGGAACTCAACTGGTTCACCTGCGCGGCCAACGCGGCGGGGATGGTGGGCCCTCCCGAGCGGCGGTCGATGGCGGCCTTGACGCTGGCCAGGTCGCCGGCCACCACCAGCGTGGAATCCAGGAATGCGAAGCCGTTCTGGCGCTCGGGGTCTTCGATGATGGACACGCCGCCATATGTTTCGGCGCCTGCCCCGGACAACTGGGCCGCGGCCGCGATCTTGGCGGGATCGAAAGTGCCGCGTGCCAGGGCCAAGCCGGTCTTGCTGCCGGGTGCGCCGTTGGAAGCCAGCAGCAACTCATGCACATCTCGCCGGGGGTCGAAGCCGGTCAGGGTCGCCAACTGCTGTAGTTTCTGGTCCCCGGGCTGCATGAGCGTCAGCACGTATTGACCGAATGGCGTGGCTTTGGCCTGATCCACGTTCACGCCCGCCAGAACCGTGGCGTCGGGCATTACCAGATGGAGCAATTGCGGGTCGGCGGCGGGAAGCGCGCCGGAAAAAACGGCGAAGAGCGTCGCGGCGGTGAAAATTCGTGCCTTCATATCATTCAGGACGTTGTGCCTGCCTCATTATTAACGAGCTTACGGCTCGTAAAGTTCCGGGATTTGCGCGGCGTGATCAATGCCGGACCGGAATCTGATCCACGATTTCGATGCCAAATCCCTCCAATGCAACGATCTTTCGCGGGTGGTTGGTGAGCAACCGGATGGTGTGCAATCCCAGGTCCGAAAGGATTTGGGCGCCGATGCCATGTTCGTGTTGCAGTTGCCGCTGCCCGGCCTGGTCCTTATAGTGCATGAAATCGCGGCTATGCAACACCATGCGCCGCTCGCCATGGGCGTCCCGCTCGGTGCGGAAGCCAAGCCCGCTTTCGTGCAGGTAAACCAGCACGCCCCGGCCCTCCCCGGCGATGGCGCGCAGCGAATTGCGCACCAGGCGGCCGCAATCGCAGCTTGTGGAGCCGAAGACATCGCCATAGAGGCACCGGGAATGCATGCGCACCAAGACCCGCTCCTGGCCGGCCACGTCGCCGCGCACCAGCGCCAGATGGCGCTCAGGGTTCAGATCGCTGCCGTAGGCAATGGCGCGGAATTCGCCGAACTCCGTTTCGATGGAGCTCTCCGCCAGCCGGCGGATGAACTTCTCGGTTTTCATGCGATGGCGGATGAGGTCCGCCACCGAGATCATCTTCAGGCCGTGCCGGGCGCAGAATCCCTCGAGCTGCGGCACCCGCGCCATGGTGCCGTCGTCATTCATGATCTCGCAGATGACCCCGGCAGGCGTCAGCCCGGCGAGGCGCGCGAGGTCTACGGAGGCTTCCGTCTGGCCGGCGCGCACCAGCACGCCCCCTTCGCGCGCGCGCAAGGGAAAGACATGGCCGGGCCGTGCCAGGTCGCCCGGCCGGCATTCCGGATCGATGGCGGTGACGATGGTGCGGGTGCGGTCCGCCGCGGAGATGCCGGTGGTGACGCCGGCGCGCGCATCGACCGATTCGCAAAAGGCGGTGCCGAAATTGGACGTGTTTTGGGGGCTCATGAGCGGCAGCCGGAGGTAGTCGCAGCGTTCCGGCGTCAGCGCCAGGCAGATCAGCCCGCGGCCGTGGGTGGCCATGAAATTGATGATCTCGGCGGTGACTTTTTCCGCCGCGATGGTGAGGTCGCCCTCGTTTTCCCGGTCTTCATCGTCCACCACCACCACAAGGCGCCCGGCGCGGATCTCCTCGATCGCTTGCGGAACCGCAACGAAAGGCATAACTCATTGTATCCAGCGAGCCGGTCAGGAAGCTTTCAGCAGTCAGCGGTCAGCGATCAGCCAGGTGGGGCTGACGGCTGAACGCTGGTGGCTGACAGCTCTTCCCCGGATGGCGCTCAGCGGCCTACGATAAGATGAAAGGGCTGGGCCGCCCATGCCACACCTGCTCCGATTTATGCCCGCCGTGCCAAACCTGGGTCTTACCGGGATGGTCGATATTGTGGTGGTTGCGGTCCTGGTTTATGAGGCCCTGATGGTGGTGCGCGGAACCCGCGCCGCCCACATTCTCATCGGCATCTCCGTGATGGTTCTGCTGTATGCCGTTGCCTCGTGGGGTGGACTGGAGGCGCTGCGGTCGGTGCTCTCCTTCATCGTTCCTTATATCGGTCTGGCGATTATCGTTCTGTTCCAGTCGGAGATCCGCCGCACCCTGGCGCGCATCGGGCGCAAACGGTGGCTGGGCGCGGGCTTCCACGCGCCGGAATCGGCCAACGAGATTCTACTGGCCGTGGAACAGCTCGCCCAGCAGAAGATCGGGGCGTTGATCGTCCTGGAGCGCGATATCGGGCTGCGCACTTTTATCGAGAGCGGGGTGCCGATGGAGGCGCTGCTCTCGCGCGACCTGCTGCTGTCGATTTTTCAGCCCGGCGTCCCGCTGCATGACGGAGCGGTGATCGTGCAGAAGGGCCGCGTGGCCGCGGCGGCGTGCTTCCTGCCGCTGACCACCAACCCCGCCCTTTCGCGGACGCTGGGCACGCGCCACCGCGCCGCCATTGGAATAACGGAAGAGACGGACTGTCTGTCGATCGTCATTTCCGAAGAGACCGGGCGCATCTCCGTGGCCTCGCTCGGCGAGTTGAAACAAGGGCTTTCCGTGGACGAGGTGGAGGAGCGCATCAACCTGCATTTCGACGTGCGGCGGCCCGCGCGCATGCACATCGACGAATTCGCGGCCGACATTCCGCTGGCGCACGAAACCAGTCCCGAGCCTCGCGACGGCCGTCCGGCCGAGAGAGTGAACCAGCCATGAAACGGACTTGGCAGGGGGCGCTGCAATGGACCCTCCGGCTGGTGTTCCACAATTTCTGGTGGAAGCTGCTGGCCCTGGCCATCGCAGTAGTGTTGTGGGCCCTGGTGGCGAGCGAGCCCGAGCTGGCCACGTTTGCGACGGTGCGGCTGGAATACCGGAACCTGCCCGACGATCTCGAAATCAGCTCCGATCCGGTAAGCTCCGTCTCGCTGGAGCTGCGCGGTCCATCCGGTGAGCTGCGCGGCGTGGGGGAAGGCATCCGGCCGGCGGTGGTTCTCGAAATGTCGGATGTCCAGCCCGGAGAACGCACTTTTACCATTGGCAACGGCAATGTGAAGCTGGCGCGCGGAGTGCGCCTGGTGCGCGCGATCCCCTCGGAGGTGCGGTTCCGTTTCGAGCGGCGCATGGTCAAGCTCGTGCCGGTTCAGGTTCGCTTCACGGGCCAGGGGCAGAACGGATACACGGTGGCGCGCCAGTCCGTGACGCCCGCTCAACTGGAGATCGCCGGTCCCGGCAGCCGCGTGGCCCGCATCGCGGCGGCCGTCACCGACCCGGTGGATATCTCTTCGGTGACCGGCAAGTCCGAGTTCCGGGTCAATGCATTCGTGGAAGATCCTTATGTGCGATTCCAGTCTTCCCCGCAGGTAACAGTTACCGTCACCATGAAAAAGAGATAGGGGCCGGGCGCGGCCGGCCCGCGTTGGCGGGTTGAGAATCCCGGCGCATGGATAACAGGCTCAAGGAGACTTAGTGGGTAAAGAGCTATTTGGCACGGATGGAATGCGCGGAGTTGCGGGGGAGTATCCTCTCGATCCGAGGACCATCTTCGCATTCGGGGCGGCGCTGGGGCGCGATGCCATGAGTCAATCGCGTGCCGCCGGAGAGATTCTGATCGGCGCCGATACGCGCGAGTCCAGCCCGTGGATCGCGGAGTTGGTTGCCGGCGGGCTGGAATGGAGCGGCGCGCGAGTGCGCTATGCGGGCGTGGTCACCACTCCGGGCATCGCTTACCTGACGCGCACGGGGCCGTTTGTGGCCGGCGTGATGATCTCCGCCTCGCACAATCCGTACCAGGACAACGGCATCAAGGTTTTCGGCCACAGCGGGTTCAAGCTGCCGGATGCGGAAGAGCATGCCATTGAGCAGGAGATTCTCCGGCTGCGCGAGCTGGCTGTTGCGCCCGTGCCGGCCAAGCTCACGGTGGATGAGGGCCTCGACCGCCAGTATCTCGAGTACCTGGTCTCCACTTCCTCGGTGCGCTTCGACGGAGTGAAGCTGGCCATGGACTGCGGCAACGGCGCGGCCTCCCTGCTGGGGCCGAGCCTGTTCCGGCGGCTGGGCGCCGAGGTGAAGGCGCTTTTCTGCGCGCCCGACGGCCGCAACATCAACCTGGAGTGCGGCGCCTTGCACGTGGGCGCGCTGCGGGACGCGGTGCGCGCGCATCACTCCGATTTCGGCGTGGCGTTTGACGGCGATGCCGATCGGGCCATCTTCGTCGCCAGGAGCGGCAAGATCGTGGATGGCGACGCCGTGCTGCTGGCCTCGGCGCGCGCGCTGAAGGCGGCGGGAAATCTTCCGGGAGACACGGTGGTGGCCACGGTGATGTCCAACCTCGGCCTGGCGAAGGCCCTGGAGCGCGACGGCATTCGGATGACGCGCACGCCCGTGGGCGACAAGTACGTGCTGGAAGAAATGGTGCGGCGGGGCGCGGCCCTGGGCGGAGAGCAGTCCGGCCACGTGATCTTTCGCCAGTACGCCACCACCGGCGACGGGCTGCTCACCGCGCTGCGCGTGTTCGAGATCGCGCGCCAGGCCGGCGTGGGCCTGGATGAGCTGACGGCGGACCTACACCGCTACCCCCAGAAGCTGGTCAACATTCGCGTGCGGGAGAAGAAGGCGCTCACGGAGCTTCCATCGGTGGCGCGGGAGATCCGGCTGGTGGAGGAAGCTTTCGGCGACGCGGGCCGCGTGCTGGTGCGCTTCTCCGGGACCGAACCCCTGGCGCGCGTCATGGTGGAAGGGCCCGACCTGGAACAAGTGGAAAGCTTCAGCGCGCGAATCGCAGACGCCATCCGCCGCGAGATGGGCGCCGAGTGAGGCTGTGGGACAGGCCATCGTTTTTTGTGGCCTGTCAACTTCTTATAGTTTGCGCAAAACCAGCGCGGAGTTCTTGCTCCCGAAGGCGATGCAATTGGCCACCGCGTGCTCAATCTGGAGCCGCCGGCCGGGCACGGGGACGTAGTCGAGGTCGCACTCGGGGTCGGGCTCGTCCAGGTTGATGGTGGGCGGCGCGACTCCATCCCGCATGGCCAGCAGCGTGGCCGCCACGCCGGCCGCGCCGCACGCCCCTTGCGGATGGCCGATGAGGCTCTTCAACGACGAGCCGGCGAGCTTGTAGGCGTGCCCGTCGAACGCCAGCTTCACGGCGCGCGTTTCGATGCGGTCGTTCAGCTCGGTGGAAGTGCCGTGGTAATTGATGTACTCGACCGCGGAAGGCGGAATGCCGGCCTCCGCCAGCGCCAGGCCGATGGCGCGGGCGGGCTCTTCGCCGCATTCTTCCAGGCGCACCCGATGGTACGCTTCGCAGGTAGAGCCGTAGCCGGCGATCTCGCCGTAAATGTGCGCGCCGCGCGTCTTGGCCTGCTCCATTTCCTCGAGGATGAAAAACCATGCGCCTTCGGCGATGACGAACCCGTCGCGATCGCGCGAGAACGGCCGGGAAGCGCGCTGGGGCGCGTGGTTCCAGCTCGTGGTCATGATGCGCATGAGCTGAAAGCCGCGCATGATCAGGGGGGCGATCGGCGCATCCACCCCGCCCACCACCATCGTGTTCAGGACGCCCGCCCCGATGTTCCGGTAGGCATAGCCCAGGGCGTCGGTGGAAGACGTACAGCCGGTGGAGACGATATGGCTCAGCCCGCGGAATCCGAACCGCATCGAGACTTCGCTGGCGAGCGTGCCGATGGTCCCCGTGGGAATGGTGTAGACGCTGCACTGCTTCAGGTGGCCGGTGTAGTAGAGCCGGTATTGCTCTTCGGTAAAATCCATGCTTCCGCCGCCGGATCCGACAATCACGCCGATGCCGCGCAGTTGGTCGCGCGACATCGAGCCGGCATCCACCCCCGCGTCTTCCAGGGCTTCGCCGACGCTTGCCACCGCCAGCGGCACGGCGCGGGAAACATGCGGCCGGTCCTTGACATCGACGTACTGTTTCTCGTCGAATTCATCGGGCACTTCGCCCGCCACTTGCACGGCCAAACCCGACGGATCGAAGCGGGTGATCCTGCGCACCCCGCTCACGCCGCTTCGCGTGGCTTGCCAGAAGCGCTCGCGCCCAATACCATTGGGGCTGACCGCGCCGATTCCCGTGATGACTACGCGCCGCATCGATTTGATTTTGCCTTTGGCCTACTTGTCAGTATAGGCTGAAACTTATGGGCGACGCCACGGAGAGCCGATTCGCGCGCGCTCTCTCCGCGTTTCTGGCCGGGCTTCAGGCGGGCATGTTGGGTGCTTGCTGGATGCTGGCGTGGATGGGAGTGAGCGCCGTCTTCGAGCGCCGCAGCTTCTGGACGTCTGAGAACCTGATGTCCAGCGTCTTCTATGGCGGTGCGGCGATTCGCCGGGGCTTTGCCGCCAGCACCTTCTCCGGGCTGGCGCTTTATCTGCTCATATACAGCTTGCTGGGCGCGGGGTTCGCGATGGCGGTGCGCGACCGGCTGCCTCGCCGGCGAGTGACGCTGGTGAGCCTGGTATTCGCGCTGTGCTGGTATTACGCCGCGTTCCACCTGATCGCAAGAAGCGTGGCGCCGTTGATCGCTCTGTTGCACGCCGAGGGACCGACGGTTATTGGCCACGCGATCTACGGGGCGTTCCTGGCGCGGTACCCGGTGTACCTTCCGGGCGCAGGCGCTGTGCCGGTTGCGAGCGCGCCTGAGGTGGAAAATCCCGGCGCGGAGCCGCCGGTTCCGGAAGCTCACTCCGAAGGGCCGGAGCAGTGAAGAGCCTTGACCAGGGACCAGGTGTGCGAGTCCGCGCGCCCGTCGAGAGTGGGTGAATTGCAGCCCCGTCAGAACGATAACCGGAACGCGAACTGCATGCTGCGCGGAAAATTCTGCTGCGCGATGGTGACCTGGCCGAAGCTGTTCGAGGTCAGCCCCGTATCCGGGCCCTGATAGATCGGCGTGTTGAACACGTTGAACGCCTCGGCGCGGAACTGGAAGGTAAGGCGTTCGTGTATTTTGAAGTTCTTGAACATCGACATGCTCACCTGGGTGGCCCAGGGATTCCGGATGTTCGGGAACCGATCGTCGTAGGTTCTCAGTTGGTAGGTGTTTGTCATCTGGACCCACGCCACCGGTTCATCCGAAGTCGCGCAGTTGCTGCGCGTGCCATTGGCGAGCAGGGTGCAAGTGTCGAACCACCGGCCATACGTTTGCTTGCCGGACGGCAACTCGGGATTGATCAGGTTGAAAGCGTCGGGCCGGGAAGTGGGCGTGCCCGTCTGGTACTCGAGCGAAGTATTGTACTGCCAGCCGCCGGCAACCTTCTCGACGAGGCCGGTGGCGCCCGAGAGCCAGCGTTTGCCCTTGCCCAAGGGCAGGTCGTACTGCAAAGTGAAAGCGATGTGGTGGGGCCGGTCGTAATCCGCCAAGGTCCGGTACGGAGTGTCGTACTGGGGCTCGCGGAAACCGCGGGTGAAGATGATTTTTGAAAAGGTGTAAGAGAAGTTGAACATCAAGCTCTGGCTAAAGCGCTTGTTGGCGCGGATCTCGAGCAGGTCTCCGTCCTGGGTCCCAATGGCCAGGCTTTGCTTTGTAACGCCGGTGAACTGGGGGTAAGGGAGCAGGGACTGTTGCTGGGTGATGGTGGCGTTATACAGACTGGTCCCCAACAACTCCGGGGCGCCGGCATAGGGGTTGGTAACGGAGTTCGTGCAGTAGGTCGTATTGGCGAAGCACTTGAGCCGGTCCGCCAGCGAGCTGGCGTCCAGGTTCTTGCTAATGATCAGGTGGTGGGTACGGCTACCGACGTAGGAAGCCTCCAACGTGGTGTTCCACCGGGGGAACTCGTACTCGAAGCCGAAGTTGAACTGGTGGACGTAGGGAATCGCATAGTCCGGAGCGTCGAAGCTTACACCCGTGCCGAGAGTCGTCTTGAGCCCAAGCGAGTTGCCGTAGGGCTGCAGGATCCCGTTAGGGTAGGGATTCGTCCACGTGGAGTTGCCCGGAAGGTTGGGGATGTACAGGTCAGCCCCGCCGCCGCTGGTAGAGACATAGGAAGTGCTCCTCGAATAGCCGTTCTGGCGTATGGTGACGAGGCCGTTCGTGCCGCCCAGGGGCAGAACGCTGATGCCGTAAGAGGCCCGCATCACCAGCCGGGACCTGATCTGGTAGGCCAGGCCGATGCGCGGCTGAAAGCCCGTGTGTTTGGCGCTCCAACTGGTGCGGTTGCCGGGAGTGGCGAACAATAACCCGCCGACGGCGGAACTGCTCCCGAGGGTGTACTTGGTGGTGGAATCCCAACCGATGACCATGCGATTCCAGCGCTCCGTGATGGGGGTTTGCAGATCCCAGCGCAGGCCCAGGTTGAGGGTCAGCTTCGAGGTGACGTTGTAGTTGTCCTGAATGTAGAGGCTGTAGGTCCGGAAGATGCCGGCGCTCGACGCATTCATGTCGGTATTGCCGCTGGCGACGTCACCCAGCAGGAACGAAGCGATGCTGTTGCCGGAGGTGCTGTCGGAGGTCTGCGGGTTGCGCTGGGTGAAGCCGCCGGTGAAGCCAAAGTTGCCGTACACCCAGCCGGATGTGTACCGGTTGGGGCGGGTTTCCGCGATCATCGTGCCGGCCTTCAGAAAGTGCCGGCCCACGGTCTTGGAGACGTTGCCGCTCAGCGTGTAGGCCTGATCCGGCCAGAATATGCGGTTGGCGGTGTAGCCGCCCGTGCCCATCGTCAGGTAGCCCGAGTAGCTCAGTTGCGGAAAGTGAGTGGTGGGGGCGGAGCCGATGGGATTGGTCCAGCCGAGCTTGGAGCCGTCGAAGCTGTCGGCCTGTTCCTCGGCGCTGTAGTTGATGTAGCGCTGCCAGGCGGCGCGGATGTTCACCACGGTGGTCGAATTGACGGTCCAGACGTGGTCCAGGGTGGAACCGTAGTTGACGCGCCGCAGCGGATCATTGCCGGACTTGGCCGGGCTGCCTTGAATGCCGTTCGAGGAGCGGTACTCGAAACCCCAGTTCTGGCTGACGCTGCCAAAGGTGCGCTGGTTCGGGCTCCATACGTAATCGAACTTGGAATACCAGGCGTTATAACCGTACTTGCCAATGTTGGGCGAGGCGATGTAATTGTTGACGCGAGTGTAAGCGTTGCCCGGGGCGTTAGGGTGGGGGAAGAATGCCATGAGGTTCTTGGAAGTCGGGCTCTGGAGGCTGGCGGGTAGCTTGTTGTCGGGGTAGGCCGTCCGGGCGAAGCCAGTACCCGATGCTACGGTGCTCAAGGGATCGTAAATCACAATCAACTGGCCGGAGGCGTTGCGCGTGTCCGAGAAGTCGCCCACGCGCTCCGACTCGCTCGGCACGGTCTGGGTGACCGGGAAGGGGACGCGTTCCCGGAAGCCTTCGTACCAGCTTGAGAAGAAAAGCTTGTCCTTCTTGATCGGGCCGCTCATCAGCGTCGAGAAGTCGTTCCATTGGTGCTGCGTGGACACCTGGTAAGGCAATTGGTTGGTTTGGGTCGCAACAGCGTCGAAAATGTTGTTGCGGATGTATTCGGAAAACGTGCCGTGGAGTTCGTTCGTGCCGCCCTTCATGGTCATGTTGAGGACCCCGCCTCCGCTGAGGCCGAGCGAGGCGTCGGAAGAGGGCGAGGTGAGCTTGAATTCCTGGATGCCGTCCACCAGGGGAGCAAACTTCCATTCGCCGGTGCCGGCGTTGATGGATGCGCCGTCGAGGTTGAACTGGTTGCTGGTGGTCGCGCCTCCGTGCATCGTGTAAACGCCGGTGGTGTCCCAGGCGCGCGTGCCGGAGAAGCCGCTGGCGCCGAATTGTTGTTGGGTGAAGATCGTTCCCGATGACAACTGCGTCAGCATAAAGACCTGGCGCCCGTTCAAAGGCAACTGGCTGACGCCCTTGTTGTCCATCAACTGGCTGAGCACGGAGCGGTCGGTGTCAATGGCGGCCAGTTCGGCCGTCACCGTGACGTTCTCGGTTAGGGCCCCTACTTCGAGCTTGATGTCGATCGTCGCCCTGTCACCCACTGCCAAACTCACGCCGCTGCGGGTGAATTTCTTGAACCCTGCCGCCTCGCACGTAACCGTGTACCGGCCGGCAGGGACTTGAGCAAGCGCATAGTGCCCATCGGTGGCGGTGGTCGTGGTAACACTAACTTCGGTGTCCACGTTGGTCGCCTTCACCGTGGCGCCGGGGACGGCGGCGCCCGAAGCGTCCGTTACCTCGCCCGAGATCAGCGCCCGGAACTCCTGCGCGCCTGCGAGCGCCGAAAGGACCAGAATCAGTACAGAAACACGAAACCGCATACCTTTACCTCCTGACCCGGCGTGGCCGGGATGTTGTACGGTGCCAAGCCGGCGCGCCGCGAAGCGGTGCCGACTCTCTTTGCTGCAATCTTGCAGACCGCGCTCTCCCACAACGAGGATCGCCACATGTTGACGCCGGGCGGGAAAGCGGCGCAAGATAATTTGCAGTAAAAGGCCGGCGATTCAAAGCATGGAATCGCAGTGCCCATCTAAGATGTTGAAAATGCGAGGGATCACTGCCTTCGCCAGCGCCAGTTGGACTGGTTGGAATTGCGAGAGAAATGGCTCCGATTTTACTGTAAAATCAAGTTACTTGGCTAACAGCCTCCATCGCGCCCCTAGCAGCGGCGCTTCAGGCGCCGGCACCCCGGAGGAACGCCGCGCGCTTTTGCAGCGCATTTCCTGGAGCCACCAGTTCGAGAAGTCCGCCCGTCTCCGTGAGCTTCTGGTTTATGTGTGCGAGCGGTCGCTCCGGGAGCATCCGGTGGAGATCCATGAGCAGGAAATCGGCCACGCCGTCTTTGGCAGACGCCCCGAGTACGACACCAGCCAGGACAACATTGTCCGGGTCACCGCTTCGCAAGCCCGCAAGAAACTGGAGCAGTACTTTGCATCCGAAGGCCTTTCGGAGCCAATCATTTTGGAAATCCCGAAAGGCAAGTACACTCCGGTCTTTTGTGAACGGATCCCGGCGGCCGCGGAGACAGCCGGCGTGCCGCAAACGCAGATACAGCACTGGCCCACCAGGTACCGCCGCGCCGTTCTGATCCTCGCCGCGTGCGCGCTGTTGCTGGCCGTCATTGCAGCCTGGTGCGCCATCGCGCTGCGGGGCGAACGGCTCGCGGCGCGCTCGGTGCTCGACGCCAATCCGTCGTTGAATGCCCTATGGTCGCAGTTGCTTCCCCGCGCCGGCCGCACCGACGTCGTCGTAGTCGATTCCAGCCTCAGCCTTTTCCACGAGCTCCTGGATCGTCAGCTAACGCTCTCGGAGTATCTGGATCCCAGTGTTTGGGCTCGCGCTGAAGGGCTGTCTTCGAATCCGAATCTCCAGGTCTTTGCTCAACGCGCGGCGGAACGGCGATTTACGAGCCTGGCAAGCGTGACCGTCGCTTATCGCATCGCGCAACTGACCGGGAGGGACCAGAGCCGCATCTCCATCTTTTCTGCCCGCGACTTCAACATCCGCCAGATGAAATCCGACAACGTGGTCCTTCTGGGGAGCACCAGGGCAAATCCCTGGGTGGAGCTGGTTGAGGATCGATTGAACTTCCGTTTCGGCTACGACCAGAAATCCAGGCACTCATACTTCGAGAACCGGGATCCCCTCCCGGGCGAATCGAAAATGTACCGCAGCGATTCAGGCGTGAGCTATTGCCAGATAGCGTTTCTCCCGAACCTGGGCAAGACGGGCAATGTACTGGTGATTTCGGGGACCGAAATAGAGGGCACGGAGGGGGGCGGCGAATTCGTGACGAGCGAAAGCTCGATTGCGCAACTACGTAAGTCTGTGGGATCGAACCGCGAGGCGCGCTTGCCCTATTTCGAGGTCTTGCTGAAGAGCAGCAGGGTGGGGGGAGCCACGCCCGGTTTTTCCATCGTCGCTTTCCGCTTGCTGCAGCCGTAATAAGGAACCAGGGATCTATTGCGTCACGCCAGCTCCAGCTCGATCTTCTTCGCCGCCGCGTCCAGCCTCATAATGCGGAAGCTGCGGATCTGACCGGCGCGCACCGGCTCGCGCCTGGGCGCCCCGATGGCCTGGCCGCCCTTCCACCTGGCTTCCAGCATGGTCGTGAGCGACGAGAGGTCCGTCTGCGCCTCGGCCGGCTTCTCTTCCTTCTCCGGCGCTTCGGCGCGCAGCCGGCAGGTGGCCTGGATGCCCTCGCCCAGCTCCACCCGCGCTTGCCCGCTTCCCACCTCGGTCATGCGGCCCGTGACTGAGTCGCCTTCCTTGTGCTCGGCGATGTATTCGTCGAGGCTGGTGGGGATGAGCTGCTTCATGCCCAGACGCAGCCGGCGCTTTTCAGTGTCCACTTCCAGCACCTGCGCCTTCACCGCCTGCCCCACCTTGAGAACGTCTTGCGGGTGGTTGAGGCGCTTCTCCGCGCTGATGTCGCCGATGTGGATCATGCCCTCCACGCCCTCGGCAAGCTGCACGAATGCGCCGAACTTGGTCAGGCTGGTGACCGGGGCTTCTACTACCGCGCCCACCGGAAACTTTTTCGGCGCTTCGAGCCAGGGGTCGCCCAGCGCCTGTTTCAAACCCAGGGAAATGCGCCGGTCAGCCTGGTTCACGCCCAGGATCATGACATCCACCTGCTCACCCGGTTTCACCACGTCCGCCGGTTTCCGCGTCTTCTTCGACCAGGACATCTCGGAAAGGTGAATCAGCCCCTCGATGCCCTTCTCCAGCTCCACAAAGGCGCCGAAATCGGTCACGCGGGTGACCGTGCCGGTGACGCGCCCGCCGGTCTTGTACTTCTCGCTTGCCAGGTCCCACGGGTGCGGCAGAAGCTGCTTCAAACCGATCGAAACGCGCTGCTTGGCGGCGTCCACCTTGAGCACCCTGGCTTCGATCTGCTGGCCCACCGCCAGCGCGTCGGCGGGCTTGTTCACGCGGCCCCAGGATATGTCGGCCACGTGCAGCAGCGCGTCCACACCGCCGATGTCCACGAACGCGCCGTAATCGGTCAGGCTGCGGACCACGCCTTGCACCGTCTCGCCTTCCTGGATTTCGGAGTAGCGCCGCTCCTTGGAGGCCCGCTCCTCTTCTTCCAGCACCGCGCGGCGGTCCACCACCACGTCTTCGTCCGCCACCTCGAGCTTGATGATGCGGCAACTGATCTCCTGGCCGACCAGTTTCTCCATCTCGGCCGCGTCCTTGGCGCCGCTGCGCGAGGCCGGCATGAACGCGCGCACTCCCACGTCCACGCTGACGCCGCCCTTCACCACGGCCGTCACCACGCCGGCGATGGCCGCCTTATGGGCAAACGCCTTCTCGAGCGAAGTCCAATCCTTCGGCCGCTCGATCTTGGCCCGCGACAGATCGTAGTAGCCTTCCGGGTCCCGGCCTTTGATCGAAACCGGGATCTTATCGCCGGCCTTGACGGTTTCGCCGGCGCTCTGGAAATCCGCGAGCGGGATGATGCCCTCGGTCTTAAAGCCGATATCCAGATACACCGATTCGCCCGTAACCGCGATTACGGTGCCTTCCAGCCCTGTTTTCCCCTCTTCGGTCCGGTGGGAATGGGACTGTTCGTATTGCGAAAGGATGTCGCCGAAGGACTCAGGCTCGTGGGCGGGTTGGGATGCCAGACCGGTGGCCCGGTCCCGATCCAGGGTGGTTGGGTTGGACATGAGACGTTACGTTTTCATTGTGGCATAATCCCGACTGGGATACCTCGCGTGCCTGCTACCCGGCTGCTTCGCTATTTCCGGCTCGTCCGGCCTCAAGATTTCGTGTGGCTCCTGCTCTTCGCCGTGCTGGCGATCGTGACCGCGGACGGCGATCCGTCCGAAATCGCGCTGCTGGCCGCGCTGGCGATTGTGCAAGTCCTCGAACCCAAGATCCCCGCGCTGCCCTCCAGGCGGAGCCGGATCTTCTGGATTGTGATGAAGCTGCTGTTGGGGTACCTGCTGATCGGGTACACGGGCGGAGTTCAGAGCCATTTCTGGTTGATATTGCTGCTGCCGGTGGTCTCGGCGGCAACGGCGTTGGGGGTCTTCGGCTGGCTGCTATGCACGCTGCTGGCGGCCGGTTCGTACCTTTCTTTCCTGTTGTTCATTGACTGGTCGCGGTGGGAGATCGGGCCGGAAGAGATCACGCAACTGACGCTGCGCATGGTCTTCCTGGCGATGGTGGGCAACCTGGCGAACACCCTGGCGGAAGAACTGCGTATCCAGTCGCAGAAACACCGCCGCACGGCGGAGCAGTTGGCGGAGGCCGGCGTCCACATCCGGCAGGCGGAGGAAGCGGTGCGGCGCTCCGACCGCCTGGCGGCGCTGGGCCAGCTCTCCGCGGGTCTCGCCCACGAGCTGCGCAACCCGCTCGGCACCATCAAAGCGTCGGCCGAAATGCTGAGCCGCAACGTCGCCGCGGAAAACGAAGTGGCGCGCGAGGTGGCCGGGTTCATCAGCTCGGAAGTGGACCGCACGAATTCTCTGGTTACCCGCTTCCTGCAATTCGCCCGCCCCCTGGAGTTGCGGTTGGACACCGCGGACCTGGCGCATACGCTGGACCGCGCCGTCGCCGCGGTAGAGCGCGAGGCGCCGGGGATTGCGATTTACCGGAATTACGAGCCGGCCATCCCGCCGTTTCCATTCGATGCCGAGCTGATGGAGCGGGTGCTTTACAACCTGGTGCTCAACGCCGCGCAGGCCACCGCGCCCGGCGGAGCGGTCACGGTGAAGACGCGGGCGGCGGGCGGGACCGCCGAAATCTCGGTGATTGATCGCGGGGCGGGAATCGAAGCCCGGCACCTCGACGGCATCTTCAATCCGTTCTTCACCACCAAGCCCGAAGGCGTCGGCCTCGGCCTCGCCATCGTTTCCAAGATCGTGGACGAGCACGGCGGTAAGATAACAGTGGAAAGCGAGCCCGGCAAAGGCAGCATTTTCCGCGTGCTCCTGCCGATGGAACGCGCGGCTCCCCAGCCCTCCACATGAAGAGACGCATCCTGGTTGTCGAAGACGAAGACAAGCTCCGCCGCGTAATCGAGCTCCAGCTCGTTTCCGCCGGCTTTGAGGTGGATAAGGCCGCCAGCGCCGAAGACGGTCTCAAAGTCGCGGACCGCGCCGACCTGGTGCTCACCGATCTCAAGCTGCCCAACATGGACGGCCTGCAATTCCTGGCTCTGATCCGGCGGCAAAATGCGCAGGTGCCGGTGATCATGATGACGGCCTTCGGCAGCATCGAAACCGCGGTGGAATCCATGAAGGCCGGCGCCACCGATTTCCTGCTCAAGCCCTTCTCGCTCGATCACCTCATGCAAGTGGTCCAAAAAGCGCTCGAAGTGCGCGCGCTGCGCGATGAAAACCGCATGCTGAAGCAGGAACTCGGCCGCCGCTACGAGTTCGACAACATCATTGGGCGCAGCGAGGCCATGCAGGAGATCTTCGCCGCCATCGAGCGGGTGGCACCCACGCGCGCCACGGTGTTGCTGGCCGGCGAGAGCGGCGTGGGCAAGGACCTGATCGCGCGGGCCATCCATTTTCACTCGCCGCGCCGCGACCGGCCGATGGTGAAAATCAACTGCACCGCGCTGCCCGAGAACCTGATGGAGAGCGAGCTGTTCGGCTACGAGAAGGGCGCATTCACGGGCGCCAACACTTCCAAGCCCGGCAAGTTCGAGCAGGCCGACACCGGCACGGTTTTCCTGGACGAAATCGGCGACGTGCCCGGGGCCATCCAGGTGAAGCTGCTGCGGGTGCTCCAGGAGCGCGAGTTCGAGCGGCTGGGCAGCAACGTCACGCGGCACATCGATGTCCGCGTGATTGCCGCCACCAACCAGGATCTGCGCGCCGCCCTCGAGCAGGGCACTTTCCGGGAAGACCTGTATTACCGGCTGAACGTGGTCCCTCTGAACATCCCGCCGCTGCGCGAGCGCAAGCAGGACATTCCATTTCTCGCCAGCCATTTCGTCAAGAAGCTGGCGCCCGAGACCGGAGGCCGGGTGGAATCCATCACGGATGCGGCCATCGAGAGGCTCCTGAGCTATCACTGGCCCGGCAACGTGCGCGAGCTGGAAAACGTGATCGAGCGAAGCCTGGTGATGTGCGCGGGCACGCAACTGGACGCCGCCGACATCAAGCTCGAAAGCGCGCCGGGCCCAGGGGGCACCCCGCGCCCGCAGAGTGAGTCGCACTTTCTGCCCGAGGGCCTGACGCTCGACCAATACGAGCAGGAGATCATCCGCGAGGCGCTGCGCCGCGCCGACGGCAACAAGAGCCAGGCCGCGCGGATGCTCGGCCTTACCCGCAACGCGCTGCGCTACCGGCTGACGCAGATGGGGCTGGAAGCCTGATCAGCCGTTGGTACCCGCCTGGCCCGGAGGAGCCGCCGCCAGCCGCGCCTTCCATTCCTCCAGAATCGCCGCCGTGGAATCCGTGCCCACGCGCGAACAGCCCGCGGCGCGGGCCTCCAGCACCTGGTCCACTGTGCGCAGGTCCCCCGCCGCCTTGATTCCAATCTCCTCCGGCAGGTGCTTCCGCATGAGCTTCAGGTCCGCAATGGTCGCGCCCGAGGGCGCGAATCCCGTCGACGTCTGCACGAAATCCACTTCCGCGCGCTCCGCCGAACGGCAGGCGATGATCTTCAACTCATCCGTGAGGTAAGCGTTCTCCAGGATGACTTTGAGGACCGCGCCTTCCTTGTGGCACAGCTCCGACATCTGGAGCAATTCCACTTGAACGTGCTGAAATTCCCTGGATAGCAGCTTGGAGACGGCGATCACCATGTCGATCTCTTTCGCGCCGCGCCGCAGCAGGTCGCGTGTCTCGTAGAGCTTGGTGGCGGTGTTCTGCGATCCGTGCGGAAAGCCTGAAACGCTCGCGGGCCGGACGAGGCTGCCATCGAGAACGCGCACCGCCAGGTCGATGTCGCACGGCCGCACGCTCGCCGACGCGATTTGGTAGTGTTTCGCCAGTTCCAAACCTGCCACCACCTGGACGCAGGTGAGATCGGGCTTCAGCAGCGCGTGGTCGATCGTTCGGGCGATGTCTGGGAGGCTGGTCAGCGGGGGAGAGGCCAGTGGCTCCATACGGGACCAGTCTATCAGGGAGGCGATACCGGAGAGGAAAACAGAACGAGGCTACTTCTTACTGCTTCTTGCTGCGCTTGCCGGCCCCCTTGGCGGGGGCTGCGGCCCTCGGGCCGCAGCTCAACCCCATGCCTTTCAACTGGTCGCAAGCCCTCTTGGAGAGATCGTTGGCGGGAAAGCGCTTGATCAATTCCCGGAACTCCTGGGCGCCATCCGTCCGGCGGCCCATCTTCGTCAGGGTCAAGCCTTTGTTATAGAGGGCGTCGGGGGTCTTGTTGTTGTCCGGGTACTTCTCCAGCACCATGTCAAACTCCTTCACGGCGTTGTCGAAATCGCCCTGAGAAGAATGAATGTACGCGATGTAGAACTGCGCGTTGGGCGCCAGGTCGGTATTGCCGTACCACTTCAGATAATCCGAGAACTCCTGCACCGCCAGATCGAGCTTGCCGCCGGACATGTCCCGCCGGGCGTTGGCGTACAGGCCGGTTGCGGATATCGTAGGCGTTTCCGGCGGAACGGCTCCCGCTCCCGCGTCCGGCGTGGTTGGAGCCGGCGGGGGCGCCGCGGGCGCTTGCAGCACCTTCACGGCGTTGCCCAGATCGGTCAACTGCGCCTGCAACTTCGTCATCAGGCCGGTCACGTCCGAAACCGCCTGCTGTACCGTGCGCATGTCGTTCGACACCTGGTCCATCCGCGCGGAGAGACCGGCCACCGGTGGTACGACCTTACTTTCCAGGTCCCGTATACTCTGCTGTAAGCTGTTCTGAATCACCGCCACGGCCGTGTTGGCCCTGCTGGCATGGTCGACGGCCTGCTGCACCAACACCTGCAACGCCGCAAACTTTTCATCCTGCGAGCGCTGCAAGTCTCTGACCTGCTGCTGCAACTGCGCCACATCGCGCTGCAACTCCTGGATCTCCTTGTTGGCCGCAAGCGCCAGCGACGGCGAGGCGACCAAAATCCATGCGCAAAGGCGTCGGAACATATGCAACTCTCCTCACCGGCGGCGGGAAAGCCGTTCGCGCGCCCCCGCCGCCGCGTGTCTTGCCTCTGGAACTATCCTACTGCCCGGGCGAGAAGTGCACGTGCCGGTTCTTTTGCCAGCACGTCTCGTTGGACTCGGTGCAAACCGGCCGCTCCTTGCCGTAGCTGACGGTCTTCAGCCGATCGGCTGACACCCCCAACTGCTGCAGGAACTCTTTGGCGGAACTCGCGCGCCGGTCGCCCAGCCCAAGGTTGTACTCCGCCGAGCCGCGCTCGTCGCAATTGCCCTCGATCATGATCGACGCGTTGGGGAAGTCGGCCAGGATGCCCTTGAGCGCGTCCGCATCCTTGGTCAAAGCATCGCGCGCATCGGGACGGAGGTCGCTCTTGTCGTAGTCGAAGTACGCATCCTGGACGTCCACCAGGCGCTGCTCGAGCGTGGGCTTGGGCGGCGGCGGTGGCGGCGGCGGTGGCGGCGGCGGAACGGTTACCGTGACCGTCGCCATACTGGTCACGGTGCCGCCCGGTCCGGTGGCGGTCAGGGTGTAGGTCGTCGAATCGTTTGGATACACCCGCTGGTTGCCCGTATTCTGCACCGTGCCGATACCCTGATTAATGGAAATGTTCGTGGTATCGCCCGTCACTTCCCACCGGAGCGTCGAAGACTGGCCGCGCTGAATCGAAGCCGGCTCGGCCGCGAATTGCGCAATCACCGGCGCCTTCGGTGGCGGCGGCGGTGGCGGCGGCGGTTGCACCACTGGCGGTGGTGGCGGCGGCGGCACCTTCTTCTTGCAGGCCGTTCCGAACGCCGCCAGGCTAAGCGCAATGCAGATGACAGTGATCTTTCGTTTGCTGAACATGAACATCGCCTCCTGAATCCTTAGTTACTTGCCCCATACCGGGGTCTCATTACTGCCTTGCGTGGTAAGTGGTTGCAACTGCGTTCCATCAGCCAGCATGGTCCAGATCTGGTGCGATCGGGTGCGGGTCGACATGAAAACGATATGCCGGCCGTCCGGCGCCCAGCTTGGGTTCTCGTTGCGTCCCTCCCCATGCGTCAACTGCGTGTACTGGCGCGATGCAACGTCCATGGTGAATATGTTGAAGGCCCCCTGGGCATACCCCCGCGTCCACGCGTAGGCGATAATCTGCCCGTCGGGTTGCCAGGACGGGTTGGAAGCCTCGCCTTCGCCCGGAGTGAGGCGTTCAATGTCGCTCCCATCCATATTCATCCTGTAAATCTGCTGCGGGCCGGACCGGCCGGATACGAATACGATGTCGTTTCCGGTCTTGGGATTCACCTTGGGCTCGACGTCAATGAAGCTTGATGCCGTGATCGGCCGCAACCCGCTCCCATCCAAATTTGCGACGTAGATCCGGCAACACCGGTCATTCGGCGCCGACGAGGCGTAGACAATCTGTTTTCCATCGGGCGTGAACTCAGGCGTCTCATTTACCGATGCCCGCTGGTTATAGAACCGCAAGTCCCGCACCGGATCTACCGAAAACACAAATATAGCAGGATTGATGCGCGCGTAGCTAGTGAACGCGATCTTCGAGCCGTCCGGGGAGCCTGCCGGCTCAATCGAGATGGAGTTGAACCTCGTGATCTGCCGCTGATTCTTCCCGTCCGGGTCCATCACCCAAATCTCTTTGTGTCCGGTCCGGTTCGAGACGAAATAAATATGGGTGCCGAACAGCGTCTTGCCTCCGAACCGCGCGATGATGTCGGCGGCGAATTCATGCGCCACTTTCCGCGCCCCGGCCTCGTCCACCGATCCCAGGTACGCCTTGCCGATCACCTGCGCGTCCGCCGGGGCGCCGCGGCTCATGTCGAACAGCCACCCGCGCAGCACGAATACGCCGTTCTGCACCGCCGTGTATCCGAAAGCCAGGTAGTTGGCCGAAGCTGGTGGACCCGACCAATCCGACATCCACAGCCCACCACCGGTCTGTGGTTGGGTGATCTGCTGGCGGTTTCGCGCCGGTGGCCTCTCCACCACTGGCGGTGGCTGGCGGAAGTCCGACGGCTGCTGCGGGATCGTACCGGGGTACATGGTCTTCGGGACCATCTTGAAAAGCCCCGCGCCCTCCACGTCGGACCAGAGCGTCTGGTTGAACGCGCCCATGAAATTCTGGGCGTCCCCGGCGCCGCGGAAATCCGGGATGGCCATGGCCGGACGCTCACCCTGGCGCAGATGAATGGTGACGTCCTGGGCCGTCACGCCCACCCATGCTGCGATCAATGCCATTACCAGCCAGACAAGCCTTTTCATCTTAACGCCTCAATTCAAACCAGAACTCGATTTCCGCTTCGTTGCGCTGGAACTGCGAAGGAAGCGGTTGAAACGGCACCGCGTCCAGAATTGCCCGTTGCGCCGAATAATCCAGCGCCGGATTTCCGCTCCGCTGGGTGATTTTCACTGATCCGGCCGCTACTGATCCGTCGCGCCGGATGGTGAACGTCACCACTACCGGCGGCGCTGAGCGGAGGCGCGGGTCCAGATCGCTGGTCCTCCAGTTCCGCGCCACCTGATCGCGCAACAGGTTGACATACCAGCCGAACTGGGCCCCGAACGGTGAGCGGGTGCCGATTCCCACGCCGCCCCCGCCCGTCATCCCGTACATGGGTGAGACCACCGCCTGTCCCGAGTCGCTGTAAACCTGGTTGGGAAGGTCCTGCTGCTGCTCGCGAAACTTGTTCGGCGCCGAGGCGGCCCGCGACGGCTTCCTGTCGGCATTGCGGCTCTTGATGGCAATCGCCTCCGGTTCTTGCGCCTCCACCTTGGGTCGCGGCTTGGCTTTGGGCGGCGGTGTCGGCACCACCGACTCGGTATCGTTGGCCACCGGGTTCAGCGGCCCGCTACGGCCCGGCAGCGGGACGCGCGGCACCACGTTGACCGCCACCGATCCCATCCCGCCGCCGTTGATGTCGCCCCACTGTACTGGCAGGCGGCGCCCGATCCAAGTGGACATCAGCACCGCGGCCGCCACTGAAATATGCAGAGCCACCGAACCCGCCAGCGATTTCCCTAGCGGTTCCGGCTGGTCCAGGATATCGGTGTGCGCCGTCATCACTTTCGTCCCTTGGCCGCCGAATCCTCCGGTTGCGTCACCATATTCACCTGGAAGCCCGCCTGGCCGAGCATGGCCGTTACCTGCGCGATGGGGTCCCAGATGGTCTCCTTATCGGCGCGAACGTAAATCGCTTTGGCGTTTCCGAAACGCTGCTGGATGCTCGCCTGGAGGTCGTTGATGTTCACCGGCTTGTCGTTCAGATAGGTTGTGCCGTCCTTGGTGATGGTCACCACCGGCAGTTCCTGCGCAGTATCTTTCACCGCCTGCACTCTGGGAACGTCCACCTGGATGCCGAACTCCATCACGTGGGCGGTGAGCATGAAGATGATGAGCAAGACCAGCACCACGTCCACGAACGGCGTGACGTTGATCTCCGACAGGCTTCCTCCGCCGCCGCGCCGCCGGGAGCCGTATCCCCCACCGCCATTGACGGACAATGCCACAGGACTAGTCTCCGAAAGTGCGCTCGGCCAGGTTCAGGAACTCCAGGGAAAAGTCGTCCATGCGCGCGCCTATCTCCCGGATCCTGTGGCCGAAAATGTTGTAGAAAATGGCGGCGGGGATGGCGGCGGCAAGGCCCGCCGCGGTCGCGATCAGCGCCTCCGAGATGCCCGGCGCCACCGTGCGCAGGCTCGTCGATCCCATCTGTCCCAGGTCGTAAAAGGCGCGGATGATGCCCAGCACCGTGCCGAACAAGCCGATGAAGGGCGTCACCGACGCGGTAGTGGCCAGCCAGCTCATGTTGCGCTCGAGCTTGGCGACCTCCTCGCTCACCCCCAGTTGCAGGGTGCGCTCCAGTGCCGCGCGGTTGCTCACCTTGCCGCGCGCCTTGACCTGGCGCTCGATCTCCTCATATCCGAAATCGAAAACCGCCACCAGCGGCGAAGGGCGGAACTGCTCGCTGGCCACCATGATGGCCTCCATGCCGTTGGCTTTGCGGAACGCCCGCAGAAAACGCGAGTTGGCCTTGCGCGCGCCGCGGAAGGTCTGCCACTTGGAGAAGATCACGGTCCAGGAAAAAATCGAAAAAGCGAACAGGATAACCAGCACCACCATCCCCGCGGGACCGTTGTGCTGGACCATCTCCCAGATATTCATTTGGAGGAGAAGGACAGCGGGAGTCTCGAAAGTCAATTCATCTCCTAATCTCAAATCTATCACATACACGGGTTCGAACCAGGAAAAACCGCCGCCCATCCGCGGGATTGGCTCGAGCGTCTTTCTCGCCCGGCGAACTTTGCCGCGAACATGGCTATAATCGGCTCAGAGTGCTGCTGGAGCTGGTGGTTGAAAACTATGCCGTGGTGGAACGCCTGCGCGTCCGCTTCCACGCCGGATTGAACCTCCTGACCGGCGAGACCGGCAGCGGCAAATCCCTGGTGGTGGATGCCCTCGGCCTGCTGCTGGGGGGCCGCGCCTGGGCGGAGACCATCCGCACCGGAGAATCCCGCGCCCGCGTGGCGGGTATCTTCGATGTCCGCGATCACGCGCCTGTCCGCCGCCTGCTGGAACCTGCCGGGCTCGAAATCGAGGAGGGCGAGTTGCTCATCGAGCGCGAAATCCTGGGGGGCGGCAAATCGCGCGCGTTCGTCGGCAGCCGGCCGGTGTCGGTGGCCCTGCTCAAAGACCTGGCGCCTCACCTGGCCGATATCCACGGACAACACGAGCAGCAGCTCTTGTTTTCGCCCGATGCGCAGCGCGACATGCTGGACGCTTTCGCCGGCGACCGCGACCTGCTCGACCGCGCCTCTTCCACCTACCACGAGTGGCGCGCGGCGGCGGCGGAGCTCGAGGAACTGGAGCGCTCCGAACAGGAGAAGCTCCGGCTGCTCGATCTGTGGAGCTTCCAGCGCAAGGAGATCGAGGGCGCCGCGCTGAAGCCCGACGAGGAAGCCTCCCTGGAAAACGAGCGCCGCGTCCTGCAAAACGTGCAGCGCCTCCAGGAAACTGCCGGGACCGCTTACGCCGCGGTCTACGACAGCCCCGAATCCGCCCTCTCCCTCACCCGCGCGGCCGCCAAGCGCGTCGAGGAACTCTGCCGCATCGACTCCTCGCTCGCGAGCCTGCGCGAGCACCTCAAATTGGCGGACCTGAGCCTCCAGGAAGTCTCCTATGCGCTGCGCGACTATCTCTCCCGCCTGGAAGCCAATCCGGGCCGGCTGGAAGAGGTGGAGACGCGCCTCGCCGCCATCGACCGCCTCAAGCGCAAGTACGGCCGGTCGATTGCCGAGATCCTGAGCTTTTTGGAAGACGTCGCCCGCCAGATCGCCTCCGTGGAACACGCCGGGGAGCGCATGGAAGAATTGCGCCAAGAGCGGAAGCGGCTGGCTGCCGATTTCGACAAGCTGGCGGCCGAGCTGACCGAGCGCCGCGGATCGGCCGCGCGCAAGCTGGAAAAACGCGTCGAGGCCGAGCTGGCCCAGCTTGGCATGGAGCGCACGGTCTTCCGCATTTCGATCGCACCCGCCCCCTGGTCCGCCGAGGGCGCCGACCGCGTCGACTTCCTGGTGTCGCCAAACCTGGGCGAAGAGCCCCGGCCCTTGGAGAAGGTGGCCTCCGGCGGCGAGATCTCACGCATCGCGCTGGCGCTGAAGACCTGCCTGACTGCGCCTCGGACGGCGGTAGTCCGCACCCTGGTTTTCGACGAGGTGGACGCCGGCGTGGGCGGCAGCGCCGCGGAAGGCATCGGCCGCCGGTTGAAGAAGCTGTCCGCCGCCAACCAGGTGTTGTGCGTCACGCACCTGCCGCAGATCGCATCGTTTGCCGACCACCACTACCTCGTCGAGAAGCGCGAATCGAAAGGCCGGACGGTGGCGGTGGTCGAGGAGCTGGACGCCTCCGCCCGCACCCGCGAAATCGGCCGCATGCTGTCGGGGCAGAAGCTCACGCCCGAGGCGCTGAAGAACGCCGAGCAACTGATCCGCATGAGCGCAGGGTGATCTTTGTTGTTGACATCCGACAACAAGACAGCCATAATCTCTGTTGTAGGCATCCGACACCATGAGCCGGCCCTCCAAGCTCGATCTGCTTCAGGGAACGCTCGATCTCCTGATTCTTCGCACGCTCGAGGCCGGCCCGCGGCACGGATGGGCCGTTTCGGAGCGCATCCAGCAGATCTCCCGGGACGTGCTGCGCGTCAACCAGGGGTCGCTTTACCCCGCGCTGCACCGGCTGGAGCACCAGGGCTGGATCAAAGCGGAATGGGGCGTTTCCGAGATGGGCCGGCGCGCGCGGTTCTACCGCCTGACGGCCCCCGGGCGCAAGCAACTGGAAGTGGAGGCCGAGACCTGGGCGCGCCTGACCGCGGCTGTCGGACGGGTGCTCGAAATGGCGTGACATGGGCTGGACCGATCTTTGGCTGCGCATCCGCGCGCTGGCATCCCGCGGCCGCGCCGAGCGCGATCTCGACGAAGAGCTGAACTTTCACCTGGAAATGGAGGCCCGGAAAAACCGGCTCGCCGGCCTGTCCGAGGCCGAGGCGCGCCGGGCCGCCCGCGTCGAGTTCGGCGGCGTCGAGCGGGCGAGGGAAGAGTGCCGCGACGCTCGCGGCGCCGCATTTCTTCAGAACCTGGCGCGCGACCTTCGCTACGGCTGGCGCGTGCTGCTGAAGACGCCGCTCTTTACGGCAATCGCAATACTCTCGCTGGCCATCGGCATCGGCGCCAACACCGCGATTTTCAGCCTGGTGGACACCGTGCTGCTGCGCACGCTGCCGGTGCGCAGCCCGGAACAACTGGTGATTTTGAAATGGTCGGCCAACAAAGAGCCGGGCGAACTGCACTACTCCGCCAATTCGAACCGCAGGGATGGCCAGGGGCGGTTTCAACAGAACGTATTCTCGTGGGATGTTTTCGCGGAGGTGCGCGGCCACAGCCGGACACTCTCCGACGCGTTCGGGTTTTCGCACCTGGGACGGCTCGACGTGACGGCCAATGGCGAGCCCCGAGTGGCGGGAGGCTTGCTGGTTACCGGCAACTACTTCTCGGGCCTCGGCGTGGGCGCGCTGTTGGGCAGGCCGATTGTCGCCGACGACGACACCGTGGATGGCGTTCCCGCCGCAGTAGTGAGCTACCGCTTCTGGGAGCGCGCCTTCGGGCTGGACCCGGCGGCGATCGGGAAAACCATCTACATCAACCGCCAGCCGTTCGTGGTGGTGGGGGTGACGCCGCGGGAGTTTTTCGGGGTTTCGGCCGGCGGATTCGTGGGCACTCCCGAAGTCGACGTTACCTTGCCCATTCGAGTCAGGGACCGATTCACTTGGGGCAGCCGAACTCCCATACCATTCTTTGCGCCGGACCGGTTCTGGATTCAGATGATGGGCCGGGTGAAGCCCGCCGGCGAGGAACGCGCGGTGCGGGCGGAACTCACGGCCATGCTGACCGGGAACATGCCGGAAGCCGCTCTGCGCGACCCGCTGACCGGGACGGTGCGCATCGAATTGCAGCCGGGGAGCCAGGGGTTGGATTATCTGCGGCAACGCTATCGGCAGCCTCTTCTGATCCTCATGACGGTAGTCGGTCTGACGCTGCTGATGGCGTGTGCGAACCTGGCCGGGCTGCTGATGGCGCGCGCCACCACCCGGCGCAAGGAGATCACGCTTCGTCTGGCGTTGGGGGCCGGCCGCCGGCGGCTGGTTTGGCAGTTGCTAGTGGAGGGCGCCCTGCTTTCGCTCGGCGGCGCCGCTGCCGGATTGCTCCTGGCGTTCTGGGGCGTCGATGCCCTGCTGGCCATGGTCTCGTCCGGACCGGTCGCGATTCTGCTCCAGGTGCGTCCGGATGCCCGGATACTGGGCTTCACGGCGGCCATCTCTCTTCTGACGACCTTGCTGTTCGGCCTGGCCCCGGCGCTCCGCGCGACGCGCCTGGACCTGGCTTACGGGATGAAAGAGGATACGCCGCTCGGGCGCGGGAACCGGCGCTTCGGGCCGGTGAGAACGCTGGTGGCGGCGCAGATTGCCGTGGCGCTGCTGCTGCTGGCGGGTGCCACGCTTTTCGCGCGCAGTCTCGCCAACCTGCGGGCCATCCCCCTGGGGTTCAACCCGAAGAACCTGGTGCTGTTCGGCTTGGCGCCCGGGCGGAACGGGTACGACGAGGCCCACGGCTATCGACTTTATGAGCGCGTGCTCGAGCGCCTGAATCGGATGCCGCGCGTCATCGGCGCCAGCCTGTCTGCGGACACGCCCATCAGCGACTTCGGTGACAGCGGTGAAATACGGGTGGAAGGTGGCGATTCCAAAAGCGCCGCTCGAACCATGATCAACTCTATCGGGCCGAACTTTTTCGACGTCATGCGGATTCCGCTGGTGCTGGGGCGCGGCATCGACCAGCGGGATATCGGCAGCGCTTCGAAGGTAGCCGTGATCAACGAGACCTGCGCGCGGCGCTATTTCGGCGCTGGATCTCCTGTCGGAAAGCGATTCCGCTGGAGGGGTAAACCCGATTGGGAGATCCAGGTGGTCGGTGTGGTCAAGGACGCGAAATACCAAGGATTAAGAGGCGATTCACCACCGACCGTCTATGTCCCCTACACGCAGAGCCAGCGCGGCGGCTGGCTCCAGCAGATGGATTTCGAGGTCCGCGCCGCCGGCGACCCGGCTGCTGTCGTGGCCGCGATCCGGGCCGCGGTTCGCGAGGTGGATCGCACGCTTCCGCTGGCGGACGTCAAGACCATGGAAGGGCAGATCGACGAAGCGCTGGCGCAGGAGCGGCTGTTTGCTTCGCTGGTCAGCCTGTTTGGAGCCATCACGCTGGTGCTGGCGTGCATCGGACTCTACGGGCTGGTGGCTTACTCGGTGGCGAGCCGCACACGGGAGATCGGGGTGCGGATGGCTTTGGGGGCCGATCGGCTCGGCATCCTGCGTATGATCCTCGGCCAGGTGGCCGTAACTACCGGGGCCGGGCTCGCGGTGGGTGTGCCCGCGACGCTGGCATTGACCCGCATCGTCGAATCCCAGCTTTACAATGTTCAGGCGCACGACCCGCTCAGCATCCTGGCTGCCGCCGCCGGCGTGACGGTAGTGGCCACACTGGCGGGGTGGCTGCCGGCGCGGCGGGCCATGCGCATCGACCCCGTCCGCGCGCTCCGGTACGAATAGCGCGCGGGGTAGCGCGATCAGTGCAACGTTTCCAGGAACTCGCCGGTGGACGCGTCGATGAACACGGACAGACCGGAAGTCCCCAGGGACTCGCCCCAGATCATCCGCCAGGCGGGATTAGGGTACTGTTTGTTCTTCTCGAGCAGCATGGAGATGGTCAGGTGCGGGTTCTTCTTGTCGTAGTCGGCCGCTTTGCCGAGCGCCGTTTTGTAGGCCGCGTCGGTATCCACTTTGACGGCGGCGATGAGAAAAGGCTGGGCCTGGCCGCGCAGGTCCTCCTCCGGTCCCGCGAAAACGCCCTGGTGCAGGTTGCCCGGCGACTCGACAACGGAATAGGTGTACGTCCGCGCGCGTCCCTTGCTGGCGGACGTGAACGTGGCTTCCCAAGCGCCCGCCTGTCCGGGGACCGACGGGACTTCGAGGAGGTGAATGCTGCTCATCTTCAGCACTTGAGCGTCGGGCGCCCAGGACCGCACCACCTGGTACATCCTGTAAAGCCCGGTCTGGCCGGTGACCGGCTCGGCGGGCTTTGGCGGTTCCTTCTTTTCAAGCGTTTGGGGCTGCTCCGAACAGCCCGTCAGAATCAAGAGGAGAGCACACCCCAATATCAACGAGAGCTTTCTCATAGGTACCTGCTCGCATTCTAACAGGCGTCCTGGGCGGAGTTAACAACGCCCGATCCCCTTGCGTGCCATAATGAAAGGCAGCAGCGGGAGGCGATATGTCCCAAACCTACGCGAGGGTGATCACGATTGTTGCGGCAGCGGTTCTGCTGGCGCAGCCTGCTTTGAGCCAGAGTAAAGGCCCGGTGACAACGCCGCCGTCTCCCGGAGGGGGCAGCACCGGCACTGGAACCGGCGCCGGCACCGGCACCAGCAGCATTCCCGGACGGAACACGCCCTCCCTCAACACCCCTACCAATCCGCAACCGACCACCCCGAACACGGCTCAGAGCATGCCCGTGCCGGTTCCCATCAGCGGCCGCGTCATGCTCGACGACGGCGGCCCGCCGTCCGAAACCGTGGTGATCGAACGCGTCTGTAATGGGAACGCGCGGGCGGAAGGCTATACCGACCGGAAGGGCTACTTCTCGATTGATCTGGGAATGGACCGGGGAATGATCCAGGACGCCAGCGTGAGCGGATTCTCCAGCGATGCTGGGATGCGCTCTCCCGGCCAGGGCCAGACGGCATCCGGCTTTGGCGGAGGGGTCATGTCCGATCAGCGGTTTATGAACTGCGAGCTGCGCGCCAACCTTCCCGGCTACCGTTCGCAAGTGGTGAGCCTCGCCAACCGCCGTGCGATGGATGATCCCAACATCGGCACCATCTTTCTTCACCGCCTGGGAAACGCTGAGGGCCGCCTCATCAGCGCCATATCGCTGGCAGCCCCCAAGGACGCCCGCAAAGCCTTTGAGAAGGGCTCGGATCTGGCAAAGAGGAACAAGCTGGACGATGCCCTGAAGAGCTACCAGAAGGCGGTGGATCTCTACCCCAAATATGCCACCGCCTGGTTTGAATTGGGGAAAGTGCAGGCGGCCAGGGGCCTCGTGGATGCCGCGCATCAATCGTTTGACGCAGCCGTCGAAGCGGACCCCAAGTATCTGAATCCTTACCTGGAACTTTCCCGGCTGGCTCTCGTGGCGAAGAAATGGCAGGACCTGGCTGATGTGACCGGGCGCGCGGTGAAACTCGATCCGTTCGACTATCCGCAGCAGTTTTTCTTCAACTCGGTGGCCAACTACAACCTGAACAACCTGGATGCGGCGGAAAAGAGCGCGCGCGAGGCCGAGAAGCTGGACACCCAGCACCGCTACCCGCAGGTCTCGCACCTGCTGGGCGTCATTCTGGCGCAGCGCCAGGACTACACCGGCGCCGCCAACGAGATGCGCAACTACCTGAAGTTCGCGCCGGGCGCCGAGGATGCGGCCACCGTGCGCGCGCAGTTGGGCCAGGTGGAAAAGCTCTCGGCTCAAAGCCCCCCACCGCCGCCGAAGCAATAGGGGCAGGGTACCTCACACCATAGGTGCAAGAGCCGGTTTGTCACGGCCCGCCGTTCCAGCCTCGGACAAAACATACAGGTGCTCTCGGCTGTTCACACGTCAAATCCTCCCGGCGGCCTGTTGGCGTAACCTCCACGAGCACAGTATCTTAAAGGCGCCTTGGCACCCGGTTTGCGGAGGATAACAGCGTGGGTTTCTGCGTGCGTAGTGATATCATGTACGGTGAGAGCAAGGGCGGTACTTGCGCTCGTCTCAAGTTCCGAGTAGACTCGGACGATAATAATAAATAGACTTGGAGTTTTGTTATGCCTGAGACAACGCACACTAGCGACTCGGCGGTCGCTCAAGAAGTCATCCTCAAGGAAATGCAGGACTTCTCTGCCAGCAACCCCCAGATTATGGAGGCCCTTGAGGCCATGAACCAGTCGCTGGCTGATTATCTCCAGGCGCTAGAAACCATTAGGGGCGGTCAGACTGTTTCCTGCTCGCCCTCCGCGCACCTGCCATTACATGTGAGTTTCTGATCGTGTCCCCGTGGAGCGATGCCCTTGAGGAGCTCAAGGCTGAAATAGCCAGAGAGCAGCAGCAGGGCCCAAGGCCAGGAAGTAAAGCCGCGTGGGCGAAGTTCCTCGGCAAGAAAGTCAAAGTAGTCGCTGACTTCACCGGTAGACCGTTGGTCGTTTACGCCACGGCCTGCACCTCCTCAGGAAAGCAGGTTCCCATGGGCGGCCTGCAAATTGATTTCTCCGACAAGATCGGATTCTCTGAGGTCGTCCACGGCCTAAAGGGGCATTCATTGGACTTCCTCATCCACAGCCCTGGCGGCTCTCCCGAGGCGGCCGAGAGCATCATAGAATCGCTTCGTTCAAAATTTGCGCACATTCGTATCATTATTCCGAGTTATGCGAAAAGTGCGGCCACGATGATGGCGATGGCAGCGGACGAAATCATAATGGATGACGACGCGGAGTTGGGCCCAATCGATCCGCAGATGGTGACAGCCAACGGATTCAGTCCTGCGGAAGCCATAAAGGAGCAATTTCTTAAAGCGAGCAATGAGATCGGTGCTGATCAAAAAAAACTGAGCGTGTGGCTGCCGATTCTTCAACAGATGGGCCCGTCATTGCTGGTTCAGTGTGACGACGCAATCAATTTATCCAAGACCCTCGTCAAGCAGTGGCTCACACGATTCATGTTTAAGGGGGACTCCGACGCCGAAGCAAAGGCTGACGCGGTCGCCGAATACCTTGGCCAGCACTCGAACTTCAAGTCCCACGGCAGATGTATTAGGCTGAGGGCCCTGTTGGAAAAAAACTTCGGGCTCAAAATCTCCAGTTTGCGTAGCAACCGTGAATTTCACCAGAAGGTATGGGGGTTGTATTGCGGTATCGACGCCGTCTTTGCCGCAAGCGGCATTTTCAAAGTCTTTTACAACTCCAATGATCAGGCCCTAGTTCGCGCCCAGACCGTTCCACAGATCATCATTCCCAGTGGAATGCCATTGCCGCCGGGCGTGCGACCTCCAAACGTCCGGTAGAACGGCGCCCTTCGGCCATTTCCTTTATTTGTGGATTGTCGCTAAGCTCGCCCTACCTTCCCGGCACGCCGATCCAGCCGCGCGTGACGAAATCGCTCAGCGTCAGCATGAGCAGGATGACCAGCCACAGCAACCCGCCCAGCACCACCAGCTTCGTAAGCTTGGTGCTGTGGCGGACGTGCATGAAGAACAGCGCCACCAGCAGCATCTTGCACACGGCGATCGCCAGCGCCGCTACCACACTGAACTCCCCCAGGTCGACAAACGCCACTAGCGTGGTCGCTGCCGTGAGAGCCAGCAGCGCCAGCAGCACCAACGTGTAGGTTCTTATGGAATCGATGTGTTCGGTCATGGCTATTTCGGTAAGTGCCGGTCAATCAGGTACAGCAGCGGGAACAGGAAAATCCAGATGATGTCGACGAAGTGCCAGTACAGGCCGGCGACATCCACGGGCGTATTGTACTGGGCCGTGAACCTTCCCTTGTGCGCCATCCAGATCAGCCACGAGAGGATGGCCACCCCCACCACCATGTGCAGCGCGTGCAGGCCGGTCATGGCGAAATAAAGCGAGAAGAACAATTGGGCGCGGCCCTGTTGCGGGACGCCTTCCAGGTGAAACGACGGTCCGGGCACGTGGTGCTGTTCGAACTTCTCGTTCCATTCGTAAGCTTTCACGCCCAGGAAGATGCCGCCGAAAATCAGGGTCGCCACCAGAAACAGGATGAGCGTCTTGCGTCGGCCGAGCTGTGCGGCCCGGACGGCCATCGCCATGGTGAAGCTGCTGACCAGCAGGACCGCGGTGTTGATGGCGCCGATGGCCACGTTCAGGCTGGAGCTGGCCACCGCGAACACGTCCGAGTACGCCCGCCGGTACACGGTGTAGGCGGTGAACATGCCGCCGAAGAACATGACCTCGGTGATGAGGAAGAGCCACATCCCCAGCGTGGAGGCGTCCTTCTGCTGGGCTTCGGTGTCGAACTGCTCCCGCAGCGCCAGGGTTTCCACGTGAACTTGAGCTTCGCTACCCAACTTCGACCTCCTCCCTCATTACGGCGCTGTAGTCGTAAGCATCGGTCGTGACTACCGGGATCTCGTCGAAATTGTGGGCCGGCGGCGGCGAGGCCGTCTTCCACTCCAGGCCAGTGGCGCCCCACGGGTTGGCGCCCGCCACCTTCCCGTAGCGCAGCGACCAGGCGAAGTAAATCATGGGGATCGCGTAGCCCACCGCCAGCACCGAGGCTCCCGCGGTGGAGAGCACGTGCAGCACCTGGAACTCGTCCGGGTAGGTGTGGTAGCGCCGCGGCATCCCCAGGTACCCGAGAATGAACTGCGGGAAGAAAGTCAGGTTGAAACCCAGGAATATCACCAGCGCCGAGAGTTTCGCCCACCCTTCCGGATACATGCGCCCGGTCATTTTTGGCCACCAATAGTGCAGGCCGCCCAGGTAAGCCATGATGGCGCCGCCCACCATGATGTAGTGAAAGTGCGCCACCACGAAATACGTGTCGGTCACGTGCACGTCGATGCCCAGCGACGCCACGAAAAGGCCCGTCAGGCCGCCGATGGTGAACAGGCCGATGAAGCCGAAGGCGTAAAGCATCGGCGTGGCATACGAGATGGAGCCTTTGTACAGCGTCGCCGTCCAGTTGAACACCTTGATGGCCGACGGTATGGCCACAAAGAAACTCAGGAACGAGAACACCATCCCGGCGTACAGCGACATGCCGCTGACGAACAAGTGGTGGCCCCACACCAGGAAGCCGAGCACCGCGATGGCCACGCTCGAAAAGGCTACCACGCGGTAGCCGAAGATCGGCTTGCGCGAGAAGGTGGATACCAGCTCGGAGACCACGCCCATGGCCGGCAGAATCATGATGTACACGGCGGGGTGCGAGTAGAACCAGAACAGGTGCTGAAACAGGACCGGGTCGCCGCCCAGCGCGGGGTCGAAAATCCCGATGTGAAAGACGCGCTCGCAGAAGACCAGGACAATGGTCACGGCCAGCACGGGCGTGCCCAGCACCTGGATCAGGCTGGTGGCGTAGTGCGCCCAGACGAACAGCGGCATGCGGAACCACGTCATGCCGGGAGCGCGCATGCGGTGCACCGTCACGATGAAGTTCAGCCCGGTCAGAATCGAGGAGAAGCCCGCTACGAAAATGCCCAGCGCGGTGGCAATCACCCATGTGTTCGAGTACGTGGTGCTGTAGGGCGTGTAGAAGGTCCAGCCGGTATCCACGCCGCCGGCGAGCATCGCGAAGAAAGCGAACAGGCCGCCCGCCACCAGCAGGTACCAGCTCAGCAGGTTGATTCGCGGAAATGCCAGGTCGCGCGCGCCAATCATCATCGGAAGGAAGAAGTTTCCCAGCACGGCTGGAATCGACGGGATCAGGAAGAAGAAGATCATCGTCACGCCGTGCATGGTGAAGAGCTTGTTATAGGTCTCCGAACTGACCAGGCCGCCCCCCGGGGTCAGCAGCTCGATGCGGATCACCGTGGCGAAGGCGCCGCCCAGAAAGAAGAACAGGGTGATGGTGGCGAGGTACAGCAGCGCGATGCGCTTATGGTCCTTGGTGAGGAGCCAAGATTTGATGCCGTAACTCGCGTTTAAGTAATGCTCGCGCTCTTCAACCGCCGCGGTGATCATAGGTTTCTAGTGAGGCAACGCCGGCTGCGGCCCCAGCGACTTGACATACTCGATCAACTGCATGACGCCTTCCTCGGTGACCAGGCCCTGGAACGTCGGCATGATGGGCCCGTAGCCGGCCACGATCTTGGCCTGAGGTTGCAGGATGGATTCGCGGATGTAGCCTTCGTCGGCCTTTACGGTTCCGCCGCCCGCAAGCTGCACGGTCTTGCCGAAGAGCCCGGTCAGGCTGGGGCACCGGCCCGAGCCGTCGGGCTTGTGGCAGTTTCCGCAGGCCAGATCCTCAAACAGCTTTTGTCCGTTCTCCGCCAGCGACCCGCCGGAAGCGCCGCCGCTCACCCAGGCCTCGTAGTCCCGCGGCTCCATCACGTAGATCCAGCCGGTCATGCGCGAATGGTTGGTGCCGCAATACTCGGCGCAGAAGAGGTGGTACTTGCCGGCCTTGGTGGGCTTGAACCAGGTGGTGGTGTACCGGCCGGGGACCACGTCCTGCTTGGTGCGGAATGCGGGCACGAAAAAGCTGTGGATGACGTCTTCCGACGTCATGGTGAGCCGCACCGCGCGTCCCAGGGGAATGTGCAGCTCGTTAATTTCGCGCTGGCCCTCCAGGTGCTCGAGTTTCCACATCCACTGCTTGGCGACGACGTAGACGTCGATGGCGTTGTCCGGCGGGCGGCTTTCGCTGAAGTAGATGCTGGCGCCCCAGGTGAACATCACCATGGTGAGTCCGAAGGGAATCACGCTCCAGAGGATCTCGAGCGCCATCCCGCCATGGACCACGCGTGGCAATTCGGTTTCGGAACGCCGGCGGTAGCGGATGGCAAAGTAGAAGATGGAGCAGAAGATCGCCAGCGAAAAGAAAACCGCAACCGCCAGCAGAAAGTACAGGAGGTGGTCCACTTCGGGTGCGATAGTGGACGCCTGCTCCGGAAATAGACGTAGCGATCCCATTTCGAATTATCCAGCCCGCGTCGGAGTGCGCCGGCCGGTGCGGAGCTCGCGCCGCCAGACGATGAGCAGAAAACCGCCGCAGATCAGAACGAAACCGGCGCTGGCGCCGCGCAGCAGGTTGATGGCGACGGCGCCGTACTTGCCCGTGGCCGGGTCGTAGTGGTAACAGAACAGCAGAATCTGGTCGACCGGGTTGCCGATCTTGCTCTGCGAAGCCTCCACCAGGCCGAGGCGCAGATCGCGCGGGGCGTATTCGACGCCATAGAAATAGCGCGAGAGGCGGCCGCCGGGCGTGAGAATCATGATGCCGCTGGCGTGCGCGAACTGGTCGGTGGCGGGGTCGTACTTGTAGTGGAAGCCCAGGGCGTCCATAAGAGCCGTGATGCTGGCTGGGTCGCCGGTCAGGAAATGCCAGCCATTGGCGGTGCCGGGGCGGCCGTAGCGCCGCAGGTACGTCTGCTTTTTCGAAGCCGCCAGTTCCCAGGTGTCTTTCGGATCGAAGCTCACGCTGAGGATTTCGAAATCCTGCCCGGGGTTGAACGAGACCGCTTTCAGGCCGCTCGCCACGCCGTTCAGAATCTGCGTGCACAGCATGGGACAGCGGTAGTATACGGGAGCCAGAAGCACGGGCTTGCCGGTTTGGAAGAAGTTGGAGAGCGGAACCGCCCGGCCCGATTCATCGCGGAAAACCAGGTCCAGCGGAACCTGCTGGTCGAGTTTCTGGTCGATTCCCACCCCCTGAAGCGCGCCGGGAAGCGCCGGCTTCAGGCTGGAATCCTGCATGCTCAATGACGGCTGCACCGGGGCCGGCTGGCCCGGCTGCGCGGATGCGGCCGAAACGACGAGGGCGAAAAGCAGAAATGCATTTCTCATTTGAGTTCTCCAGCCAGCGGTCCGCCGGGCGGCAGCATCTTGGGACCGAGGCCGCTTTCCGTAGGCACGCTGGCGTTGCTGGCCGATGGAACGGCGCTCGGCGGCCGCGACGGCAGACCGCGCTCGGCCAGCAGATCCATGGCGCGATTGATCGGAATCCGCACCACGCCCTTTTCCGGATCGATCCAGGCGTAGCTGTTCAGCACCTGGTCTTCCGCCTCGCGAATGGCTTTCAAATCCAAAACCGGAGTTTCTTGCAGTTGCGGCTGGGGAAACGCCTTGGCCGGTTCGGTGGCCGCCACCTGGGAACGCCCCGAGGGTGGGCCTCCTTCGCGCGAGAGGAAATAACGGAACAGCCCGAACAGCAGAAATAGCGCGGCGATGGCAACCAGCAGCAGCGCGACGGCGAACTTGCCTACCGCCCACTCATTGATGTCGGTTTCTTCGTGACCGGCTCGGGGCGTGTGCTGGTTATTCTCGTCCATGTTCCAAAGCCTCGATCAAGTGCGGATCGTTGAGCGGCATCAGCGGGCGCTTACCTAATTGGATGAGGAAGTACGCCAGCCAGATTCCGCCCAGGCCAATGGGCGCCGTAATATCCATCCAGCTCACGTCGAACGACCCTTTGCGGAAGCCCGGCGCTATCAGCCAGTACAGGTCCACCGCCCGCATCAGCAGAACGAAGACCGCGATGCCGGCCAGCAGCTTGAAATTGCGCTTGAGATCGCGCGAGAGCAGCAGCGCGAAGGGCAGCGCGAAATGGCCCATCACCAGCGCCAGGCCCACGTATTGCCAGCCGCCGCGCAGCCGCTCCAGATACCACGGGATCTCATCCGGCAGGTTGCCGGCCCAGATGATCAAGAACTGCGAAAACGAAAAGTAGGCCCAAACCATTACCAGGGCCAGCAGGAACTTGCCCAGATCGTGGAGATGGCGCGGCGTGAGGATCTCCGACATGGGACGGCGGTGGGAAACGAGCACCATCAGCGCGATCAGAAACGCCATCGATGAGAGGCCCTGCCCCGCCATGAAGAGCATTCCGAAGATGGTGGAGAACCAGTGCGGGTCGAGCGAGAGCACCCAGTCCACCGCCATGAAGGTGACGCTGAAGCCCCAGAAAACCAGGCCGGGCCCGGCCAGGGCGGCCATTTTCCGATGGACCCTCGCGGCCCCTTCGCGATCTTCCCGCATGGACCAGCGATTGAGCAGCCAGGAGAGCAGAATCCATCCGGCAAAGTAGACCGCCGCGCGGATCAGGAAGAACGGCACGTTCAGATAGGGCTGCTTGTGCCTGAGGATTTCGTCGGCCGCAACCATCTTGGCGTGCGACCACGGGTACAGGTTGGGGATGCCGATCACGATGGGAACGAACATCAGCGCCACCAGCGGAAGCGTGCGCGCCGCCGCTTCACACGGCCGCCGGATGACCACGCCCCAGGCGCCGCCGGTCAGGTATTGCAGCATCAGCCAGGCGAGCGACCCGACGCTCACGCCGGCGATCAGCACGTAGGACCACAGGTACGAACGGTAGAACTGGAACGGTGAGCCGAAAAAGCCGATGGCGCACAGAACGGCGCCAGCGATGCCGGCGGCCAGAGCACCGGAGCGCCACTGCTTCAGATCGGCCTGAAGTTCCGCGGAGACGCTGAAATCCTGGATTTGCGCGGTCATTGCGCCCCTCCGTGGCCGGCTTCGAGGCGGCCAAGCTGCGCGCGGGCTTCCGGTGGAACGTCGTTCATGGTAGCGTTCTGGCTCAACTGCAAAGCGCGAACGTAGGCCACGATGGCCCATCTGTCGCGCGGCGGAATCTGCGCCGCGTAGTCCGCCATGGCGCCGAATCCGTTGGTGATCACGTCGAAGATGAATCCGTTGCTGAGCTCCCGGATCTTGCCGGAGTGATACGACGGCGGGCGCCGGTAGCCGCGCCGGACGATCATGCCGCTGCCATAGCCCGTGCGGTCATGGCATGGCGCGCAGTAGATGTTGAAACGGTCCTGGCCGCGCACGATCACTTCCTTGGTGACGGGGAATGGAAAGGTGTCGAGCGGCTTGCCGTCCGGGCCTTTGCCCGTGTAGAAGGCGGCATCGTCATTCAAATGGCCGCGGGCCACGGTCCCTTCCGTGAGCGGCCGCGCGGACCGGCCATCGTCGAAGAACCCGCTGGGCCGCAGCGGAATGAATTTTGGCTGGTCGTGCATGTCCTGCCGGCACGCCACCCCCGAGGCGGCCAGCGCCAGCACCACCGCGCCGAGTTTGAGATTAGGACGCAACTTCAGATACCTCTCGTGGCTCCAGCGTTTCCAGAAACTCGTGCGTCGCGCGGGGGTCGAACAGCGGGTCCTGGGCTTCGATGCACAGGAAGAACCGGTTGCGCGAGGCCAGCGCGAACCGCGGCACATTGAACGCCGGATGGTAGAGCATGGGCAAACGGCACAGCGCCAGCAGCCCCATGACCGCCGAAATCGCCGCCAGCAGAATGGTCAGCTCGAACGTGATCACGATGTACGCGGGCCAGCTATGCAATGGCCGGCCGCCGATGTTGATGGGGAAATCCCATACCGTGACGTAATACTGCATCAGGTAGCCGGTCAGGCCGCCCACAATGCCCCCGGCCAGCACGATCAGCGGCAGCCGGTTCTTGTGCAAGTGCAGAGCGTCGCTCAGCTCTTCGATGGGGAACGGCGAATACGCGTCCAGCTTGCGATAGCCCTTCTCGCGCGCCGCCCGCGCCGCGTTCACCAGCGCGGTGGGGTTATCGAACTCGGCCATCACCCCGTAGACGGGTTTGATCAACCTTGCGCCTCCTCTCCGACTTTGGCTTGAGGCAGCAGCGTCCGGACCTCGAAGATCGAAATCATGGGCAGCAGACGAATGAACACGAAGAACAGGAACAGGAACAGCCCGATGGTGCCGAGATACGTGCCCCAATCCCAGCGGGTGGCATGGAAGTTGCCCCACGAAGACGGCAGGTAGTCCTGCGCCAGGCTGCTCACGATGATCACGTAGCGCTCCAGCCACATGCCCACCAGCACCACCAGCGACCAGCAGAAAAGCAGCGCGGGCGTGCCGCGCACTCGCTTGAACCACAGCGCCTGCGGCGCCGCGATGTTGCAACTAAGCAGTAGCCAGTACGAAAAGGCGTAAGGGCCAGTCATGCGATGCCAGATGGCCGCCTGCTCGTAGACGTTGCCGCTGTACCACGCGGTGAAGGTTTCCAGGATGTACGCGTAGCCCACGATCAGCCCGGTGGCCAGCATGACCTTGGCGGAATTGTCCAGGTGCTTATCCGTGATCAGGCCCTGCAACCCGTAAGCCTTGCGCAGCGGAATGGCCAGCGCCAGCACCATGGCAAAACCGGAGTAGATTGCGCCCGCCACGAAATACGGCGGGAAGAAGGTGCTGTGCCAGCCCGGCACAATGGCGATGGTGAAGTCGAAGCTCACCACCGTGTGCACCGAGAGCACCAGCGGCGTGGCCAGCCCGGCCAGCAGCAGCGTCGCGGTTTCGTACACGCTCCAGTGCCGCGCCGAACCGCGCCAGCCCATCGCCATCACCCCGTAAGCGACCCGCGCCAGGCGGCTCTGGGTGCGGTCGCGCAGCGTCGCCAGGTCGGGCATGAGGCCCACGTACCAGAACAGCAGCGACACGGTGGCGTACGTCGAGACCGCAAACACGTCCCACACCAGCGGGCTGCGGAAATTCGGCTGCACGTTCATGGTGTTGGGGTACGGGAACAGCCAGTAGAACAGCCAGGGACGGCCCAGGTGCAGCAGCGGGAACATGCCCGCGCAGGCCACCGCGAACAACGTCATGGCTTCCGCGAAGCGGTTGATGGAATTGCGCCAGCGCTGGTTGAGCAGAAGCAGAATCGCCGAAATCAGCGTCCCGGCGTGGCCGATTCCGATCCACCACACAAAATTCGTAATGGCGAAGCCCCACATCACCGGCGTGCGAATGCCCCAGATGCCCACGCCCTTCGCCAGCAGAACCGCCACCGACCACAAGAGCAGCAGCAGCAGAGCGAACCCCGCTCCGAAACCGGCCAGCCAGAAGAGCGGAGTCTTCCTGGTCAGCACCACGGTGGCGATCTGGTCCGTGACGGTGCCAAACGTGTAGCCCGGGGCGATGATATTCGGGGCTTGTTGTTCGTCTACCATCGCGCTACCTTAAATTCCCTGGGCAAGCTAAAGCATGCCCCACCAAACAGGCTGCTCATTGGTGGGGCATGCTTTAGCTTGCCCTCAATTCGAGACTGCATTCAATCCTCAATCTCCGGGTTGGGGTTGCGAAAAGCGGCCAGGTAGGTGGTCCTCGGCCGCGTGTTCAGGTCGGCCAGCAGTCCGTAGTTCGACTTCTCGGCCTTCATCTTCGACACGCGGCTGTTGGGGTCGTTGATGTTGCCAAAGACGATGGCTTCCGTGGGGCAACTGGCCTGGCACGCCGTCTGGATCTCGCCGTCCCGCACCTTGCGCTCTTGCTTTTCGGCCTCGATCTTGGCGCTGTTGATTCGCTGCACGCAGTACGTGCACTTTTCCATGACGCCGCGGCTGCGCACCGTGACGTCCGGGTTGTGAAGCAGTTTCAAGCTGGGAGTTTCGTAGTCCGAGTACAGATGGAAATTGAACCGCCGCACCTTGTAGGGGCAGTTGTTGGAGCAGTAGCGCGTGCCCACGCAGCGGTTATAAACCATGTCGTTAAGGCCCTCGGCGCTGTGGTTGGTGGCCTGCACCGGGCATACCAGCTCGCACGGCGCGTCCTCGCAATGCATGCACGGAACCGGCTGGTTGTAGATCTCCGGATTGTTGATATCGCCGTTGTAATAGGAGTCCACGCGCAGCCAGTGCATGGCCCGCCCGCGGCGCACCTGGTCCTTGCCGACCACTGCGATGTTGTTCTCCGCCTGGCACGCCGCCACGCACGCGCCGCATCCGGTGCAGGCGTTCAGATCGATCGCCATGCCCCAGGCGTAGCCTTCGTATTTCCACTCAGGATAGATGGACAGCCCGCGCGGCGGCGTCTCCGCGCCGGCGTGCACCGATTCGGGATTCCTTTTGTAGTCCTCGATGTCGCCCTGATGAATGATGTGGCGGCGGCTGTCCAGCACGTGATCGTTCTGGGTGGTGGCCAACTGGTACCGCTCCCCGATCTTTCTGGCGTCCAGCCCCACGTCGTGCCATAGAGCGCGGGACGCGCGCAGGCCGTAAGGGTTGAACCCCACGCCCGTGCCCGCGCGTCCGGCCTTGGTTCTTCCATAGCCCAGGTGCAGCGTCACCGCGCCGTCGATGTGCCCGGGCTGGATGAACACCGGCGCCCGCAGCGATCGGCCCTGGTAAGTCAACTGCAACATGTCGCCGGTATCCACCTTCAGCCGGTGTGCCGTCGCGGGGCTGAGAATCGCGCCGTTGTCCCAGGTCAGCTTGGTGATCGGCTTGGGCAGTTCCTGGAGCCATCCATTGTTGGCGAAGCGGCCGTCGTAGATGGTGGGATCGGGCCGGAAGATCACCTCCAGCTTGCCTCCCAGGCGCGGGGCTTGCGCGCGCGCCGTGATGGCCTCGCCGTGGATCGCCGGTGTCTTCGTGGGGAGAGCCGTGTCCGGCGCCACGCCATCGTGCACCGCGCGGCGCCACCACGCTTCGAAATCCGCGCCTTTGTGCTGGCTCGCCCAGTAGCCTTTGACGATCTCATAGGGACTCGTGTCGGGCGACTCGGTCAGCATCTGCAAGACCTGGCTGGCGGAGCGCCCGCCGTACAGCGGCTGGATCAGCGGCTGCTGGATGGTGACCGTGCCATCGAAGGCCCGCGCGTCACCCCAGGTTTCCAGGTAATGCGTCTCCGGCACGTGCCATTGACAGACCTCGGAAGTCTCGTTGTGGTAAAGACCAAGGTGCACCCTCAGCTTGGCCTTCTGGATGCGATCGCGCATTCCCCAATCCACCGGCGCGGTAAACACCGGGTTTCCACCGAGGATCAGCAGCAGGTCCACCGCGCCTGCGTCCAGGTCTTTCACCAGGTCCTGAAGCGAAGCTACCTGGTCTACCGGGTTGGCTTCGATCGGATCGGTGCAGAAAACTGTCTTGCCCACGTTGCCGAGCGCGGCGTTCATCACGTGCGCCAGCGCGTGGACGGCGGGGGGCTGATACTCGCCGGCGATCACCAGGCTGGCGCCCTTGTTGGCCTGTAGGTCGCGCGCGATCGGCCCGATCCACTTATAGATGTCGAAGTTGTCGCCCTTCGTCGGCCCTTGGGCCACTCCCAGCGCCGTAGCCAGCGCTCCGGCGAACACTTCGATATCCGCGGCGCGCAGCGGCAGGCGATGATCGGCCTTGGTGCCGGTGGGCGTGGGCATTGGTTCCACCACGTACAGCCGGTTCATGGCGGTCTGGTTTCCGCGCACCCGGCGCCGCGCCGTGAACTGCCGCGCGTAGCGCAGGCTGGCCGCGCCCGAGGCCAGGAAATCCGCGTCCAGCGAGACAATCACGTTGGCGTTGGCCAGATGGTAGTACGTGTTGGTGGGCTGGCCGAACGCCATGCTGGCGCCGGCGCGCGCGCTGTGCGGGCCGGCCGGTTCCCACTGGTGCCATTTCAATCCCGGATACAGCTTCTGGATCGTTCCAAGCTGGTTCGCCAGGGTCGGCGAGGTCACCGTCTCGGTGAGGATGCGGATGCCCGTCCCGTTCTTGATCTTCTGCTCGTTAAGCGCGTCGCGCAGGGCGCTCAGCAACCCGCCCCACGGCTGGATTTCGCCTTCGAGTGTGAGGGCCTGCGCGCGGTCCGGATCATAGAGTCCCAAGACGGATGCCTGCGAGAAGATGTCGCACGCGCCCAGCGTCGCCGGATGTTCCGGGTTGCCTTCGATTTTGGTCGGCCGCCCCTCGTGGCTCTCCACCAGCACGCCGTTCGCCACGCCGCCCAGCGTCATGGCGGTGGCGTAGAACAGCGGCTTGCCTGGAATCAGCTCCTCCGGCTGCCGCACGTACGGCATGATGTGCTCGGTGGGCTGGCGGGTGCAGGCCGTCAGCCCGGCCAGCGCCAGCGACGCGCCCATCAGTTTCAGAAAATTGCGGCGGCCTTCCACCGCGTCTTCGTCCTCGCTCCAGCCGACGGCCTGCCGCGGGAACTCGCGCTCCAGCATGTCCCGAAACTCCGGCGTCGACGCCAGATCGTCCAGGCTGCGCCAGTAATCGCGCTGGCGCGCCTTTCCTTCTGACTCCTGACTCCTGACTTCTGTCTTCTTCTCTTTCCTCATCGATGGCAAGTAGAACAACTGGTAAGCGTGCGCGCGTCCTCAATCTGGTATTCCTTCACCAGCCGGCGCCCCATCTCTTCCTGGTCGGGCCCAGAGGGCACCCCCGGCTGGTAGCCCATGGTGGTAATGAATTCGCGCGGCCTTACGTGCTTTTCGGGATGGCGGTGACAGTCCAGACACCACTCCATCTTGAGCGAGTGCTCCTGCCAGGTGAGCGGCATCCGGTCCACTCTGCCGTGGCAGCTCTCACAACCGATTCCCTTGTTGATATGAATGCTGTGATTGAAATAAACGAAGTCCGGCAGATCGTGGACGCGCGTCCAGCGAATCGAGGCGCCGCTGCGAAAACTGGCGCGCACCGGCTCCAGCGCCGGGCTGGCGAGCCAGATCTGCGAATGACAATTCATGCACGTCTTGGTCGGTGGAATGTTGGCGAAACTCGAGGTCTCCACCGTGGTGTGGCAATAGCGGCAATCCAGGCCCAGACCGCCCACGTGATGCGCATGGCTGAACGGGACCGGCTGTTCCCGCGCCTCGATGGCGCGCGTAGCGTAATTCGACCGGTCCAGCTCAGCGAAAACCCAGGTCAAAAAACCCAGAATGAAGACCGCGCCGAAAATGGCGATCCGCACCAGCGTGTTCGTGCTGTGATGAAAGATCTGGGCCATGGCTTATCCGTGTCCCGGTTCCCTTGCCAGAATTATGTCGTTTCGCATCAGGAAAACAGCAACCCCTAACCCAGCTCTTCCATCCCGTGATTCGATCCCATCTAACGGATGTGGAATCCGGGAGTTCGTTGCAACTAAGTGCACGATTCCGCAAGTACGGTCACGTATTCCGCTGGGGTGGCCCCGTGGTGGGGCAGGCGATTCGCCTGCCCTCGCTTGCGCGCGGCGAGCTTCGCTCGGCCGCTGGCAGGCGGGGTGCCCTCTGGGCCCGCCTGCCCCACCAAGCCCGGCCGCCCGTCGCGCACGTCGAAATTCACAACATTTACCTGCGTTCGTACAGATATACAGAGTTCTCTTGATGGCTTGCGCTTTCGCTGGTACAGACCGCGAATTGGGCGCCGCGCCCTCCACCGGGGCCCCACAGCGATGCGCCCGCGTATTCGCCGTCCTTGCGCAGTGCGTAAAAGTTCAGGTCCACCGCTTCCAGGCGCTTCTGATCGTTGTCGAAATTCCTGGCAACGCGTTTGAGAGCGTCCAGCGCGGCTTCTTTCGGCGGCATCCCATGCCGCATATTTTCGACGATGGTATGAGCGCCGCACACTCTCAGATTCTCTTCGCCGCGCCCTGTCGAGCCGGCTCCTCCGACGTCCTGGTCGAGCCACAGGCCCCCGCCGATGATGGGCGAATCGCCGCAGCGGCCAGGGATCTTCCAGGCCAGCCCGCTGGTGGTGGTGACCGCCGACATCTCACCCTTTTCGTTCAGCGCAATGCAATTGATGGTGCCGTGGGGCGGGTGAATGGCGACTTCGTAAGCCCAGGCGAGGGTCTCTTCGTCGAACCCCGGAAAGGCCTTCTTCAACTCGGCCATCTTCTGGGGCTTGGGCGGCCCGTCGATGCCCGACTCCCAGTTGGAATGTCCGTTGCGGTCGCGCATCTCCCTTTTCCACATGCGCCACGCCAGCCGCGATTTGTCGGTGAGCAGATCCTCTTCCGGGAAGCCGTAAGCCTTGGCGAACCGGAGGGCGCCTTCGCCCACCAGCATCATGTGGTCGGTCTCCGCCATCACCAGTTGCGCGATCTTCGACGGTGTCTTGATGCCGCGGATGGCGCCCACCGCGCCGCCCCGGCGTGTGGGCCCGTGCATGCAACTGGCATCCAGCTCGACCACGCCGTCTTCATTGGGAAGGCCGCCATACCCGACACTGGGGTCGTTCGGATCTAATTCCACGATATTGACGCCGGCCATCACGGCGTCCAGCGTATCGCCGCCGCCCGCCATGACCTCCATTGCCTTGGCGCAGCAATTCACACCGCCGTTGTTGCGGTTGGCGCTGGAGATCACCACCCTCCTGGGCCGCGCCTGAGCCGCGGCGGCCCGCGCCATCGGGAGCGCCGCCGCGCCCAGCATCACGGCCCTCCGGCTGAACGTTATGTCTTTCATGGGTCGTCTCCTTCCGTCTGAGAGCGGCTCAGCGGCCGCCCGCCGCTTTTCCGACAGCCACGGAGCGCGAGTGCGCGAACGATCCGCCATTATGTCACAAGCCAAGCGGGAGGTTGTAGTCCGGTATGGCTCACCTCGAACTTGCCGCTCCGTTGTGCTCCAGGAAAGGGCGACAGGGAAGGTCCTCGGTCGGGTGAAAACGCGCACGATGTCGATCTTGAGGATTACCATTAGGGAGGAAGAGATGGAGAGGAAGAACCGACTGCCGCCTGTGCATCCGGGCGAGATCATTAGAGAAGACATTCTTCCCGAGGTGGGCTTGTCCGTCACGGCCGCTGCGAAGGCCCTGGGCGTGTCGCGCCAGATGGTTCATGACATTCTGGCCGGGCGGAAACCTCTGTCCGCTGTCATGTGCCTGAAGGTTTCCCGCCTGTTTGGCAGCACTCCGGAATTCTGGATGCGGCTGCAAGCGGACTACGATCTGAAGAAGGCTGCGCAAGATAAGAAAGTTATGGAACGCGTCGCGCGGATCGTGCCGGTGAAGCCGCTTGAAGAAGTCTGCACCTGACCTTCGCGAAGGTCAGGCTGCAAATCGCGGCGAGTGCTTCGATGTCCTCCTGCTGCAATCCAGTTCCTGGAGGTCCAGGAATATGGCTCCCCAGTCTGGACGCGTTTCGAACTTTTGCGGCAGAACTCGCGTCGTGCAGCCGCTGCTAGGCCGAGTGCGGCTTGTCCGCGCTTAGGATGCTAGTTGGGTCGTTTTGACCGGCCTTGTCGCCCGTCTCTGGCGGATCGGGCCGCGTTTGCTGGGGTGAATCACTAACGTCTAATTGCGACACCCTGCCCATGTGCCTTTGAATGATGGCCGCCGAAAGCGCGGTTTCCCATCCGATGTCTTGGAAAAACCTGTCAGACGAAAAGGTTTCCTCCACTCGGTCCAGGAACGAATCAAGCCATTTATAGTATTCCCACCCTCTGGCAGTGAATAAAGACCACGGACTGAAGTGGATATCAATGTCCAGGTCCACCTTGTAAGCATGCACGTCTTCGAGCTTGGTTCCGAGGTAAAGTGTCTCGAAAGAGCGGGGAAAAACTGCACCAAAACCATCGAAGCTAACGACGATCTGCATTGAAAAGCGTTTGGTCTGGACTCTGATAGACGCTGGGTCGACGCGAAGCACCTGTGCGCCCTGAGGCAGGATCAATTCAAAGTGCTCGAAGATGGCCCCGCCCTTGCCAGTGGCAGAGACAACTTTGTGAAACTCGCTTAGCCTGCCGGGTGGCTCCACAAAAGCCTCTCGTTCGTCCATGGGTTTCGAAAAGAGCTCTAGGAACCGGTTCTCAAGCAGCACAGAGGGTATTTCGCGACGCCCGACCTTTATCAGCTCATGCTCACTTATGTTGGGATTATTTTCGAAGTGGCCGCTTAGATGAAGCGACAATTCTTCGAGAACGAAATATTCTACCGCTTCGCGAACGAGTTTCACCGCGGGCGAACTTTTGCGGGTCGCCCGACCCGCCTTGAAGTCAAAGTCAAAGGGCGATAGCGGATTCTCCGACCAAGCCTTTCCAAGAGCCCTGTTCTCAAACGTCAGCGCCCGAAAATATCTGGCCGCCTTCTCGGCGAACTCGTAACGGTTGACTCCGATGACCTCGTGCTGTTTTCCCTTTACCGGCAGGATGCCTTCAAAGGAGAATTTGCCATTGATGCGTGGAGCGGCCCGCGCCACGAGGTACGCACCACCAAGAGCTGCGAGGCTTGCGCCGAGACCTATCAATGCCCAACCCGAAAACCTCAATTGCAGGGCAATCCCAGCCGCCAAGCAATTCACGCCGAGCGCGACGCAAACAGCAACAGCCACCACTTCGAGCAGACTGGCCCGTGTGGATATGACGGATTCTGTCTGGCCGTGGTGTGTGGTCAAGCCATCAATTATACGGCCGTGCGCAGGAATTTGACAGCCCGGGTTTTGTTGAGTCTCCTTTGCTCGGAGCTCGGTTCTAAACGCTGGTCACAAGGCAGCGCGCGGTCTACACAGAATCAGTCGCCGTTCGCACCGAGGAGCTTCCCGCTTGCAACCCGAAGCTGTCAATCTAAGGAGACTGTGTTGAGCATCTCCTGCCTTTTCTTGGAGATCGGGTGTTGACACCAACCGGTGACCCACAGACCCTGACGAGTTCGAATGACGAATTGGGGCTGCCCGTACGATTCAAATCTGAAACGGTAGGTTCTCGTGGCTCCCCGCATTGGACACGTTTCGAACTTTCGCTGCCTAAAATGCGGTTCGCTCGAACCACTCCAACTGCTTTCAGACCAATGGCATGCGCGCGACGCTGGCATGCCCGTCCAGACTGGGTGCTCAGCCGAGATCGTTCTCGAACGACGCGAGAATGGGCATCTTCAAGCCGAGAAATCCAAGATCTCAGGGTCGGAGCGGTGAGCGCCAGGCGAGATCTGTCTGTTGACCGGCCGACCTGCCAGATGTCGACGTTTCGTAAGGCATCGCTCCTCGAAAACGAATAAAAATCTCAACCTGGACGGGTCGTATAATCACGTTAGGACAATTGCTACGACTGTAGAGACATCGAACCGCTTGATTCTGCGCGAATCGAGCCGTCCGGCTCCGCTCATCCTTCGTCGCGGTCCGAAGGACGAGGAGCTACTCGTAACGTGGTGTCGGAAGGCGGAGGACTGATCATCCATGAGCACCAAAGAGGAGATCGAGCAGTCGATCAGAAACAACTTTTCCATCATCTTCGGCAAGTCAGACCCGGTAGATTTCGGCGCGTTCCAGCGGAAATACAACGCGCTGGTTGACTACGCCGCTACCGTCTCGGCGCCCTTCCTCGGAGCTGAGACGATCCGATACCAGTCCATGCTGCTGTATGTGTCGGTGCTGTTCCTCTCGGTGAGCCTCTTCCGGATCGGCAGAATCAGAATCGGAGAGAGCCTCGTTTCAGTCGACCGCAACCTGCTAGTCATCTACGCGGTCTTCATTGGGGCGGTCATCGTGGTATTTCTCACCAAGGCCTACGTTGACTATCAACGCGCGCGTTTCGTCCGCGCCCGGAATGACGAGGTGCTTGACGAGGCGGTTTCGGAATTACAGGGGTTGATTACCATTGCCTTTTTAAGAAGGCGTATCCAGCAATACTTCTGGCAAGAACTTTCTGACGCGATCGGACGCTCTTACCAGCCATATGCAGATGCGGTCGCGGCAGCGTTGAATAAGCAGCCGAATTTCGAGCATATACCAATGCGGGTGTGGAGGCTGGACCGGACCGCGCTCAGCGAGAACCCCGACACCAAGGCCGAGATTGCGAGACAGGACGAATTTCTGGCCGGGCTTGTCGCGGCGTTGACCGACGACGAGAAGCGCTTCCGGGAGAAGGCGGAGATCATATTGAGTACCGCTCAAGCCCGGTCGGAGGACCCGGGAATGTCTTTCTCGGACAGCTACCAGAACATTCGAGCGGCCTACGAACAATGCTTGAGCAAATGGTCCGATGCCCGGGACGACTTGGCGAGCGAAGAGCTACATCTTGCGGTGAAGAACATGGGAAACACCTCGGAGGTCGTCGGGACGGAAGCTATGGTCCGCGTGCTTAAGCGGATCCGAACGATACGGCGCATCTATGCCGCGCTGGAAATTGCCGCTCCCGTGGCTCTTGCGATCTTTGCGATTCTGTACGTGGGGTTTTTGCATGGCCGGTGATGCCGCGCTGGTCGTCGCGTAGTGTTGAGCGATATTGCGGAAACGCATCGGTCTGCCGCACGAAGATCGCCCGAAACCGCGTGTCCAAGGGACTCCTTGCGATACAGCTAGTTCGAGCCTCGGATCGGGGTCGCCCGTAAAGTAAAGAATCGAAACGCCGATTTCTGTTGGCTCCCCAGGTAGGACTCGAACCTACGACCCGAGCCGGGCGTTTCGCCCCATGCCCGCCACCCATTCACCCCGGTGCCGCTCTATCCCTGCCCTGCGCCTGCTACACTACCGCCCATGAAGTCCTTTCTCCTCGTGTCGCTCATCCTGTCCCTGTGCGTCTCCGCTCCGGGCCAACGGAAGAGGAGGCCGGCGGATGTCGAGGTGATCGAAACCAAGGCGCGCCGCGTTCCGGATAAGATCACTCTCGACGGGCGCGTGCGCTTCACCGGCGAGAGGCCGGCCCGCGGACTGGTGTTGGTTTTCGACTTTCTGTCGGCCGAGCGTGAGGTGGTCACAAGCCAGAAAACGCAGGTCGCCGAAGACGTGGTCCAAACCGGCCAGGAAGCCTCCTATCAGACCGTGCTGGTCGATCCCGTTCGTGCCGTATCGTACCGGGTGCGCGCCACTGACGGCGCGGACCGCGATTTGCGCGTCGCCAACCCGGGACCCTATCCCATCGAATAGGTAAGCCCCGCGGTTTGACACCCCCTTCGGGGTGCTGCTAGCCTGAATTTGCATGCCTGCGGCGCCTCCCCTGCGCACCACCCCGCTTCACCCCGCCCATCGCGCCCTCGGGGCCAAAATGGTGGATTTCGGAGGGTGGGACATGCCCGTCCAGTACACCGGAATCATCGATGAACACCACGCCGTGCGCCGCGCCGTCGGGGTTTTCGACGTCAGCCACATGGGCGAGATCGAAATCCACGGGCGGGAGGCCGGAAAACTGGCCGATTTCGTCACCACCAACGCCGTCCACAGGCTGAAAATCGGCCAGGCGCAATACTCTGGGCTGCTCTACCCGCACGGCGGCTTCGTGGACGACATCCTGGTCCACAAGGTCGCCGAAGACCACTACTTCCTTTGCGTCAATGCTTCCAACCAGGAGAAGGATTTCGAGCACATCCGCTCGCTCAACCAGTTTGACGCGCGGGTGGACTACGCCAGCGGCCGCTACGCCCAACTTGCCATCCAGGGGCCCAAGGCCCGCGACACCCTGCGGAAGCTCACGCCGGTGGACCTTGGCGCCATCCGCTACTATTGGTTCGCCGATGGCGAAGTCTGCTCCGTGCCCGCGCGCATCGCGCACACCGGCTACACCGGCGAGGACGGCTTCGAGATTTACGCGGCCCCCGCCCATGCCGGCCGCATCTGGGACGCGGTGCTCGAGGCCGGCGCCGAATTCGGCATCAAGCCGTGCGGCCTGGGCGCCAGGAATACGTTGCGGCTGGAGGCCAAAATGGCGCTCTACGGCCACGAAATCGACGCCTCCATCTCTCCGCTCGAAGCCGGGCTCGAGTGGATCGTCAAGTTCGATAAGGGCGAATTCGTGGGCCGCGAGGCGCTGCTGCGTCAAAAAGAAAAGGGCGTCAAACGCCGGCTCGTGGGCTTTGAAATGCGCGGGCGCGGCATCGGCCGCGATGGCTACGAAGTGCTTCTCAATGGCTCGCCGGCGGGCTGGGTCACCAGCGGCTCGCCTTCGCCAACCTTGAACCGGAACATCGGGCTTTGCTATCTGCCCGCCGAACAGGCGCTGCCGGGCAAAGCCATCCAGATCATGATCCGCAACCAGCCCGTGGATGCGGTGACGGTGGAAACTCCGTTTTGCAAACGAGCGAAATAGAAAATGTATCCAGAGAACTTCCGATACACCAGGGAACACGAGTGGGTCCTCGTGGAAGGGGACACCGGCACGATCGGGATCACCGATCACGCCCAGCAGGAACTCGGCGATATCGTATACGTGGACCAGCCCAAGGCCGGCGCGCGGGTCGAGCAGGGCAAGTCGCTCGGCTCCGTCGAGTCCGTCAAAGCCGTTTCCGACATCTACTCGCCGGTGAGCGGGGAGGTCGTGGAAGTCAACCAATTGCTGGCGGAGGCCCCCGAGAAACTGAACCAGGATCCCCACGGGGCGGCGTGGCTGGTGAAGATCCGGCTGAGCGCGCCCGCCGAAATCCAGAGCCTGATGTCCGCCGCCGACTATCAAACCTACGTGGGAGCCGAAAAATAGTTGCGCTATCTCCCGAAGTCTGATTCCGAGCGCCGCCAGATGCTCGAAGCCTGCGGCGTCGAGTCCCCTGAAGAGTTGTTTTCCCACCTGCCGGAAGCCGTGCGGCTGAAGCGGCCGCTGGACCTGCCGGCGGGCATCTCCGAGTACGAAATCGTCCAGTATTTTCGCGACCGCGCCGCCCAAAACGCCAACGGTTACGCATCCTTCCTGGGCGCCGGCGTGTACCAGCATTTTCGCCCGGTCCTGGTGGACACGGTGGTTTCCCGCGGCGAATTCCTGACCTCGTACACGCCCTACCAGGCGGAGATCTCGCAGGGCACGCTCACCACCATCTTCGAATTCCAGACCATGATCTGCCAGCTTTCCGGCATGGACGTGGCCAACGCCTCCATGTACGACGGCTCTACGGCCGTTCCCGAAGCGGCCATGATGGCCGTGCGCTCCACCGGCAAGGCGCGCGTGCTGATCGCCCGATCGGTGCATCCCGAGTACCGCGAGGTGCTCCGCACTTACGCCCGCTACCAGAGAATGCCGGTCGAGGAGTTCGGCTACATGCTGGAAGCTGGAACCATCGACCTCGAAGACCTCGACCGCAAGATCGACGATCTCACCGCGGCCGTGGTGATCCAATCGCCCAATTTCTTCGGAATCGTGGACCAGGTAAAGATCGCCGCCGAAATCGCGCACCGGCGCGGCGCTCTGCTGATCGTGGTGTTCACCGAGGCCGTCTCGCTGGGGTTGCTGGAACCGCCCGCGGAAGCCGACATCGTGGCCGGCGAGCTGCAATCTTTTGCCATTTCGCCCAGCTACGGCGGCCCTTACGCCGGCATCATCGCCACCAAGGAAAAGTTTCTGCGGCAGATGCCCGGCCGCCTGGTGGGCCAGACCACCGATTCGCGCGGCAACCGCGCCTTCTGCCTCACGCTCTCCACGCGCGAGCAGCACATCCGGCGCGAGAAGGCCACTTCCAACATCTGCACCAACCAGGCGCTGATCGCCTTGATGGCTACGGTCTTCATGACGGTATACGGCAAGCAGGGCCTGCGCGAGCTGGCGCAACATAACCTCGCCAAGGCGCATTACCTCGGCGGCCGGTTGAAACCGCGCTTCTCTGGAAGATTCTTCAACGAATTCGTGGCCCAAGTTGGAGATCCCCTTGAAGTGAACAAGGCGCTGCTGAAAAAGAAAATCGTCGGCGGCCTCCCGCTAGCCCGTTTCTACCCCGAGCTCTCCGATTGCATGCTCCTCTGCGCCACCGAGATGTCGCGCCGCGCCGACATGGACATGGTGGGGCAGGCGCTTTCGCCTGCCAATCCTGCCGGGGCAGAGCGAGGTGAACCATGATCGCCAAAGTCCGCTCTCACTTCTCGTCGTGGCACACGCGGTCTTGCGAGGACTTTCTACATTTTGGGTCCGAGTTTCGCAAAACATCAGCCCCGCAGGGGCGAAGGAAAGTAGCCCATGGCGCGAGCCATGGGAGCAAAGCGCCAATCCGGAAAGCCCCGGCAGGGGCGAAAGAGCCACTTCGACGCGCCTGCCTGATTTCCGGTAACGAAACGGCTTTCTTCCGCCCCTGCGGGGCTGGCGTGCTTGCTTGCCGGTTCCGCAGGGCTGACGCCCTGGGCTACTATCTCGCGCCCCTACGGGGCTTGGCATCGACACTCGTGTCGACGCAAGGCGAGGTGCAGCCATGATCGCCAAAGTCCGTTCTCACCTCTCGCAAAACGAAGCGCTCCTGTTCGAGCGCAGTTCTCCGGGCAAGAAGGCTTACCAGCTTCCCGATCTGGACGTCCCGCCCCTGGACCCCGCCGCAGCCCTGGGCGCGGAAAACGTTCGCGCTGAGATCCCCGATTTCCCTGAAGTCAGTGAGGTTGAGGCCATCCGCCACTTCACCCGCCTCTCCACCTGGAACTACGCCATCGACCACGGCATGTATCCGCTGGGTTCCTGCACCATGAAGTACAACCCGCGCGTCAATGAGCTGGTGGCCCGCCTCGAAGGTCTCGCCTGGGCGCATCCCTACCAGCCGGAAGCTCTGGCGCAAGGCTCCATGGAAGTGATGGCGCGTCTGGAAGCCGCCCTGGCGGAGATCACCGGCATGGACGCCGTGACGCTGCAACCGGCGGCGGGCGCGCACGGCGAGCTGACCGGCATCCTGCTGATTCGCGCCCTGCTCGAGAAACGCGGCAATCCCCGCAGGAAGATCCTCATCCCCGATTCGGCGCACGGCACCAACCCGGCCACGGCCGCTATCGCCGGGTACGCCGTCGAGAACATCAAGTCCAGCGCCACTGGCGTGCTGGACGTGAGCGCGCTGGCGCGGATCGTGGATCGCGACGTGGCCGCCCTCATGGTGACCAATCCCAACACACTCGGCGTGTTCGAAGAGAACATCATCGAGGCCGCCGAGATCCTCCATGCCAAGGGCGCCATGCTCTACATGGACGGCGCCAACATGAACGCGCTGGTAGGCATCGCGCGGCCGGGCGATTTCGGCGTGGACGTGCTGCATCTCAACCTGCACAAGACCTTCTCGACGCCCCACGGCGGCGGCGGGCCGGGCGCCGGTCCGGTGGCCGTCAAGAAGGCGTTCGAGCCGTTCCTTCCCGTGCCGCGCCTCAAGCGCTCCGGCAAGAAATGGGCGTGGGACTACCGGCGCAAGCGCTCCATCGGCCGCGTGCGCGCCTTCTACGGCAACTTCGGCGTGCTGGTGCGCGCGCTGGCCTACATCCTGGCGCACGGCGGCCCGGGCTTGCGCAATGCCACCGTGGATGCCGTGCTCAACGCCGTTTACATCCGCAAGCAGCTCGAGCCTTACTACGATTTGCCGTACGCTTCTCCCAACATGCACGAGGTGGTGTTCAGCGACGACCGCCAGGCCAAAATGGGCGTGCGCACCGGCGACCTCGCCAAGCGCCTCATCGACTACGGCTTCCACCCTTACACTGTGAGCTTCCCGCTGATCGTCCACGGTGCCCTCATGATCGAGCCTACCGAGACCGAGAGCAAGCTCGAGCTCGACCAGTTCATCGAGGCCATGATCTCCATTGCCAGGGAGGTTGAAACCGACCCGCAACTGGTCAAGAATGCGCCCTATGGGACCCGGACCAGCCGCGTGGACGAAGTCACCGCCGCGCGCAAGCCGGTGCTGCGATGGAAACCGGCGTAAACCGCGGGCAACTCCTGTTGCTGCTGGCGCTGGTGCCGTTCATCCGGCTCCCCTTTCTCAACCAGGCCATTCAAGGCGACGATCACATTTATCTCACCGAGGCGTCCCACGCGCTCATCGATCCGCTGCACCCCAACCACGCGAAGTATGTATTTCTGGGCGATGAAGTGGATCTGCGCGGCCATTCGCATCCGCCCTTGAACGCCTGGGTGCTGGCCGGCCTGATCGCGGCGTTGGGAGATGTGAAAGAAATTCCGCTCCACGCGGCATACATGGTTTTCTCGCTGATCGCATTGTGGGCCATGTGGTCGCTGGCGCGCTGTTTTTCACCGCGGCCCGTATGGGCCGCTCTGCTTTTTCTCGCCGTCCCGGCGTTTGTGGTGAACGGCGGCTCGCTCGAATCCGATCTCCCTTTTCTCGCCTTCTGGATGGCCGCGATTGCTTTGTTCGTGTCGCGTAAGTCTCCACCGCTCCCTAACGGGGCGCCCTCTGGGCCCGGCTCTGAATGGAGCCGCGTACCGAGCCGCGACCGTCAGGGAGCGGTGGCCCTGCTCTCTGCCATCTGCATGGCTCTGGCTGCCATGACGGCATACCAGGCGGTATTTCTCACGCCCATACTGGCGGTTTATGTGTGGCTCTTCCACCGCCGCGATCGCGCCCGCTGGCTCATCCTCCTGGTTCCGCCGCTGACCGTCGCCGCCTGGCAGCTCTTCGAGCGCCTTTCCACCGGCGCGATGCCCGCCAGCGTCCTCACCGGTTACTTTTCCAGCTACGGCTTCCAAGCCCTCCAGGCCAAGCTCGCCAACGCGGCGATGCTGGTCATTCACTCCTGGTTTATCGTGTTTCCCGCGCTCGTTCCTGGTGCCTTCGTACTCGCGTGGCGCAAGCGGCGTGAACCCGCCACGCTCTTCCTGCTGGCGTGGATGGGGATCTTCTTCGCCGGGGCTCTCGTGGTCTTCTTCGCCGGCTCCGCGCGTTACCTGTTGCCCATGGCCGCGCCGGTCGCGCTACTGGCATCGCGCTTGCGTCCCAAGTGGCTGGCCGCCGGCTTCGCCGCGCAACTGGCGCTCAGCCTGGGCCTGGCCATCGTCAACTATCAACACTGGGATGGCTACCGCCGCTTCGCGGAATCGCTCGGCCCCGCCGCCGCTGGTCATCGCGTCTGGGTCGATGGCGAATGGGGCCTGCGCTACTATCTCGAATCCGCCGGCGCGCTGCCCTTGAAGAAGACCCAGCGCTTGCGCCCCGGCGACATCGTGGTTTCGAGCGAGTTGGGCCACTCGGTGGACGTCAACGCTCCCGTTTCGGCAGTCGTTGCGCCGTTGGAGATCCGGCCCGCGATTCCGCTGCGGCTGATCGGCCTGGAGTCGCACTCGGGCTACTCCACCGCATCCCGCGGCCTCTGGCCCTTCGGAGTCTCCACCGGCGCGATCGACCGCCTGCGCGCCGTCGAGGTGGTGGAGCGCCATCCTACGCTCGCCTACCTGCCCATGAACGCCCCCCAAGCCGCCGACCAGATCATCAGCGGCATTTACTCTCTCGAAGACAACCGGTTCCGCTGGATGTCGCGCACCGCCGTGGTGGTGCTCAGTAATCCCGCCGCCGCCCTGCCGCTGCGCGTGGCGTTCGACATCCCGCCGCAGGCGCGCGCGCGTCGCGTCGCGCTGCTCCTGGATGGCCGCGAAGTGGCGTCGCGGACCTACTCCACCCCCGGCACATACACTTTGGAATCGCCGCCCCTGCGCGCTGCCGGCGCCGTGGCCGTGGTCGAGATCGTCATCGATCAAACGTTTTTCGCCCCGCCCGACAGCCGCGAGCTTGGCATCGTGCTGACGGCCGTGGGCTTTGCCCCGTAGTATCGTGTGTACGGCCTCACGCCTCCGCCGCCCGAATGGTCTGCGAAAACCTGGGGACTTTCGGGGCTCGGGTCGGGCCGCCCGAATAGGGCGTTTGAACTGAGCCGCTGGCGCGGCGGACGCAGTCGCGTGCGTGCTCCGCGGGCATAAGCAGCGGTAGTTTCGGTCACAGAAAGGAGATTTTCTGTGACCCGACTACGTCAGCAAGTGCTGGA